>CAZTMT010000001.1:0-551483 GCA_964615335.1 uncultured Clostridia bacterium
CGCTTCGTGAACGAGCATCGGCTGCGCTTCCGGTGTAACCCCCACTTGCGTTCCCGCTTCCGGTGTTGCTATTGCTTTCTCGACTGCTGCGGATTGGGCTTGTCCCGTTACTATCGCTTCTCGTTCCTCTGGCGCGACGGGTCGAACTTCCCTTACTAGGGTCGGCTGCGTTTTCTCGACCGCTGTCGGTTGTTTTCCCACCGTTAGTGAAGATTGCCTTAGCTGCCGTCTGCTGCGGTATCGCAGGTATAGCCAAACAATGACAGAGGTCGCCGTAGCAACCAAGAAGAATACACTCAATAGCAGAATTACCGATCCCATGTGGATCCTTGCCGCTGCTGCATCAAAAGGCCGTTATCTACGATGTGCTGCACCCAGGCAAAGTTGGCGTTGTGCACGGGCGGGACGCCGTACTTCCAGCGCTTGTCCTCGCGCAGGCGCTCGCCGCCCCACTCCTTCATGTTGAACGGTGGGTTCGCCAGGATGAAGTCGGCCTTGAGATCGGGGAAGCGGTCGTTGTGGAACGTGTCGCCCTGCTCAATCTGGCCGTCGATGCCGTGGATGGCGAGGTTCATCTTGGCCAGCCGCCACGTGGTGTAGTTGAGTTCCTGACCGTAGATGCTGATTTGAGCGCGGGCGCGGCCGCCGTTTCCGTTGCCCGTGGCGTGGGCCTCGATGAACTCCACCGACTGCACGAACATCCCCGCCGAGCCGCAGTAGGGGTCGTAGACCCGCTCGCGGAACGGCTCCAGCATCTCGACGAGCAGGCGCACCACACACCGGGGCGTGTAGAACTCGCCGCCCTTCTTGCCCTCGGCACTGGCGAAATGCGCAAGGAAGTACTCGTAGACGCGGCCGAGGACGTCTTTGGCCCGGGCGTCGGCATCACCCACGCGGATATTGGTAATGAGGTCGATCAGCTGCCCGAAGCGCTGCTTGTCCAGAGCCGGCCGGGCGTAGTCCTTGGGGAGGACGCCCTTTAGAGAGGGGTTGTCCCGCTCCACTGCCTCCATCGCCTCGTCCACGATCTGACCGATGGTGGGCTGGCGGGCGTTCTGCCGGAGCCGCTCCCAGCGGGCTTCGGGCGGCACCCAGAAGACGTTCGCGGCCCGGTACTTGTCAGGGTCCTCCGGATCGGCGTAGGGCTCCTGCTCCAGCCGCTTGCGGTGCTCCTCGAAGGCGTCGGAGATGTACTTCAGGAAGATGAGGCCCAGCACCACGTGCTTGTACTCCGCCGCGTCCATCGAGCCGCGCAGGGCGTCCGCCATGCGCCCGAGCTCCGCTTCGTAGCCGATAGTCGCATCAGCTCTGTTCGCGGGTGGGCTGCTGTTCGGACTCTTGTCTCTTGGCATGGTTGTCCTACCTCATGGCTCGCCTTCACGCCTCGCATATTATAATTCTAAGCCATTGTCGCGTGAAGGGGGGATGGACGATACCTCACGGGTATTTGACATGCGGTTCGCCCTTCTGATATGGTTAGGGCGCACTGTGGAGTTTGAGGTCGTGGGGAAGGAGAAGGCGAGGTGTCTCAGATTGTGGCCTTCGTTCGATATCTGCGACATCTGCGTCGGGAGAAGAGCTTACATACGGTGATCCTCTTTGTCACTTCCCGATGTAATGCGAAGTGTCGGACGTGCTTTTACTGGTCGGCCCTGAATCAGGAGGGGGATCTCACGTTCTCGGAGCTGGAGAAGCTCTCCCGCACGATGCCTCGCTTTCCAGAGCTCCTCATCAGCGGAGGAGAGCCGACGCTTCGGGAAGACCTGCCGGAGATCGTGCGGCTCTTTTACCGAAACAACGGAATTGAGAACATCAACCTTCCCACTAATGGATTGAAACCGGAGCGTCCCCGAGCTTTCGTCGAGCGCATGCTGGAGGAGAACGAGGGGCTCACCGTGTATTTGAATTTCTCCGTAGATGGATTGGCGGCGACGCACGATCGCATTCGAGCTGTTCCGGGGAATTTCGCGAAGGTCGAGGAAGCGATCGCGCGCATCCAGCCTTTGCGAGAGCGATTTCGACGACGGCTGTGGGTGGGCGTCGTCTCGGTCATCTGTCAGGAGAACTACGGGGAGTTGATCGCCCTGGCCGAGTACTTCCTCAAGCAGGGGGTTCTCGATGGCCATTACTTTCAAATCGTGCGCGGGGATCCTCTGGATCGGGAGCTTCTCGCTGTTCCCCCGGAGGAGTTACGGAAGCTCTATCGTGAGATCGCGCGCATTCAGCAGGAGTATGCGCGGCGCGCCTTCGATGATCCGGGGGCGATGGTCCGCTGGTTCAAGCAGATGATCTACGTGGGGACGTTCACTTTTCATCATCGGGTTCAGTTCGCCAATTATGCGCAGGGGAGAGCCTGGCCCATGCCGTGCACGGCCGGGGAGACGGCCGTAGTGATTGATTTCAATGGAGACGTGCGCGCCTGCGAGTTGCGCGCCCCGCTGGGGAATCTCCGCCGCTATGACATGGATTTTGCGGCCTTCTGGGATTCGGCGGCGCGGCGAGAAGAAGTCGCTGCGATCGCTCGCGATCGGTGTTTCTGCACGCATGTCTGCTTTTTGCACGATAGTCTGCGCTTCTCGCTCACAGCTCAGCTTGTGGGAATTCCCGCGAGCTATTTCACGCGTCGCTTCTGGTGAAGGGAAGCGCGCTTTCTCTCATCGGCTGAGGTGGCGCCGGCGTTCCACAGCTCGTTGTCGGATCACGTCTACCCAGACGGCGATGACGATGACCACGCCGATGACGGTCGTCTGCCAGTAGGCGGAGACGTCCAGCAGATTCAGCCCATTGCGCAGCACGCCCATAAGGAGGGCGCCCACGAGCGTCCCCCAGACCGTGCCCACACCTCCGAAGAAACTCGCACCTCCGATGATGACGGCGGCGATGGCATCCAGCTCCGCCCCCACGCCGGCCAGCGGGAATCCCGAGTTCATCCGTCCGGCCAGAATGATCGCACCCAAGGCTGCCAATCCTCCGCTTGTGGCATAGACCAGAATGAGGCGCCGATCCACAGGGATGCCCGAAAGGAGCGCCGCCTGTTGGTTCCCCCCGATGGCGTAAATATCGCGCCCTACAGTCGTCCGCGTGAGGAAGAGGTGAAAGAAGGCGTAGACGACCAGAACGACGATGACCGGCATGGGGACACCTCCGATCTCTCCGGCTCCCCAGAAGCGGAAGTCCTCGGGGAGTTCGGATATGGGGAACCCCCCCGAGAGCACAAGCGCCAATCCGCGCGCGACGTTCATCATTCCGAGCGTCGGGATGAAAGGATGCGGCAGGCGCAGCTTCGTCAGCAGAGCTCCATTGATCATCCCGAGCGCGGTTCCCAGCAGGAGCGTCATCCCGATGGCCGCCGGCGCGGAGATCCCGGCCTTCAACATCATGGCGACCAGCACGCAGCAGAGCCCCAGGATGGAACCCACCGAGAGATCAATCCCCGCCGTGATGATGACCAGCAGTTGCCCCAGGGCCAGAAGCGCGTTGATGGCCGATTGCCGAAAGACATTCAGGGCGTTTTCGAGAGTGAGGAAGTGAGGAGACAGAAACGCCAGCGCTCCGCTCATCAGCAGCAAGGCCAGAAGCGGGCCGAACCGTCGCAGAAGCGGCAGGACCCATTCCCCGCGGAACATTCGACCGGCCGCGATCGTCAGGCGATCTTCCGAAGAGATCTCTCGGGTCATCTTCCCCCTCCGGTGGCGAGGTAGAGGATGCGCTCGTCGGTCGCCTCTTCACGTCGCAGTTCTCCGACGATTCTTCCTCGATGCATGACGAGGACACGATCGGCCAGGCGCCGGATCTCCTCCAGCTCCGAAGAGACCAGAAGAATGGCCGCTCCCTGCGCAGCCAGGCGCCGGATCAGCTCGTAAATCTCCATCTTCGATCCGACATCAATGCCGCGCGTGGGCTCATCCAGCAAGAAGACGCGCGGATTCAGAGAGAGCCAGCGGGCCAGGACGACCTTCTGCTGATTCCCTCCGCTCAGCAGTCCGACCGGATGATCGGGATGAGGCGTCTTCACGTGAAGTTCGCTGAGCAGGCGCCCGATGATTTGCTCTTCCGCGCGCCGGTTCACCCACAGGCCTAGGCGCGCCCATCGCCTCTGAGCGGCGAGCACAATGTTCACGCGCACCGAGGCGTTGAGGATGAGCCCCTTCGCTTTCCGATCCTCGGTCACCAGAGCCAGGCCGTGGCGCACAGCGTCTTCGGGCGTCCGAAGGACTACCGGGCGCCCATCGAGGAAGATCGTCCCCGACACGTTCTCGTGCGCGCCGAAGAGAGCCTCCAGCAGTTCCGTCCGTCCCGCTCCGACCACGCCCGCCAGGCCCACGATCTCCCCTCGATGCAGAGTGAAGGTGATGTCGTAGAACTTTCCGGGAACCGTCAGTCTTTCGACGCGGAGCACGGGCTCGCCCGTCGCCCCGGATGTGCGTTCGGGAAAATACTCCTTCAGCTCTCGGCCGACCATGGCGCGCACCAGTTCCTCGGGGCTGGTCTCGCCAATAGGTTTGGTCAGAATGCGCCGGCCATCGCGCAGGACGGTCACGCGATCGGCCACCTGATAGATCTCCTTCATCCGATGCGTGATGTAGACGATGCCTATGCCTCGCGCTTTCAATCGCGCGAGCGTCTGGAAGAGGCGTTCCGCTTCGCGTTCGGAGAGGGGGGATGTCGGCTCGTCCAAAATGAGAAGCTCGGCTTCGGCTGCCAGAGCCCGAGCGATCTCCACAAGCTGCTGCTCGGCTACGCTCAACTCGCTCACCGGACGCTTCGGATCCACAGCGTGGCCAAGCTCCTCAAGCAACAAACGGGCGCGTTCGTATATTTCGCTCCAGTGCACCCAGGAGAGGAGCATGCGTCGACTCGGAAGGTGCCCGAGAAAGATGTTCTCCCCCACACTCAACGAGGGCACAAGCGTCAGCTCCTGATGCACCATACGAATGCCCAGGCGGTGCGCGTCGCGCGGACTGCGCAATCTCACCGGTCGCCCTTTCCAGAGGATGCGCCCGTGATCGGCCAAATGGACCCCTGTCGCGATTTTCATGAGCGTGGACTTCCCCGCGCCATTCTCCCCGATGAGCGCATGGACTTCGCCCGGCTGCACGTCGAAGTCCACGTCATCTAAGGCGACAATCCCCCCGAACGTTTTCCTCACACCTTCCAGGTGAAGCAGAGCCTGAGGGTGCGTCATAGTGTTCTGAGATTTGATGCGACGGGCCTCCGGAAAGACAGCGGGTGGGCGCGGCACAGGTTCACGGCGCGGGAGGGGGGGACTCCCCTTCCGCCTCGGGAGGAGGAGAGATCTCCGTCGGAGGAATCGCCCGCCCATCGAGCACCTGCCAGACGCTCAGGCGCTGGGCCAGGCGCAGAGCTTCATCCGTGATACTCTCGCCCGCGACGACGGGAACCGTCGAAAGGCCAAGTTGCGCGAGCAACAGCGCCCGTCGAGCCGCCCGTTCGACATCGGAGAGGCCGATCCCCCAGGAGACTTCGACGACCAAATAGAGCTCGCTTCCCGTCTCCAGATGGCGTCCCCGTATAACGAGATCCGTCTGGATGATCTCATCGGCCTCCGAATCGCTCAATCGCCCTTCCTCCACAGCGCGATCCAACAGAGCATCCAGTTCTTCGCTCGAAAGGACATGGATCCTTCGGGCGAGGCGGCGGAAGTAAGCCGGGGCGTGACGCTCATATTGATGCTGCAGGTGAAATCCTTTCAGGCGCCCGACATCCTGACTTATCGCATCTACTCGTTTCGTCAGCAGATCCACAGTCGAGGTGAGGACGGCAATCTGCTGCTCTGCTCGTTGCTGAGCATGGGCCAAAGCCGCAACTTCTTCGCTTAAAGTCGCCATGGCCTCTTCCAGCCGAGCGACGCGTTTTTCTACCTGGCGTTGAGCTTCGGCCAAAGCCGCGACGGTCTCTTCCAAGCGAGCCAGTCGCTCCTCGGCATGCCGTTGAGCTTCAATCAGGGCTGCGACGATCTCTTCCAGGCGAGCCAAACGCTCTTCGGCTCGGGCCAGGCGCTCCTGCATCTGGCGCTGGGACTCAGCCAAAGCCGCGACAGCTTCTTCCAAGCGAGCCAGTCGCTCCTCGGCATGCCGTTGAGCTTCAATCAGGGCTGCGACGATCTCTTCCAGGCGAGCCAAACGCTCTTCGGCTCGGGCGACACGCTCCTCGGTTCGAAGCTGGGCTTCAGCCAAGGCAGTGACAGCTTCTTCCAGTCGTGAGATGCGTTCCTCCGTTCGCTGCTGGGCCTCGGCCAAAGCGGTGACGGCCTCTTCCAACCGGGTGACGCGCTCTTCTGTCCTCCGCTGGGCTTCGGCCAGAACTGTGACAGCCTCTTCGAGCCGGGCGACGCGCTCTTCCAATCGCGTGACGCGTTCTTCCGTCCGCCGTTGAGCCTCAGCCAAGACGGTCACACTCTCCTGCACCTGCTGTTGAACCCGGATCAAGGATTTGATCGCTTCGCTCAATTCCCGGACAAGGGGCGGCAGAGACAAAAGCTCCTCCGTCAGCAACAGCCGTCGCAGCTCTTCGCGCCACTCCGGATGTTGCTCCAGGAGTCGGACCAGGTCGCGAAACTCCGCATCCGTGAGCGCCATACCGCTTCCAATTATCGAAGCATCCCCCCTCTTCGTCAAGGGGGGGATTTCCGCGAGATCTCACGGGATGGCGACGACTTTGAGTGCTTCCCCCGCCCGCAGGGCATGAAAACCCTCTTCGATAGCTTCGAGCTTCAGCCGATGCGTCACGAGCTTCTCCAGAGGGAGCGATCCGGATTCCAGCACGCGCACGACTTTGGGGAAGGCCGTGCGCTGAATATAGGAGCCGAGAATCGAGATCTCGTAGCGCGTGAGCCAGTATTGAGTGATCTCTCGCTCGGCGTGAAGGTTCATCCCGAAGAGGATGATGCGCCCGCCGCGCCGCACCACCTGCACGGCTTCCGGCAGCAGAGTCCCGACAGCTTCCACAACGATGTCGGCGCCCAGGCCCGTGAGCGCCTTGATCTCCTGGGCGATGTCATAAGCTCTCGGGTCCAGCGCGGCATCCGCGCCCAGGTGTTCGGCCATGCGGCGTCGGAACTCAACGGGTTCGATGACGCATACGGGATAGGCGCCGGCGGCCTTGTAGAGCATCAAGAACATGAGTCCGATCGGTCCGCCCCCTAAGATGGCGACGCTCTCCCCAGGGATGAAAGCAGATTTCTCAAATGAGTGAAGCACGCAGGCGAAGGGTTCCGCCAGAGTCGCGCGATCCAAGGGAACCTGGGGGCTGATCTTATGAAGAGCCCGAGCCGGAGCGACGCTCCATTCCGCGAGACCTCCGTGGCGGAAAATGCCCAGCGTCGTCATATCCTCGCAGAGGTTCGAGAGGCCGCGCTGGCAATATGCGCACAGGCCGCAGGTGATATTGGGATCAACCACCACGCGATCTCCCGGACTCAGATGGCGCACACGAGGTCCGACTTCGACGACCGTCGCGACGTACTCGTGGCCGAGAATCGTCCCCGGAGTCGCCGGATGCCCCGGAGGAACGGCGAGGATGTGAAGGTCCGTCCCACAGATGCTCGCGCGTTCCACTTTCAAAAGCACTTCGTCCTCGTTCTTCACAGACGGAATGGGGCGCGATTCGATTCCCCATCGCCCCTCTCCATGAAAGACAACAGCGCGCATGGTCTCACTCATGGCCAGATCTCCCGCATCTCTCCGATTCGAAGGCGAACCGGTTCCGTTCGAACCGGAAGGGGGGGATTCGGACGAAACTCCGAATCCAGGAAGAAAACTTTCCGGACATCTCGAATCAGGCAGCCAGCGCGGGCGAGCGTCTCCTCAGCCGCTTCCGCGAGCGCATCGCATCGGACAAGAAGCCGTTCGATCTGCGACAGACTCGCGCCTTCGGGCAAGGGGATTGTCGTCCGCACATGTCCGTTCCGTTCCAGAGCGAAGGACGCAAGGCCCAGATTCGAGGTGTACCAGATGGGATTTCCCGCGAGTTTCACGGCGAAGCTCACGCGAGCGTCCCGCAGCTCCGTGGTCGCTTCGATATAGAGATAGCGGCGGGGATCAAGGATGCACTGACCGATGCGAAGAGCTTCGCAGAGCTTTCCCTCTCGCTTCAGCTCCTCGGCCATGAGGCGATAGGTCCAGGGATTCTGATCCATCGCCTCCTCTCGGGCGACAGCGCTCGCATCGAAGGGGATCGGGCGCAGGGCGAACCGCATCGGCGAGCGCCCTCGATCCGAGAAGTTGTTGTTATCGGTGAGGACCAGCAGAAGGGGATGATCTCCCTCGCGTCGTCCTCGGAAGCGACGCGTGCGATGGCGCGGGCCTTGATAGCGGGCCTCTCGCACGCGCCCTTCGGGCGTCAGGCTCACTTCGTATACCCACTCGATGTCGGTCGCTCGCCCCCATCGCGCCATGAGGGCGTTGGTCTCCGTCCCCCCATCTTCGTTGCTGAAGACGACGCTATAGCGGATGGTGAGCGTCTTCTGCTCGCGCGCCATCTCGTACCACATGAGGAGAGGGATGTCCGTGAATCGCCCGATGCTGTTGGGGCGCGCGTAGAGAATCGGCGCGTGAGCGAGCGGGAGGAATTCCGGATCCTCGCGCCGGACAAAGCGAAGCGCGAAGTCCTCGACATACACCGAGGAGACACGCGGGGCCGATCGGGCGCGATCCCAGACGAGGCGGATCGTGTGGCTCCCCGGGCTCATCCTCCCCAGATGCAGGGAATAGCGGAACGAGATGTCTCCGGCAAAGAGGATCACGTCCTGGTGATACCGCTCGTTGATGAACACCTGAAGCACGGCGGCTTCGCGCCCTTTCTCTCCCCAGTTCGCTCCCTCTGCTCTGGCCCGGAGATCCGCCGTGACCTCCGACTCGGCATCCACGCGAACGGAGCGCTCGAAGAGAACCTGCGTCGCGCGGGGAGGAGACGGCGCCTCTGAAATCCCCCGGATTGGGATTTCCGCCAGGATCATGCCCGCGAGCCCGATCATGAGCAGTGCGCTGGGTCGCCTCTTCCCTTGATGTCGGCGTCTCATGCGCGCTCAGAACTCGATCTTCACCGTCTTGATCTCATAAGGACGCGTCGGAACGCTCACCGTGCGTCCGCGGATGGTCAGGGGAGCAATCTCCTTCTCCATGAGAGTGACTTCCGTCGCCGCTCTCGGGGGCTTCGGCAGGGAGATGGTCACTTCTGCCGGCTTCCCGGCGAATTCGTAGAAGCGGAGGATCCACGCCTCGGAGTCCTCGGCTTTCTTCAACGCGGTGAGGATCACCGTGTCCGGGTCCACGCGGAGGAAGGAGTGGACGGGGGGAAGCGATCCGCTGTGCCCGAAGGTCGGATAGGGGATGAGCGGATAGTTCAGCTCGTATCCCCGGTGAACCGTTCCCGCCTGAATCCAATCGTCCGCGTGCGGATAGAGCGAGTATGTGAAGCGGTGAATGCCTTCATCGGCATGGGGATCCGGATAGGCCGGCGAGCGCAGAAGCGTCAGGCGCAGGACGTTGTCGCGCACGTCGTAGCCGTATTTGCTGTCGTTGAGGAGGCTGACCCCGTACGTTCCATCCGAGAGATCCGCCCAGAAGAGAGCGGGGACCTCGAATTTCGCCTGCTCTTCGGGCGTGCGTCGCGTCGTCGGACGCTGAATCGAACCGAAGGGGATTTCGAAGGTCGCCTTCGGGCTCCGGACGGAGACGGGAAAGGCGACCTTGAGCAAGATGTGCTTCTCGCGCCAATCCACCTCCATGCGACAATCTATGCGCGGGATCTTCGGATAGAGGGTGAGGTCCTGGATGACTGTCGAATTCTGAAACTTCTTCACCACGCGGATCACCGCGCGGGTGGGTCCCTTCTCCAGGACCCTCACCTCTTCCGCCTGACGCAGCTCCCATTTCTTCTCCTCGAAGTTCGCATCAATATTCCAGGCGTCGTAGACGGAGGGTTTGTCGTAGAACGTCTGCAGGAGATTGCCGCAGCGCGAGTCATCGAGGACTTCTCGGTGCTGGATCTTGTCGTACAGACTGGTGAGACATCCCGAACGCGGGTCCACCGTGACGCGGAAGAATTCGTTCTCCATCGTCAGGCCGGAGACCACAAGCGACGAGCCCGCGGGAGACGGTCGGGCGGTGGGGATGACGCGAAAGACGACGTATCCCAAAGGAGGGACGTCCTCGGCGATGAAACGAATTCGCACGCGGTTCGTCTGCGGATCGCGCGCGATCACCTCGGAGATGAGACGTCGGCCTCGGGGATCGCGGACCTCGACGTTTGAGACCGGATCGGGAAATGTGAGCGTCGCCTCAACCAGATCCGTGCGCGCCCAGGAGAGCGGATTGAAGACGATGAGCGGGAGGCCCGGCCCTTTCGTCTGAATCCGGTCGGCCAGTTCGCGCACGGCCCCCTCGAGGACCTCGCGACCGATGCGGCGAACCTCGGCGTAATCGCGGGCGGCATCTTTGTACACGGCCGCGATGCTGCTGCCGGGAAGAATGTCGTGGAATTGATTGAAGAGCACTTTCTTCCACGCGACATCCAGCTCGCCGTGCGGATAGGGATGTCCGAACAGGTGCGCCAGTGACGAGAACTTCTCCGCATTGAGGAGAAGGATCTCGCTCTGGCGATTGTTCCGTTTCGTCTCGGCCTGGCTCGTGTACGTGCCCCGATGGGTCTCCAGATACAGCTCATCGCGCCACACCGGAGGGTTCAATTGCGAAAGTTGTGCGCTCGCGCGCTCGAAGAACTCCTGCACCGTGCCGAAGAACAATCTCGGATACAGAGCCTGAGGCGCGCGCCATCGCGCGGCCGTCTCCAGCATGCTCCGCGTGGGTCCTCCTCCGTGATCGCCCACGCCGTACAGGTGCATGTACTCGCGGTGGCCTGTCGCCGCCGCGTAGTCGGCCAGATCCGTGGCCATCGGGACGGGCTCGATGGGATTCCCGTAGTGGTTCGGGAAATAGGTGAGGACGCGACTCCCATCGGGAGCTTCCCACCAGAAGAGCCGATAGGGGAAGCGCGTGACTTCATTCCAGAAGATCTTCTGGGTGACGAAGAAATCCATCCCCGACTTCTTCAGGATTTGCGGCAGTTGCCAGTTGTAGCCGAACGCGTCCGGATTCCATCCGACGCGCACATCCACGCCGAATTTCTCCTTGAAATATCGCGTCCCGTGGAGGAATTGGCGAACGAGTGACTCCCCGTGCGGCAGATTCATATCCGATTCGACCCAGACGCCTCCGACGATCTCCCATCGCCCCTGGCGGACGCGCTCCCGAATCCGCTCGAAGAGCTTGGGATATTTCTCCTCCATCCAGGCATAGGTTTGAGCCGCTCCGTGCGCGAAGGTGAACTCCGGGAACTCCTGCATTAACTGAAGGACGGTGGAGAAGGTGTCGCGCACGATCTCCACGGTCTCCGTCCAGGGCCAGAGCCAGGCCAGGTCAATATGCGAGTTCCCGACGGCGCGGATGGAGAATTCCCGCAGAAGAGGCAGCAGAGGAGCCAGCGCCTCGCGCGCTTCGCGCAGGGAGCGATCGAAAGAGATCTGGTCGCCTCGATCCAGGGCCTCTAGATCCAGCTTGGCCAGAGCCGCATCCAGATGACGTTCCCACTGAGCGCGATCCTCTTTTCGAGTCTTCAGGAGCTGTTCGATGACCTGGCACTCCTGCAGGAAGGTTCTCGGATCGGGGCGAGACGGAGGGGCTTCGACCTCGAGCTGTCCGGCGCGCACCCACGTGCGTCCGCCGGGCACATTCGCCCGCACGGCGATCACGAACTCATCGCCCGCCTGTGCGCTCTCGGTCAGGACGATGGGGTCCAGATCGTTCCCTTCGGCTTTCTTCTCTCCGTTGAAGAAGACGGTGAGATGAACCGGATTCTCCCCTACGATTCGGATGCGCAAGCGGAGCTTCGCTCCGCGAATGTCGTATCCGCCGATCGTCTGCGGGAGGATCACGCGATATCGGAACCAGGCCGGACCTGTGCTCCACTCTCCCCCGACGGGGAATGAGGCCCAGGTGGAATCATCCACGTTCACGGCCTCGCCCCGCAAGACATCCCCCTCTTTGAAGCGCCAGGGGGAAAGCGGGAGAACCGTTGCCGCTTCCAGCCTCCGAAAGATCGCGTTCCGATCCGGAGATCGGGCGAAAAGAGGGGGAAGCGCATTCGTGACCAGAGCGCTGAGAATGAGGCCTGCGAAGAAAACGCCAGGGCTTCTGCTGCTCATCTTCGTCCTCCCGGTGAAGAGGTCCTCCGCTCGCGCCTCTCCAAGGGCGCGAAATAGATGGGATTGGTGAGGGCGGTGATCCCTCTTTCGTCGCGCAGGTTGAGTCGGACCCATATGCCGGGTTCGGCGCTCCAGGGGAGGCGCTGCGAGAAATCCGGCGCGTCCACGCGAAGGCGAATCACCACGCGGCCGCCGGAGATGACCTCGACCATCTGCCCGGCTCCCCCCTTCACGTCAAGGTGAAGGGTGACGGGCTCGCCCGCGCGAGTGAGGGGGACCTCATCCCCCATCATGTAGCGACGGCCGCGCCCGTCCTCAGCGAAGAGGAAGAGATCGGGCCCTTCAGGCCCGCGCGTTTTGATGAAGACGCGGCCCGCTTTCAATCCTGCGAGAAGGGCGGGCTCGGAGAGTTCCGTGGCATAGACGACGGTCGTCGGGACGCCCATGACGTGATCCGGATGCTCGCCGCTGCCCGCGCGATGATCATCGCTGCCTCCGATGCCCGTGATCCGATAGCCTTCGTTGAGGCGCGCCTCCCAAAAGGGGATTCCGCTCAAAGGACCTTCGACGCGATTCCCGTTGATGATCTCGATCATATCCACCTTGCGGAAGTCGGTCGTCTCCGTCTCTTCCCATCCGCATCCCATGCATTGCTCGCCGGTCGGATGCGTCGGATGATTGATCGAGATCAGGCCCCCGGCGCGATGGACGTCATCCAAAATGTCGTTGATCGTTCGCCCCTGCCATCGCAGGCGAAAGTCAATGAAGGCGCTTGTGCCGTAGATGTTCGCGTGCCCCCGATAGGTCGTCAGCTCGCGCCCGGGCAGAAGCAGAAGCGCGGTGAAGTATTCCTGAAGGCGGCGCATTTCGGCGTGATGGCTCGTCGTGTTGTGATCAGTGAGAGCGAAGAAATCCAGGCCGCGAGCGGCAGCCGCCTGCACGACGCGAAAGACCGGACAGGGAACCAGCACTCCCTGCTCGTTGCGGCACCGTCCGTCGCTGTGCCCGCTGTGGGCATGGAGATCGCCGCGGTACCATCCCGGACCCGCTTTCAGAACTCGAGGCGGACTCACGCCGGGCGTCGAGCACGCGCGCGATCGCGCCGGGACCCATCGGATGCGGACCGTGTAGTGCGAGACCTGATCGGGGCGAATGTGCGGCACTCCGAGAAGAAGCCGCCACGTCCCGGCCGGCAGTTCTCCGGGCAGATAGGAAGGCGTAGCCTCCTCGCACGTCAGAAAGAAGCTCGTCCTCTCACTTCCACTCCAGCCGCGAAAGCGCACCGGATCGAACAGGCCGATATCCAGCGTCGTGCCCTCACCCCGGTGGGTATAGGTGTATTCGACCTCCAGGCGCTCCAGGGGCTCGGGGACGACGAATTCCCGCACGATATACGTCCCGTGATCGGCGCGCGTGACCGTCCCGTGAAAGACGATCTCAGAAGGCTGGGGAGGAAATTGAGAAAAAGAGAGGGGAAAAACGAGGAGCCACCCGAAGGCGAGACACCCTCTCACCGTCCCAAGCATAGCTCTTCGCGAAGGCGCAGGGCGCCCGAAGACGCCCTGCGCCCTGTCACGCTTTCAGATTCAGAAGTAGAACTTCAGCGCAAACTGCATGACGCGCGGATCTCCGGCGAGGCTCCCGATGCGTCCGAAGGCGCCGCTGGAAGCGTTTCGCTCGGGAAGTCCGAACTGCGGGGTGTTGGTCATGTTGAACATCTCCCAGCGGAACTCCAGGCGTCGGCCTTCGCCGAAGTACTCAAATGTGCGCGCGAGCGCGAAGTCGAAGTTCACCAGACCCGGCCCATAGACCGTGTTCCGTCCGCACGTTCCCAGTCGCGCCGGAGACGGCACGCGGAAGGCCGTCGTATCGAACCAGCGATCCACCGAGCGCTGGTCTTCGGGCAGGGTCGGATCGCGGAGGCAATCGGCGAGCGCGTTGACCATGCCTCCCCCGCGAGGTCCACCGATGGCCGTATCGTTCGCTCCCGCGCGGATCGTGAAGGGACGGCCCGTCCGCATCGTGGTGATGCCGCTGATCCGCCATCCTCCCAGAATATGCGCGAGGGCTCCCTCGTTCAAATAGGCGCGCCCGCGCCCGAAAGGCAGCTCGTAGTTGTAGGCGAGGACGAAGCGGTGGCGGTAATCGAAATCGCTCGGTCCGCGCCGCTCGCGGATGTTATGCGCGTTCTGAAGGAAGCTTCCCGAACCGCCGGTGAACAGATGCTCCATGGCATAGTCAATGGACTTGGACCAGGTCCACGCGCCACGGAAGGCCAATCCGTGGCTGAAGCGCTTCTCCACCGTCACTTCCATCCCGTGGTAGCTCGAGTTCCCCATATTGTCCCGGTACTCGATCGGTCCCAGGTCCGGATAGGGGATGATCCCCGTGGGCGTCCCATCGGGATTGAAGAATTGCTGGTTGAGGTTGCGCAGGACGGAGAGATGCGTTCCTTTCGTCCCCACGTAATCAATCGTCGCGACGAGGTTGCCCGGCAGCAGCCGCTGGATGCCGAAGTTCCACTGATCCACCGTCGGAATCACCGCCTCGGGATTCACGGCGCGAAGTCGCACGTTGCGCGGATCCACGGCGCTCGGATCGAGCGAGAGATTGAAACCTGTGCGCAAGCGCATATTGTTGGCCGTCGTGTTGGGATTGGGAGCCGTCACCACGTTGTTGACGACCCAGGGGAGGTTGAGCCCGAGCTGATCCTCGCTTCCCGCGCGCTCAAAGAGCATGAAGAATCGGCCGTATCCGGTGCGCAGGACCGTATTCGGCGTCACGCGGTAGGCCAGCCCGATGCGCGGCGCGACATTGTTTTTGTCCGACTGCACGAGGCTCTTGCCCACCGGAGAAGAGTCGAATCCCGGGAAGGATCGGGCGGTGAACCGCCGTCCCGTCTTCGGATCCAGATTCGTCAGACGATCCCTCCCTTCGTAGGGCCATGTCGCGAAGTCGTATCGGAATCCGAGATTCATCGTGAGCTTCGGCGTGACCTTCCAATCGTCCTGCCAGAAGAAGGAGGCCATCCAGAGGCGCGCGTCCACGACATGCGGATTCGTCAGTTGAGCGGACGAGGGATAGCCGAGCAGGAAGTCCGCCATGCCGATGCCTGTGCGGTTCCCATCAAAGGTCCAGTCCCCGCGCAGCGCCGGCAGGTCCAGATAGATATTGCGCATGGGCAGACGCACATCCACGCCGAAGCGGAGTTGGTGCGGACCGATCGTGAGGCTCATCATGTCCCACCACTGGAACTGGTTCGTGAATTGGAACTTGGGCAGGAAAACGGGCGAGCCCAGATGATCCAGCCCTCCCCCCTGACCGCCCGGAATCGTCTGCGTGCCCCCGCGCGCCTGAATGCGAATGGCCGGCAGGCCGCCACTGTAGAGCGGATCGTCCCGAACGCCCAGGATCCCGAACTCGGCGAGCGTGTTCTTCCCAAACGGATCCTGCACCCCATTAGAGGCGTTGCGCCCCCATCCGAGCCGGAACTCATTGAGCGCCCGCGCTCCCAGCGTGCGATTCCATCCGATCACCGCCGCATGGCCTTTCATGAAGAGCCGACCGAAGGCCGATGTGGACGTCCCGTCAATGATCCCCCCGAACATTCCGGGAACGAAGCGGAACCGATCCGAGAAGGTGTAGCGCACAAAGAGGTTATTGTTCGCATCGACTTGCCAATCGCCGCGCACGGTGAACTTGTCCGTGTCGTCTATGAGCGTCGGCGTGCGCAGAAAATTGAAGACGTTTCCGAGAGGTCCCGAGCCGGGGAGATTGGGCAGAGGGACCATGTCGAGGATTCGCTTGGCAACCGGATCAATGCACTCGGGCGGGATCTTGTTGTCCTTGAAGGAGCCGTCGGGATTGAAGGCCGTGGGAACTTTCGCGCGACAGTCTCCCACGCGATCGAAGATCTTCGCATATCCGGGTGCGGAGAAGTCGCCGATGCGCTCGTTCGGCAACGGAACGTTCCCCAGGCGCGTCACGCCTCGCCGGATGCGCGTGCCTTCGTAGTCGAAGAAGAAGAAGGCGTGGTTCCGGACGATCGGCCCTCCCACATTGAAACCGAACTGATTCTGTCGGTTCTTCGCTTTCTTGGCTCCCGCGCGATTCAGGAAGAAGCTCGTCGCGTCGAAGATGTCGTTGCGCCCGAACCAGTAGGCCGTCCCGTGCAGTTCGTTCGTCCCGCTTTTGGTCGTCACACTGATGGCCGCGCCGGGACTGCGTCCGTACTCCGCCGAGTAGGGATTCGTGATGATCTTGAACTCCTGGATGGAATCCACCGACGGGCGCACGACCTGAGTGGTCAGCTCTTGCACGTTCGTGGAGATGGAGTTGTTATCCACGCCGTCGAGGATGAAGTTGTTCTGCAGCGAGCGCACGCCGTGCACGTTGACTCCGCCTGTGCGTCCGGCGGCTGTCGCGCCCCCTTCCTCCGTGTAGCGATCCCCCTGAACGCCGGCGATCAGACCCATGAGATCATCCCAGTTGCGCATGCTGAGCGGCAGATCCGTCACCATCCGGTTCTGCACGACAGCGCCGGGAGAGGCTTCTTGAGTCGCCAGCAGGGGGGTCTGAGCCTCGACGAGAACCGTCTCGGCGATCTCTCCGACTTCGAGCGTGAAATCCAAGCGCGCCCGCTGTCCCACCTCGAGGACGACGTTCTCGCGGACGAATTTCTTGAAGCCCTGGGCTTCTGCCGTGATCGTGTAGGTTCCAATGGGCAGACTCGCGAAGGTGTAATACCCCGCCTCGTTGGTGACCGCCGAATACTCGACGCCCGTCGCTTTATTCTTCGCCGTGATGGTCGCATTGGCGATCACCGCACCGGTCGGGTCTGTGACCAGCCCCGTGAGACTGGCCGTGTGGATTTGCACCGCTCCGCACAGGATCCATCCCGCGCAGAGCATCCACAAACAGGCGATCCCAAGCTGCTTGCGCCACATAGGCTTCCCTCCTCATCGAGAGTTGAGATCGAGAGTATATCCCCCCGGCGTAAAATCCGGGTGAAAAGAGAGAAAATTCTTCAGGAACTCCGAACGCAAGCCCCTGTTTGGTCCGGGACGACAAGAGATTCTCGCCTTCGATCATGACCCATCGTCTCTGAGCATCCTGTCGCTACAGGCGCGTCCATTCTTCGGGCCAGCGTTCGACGATGACTTTCTTCTCGGTGTAGAACTCGACGGCATCTCGACCCTGTCCGTGCGCGACGCCGAAGAAGCTCTCCTTCCATCCGCTGAAGGGGAAGAAGGCCATGGGCGCCGCGACGCCGACGTTGATGCCGATGTTGCCAGCGGGCACTTCGTATCGGAACTTGCGCGCGGCCGCGCCGTTGCGGGTGAAGATCGAAGCCATGTTGCCGTAGCTGTGGCGAGAGAGAATGGCGATGGCCTCATCCAGCGTCGCCGCGCGCATGAGGCTGAGAACGGGTCCGAAGATCTCCGTCTGCCAGACTTCGCTGCCCAGAGGGACGTCATCCAGAAGCGTCGGCTTGAGGAAGTTGCCGCGCTCGTAGTTGGGAATTCTCGCGTCGCGTCCATCCAGAAGCAGGGTTGCGCCTTCGCTCACCCCCCGAGCGATGAGGGCTTCGATCCGCGCCTTGCTCTCGCGCGTGATGACCGGACCCATCTGGACGTCCTCCTCCAGCCCATAACCGACGCGAAGGGAGCGGGCGACCTCCGCGATGGCTTCGCGAAACGTCGCGTGCGCCTCTCCGACAGTCACAGCGACCGAGACGGCCAGGCATCGCTGTCCGGCGCATCCGAACGCGCTCTCACTGATTACCCGCACGGCCATCTCCAGGTCCGCGTCCGGGAGAACGACCACGTGATTTTTCGCGCCGCCCTGGCACTGAACGCGCTTCCCCTGGGCTGCTGCGCGCGCGTAGATGTATCGGGCCACAGGTGTCGAGCCGACGAAGCTCACCGCGCGCACCTCGGGATGGTCCAGGAGGGCGTCCACCGCCGCCTTCGTCCCATGCACGAGATTCACCACGCCCGGCGGCAGTCCCGTCTGTTCCACCAGCTCCAGCGCGCGCATGATCGAGAGCGGGACCTTCTCCGAGGGCTTCAGGATGAACGTGTTCCCGCACGCGATCGCATACGGGAGAAACCAGAACGGCACCATGACCGGAAAGTTGAACGGCGTGATGGCGGCCACAACCCCCAGGGGCTCACGGATCATGTGCTCGTCAATGCCGCGCGCGACGTCTTCGAGATTATATCCCTGCATGAGCAGGGGGATGCCGCAGGCGACTTCGATATTCTCGATCGTGCGGCGCAGTTCGCCTCGCGATTCGGCGAGCGTCTTTCCGTTCTCCATCGTGATCAGGCGGGCCAGCTCGTCTCCGTGCGCTTCAAAGAGGCGCTTGAGGGCAAAGAGGTACTGGGTGCGCTCCTCCGCGGGGGTGCGCCGCCACTGGGGAAAAGCTGCCGCCGCGGCTTCCACGGCCCGCGCGACGTCGGCCTCTCCCGAGAGAGGAACTTCGGCGAGCACTTCCCCGGTCGCCGGATTGATGACCGGCAGGTATTCGCTCGCCGTCGAAGGAACCCATCGTCCGTTGATGTAGTTCGAGAGTCGCATCTCCGTCTCCCTGGCTTCTCACATCTCGCGCCTCTTCTGCGCGAGAGATTCCACCGGCCCCGAGGGTGCCTTCTCCTCAGGGCCAGAAGTTATCAACTCCAGATCGGGATCCTGCTGCCGGAAGGCCTCGAAGATCCGACGGGCCACCTCCCACTGCCCGATCAAAGGATGCACCAGAAGCGCCAGTTGCGCGAGCGTCGCTGAACGTTCCACCGCTGCGCGAATCACGAGGCGTTCATAAGCTTTCACCGAGAGGACGAGGCCCCGCACGGTCTCCGGCAAGCGCCCGACCGCCAGCGGATGAACTCCCTGTGAGGAGATCAGGCAAGGGACTTCGACGACATCATCCGACTCCAGATCCGCGATCGCTCCGCGATTGAGTGTGTTCACGACAAGACGTCGCGGTTCCGATCCCCAGAGCGCCATGAGCACATCCCGCGCGACGCGATGATAGCCCGTCGCCGCTTCGAAGGGATCTTCTCCCTCGAAAACCTCACCGCGCACGGCCGAATGCGCGCTTCCCTCGAGCTGGAGATACGAGGCCGAGCGATGGCGAAGATAAGCGCGGTAGAGGGCGAGGGCCTCCTGCAGGCGACCGGCTGCGATCTCCCGCACAAGATCTCGAAAGAGCTTCTCGTTGAGCTGTTCCAGTTCTTCCCCTCGACTCGCCCCCACGCGCCGCTGGTTCTCCAGCGCGCGAGCATGAGCGTAGTAGAAGAAGACGTACTCGGTGGGGATGAGTCCGAGCGCGCGCAGGAGATCGGGATCGAACAGATCGGCCGGATAGAGGCGCCGCAAAAGCTCTTCATCCTGCAACAGCCGCGCCGTCTCATCCCGACCGCGCACGAGGACGGTGCGCACCCATCCCAGGTGATTGAGTCCGAAGTACTCGCACGCGATGGCCTCGGGAGGCTCCCCGAGCGCTCGCGCGATGCGGTGGAAGAGTTCGCCCGGAGTGTCACAAATCCCCAGCACGCGCAACTGCGTGTGTGTTGTGAGAGCTTGGGCGATCACGCCGGCCGGATTGGTGAAGTTGATGATCCACGCCTGAGGATTCACACGCTCGATCCGGCGCGCGTACTGGAGCACGACGGGAATCGTGCGCAGGGCCATCGCCCATCCGCCCACACCTGTGGTCTCCTGTCCGACGAGGCCGTGTGCGATGGCCGTTCGTTCGTCGCGAGCGCGCGCGCGAAGGCCTCCGACGCGAATGCTCAAGATGATCGCGTCAGCCCCGGTCACAGCTTCTTCCACATTCGTCGCCACCGTCACGGCGAAGTCCCCTTTCGCCTGTCGGATCGCTTCGCGCCCCAAGACGGCCATCAGCTCGGCGCGCTCTTGGTCCAGATCGTACAGGACGACCTCGCTTATGCCCAGCCGCGTCTGCTGCTCGGCGAGTCCATAGAGGAGCAGAGGGGTGCGTACCCCTCCTCCCCCGATGAGCGCGAGTTTTCGAGACGTCATCCGTTCTCGGAGACCTCCTCTCTCTCAGCGCTCTCGATCTCTTCGGGCGTCGGGAAAGCGGCCACTCCGCCCAGCGCGCGCGTGGAGAGCGCCCCGCAGAGATTGGCGATCTTCAGACATCGCTCCGGGGACTCTCCGTGTAACCACGCGTAGAGAAATCCCGCATTGAAACAGTCGCCGGCGCCTGTCGTATCCACGGGGATCGTGCGATAGGGCTTTTCGGCGAACAGCTCACCATGGTGGAGCAGCATCGCTCCGGCTGCCCCGCGCTTGAGCGCGATGACCGGAACACCTGTTTCGGCGAGCGCGCGCAGAGCGGCTGTGGGGTCGTGCTCCCCCGTCATCTCCGCAGCCTCCTGCTCGTTCGGGAAAAAGAGATCGAGCGCGCTGAGGGCACGTCGGCTCTCCCGAGCCCGAAGCCACTCGGGATGCCACCCTACATCCAGGGAGAGACTGGTCCCGTGCTCGTGCAGGAAGCGCCCCAGGGCGATGAGCACGGCCGGATCCGGCGCGCACGCCAGATGCACGTGTCGAGCGGCTGTCAGCTTCTTCCATGTCTCCGGCTCGGCCAGCAGCGCCGCAAGCGCGCGATTTGCCCCCATGTAGGTGAAGAACGTTCGCTCCCCTTCGTGCGAGATACTCACGGTCACCGCCGTCGGCTCCTCTTCGTGCCAGATGAGCCAGTGCGTCCCGACACCCCGGCTCTCCAATTTCTGCTTCACCCACGCTCCATCTTCGCGCCCAACCGGAGCCAGTAGACCCACGCGCATCTTGAGTCGGGCAAGCCCACACGCCGTGATGGCGGCTCCCCCTCCGACATCGCGCGCGAAGCGCGTGGCGAAAGCTTCCTGGCCCGGCTGCGGCCACTCCGGAAAGCCGCCCAGGACCAGATCAATGAAGAGATCTCCGACAGCGATGACGTCCCAGCTCTTCATCTCCTCACCGAGGGAGCGAAACGTCCCCCACCGCCTCCGGCACGAAAGGCCATTCTCCTTTTCGATAGGCTCTCCAGAAATACGCTCCCATGCCCAGAAGAAGCAATCCGAGACCCGCCAGGACGAAGATCCAGCCGCTGGAGATGAGAATGTAGATCCATCCCAGCAGGGCGATCACTACGGGCACCGGATAAAGCCACATGCGAAAAGGTCGGGCGATGTCGGGTCGAAAACGCCGGATCATCACGACGGCCATGACCTGAGCCAAGTACTGGATGATGATCTGAATGACCAGGAGCGCTTTGATGATTTCATCCAAGGCGAACCAGCAAGCGAGGGCTGAGAGAAGGCCGATCGTCACCAGCGAGAAGGCAGGGAAGCGTTTGGTCGGATGAAGCCGGGCGAAGGGAGCGAAGAACCGTCCCTCGACAGCCGCGGCATAGGGGACGCGCGAATATCCGAGCAGGATTGCGAAGATCGAACCGAGCGAAGCCCACAGGATCAAAGCCGTGACCGCGTGTCCGGCCCAGGGGCCATAAATCCGCTCCATGAAGTCGGAGACGATGGAACTGCTCTGCATGGCCTCGCGCCAGGGGATGACGCCCAGGATCGTGACACTCATGGTGATGTACAGGGCCGCGACAGCAAGGATCGCCAGGATGATCGAGCGAGGGATCGTCGAGCCCGGGTTCTTCACTTCGCCTCCGAAGAGGCAGACGTTGAAATATCCCCCATAGCTGTACATGGCGATGAGCGTCGCGGCGCCCAGACCCGTGATGAATTCCCCAGAGATGTGAAACGCTCCGGCCGGGACGTCTGCGACGCGCTCCCATTGGAAAGACCGGAGCCCGGAGAGCACAACCCATGCGACAGTCGCCATGACGACCGTCCAGAGGGCAACCGAGAGCTTCCCCACCGAGCGAATGTCGCGATAAAGAAGGGCCGTGACCAGAAGACACAGACCCGCAGCCAGCAGCTTCGTCTCCCAGGGCGTCATCGCCGGCCAGAAGTATTTCGTATAGAGCGCGAAGCCGACCGCTCCCGACGCGATCGAAAGCGGCGCGATGAAAATCGTCTGCCAGATGTAGAGGAAACTCATCAGCCGGCCCCATCTCTGCGGACCATACGCCTGCTGCAGATAGAGATACGGTCCTCCCGCTCCGGGCATGGCCGCTCCCAATTCCGCCCAGACCAGTCCATCGCAGAGCGAGATGAGTGCCCCCACGACCCATCCGATCAGGGCTTGCGGTCCCCCCATGGCCGCGATCATGATCGGGATCGTGATGAAAGGCCCGATCCCGATCATGTTGAGCATATTGGTCGAGGTCGCCTGCAACAGGCCAATCCCTCGGATGAGGCCGGGATGATCGTTGGTCTCTTCGTGTTTCATGTCGGATGTCTTTCTGGTCGGCCTTCATCTTCGCGCGCGACGCAGGCTGATCATGTTGGCGAACAGCCGATAAGCTCCGGCCACGCCCGCCGGGAGTTGACGATAGAAGGCATAGGCCGTGTAGATGTAGATCCCGCGCCCGTATCGAGCCAGCAGCATCCCTCCGCGTTGCGGTTCCTGCCCGCGATCGTGCGACTCCAGCAGGGGGGTGTATCGCTCGTCCCACGTCGTCATGAATTTCGAACCGCGCTCTTCTACCCATCCCTCGAAGTCCGCCGGCGTGATCCGATTGGGCCAGGTGAAAGCGGGGTGCGTCGGAGCCAGGATCCTCACCGGAGCGTCCTCCTCGGAGACTTCTTCCGCGCGCGCCCCCAGAGTGTACGGATAGGGGCCAAAAGGCGCTTCGTCGAACTCCTGCGTTTGATACTGCACGATGAGAACTCCGCCGCGTTCGACATAGTCGAGCAAGCGGCGATTGTAGGCCTTCAGATCCTCCCTGACGGCATACGCGCGAATGCCGATCACAATGACATCGAACGCTTCGAGATCGCCCGTGGCTAAATCCGATGGGCCGAGCAGTCGCACGGTGACGCCCAATTGCTCCAGGGCTTTGGGGACTTCGTCTCCAACCCCCATGACGTATCCGACCCTCAGCCCCGGAGCTACGGTGACATCCACCCCTCGCAGCTCGATCTCCGCCGGGCGATAGAGATGTCGCGGCTCCAGCTCCCGGTAGGCGATCACCTGATACCCTTCGGTGTATTCCTTCCCGTTGTATTGGGCGACAGCCTGCACGCGATAGACCTTGCCGGCCTCCACGCGCGACGGTCTGAGGGAGAAGGCGAACGTCTGAATCTCTCCCTCGTGAGTGAAGCGAAACGTCACTTCCGGAGGAGAGACGCTCCATCCCTGAGGCGCGCGGAGCCGGACCGTCCCCTGCGCCGCGCCCTTCACGTTATTGCGCACGTCCACGCGCACGGGGTAGGGGAGTCGCGTCACCCCCAAGGGGATGATGCCCACCCGAGGAGAGACTGTCACACTGATGGGAGGAGCGACCATGAGGAGCCGACGCTGCTCTCCCCACGGACGATCCACCCACACCGTCTGCGCCGGTTGCGTCGCCGAGAGGGTGACCCCCTCAAGACGATACGTGAAGACGCCCACGACCTCCGGCGGAGACCAGGGCAGGTTCGCATGCTCCGGCTTGTGGATCGTATAAACGGCATCGTGGTATTCCGAAGCCCGTGACCAATAGGGGCGCGTGTATTCGGCATCTTCAGGGACGGTCACTTCGAAGCGAACGCGCGCTTGTTCGTTTCGTCCGAGGACGTTCAGTTCCTTGTGAAGCGCGCGCACGCGCCATCCCGCGGGAGTGCGCAAGGTGATCTCCACGGGTTCCAGACGGATGGGACTTCGGTTGGTCGCTGTCGCTGTGAGCGTGAAGCGCTGTCCCGGAATGGCGACCGAGAATGTCTCTCGAATTCGGAACCGCTGAGAATCCCCGGGAAGCCCCTCGCCCTCCGGACTCGGATCCACGAGAACGTCCAGAGCCAGGCCGAGGGCTTTATTCACGGCGTCCTCGAATTCTCGCTCCTTATTGCGGAGCAAAAAGAGAAGATGGTCCTTGGTTGCCTCATCCAGTGAGGCGCTCTGGACGCGCTCGATCAGAGAACGGGTCAGGCGCAGGCCCGCCGTGAGGTGCGGCGTGATGGTCCATGGATGCCGAGCGTCGAAAGCCGCGAGCGCTTCGTCCACAAGCCTCTGAATCTCGCTCACCTCCGCGCGGAGATCCAACCCTGGAGCAGCGAGTTTCGCCAGACCGAGCCAGCTCGGGTCGAGGCCCTCAAAGAGACTGGTCTCCTTTTCAACCTTCGGGAGCACTGTGTCCACGAGTCGGAGCGCGATGCGCGCCGAGCCGCGAGGAGCTCGCGCTTGGCCCGCTCCCTGCGAGCGCTGGCGGCTCAGGCCCTCGCGGCCGATCTCTCGATAGGAACGCCCGAGCAGAGGATCGTACGTTCCCGTTTCGATCTCCAGCGTGGGCGGTTCCGCGTCGCGATCGTTGAATCGGAAGGGAGCGACGTAGAGCTTCTTCGCCTGCCAGGGGCGTAATCCTTCGGCGAAATGCTCCGGGAAGCGACGGGGATCAGCGGCCGCCCGAAACGCTTCCCGCGTGAGGACGCCCGCAGCCTGATGGTTGCCATGCCCATCGCGAGGATCCCCCCGGAATCGCGCGATGATGATGTCAGGCCGATAGAGGCGAATGACGCGCACGACATCCCGCAAGGCCGTCTCATGTCCCCATTTCTGCAGCGTCTCATCGAGGCGCTTCGAAAATCCGAAGTCCACGACGCGCGTGAAGAACTGATCCACGCCGTAGTACCGTCCGGCCGCCAGCAACTCCTCGGTGCGGAGAACACCGAGCGCATCGAAGAGCTCCGGCCCGATCAGATTCGCCCCTCCTTCGCCGCGCGTGAGCGTGAGCAGTCCCGTGCGGACTCCCTGCCCGCGGCTGAGCCAGGCCAAGAGCGCTTCGTTCTCATCATCCGGATGGGCCGTCGTGTGCAGGACGGTGATCGTCGTGCGCAGTCGAAGAAGAGCCTGCCACACAGCGGCTGCATTCTGGTTCTCCACAATTTCCTGGACTTGAGGGCGGACGGATCCTCCGATCAGTCCGACAAAGAGACAGCTTATGAGTGCTCGCGAGATGTTCTTCATACCTGTTGGCTCCTTTCATCGCGTAAGGCGAGCTACCGCCCTTCCCTCCCGCGCGAGGGGAATGACGGCGGTCGTGAGGCCTCAAGGCGCGCCCCACGACCGCACCGGGAGACTCGGCTTTTCTCCGGTCCCAAGCCGTTTCAGAAGTAAAGCTTCAGCCCAAGCTGAATCTCACGAGCCGGACGCTCGGGATTCCGCAGACTCGTCGTGCGTCCGAACGTGCCGCTGGCCACGTTCGAATCGGGCGCGGCGAACTGCGGCGTGTTCCACACGTTGAAGAACTCGACGCGGAACTCCAGATAGCGCTCCTCGGTGAAGCGAATCTTCTTGAACAATGAGATGTCCCAGTTGTGGAATGCCCAGGAGCTGATCGTGTTCGGACCGCACGTGCCGAAGGTGAAAGGCGCCGGGATGCGGAACGCGTTCTTGTCAAAATACTGGGCGAGCGTGGGCTTGAAGCCCGCCGGGAAAGGATTCCCCACGCAATCTGCGCGCGAGGTGTGGCCCGGACCCGTATTGCTCCGATCCGGAGCGTAGATCGTGATGGGAACACCGCTTGTCGAGCTCACGATCCCATTGAGCTGCCAATCGCCCAGGATCTTCGCCCACGCGCCCTCGTTCAGGTAAGGCTGGCGCGGCCCGAAGGGCAGCTCCCACACCCAGTTGACAACGAGGCGATGACGTTGATCAAACGGCAAGCGCCCGTAATCGGCGCGCATGTCGTAGACGTTCTGCGGGAGGTTCTGAGGATTCACATTTCCGAACGTTGGGGAGAGATGTTCGCTCACGGTCCCGAGCGCCTTCCCCAATGTGTAGGCGACGTTGAAGGCCAGTCCGTGCGAGTAGCGCTTGTTCACCGTGATCTGTAACGAGTTATAGTTGGACGTCGCATCGGTGCCGAGCCACTGGATGTAGGCGCAGGAACCGGGGGCGAGGCAGAAGTCCGGATAGGGGAAGACGACGGGTCCGACGCCGGGCGTGACGATCCGTCCCTGATTGAGGTTGCGCAGCTTTCGGATCTTGCGGTTGTAGTTGCCGACAAACGAGACGTCCACCGAGAGGTCGTTCGTGATGAGGAACTGCGGCCCGAAGCTGACCTGCTGCGAGTACGGCGAACGCTCATGAAAACTGCGCGCGCGAATCTGGAGCCGTCGGACATCCACGGTCGCGGGCGCCGGCAGGAATCCATCGCGCAACAGAAGCAGTGGCGGGGCATTGCTCGGAACGCTCAGACTCGCGTCAATGACCTGCGGGGGATTCAACTGGAGCATGCTCTCGCTCCCCATGCGATCCATCACCTGGTAGAAGATGCCCACTCCCCCTCTCCAGACGAGCCGCGACGTCGGAGCATACGCGAAGCCAAGCCGCGGGGCGAAGTTGTTGCGGTCCGGATGCACGAGCGTGCGCGAGAAAAGTCCCTGCCCCTTGGGAGCCGGTTGAATCGGCGGGAAGGGATTGGGCGCCGCCGTGATCAATCCTCCGCGCCCTCCGTTGGCCGCGGGATCGAAGTTCGTCGTCAGGTCGTTCCGCTCGATGAAGGGCGTGAAGTATTCGTACCGCACGCCGTAGGTGAGGGTGAGCTTGGGACTGACGCGCCAGCTATCCTGGACGTACCACATGAATCCATCAATGTAGTTGTGGACAACATGAGGCGTCGTCGTCTGCTGGAAGGAGGCCAAGCCCAGAAGCAGATTCGCGAATCCGTCTCCCGTCCAGAACGTGTTGAAAGCCAGCTCGCCATGGGGCGCGCGCACGTCCAGGAAGTTGTTCACAAGCCGCTTATACTCGAAGCCGAACTTGTAGGAGTGAGCCCCCCGAATGTAGGAGACGTTGTCCAGAACCTGATAGACCTGCGAGACCTGAAATTGCGGGCGCCAGCCGGAGGTTCCCAGGAAGCTGTACCCCGCGACGCGAATCCACGGCAGGCCGTAGACGAATTCGTTGTTGGGAGCATTCTTCAAACCGAATTCGGCCGCCGCACTCCCTTTGGGCGCCAGCGGTCGGGACCAGCTCTTGATGCGGTTGAATCCGAAGCGCAGGTCGTTGAGCAGGTTCGGAGAGAACGTGTGATCCCATGTGAGGGCGAGGACCTGACCGCGGACCTCGCTGTTGGCGCTGAAGCCTCCGGTGGCCAGCGGATTCAGGAAGGGACCGCGCTCGATCATCGCTCGTTCGTCGAAGAAATCGTAGACGCCGAAGATGACGTCCTTCTCCCCGAGACGATGATCGAGGCGCACGTCGAAGGAATCGTTATCGCTGGGAATGTTGATCGAAGAGACGAACGTGAACGGAGAGATGCCCGGCGCATTGGGCAGCGGATAGAGCGATGCGAACTTCACGCCGACGGGATCGGCGCAGGGACGCCCATCGGTGCGCATGGCGTTGAGGTTGAGGCGATTCGGAGGAGAGATGCAGGGAGCGATGACCGACAGGAAGTCCGGAGGCGCCGTCAGAACCGGACGCTCGCTGAAATCGCCCTGCCGCATCCGAGCCGTCGGGACTGTCCCCGTCAGCGTCGTCTCTCGGCGCGAGCGCAGCCCCTGGTAGTCGAAGAACCAGAAGGTTCGGTCTTTGAGGAGGGGACCACCGACGGCGAATCCCGCCTGATTGCGAAGGAATTCCCCTTTGGGGATCACGCGGGAGCCATCGGGCCGACGCCCGGCCGCGTTGGCGAAGAAATCGGCGGCATCCAGATTATCGTTGCGATGGAACCACCAGGCCGTCCCATGCAGGTCGTTACTGCCGGAGCGAATCTCGGCATTGATCACAGCGCCCTGAAACCACCCGAACTCCGCATTGTAGGTGCGCGTCTGCACGCGAAATTCGCGCAGCGCATCCGGAGGCGGTTGCACCACCTGCGGGCTCCGCTCCTGCGCGTTGGTCGAGAACGAGTTGTTGTCCACGCCGTTCAGGGCGAAGTAGTTCTGAAGCGAGAAGTTCCCATTGACGTTGATCTTGGCCTCGCGCGGATTCCCTCCGCTGGGCGTCGGCAGAGCGCCTGGCGCCAGCAGGATCAAATCCGAATACCGTCGGCCATCCAGGGGGAGGTCCACGATCCGTCGCTGCTCGACAACGGCCCCCACGTCCGCACTCTGCGTCTGCAGGACGGGAACCGTCTCGGTGACGATCATCTCCTCGGTGATCGTTCCCGGTTGCAGAGTCACATCCACGCGCAGACGCTCCTGCACGTGCACGATGACGTTGCTCCGAACAGCCGTCTGAAATCCGGGAGCCGTCACCCGGACTTCATACGGGCCGGGACGAAGAGCGGGGGTGACGTAGGACCCCGTCGCATCGGTGGTGACCTTCACGCTCGTCCGAAGCTCCAGGTGCGTGATCGTCACCTCAGCGTTGGGGACCACAGCTCCGGTCGGATCGGTGACCGTTCCCACGATGACCCCCGTGTTGATCTGAGCGCGAAGCCCTGTGCCGCTGAGGAGAGTCAACAGGATCAGCCACACAGAGCCGGCGAAGATCAAGCGACCACGTGAGGCTCGAACTCTCTCGCACATAGTCACCTCCTGTGAAGTGTTCGCGGGGCCTCACCAGCACCCCGGATGAGTGGGCCTTTTCAGCCATTGGTCAATAAGCGTCGCCAGCCGCTGGACGACAAGCTCCACGAGCCGCTCCCCCTTCTCCGGCAGAGCCATCAAGGACATCACCACGTCTCGTCTGGTGACGCTCATGACCCCCTCGTCAGAGAAAGTAGCGCTCCTTTTTGACCGCCTGTTCGTACGCCTCTCGCGCCCGTCGGACCGACTCCATCTCGGAGACTTCGGCCACGGGCACATCCCACCACGATTCGTAGCTCGGCACGCGCACTTCCTTATCCACCTGAACGACGATGACCGTCGTGCGCGTCTGGCGGCGGGCTTCTTCCAGAGCGCGTTCCAGCTCTTCGCGCGTCCGGGCGCACAGGGCATGTGCTCCGAGGCTCGCCGCGTTTGCGGCGAAATCCACCGGCAGCCACTCCCCATCCAGTTGCCCCGTGTCCGGATTTCGGAAGCGATAGTCCGTGCCGAAGCCTCCCGAACCGAGCGCCTGCGAGAGCCCGCCGATGCTGCTGAATCCGTGATTGTCCAGCACAAGGATCGTCAGCTTATATCCCTCCTGAATTGAGGTCACGATCTCCGAGGACATCATGAGATACGATCCATCGCCGACCATGACGTAGACCTCGCGCGAGGGGTCGGCCATCTTCACGCCCAGTCCTCCGGCGATCTCATAGCCCATGCAGGAGTAGCCGTATTCCAGGTGATACCCCTTCGGATCGCGCGTGCGCCAGAGTTTGTGCAAATCGCCGGGCAAGCTGCCCGCCGCACAGACAACGACATCGCGCGGGCCGGCCCAGCGATTGAGGATACCGATGACCTCGCTCTGGGCCATCGGAGGACCATGTCGCAGATCGAAGAGACGCTCGACCTCGGCCTCCCATTCCGCCTTCAGACGCGCGATCTCTTCGGCGTAGTCGGGCGCGATGTGATAATCAGCGAGCGCCTCGCACAACTCCTCGAGCGTGACGCGGGCATCGGCCACAAGGGGCAAGGCGGCGTGCTTATAGGCATCCATCTCCGCCACGTTGATCGCGATGAAGCGCACCTCGGGGTGCTGAAAGGCCGTCTTGGAGGCCGTCGTGAAATCCCCCAGGCGCGTGCCGACGGCCAGGACAAGATCGGCCTGGCGGGCGATCACATTGGCCGCGCGCGTGCCCGTCACGCCGATGGCCCCGAGATTCTGCGGGTGATCGAACGGCAGAGAGCCCTTGCCCGCCTGCGTCTCTCCGACAGGAATGCCCGTCTGTTCGACCAGTCGCGCCAGCGCCTCGGTCGCCTCGCTGTAGATGACACCCCCTCCGGCGATCAGAAGAGGCCGCTTCGCCGCGCGAATCCATTCCGCCGCGCGACGCAAGCGCTCGCGATCGGCCCGAGGACGCGCGATATGCCAGAGGCGCTTCTCAAACAGCTCCTCCGGATAATCCCAGGCCTCCGTCTGTACATCCTGCGGCAGAGCCAGCGTCACAGCCCCCGTATCGGCCGGAGACGTGAGCACGCGCATCGCTTCCAGCAGCGCAAACGGAAGCTGATCGGGGCGCGTGATGCGATCCCAGTATCGAGAGACCGGACGAAAGGCATCGTTCACCGAGATGTCTTGCGTGTGTTCGAATTCGAGCTGCTGGAGCACGGGCGCCACATTCCGTCGGGCGAAGATATCTCCCGGAAGAAGCAGCACGGGCAGACGATTGATCGTCGCCGTGGCCGCTCCCGTGACCATGTTCGTCGCTCCCGGACCGATCGAGGAGGTGCAGGCGAAAGTGCGCAACCGATTGTGCATCTTGGCGAAGGCGATGGCGATGTGCACCATCGCCTGCTCGTTACGCGGCAAGTAGTACGGGAAGTCAGGATTCTGTTGCAGAGCCTGACCGATGCCGGCCACGTTCCCATGCCCGAAGATTCCCCAGACTCCGGCAAAGAAGGGGATCTCACGCCCATCGCGCTCGACATACTGATTCTTCAGAAACGCGATGAGCGCTTGCGCCATCGTCATCCGCCGTGTCCTCATCGTCGCAGGCCTCCTTCCGGAGCATGTCTAAAATCCTCCGCGCTCGGCGATGAACGAAAGGGCTTCCTCTTCGTAAGGCATGAAGTTGGCGCAGCCGTGGCGCGTGACGACGATCGCCCCGCAGGCATTCCCCATGCGCGCGGCGCGATACCAATCCCATCCCTTGAGATAGCCGTAGAGGAACCCGGCGGCGAAGGCATCTCCGGCGCCCAGGACATTCACGATCTCAACCGGGAAAGATGGGGCGGCGATCACCCCCCCCTCTCTGAGGTGAACGGTCGCTCCCTCGGCTCCTCGTTTCACCACGAGCGCGCGGGGACCGCGTTCCAGAAGAATCCGAATCGCTTCGTCCACCTGGCCCGCGACGCGCGATTCGGAGATCTGTTCGTGCTCGACTCGAACGGCCTGCGCGTCGGAGCTGGCAGCCGCTTTCACCTCCTCTGTCGTCCCCAGCACGATATCCACCAGCGGAAGAGCCAGCCGGATCGTCACGCCGTAGGCGCGCACGTCGTGCCAGAGCGTCGGACGGAAGTCCAGATCCAGAAAGACCTCGACGCCCTGCTGCCGCGCGCGCTCGGCGGCCAGAAGCGTCGCACTGCGACTGGGTTCACGGCTGAGACCCGTTCCACTGATCAGGAGGATGCGGCTCTCCCGAATAGGCGCCGCGAGCACATCGTCTATATTCAGCTCGATGTCCGCGCAGTTCTCGCGATAATAGACCAGGGGGAAACGATCCGGCGGTTCCACGCCCAGAAGCACAGCACTTGTCCGACGCCCCGGCTTGCGCACAATATATCGGGTCTCCACGCCCTCGCGCTCCAGGAAGCGCAAGACGAAATCCCCGACCAGGTCATCTCCCAGAGCCGTGAGCAGGGCCGAGCGCAACCCGAGCCGCCGAGCGCCAACGCTGATATTGGTCGGGCAACCTCCGACATAGGCCGCGAAGCTCGTGATCTCCGGAAAAGGCGCGCCGATGTCGTTGGCATAGAGATCCATCGAGCTGCGACCTATGGCGAGGAGATCATAGCGCTTCTCGGACATCGCCTTTCCTCTCGGCCCGACTCCTCAAACGGCGCGAATCTTCTCAAGAACTCGCGCGCTCCGGCCACTCACCGAACGAGCGGCACGCGCGGATCCTTCTCGGTCCAGGTCGTGCGAACCCACGCGTGGGCCGGATCATCGGAGGCCGCCATCGAACGCGCGCTCCCGGCCAGCGCATTCAGATAGTAGACGTTGTACCCGTGCGCGGCCACGACGGGATGGTATCCTTCGGGAATCAACACCACATCGCCATCGCGCACTGTGAGCGTCACATCCAGCCGCCCGTCCGGCGTGTAAATGCGCTGGATCGCGTACCCTTCCGGACGATCCACCCTGTAGTAGTAGATCTCTTCGAGATCCACTTCCTCCGGAGGGCGATGAACATCGTGCTTATGGGGGGGATAGCTCGACCAGTTCCCGCTGGGCGTGTACACTTCGACGATCATCAAGCGATCGGCCGGAAACTCAGGCGGCAGGATGTGGTTGATCTGTCGGGTCGCATTCCCCCCTCCTCGGATCTCGACGGTGATCTCTTGGGGGCGAATCAGCCGGGCGGGGAAGGCCTTCTCGGCGCGCGCCCAGCAGAAGGCGATCTCTCCCTGGGTCTCGGCCCGGATGGTGTACGATGTGTGGATAGGGAGGTATAGGGCTGTGGGGGGGCCATCGAAAACGTGTGCACGAGAGCCCACATGAGACCACGAGCCCGCCGAAGAATCAATTGTGAATCGCCCCCCCAGAATCACAAGCCCCAGCTCGTTCTGCTGCGTCTCCCCAGAGACCACCTCTTCCGGGGACATCGCGCGCACGGAGAAGCTCAGGTACTCGAACCCCGTGGTCTCCGGAGTCAGCAGAAGGCGCTCGCCTGTCTCCGAATCGGATGAGCGCGGTCGGATGAGCAGCTCTCTGACAGACATGACCTTATATCTCCTTTCGGGGGGGAGCCGTCGAATCCCGAAGGATCAGCTCTCCCTGCACGTGAATCGTTTGCTGTGGATTCTCTCCGGCAAAGAGTTTCAGCAGTAACTCCATGGCCAGCCGCCCCATCTGTCGCTTCGGCTGGCGAATCGTCGTCAGGGGGGGATCTGTATACGAGGCGATGAAGAGGTCATCGAATCCCACAAGCGATATGTCTTCAGGGACGCGAAGACCTCGACTGCGGATGACCCGCAACGCCCCCAGAGCCGTCATGTCGTTGTAGCAAAAGACGGCTGTCGGCCAGCAGAGGAGCGCCAGCAGGCGTTCCATGGCACGCATCCCCCCTTCGGGTCTGCCATCCCCGTGGACGACAAGCTCAGGTTGAAAAATGAGCCCTCCCCGCTCGAGAGCTTGACGATATCCGGCAAATCGCTCCGTATCCGATTGGTAGCCGAATTGGTCCCCAATGTAGGCGATCCGTCGGTGGCCCAGTTGAATCAAATGCTCGGTCGCCTGACGACTGGCTGTGACGTTGTCAATCATCACCGAGTGGACGAACTCGCCCGGATGTTGATTGTTGATGAGCACAATGGGGACCTTCATCTCGTTCAAGTGGTCCATGTAGAGCGCACCGACGCGCGAAGCGGTCACCAGGATGCCATCCACACGCCGTTCGTGAAAAGAATGCACGACCTTGATCTCTCGGTCCGGATCGGCATTGGAGTTGGCCAGAAAGACCGAGTATCCGTGATCGTTGGCCACTTCTTCGATGCCGCTGACGACCTCAGCGATGAAGGGATCGGAGATCGTGGTGACGACGACGCCAATGGTCTTGGTTTTCCGAGTGACCAGACTGCGCGCGACGGCGCTCGGCCGGTATCCCATCTGCTCGGCGATCCGGCGGATACGTTCGGCCGTCTCGCGGTTCACCAGCGGGCTGTTGTGCAGGGCCCGCGAGACGGTCGAGTGCGAGACCCGTGCGATGCGCGCAATGTCTTTGATCGAAACCGTCCCCATTTTGCAAACGTTTTCAGAAACCGAGCGCAAAAACCCTCAATCCCCAAACCGTTTGTCAAAAACCACGCCCCTTGACGCTCCCTATCATATCGAAGGCGGATCGTTTGTCAAGACAGAAAAAATCCTTGACATCGGGCGGAATTTGTCTATAATTGCACTTGTCTGGAGTCAACGATTCTAAATGGCTTTGAGGAACAGAATGAGGACGACAAAGGTTCGAGACGTCGCGCTGCTGGAACAGGCCATCCTTTCGGGGCAGTTCCGAGAGGCCGAGCGGATCGCTCGGGAACTGCCGGTGACCGATGCGCGGTCGGCGGCCTTGAAGGCTCAAGTGTTGATCTACAAGGGGGAGCTGGAAGAGGCTGGGGAGCTGCTCCAGTCCTTTGAGAAGAAGCTCACCGAGGCGAGTTTGCGGGAGGCTGCCGAATTCAGCCTGGCGAAGGCCGAGTGGCATTACTGGCGCAGTGAGTATGAGGAGGCCGAACGACAGGCGCAGGTGGTCTTTGGGATTTACAGCCTGAATCGAGATGATCTGGGAGTCGCTCGGGCCCTGTACATGCTGGGGCGCGTGCATCGGCGTCAGGGCCGTTACGAACAGGCTCGACAGGAGATGCTTCAGGCGCTGGCGGAGGCCAAGAAGATCACCGATCAGCCGATGGAGTATCTGGTTGGGCTGATCACCTTCAATCTCGGGGGGATTCATTACTTCCTGGGGGACTTCGCACGGGCTGAAGAAGAGTTGCTCGCGGCTATTCGAGTCCTGGAGAGGGAGCGCGGGCGATATTACGGTAACGCCCTGAGTTTTTACGGAACGCTGCTCATTGGGAAGGGACTGTATGAGGAAGCGGCGCGGATCATTCGCGCGGCCTACGATTGCCTCTCCGAGAGTGCCTTCTTCGATGATCTCGCTCATGCTGTGAACAATCTCGCCTATGCCTGCATCCGGATGGGACAGTTCGAGCAGGCTTCGGCGCTGCTTCAGGAAGGCCTGGAGCTGCGTCGCCGATCCAGAGACATCGCGGGGGAGTCGGCGACACTTGAGCTCTTCGGGCGGCTCTACTTCGAGCAGGGGCAGTGGGCGGAAGCCGAACGAGTGCTCCGGCAGGCGATCGAGCTGGCGGACCTGGGAAAGAATCGGCATGAGAAGGCCGTGGCCCTGATCACCCTGGGACGCGTCTTGCTGGTGCAGGGACGATTCGATGAGAGTCAGCATGCTCTGCAAGAGGCTTTGGATTGTGCCATTCAGTTGGAGAACATGTCCCTGCAAGCGGAGAGCCACACGTACCTTGCGGAGTTATGGGTCCACAAGGACAACGGGATGCAGGCGTTGGAGCATCTCAGGCGGGCGAAGTCTTTGGTCAATGGCCATCGGGATGCGTACCTGTCGTCTCAAATACAGCGAATTGAGGCCTCGATCCGCGAGCACCGGATCAAGGCCGAGGGAGGGGTCTTCATGATCCGGGGAAACTTCTTGCCGACCTGGCGCGAGGCCCACGAGATGCTGGGGAGATTCCTGCTCACGGAAGCGTTGCGGCATGCCGGGGAGAATCAGACCAAAGCCGCTGAACTGCTCGGCGTCACCAAAGCTTATGTGACGATGTTGCGAAAGAAGTATGGAATTTGACATGAGGAGGTCAGCTATGAAGAGAGTTCTCCCAGTTGCGCTACTTGTATTCGCCCTTAGTTGTCTTTCCCTTCCCGTGCAAGCGGGCGTCACCATGGGAGGAAAGCCCTACGTCCCGGGCGCAGATCTTCCCGTCGGTGGAGTCACCATGGGAGGTCGGCCGTTTGTCGAGGGCGGCGCGGTCTTCACGCCGAGAGGCTTCGGTCTGGGGGCTCAATGGTACGACGAAGGTGGGGCTCCGGATCCGTACTCGGGCCTTGGAGTAGAAGAGAGTTTCGGATGGGTCCCCTCGTGGTCCTGGTTTGGGTGGGACATTGGGGGGATCTTCGAGCTCTTGCTCGGATGGCTCATGTTCTGGTAATCGGTGAGCGCTTTGGAGGAGTTGCGGCGAAGGGATCGGCGTGACCTTCCGATAAGGCCGATCACTGCCGCTCTCCCTCGGGTGCCTCCGCGATGCCTTCCGGTGAGGATGTCGGAGCCGCTTTCAGGGTGAAGGTGAACTCCGAGCCGACCCCCGGTTTGCTTCTGACGGTGATCTCTCCTCCGTGAAGCTCCACCAGGTGCTTCACGATCGCCAGCCCCAGGCCACTTCCTCCTGTCTCGCGGGAGCGGGATTTCTCGCCGCGGTAGAAGCGTTCGAAGATGCGCGGTTGATCAGCCGGAGAAATCCCGATCCCCGTATCTTTGACCGAGAGGGACACGCGAGCGCCGACCTGCTGCGCCGTGACCCACACGCAGCCTCCCGGAGGGGTGAATTTCACCGCATTGTCCAGAAGATTGTAGAGGATTTGCGTCAGTCGGTCCGGATCGGCCCACACGCGCAGATCGGCAGCCACCTCATTACGGAGGAGAATCCCGCGCCTTTCTGCTTGCGGCGCAATCAGAGCCAGGACGTCTTCCACAAAGCCGTGGAGCCAGATCTCTTCGGGCCGGAGCGCGATCGCGCCCGATTCGATCTCCATCAGATCGGTGATGTCGTGCACCAGGGCATGGAGGCGCTGCGCTTGCCGGAAGAGGCCCTCCAGGCAGGTGCGGACGTGCTCGGGAACATCCGGACCGGCATCGCGCAGGGTCTCGACGTAGGCCAGAATGGCCGCCAGAGGCGTGCGCAGCTCATGAGAGAGATTGACGAAGAAATCGCGTCGCACGCGCTCCAGGTGTTCCAGAGCAGTGATCTCCACAAACACGCCTAGCGCCGCGCGCGGGACGTCGGATTCGAAGCCGAGCGGAGCGATCGTGACCTGAAAGACGCGCAGTTCGCCGCGCCGCACCTCGAGGCGCAGCTCGACGGACGTCCCGCGCTCGAAGACTTGCTGGAACCCTTCGTGCAGAGCGGGATCGCGCGTGAGATCAATCAGCCGGAGAGGGCGGGAGGAGGTCGGGGGAGTAGGGAAGATTCGCTCAGCGGCCGGGTTTTGAACCAGAATCTGCCCCTCCCGACCGACGATGAGAAGCCCCTCGCGCATGGCGGCCAGAATAGCCCGCCAGACGGCAGAAGGATGGGTCAGTTCCTGCAGGGGATCGCGATCGGCTTCTCCCGGAGCAGATCTCATGGTGTGGCATCGGCGCGGTGGTGAGGTCGCGGTCGAAATCGGTATCCGATCCCCACGACCGTCTCGATGTAGTCCTCATGGCCCAGCTTCTTCCGCAGGTTGCGCACGTGGACGTCGAGCGTGCGCGTATCCCCGTAATAGGTGAGCCCCCAGATTCGGTCAAACAGGTATTCGCGCGTGAGCGTACGGCCTGGATTCTGAGCCAGTATCGAGAGCAGGGCGAACTCCTTGCGCGTCAGTTTGACCTCTCGTCCCTCGACCCTGACGATGAAATGCGTCGGGTCCAGGTAGAGAATTCCATCATCGTAGACGAAAGGCGTCGGCTCTTCGCCGCGGGCGCGCCGCAGCAGGGCGTGAAGGCGCGCTTCGAGTTCCCGCAGGCTGAAGGGCTTGGTCACGTAGTCATCGGCCCCGAGCATCAGACCGAGGACCTTATCCGATTCCCCGGTGCGCGCGGTGAGCATAAGGATCGGCAGGTCGCGCGTCTCTTTCTGCTGCCGGAGTCGGCGGCAGAGTTCGAATCCGTTCATCTCCGGCAGATTCACGTCCAGAATCAGCGCGTCGGGTCGCCGGCGGGAGAGCGCCTGAAGCCCAGCCTCCCCTGTGCGCGCGATCTCCACCTCGTAGGAGCCCTCGCGCTCCAGGTGTCGTTTGAGAAGCTCGGCCAATGCGGCGTCGTCCTCAATGAGGAGGAGCCTGAACGTCATCGCTCCGGCCATTCGCGATGCTTGATCACTTCGCCTCGGGCCATGTAGACGATCTGCTCGCAGATGTTGGTCACGTAGTCGGCGATCCGTTCCAGGTGCTTGATGATGAAGAGCAGCTCGGCTCCGCGCCGGACCGTCGAAGGATCCTCCATCATGAGTTGGATGAGTTCGTCGTAGAGGCGCTTGTAGAGAGCATCGGCCTGGTCATCGTGGCGGATCGTCTCCAGAGCTTTTGTCGCGTCATGGCTTGTGAAGGCATCCAATCCGTCAAGCAGCATCTGCTGGACGATGCGGGCCATCTCGGGGATATCGAAGTAGATCTTGAGTTGCGGCTCCCGATTCAATCGGAGGACATGGCGCGCGATGTTCACCGCGTGATCGGCGATCCGTTCGATCGCGGGGGCCGTCTTGACGGCCGCGATCACGAAGCGCAGATCGGAAGCCGTCGGCTGGCGGAGCACGAGGATGTCAATGCACAGCTCATCGACTTCATTCTCCAACTGGTCAATCTTATCGTCCTCGCGGATGACGCGCTCGGCCAGTTCGGAATCTCGCTCGACCAGCGCGCGAATGGCCTGGGCGATGGCGGCCTCAGCCCTCCCTCCCAGAAGCAAGAGCTTATCGCGCAGCCGAACGAGATCATGATCAATGGGCCTCAAGTGATCGGCCATGTCTCTTTCCTCCCCTCGCCTTCATCCGAAGCGCCCCGTCAGATAATCTTCGGTCAGCTTCTCGCGCGGCACCGTGAACAGCTTCTCCGTCTGGTTGAATTCTACAAGACGACCCATCCAAAGGAAAGCCGTGTAGTCGGAGACGCGCGCGGCCTGCTGCATGTTGTGCGTCACGATGATGATCGTGTAATGGCGCTTCAGCTCCGTGATCAACTCCTCGATCTTCTCCGTGGCGATGGGGTCCAGAGCCGATGCCGGTTCATCCAGAAGCAGGACTTCCGGACGCACGGCCAGAGCGCGAGCGATGCAGAGGCGCTGCTGCTGTCCGCCCGAGAGCGCGAGCGCCGATTCGTGCAACCGATCCTTCACCTCGTCCCAGAGGGCCGCCTGGCGCAAGCTCTCCTCGACGCGCTCCTCAAGCTCCTTCCGATGGCGCACGAGGCCATTGACGCGCAGGCCATAAGCGACGTTCTCGAAGATCGTTTTCGGGAAGGGGTTCGAGCGCTGAAAGACCATGCCGACGCGCCGTCGGAGCTGGACGACATCCACGCGGGGATCGTAGATGTTCTCTCCATCCAGGAGAATACGCCCCTCGGCGCGCGTGTCCGGGATGAGATCGTTCATGCGATTGATGGCGCGCAGCAGCGTCGTCTTGCCGCATCCTGACGGGCCGATCAAGGCCGTCACGCGATTCTGCGGGAAACTCAGCGTGATGTCCTGAAGCACCCGCACCTGCCCGTAGGAGAAGCTGAAGTTCTCGACCTGAACCTTCACCGGCAAGGGCGCCGCCTGAGGATCCAGAGCGTGTGGGTCTGCGGGCTGACGCTTTGCGATTCCTCCTTGGATCATGTCGAGCTTGGGCTGCACCGCTTTTCCTCCTCTGGACAGATCGTTACGGGCGCGCGCGGAGACGTCCTCGAACGCGCGCGCGGATGAGAACGCCCAGGAAGTTCAGGGCGAACGTGAGCCCGAGCAGAACGAGCACCGTGCCGTAGAGCAAGGGCTTGGTCTTCTCCACGTCCGGAGATTGTGTCGAGAGGATGAAGACGTGGTAGCCCAGCTCCATGAACTGATCGTTCAGGCGGGTCGGCAGATAGGGCAGGAAATAAGCGGCCCCGGTGAAGAGGACCGGGGCGACTTCTCCCGCTCCCCGGCTCACGGCCAGAATCGCTCCTGTGAGAATTCCCGGCAGCGCTTCGGGCAGCACGACGCGCCAGATCGTCTGCCAGCGCGTGGCGCCCAGCGCCAGGCTCACCTCGCGCATCTCGCGGGGCACGGCGCGCAGGGCCTCGTCGGTCGAGACGATCACCACCGGAAGCGTGAGCAGCGCCAGCGTCAGGGCCGCCCAGATCAGAGCCGGTTGTCCATAGGTCAACTGCCCTCCGTAAAACAGCCGATCGATCCCCCCTCCGACGAACTGCACGAAGAAGCCGAGCCCGAACAGGCCGAAGACGATCGAAGGGACGCCGGCCAAATTGTCCACCGCGGTCCGCGTCGCGCGCGCGAGCAGGATCTCCAGAACATGTCGCAATCCCACAAGACGCTCTCGCCACTGTCGAGCCTGTCGCACGCGCGCCCAGGCGTACGAGAGATTGGATCCCGGGACGAACTCGCGCAGGTAAATGGCGGTCGCCACTCCGATCGGGACAGCCGCCAGCGTCATGAGGATGACCAGGGCGACGGTCCCGAAGATCGCCGGGAAGATTCCTCCTTCGGTCATGCCGGCGCGCGGAGCCGTGGTCAGGAATTCGAGCGTGATGTACCCAGCTCCGTTCCAGATGATGTTCCCCAAGATGATGCCCAGCATTACCACAATCAGCAGGCTCGCCAGAGCGAGAAGGCCCACGGGAACCTGCTCCCTCAAGCGTTCCCAAAAAAGCTTTGGCCGCGACGCGATGAGCGGAGTCCTCACGCGACTCTCCCAGCTCAGCATAGCCTCACATCCCTCCTCGCAGCCGGTGTTGTACGCGGTGGATGATATATACGCCCAGGGAGTTCACCACAAAGGTGACGACAAAAAGCAGGGCTCCGATGAAGAAGAGCACGTGATAGTGAGGGCTTCCGAAGACGACCTCTCCGAGTTCGGCGGCGATCGTCGCCGCCAGAGTGCGCACCGAGTCCGTCAGGCGCAGCGAAGTGATCGCCGCGTTCCCCGAAGCCATCAGCACGATCATCGTCTCCCCCACGGCTCGGCCGAAACCCAGGACGAGACTGGCGAAGATGCCGGGCGAGGCCGCCGGCAAAACGACATAGAGAGCCGTCTGCCAGCGCGTGGCGCCCAGGGCCAGGCTCGCCTCGCGCAAGCTCTGCGGGACAGCGTTCAGGGCGTCTTCGCTCACCGTGTAAATGATCGGAATCAGAGCCAGAGCCAGCGCCGTCCCCGCCGTGAGGGCGTTCAATCGCGTCTCGAATCCGAAAAGGCGTTGCATCCACGTCGCCAGCACGATCAGAGCGAAGAACCCCAGAACGACCGAAGGGATACCGGCCAGAAGCTCAATGGCCGGTTTGATGAGTTCGCGCATCCGGGGCGGCGCAAATTCCGCTGTGTAGAGCGCCGCCGCAATGGCCAGCGGTGCCGCCAGCAACAGCGCGACCAGTGCTGTCTTGAGCGTTCCGAGGATGAGCGGAACCAGATTGTACTTGGGCACCAGAGCGACCGGCTGCCATACGTACCGGCTCATCACATTGGGCCCTTCGATCGGTCGAAAGAGGTGGCCCGGACTGGCCTCGCGCTGAATCGTCGGATCGGTCAGAATCGGGAGCGCTTCTCGAAAGATGAAGATGAAGATGAGGACGATCGTCGCAATGGCTGTGAGCGAGAGAAGCAGGATCCCCCGACGAGCCCAGCGGTCGGCCCATCGGCGCCTTCTCTCGCTTCGAGCGATCGCGTCCTCGTGCCGGGCGCTTCTCATGAATCCGTCTCCCACCGTCGCGCGACTTCGCGGCGCTGGGCTTCCGGCAGGGGATAATACCCCACGCCTTCGACGACGGCCTGTCCTTCGGACGAGAGCACCCAGCGGATGAAATCCCGCGCCACCGGATTGCTCGGCTTCCCGACAGTGTAGAAGTAGAGCGCGCGGCTGATCGGGTACCGACCGGAAGCGACATTCTCCATCGTCGGTTCGACCCCCGGCGAGGTGGCATCCTTTTTGATCCGAAGGACCTTGATCCCCGTCCCGTAAGCGATCCCGCCGTAGCCGATGGATTTCGGATCTTTCGCCACGGCATTAACGACGGCTGCCGTCCCCGGAAGCGTTTGCGTCCGTGGGGAGAAATCGGCGTTCTCCAGGACATGCTCCTTGAAGTAGACGTAGGTGCCCGAGTTGTTCTCGCGGCTATAGAGGACGATGGGCTCATCGGGGCCCCCGACCTCCTTCCAGCGAGTGATCTGTCCCGTATAGATCGCTTTCAGTTGGGAGAGGGAAAGCTCGCTCACCGGGTTGGACGGGTGAACATACACGGCCAGGCCATCCAGAGCGACCGGCGTCTCGATCACCTCCACGCCGAATCTCCTTCGGATCTGCTCAGCCTCTTCGGGTTTGATTGGGCGCGAGCTTTGCGCGATATCCGTCGTCCCGTTGATGAGCGCCGCAATTCCTGTCCCGGATCCCCCTCCGGTGACCTGAATCATTGTGCCCGGATGCTTCTGCATGTAGACCTCGGCGAATCGCTGGCCGAGGATCACCATCGTATCGGACCCCTTGACGGTGACGGCGCGCGCGCGCTCGGTCGGAGCGCGCGAAGAGCACGCGCTCACAAGAAGGGAGGCGCACAGGGTCAGGAAACAAACGATCCTCACACTCCCGGTAAGGCCTCGGTCTCGTCCGATTCTCAACATCTCTCCTCTCTCCTCAAAAGGCGAACTGAATGCGCATGAGCAGGGCCAGGGACAATCCGACGCGAGTCTGTGCCGATCTGGGGAAGTGTTCCACGGCGAGGTCGAGCATATATTTGACGAAAGGGGAGAGGTACCAATTCGCTCCGCAGGTGATCGTCTCGGCCCGTGTTGTCTCCATGCCGTCTGAGAGCTGAAGGGTCGAATATCGTACTTTGACTTCCCACGCGCCCCATCCCCGCTCTCCTTGTCCCAGGGTCAGGAAGGGGCGATGAGGGATCACCGGTCCATTCTCGTTCTTCTTCTCTCCCGTGAGCAGATACGTCGCCTGCGCCGCGTATCCTTTGGCGATGACAGCCGGAAGCGTCGTCTTTCCCGGACCCAATTGGTACCGATCCTGAGCCATCTGGTTGTATTCGGCGCGGAAGGCGAACGGCCCGATCAAGTACATCACCTCTCCATTGGCGCGCAGGATCTGTCCGTTCACCGGACGCGCGGGGAAGAACGTCGTGCTCTGACTCTCGGTTTGTCCCGCCAGGCTCATCCCCGCGCGCTGTCGTCCCAGGGCGATGGCTCCGCCGAAGCTCAGGCCCTCTCCCCACGGATTTTTCTCTCCCCGCCAGGGCGAGAACCGCACTCTCACAACTCCTTCGGGCGTGCGCGTCGTATTGGGCGCCAAAGTCCCCTTCCCATTGAACGCTCCGATGTGATAGATGAATTTCCCCGCGGCGATCTCTCCAGTCACCTGTATGCCGGGGCTTCGGCTCGGGGCGATTCGGGTCGCCATGGCTCGCTCCACGAAGTCTATGTGCATGGAGCTACGCAGTTCTTCTTGCGAGAACGGCTCTTTGAAATGGCCCAGTTGCACGTAGATTCCGGGGCGCAGATGCAGGCGAAGCCACCCCTCGCGAAGGAGTCCCGTTCCTCGCTCCGCGAAATCCGCCTGGATCTTGTACTCTGAGCGCGGCGAAAGCCTTCCGGATACGGCCAGGCGGAAGCGCCGAATGAGGAACGTATTGGGAGGAGCGGAGGCCTGCTCCCCATAGGCTCGAAAATCGAGCTGCCCCTCTCCGGAGAGGGCCATTTCGAAATTCCCGTCAGTGCTGCGGAAGGTCGGACGCCCCTGCGACCAGAAAAATGTAGCGGTCGCTGAGGAAGCCCGAGTCGGCTGGGGCGTCGCTCCTTCGGAGGCCGATCGTTCGGAATGCCCGGCGGGCGTCTCCGCCGCCGCATTGACCCGTCGCAAGAGGGCTCGCACCTGCTGCTCAAGCTCCTGCACGAGTCGGCTCTGTTCGGCTAACTGCTGCGTGAGAGATTCGATCTGCGCCTGCTGCTGTTCCAGCCGCTTCTGCAGCGCGATCCATTCCGCCCAATCCACGCGAGGTCCCGCCGAGGGAGCCTTCTCTTGCTGAGCCCAGGACCGGGACGCCGAAGACTCATGAAGTGAAGGGAGAAGGAGCAAAAGCAGAAAAGTCATCGCAACCCCTCTGCACAACGCGCACCCATTCTCCGGCATATTGTGCTCCTTGGCACGTGTTCGCTTAGCTATGGACTTTACTCGATTCAGCTCCCTTTGTCCACGGTGCTCCAACAGGCAGGGAATCTTACGCGGGACATGTAAGGGCTCTGTAAGCCGGAGGTTAAATGTGTGTAAAATCTCACCCCGACCCGCTCAGTCGAACGACCAAACGGGTGAATGTCTCAGGCGCGAGAGCGACCTCCGAGAAAATGCCCTGCAGCTCATCGGCCGTCATCTTCTCGAAGTGCTCCCGGATGGGGACGACGACGATTCCGGCCAGATCCAGGGCAGCAGGGCTGACGAGTCGGCGCGCAGGCTCCTCGGCGAAGAAACAGGAGGGACGATGCCGAGAGCGCGGAAAGAGAAGAAGAGTCCACGCCGGGCGTCGCGCGTGGGAATCGAGGTCGTGTTCGTCCTCGGCGAAGACGAGGAGGTTGAGCATGGGTTCGTCGTCCGTCCGTGTCAGTTCCTTGAGGATCAAAAGGGTCTCAGAAAACCACCGGATCAGAAGTTCGCGCTCCGTCGCCCGGTAGAGCAGGGTCGGAACCGGATGAGCGAGCGTGCGAAAGATCGCGATCCCGGATTCGCGCCGAAGGAGTTGCCGGCGAGCGAAATTCGTCTGAAGCGGAAGGCGCGCGCGTTCGGCGGCCTGAAAGTGCAGATGATCCGGGGCCGAAGCGCCGCATCGCGGACCGTTGTAGAGGAGAAAGAACTCCGGGGCCAGATCCCTCGCCAGATCCAGGAGGATCTCCACCTGCCCCTCCAGAGCCTGGGCCCGATGCTCCCGATGGACGATCGTCACATGCCGTTCGAGGATCGGATAGGGATTGCACAGGATGACGTACTGTCTGTAGGCGAGCCCTTTCTGCTCAGGGGGAAGCGCCTCCGGACAGAGGAAACACGGACGCTGCCGGAGGGCTTCGGGCTCGACGGCGGCGCTTGTGCTCGCCAGACGCAGCGGATTGTGCTGCAAAAGGAAAAGGCTGGACCCAAGACGTACTTCTCGTGTGCGCACATGCCGGAGCGCCTGCAGGCCGTGCGCCAGGGCAGGCCACTCATGTCGCTGCCGGTGAAAGAGCGCATCCAGACGGGTCTTCCAGGCGAGAGCGTCACTGGAGGGATTCACGCCCAGCGCTTCATCGCTGAGCAGGCGCTCATCCCACGTTCCCGCTATATGCCTCGGGCTTGACATCAGTAGGAGGGCTATTATACATCACCGAGCATGCCGGTTCTGAGCCTAGCTTCGCCGGATGAGGTGCGCGCGATCCTCTCGGAGACGCATGAGATCTGGTCCGAGGGGATGACTCTTGAGGACTACATCGCTTTCGTGTTCGCACAGATGGGGAGCCCATGGGGTCGGGAGAATTTTCAGTATCTTGTGTGGAAGGAGGGAGCGGTCATCCTGAGCAGTCTGAAGCTCTACCGACTGCAGGCGCAGTGCGGTTCTCGCATGGTGAGTCTGGGGGGGATCGGAGCGGTGTACACTCCTCGCGCCCAGCGAGGGCGAGGCCATGCCCGCGCGATGCTCGCGGCTGTGCTGGAGCGTCTGCGCGCGGAAGCCGTGGAAGGGGCGCTTTTGTTCTCGGATATCGGGCAAGAGTATTATCGGCAGCTCGGGTTCCATCCCCTCCCCTCTCATGAGTTCTCTCTGAAGCTGGCCGAGCTGCCGGAGCGCGAGAGTCCAGGGCTTCAGGTGGAACAGGCCCAAGAGAGCGAGTGGTCCGATATCGAGCGCCTTTACGAAGAGGCGATAGCATCGGCTCCGTTCGCTCTGCGCCGACCTTCGAGCTATTGGGATCACCTGAGGCTCAAGGAGCGCGAGCGCGCGCGGCGCCTTCCCGGTCGTTCGAAAGCGTTTCGCTCCTGGATCGTTCGGCGAGAAGGGAAAAGCGTCGGATATGCGCTCGTTCTCCTGGATTCTCCGAAGGTCATCCTCCTGGAATGGATCTTGGGCGATCGGTCTGCGGAGACGGCGCGGACTCTGCTGGCCGCGATCCGACGCGAGGGAGAGGTGCTCGGGGGGGAGTCTCTTGTGGGGTGGTGGCCTCCACATCCCTGGTCGGAATTTCTCCCAAACTCGTGTCATCCTCCGCGTCCTCGGACGCAGGAGGTGGCGATGCTCGCACCGCTCTCCCCTGGGCTTGATCCTCGGGCTCTGGCCGCCTGGGGGGATCTCTTCTGGAAGACGGATCACTTTTGAGCGCGCGGCCGACTCAGCGCACCTTCTCCGAGTTGGGGGGCTTCTCGAAGAGCTTCGGATCAATGGAGACGTTCACGTGCACTTCCTCGAAACTGACGCGCGAGACCTGAACGTCGCCTCTGTACCGATCAATGCGCAAAGGGATCTTGATCCCGTCGAAATCCTGGTAGAGATAGAATCTCTCCTCTTCGTCCCCGTAGGCGAGTTTCACGGGGAGATAGGTCTGGGGATCGAGGTAGAGCTGGAGGCGATCGGTCTCCCCGTCCGAAAGAGGAACGAGCAGTTCAATGCCCACGCCCCGCTGGCGGAACCACAGCTCGCGTTCGCCGAGATACCGGAGAGTGACATCCGGTCGTCGTCGCAACTCGCGCAGGATCGTCTCGACGCTGCGCCGTCGGGCGGCCAGGGAGCGAGAGATCTCTTCCTCCTTTTGCTCTCGAAGAGTGCGGGCGGGACCATCGTAGATCCATCCTCGATCTCCCACGGTGACCTGGATGAAGCGATCCTTGCCGCGCCCGAATTCGACGCGCTCCCGATCAGGATAAACGATGTAGAGAGTGAAAGGAAGAAGAGCCTGCAACTGCTCGCGCTCGTTGAATTGAGAATAAAGCCCGCGGCCCGTGAGGGACTTCAAGGTGAGATACTTCTCCCCCCCGAGCGCGCGCGTGGCCGCTTCCAGGAGCGCGCGCGCCCGATCCTCCTGGGAGGGAGCAGAGGGGAAGAAGATCAGCGAGAGGACGAGAAGGATTTTGGTTCCGAAGCTCTCGCCCGACATGGACTCACGCGAAGGGATCAGACGACGGCCGCCTCCACGGGATGCACACAGATCTCCCCCTCGCGCACGTCCACGAGGAAGTGGTCCGCTTGCTTCCACATCTGCGTGAGCGGGAGCTTGACATGTTCGTCAATCGTGCGCTTGAGGAAGCGAGCGCCGAACTGCAGGCTGTAGCCCATCTCGACGAGGCGATCCAGGGCTGCTTCGGTCACCGTGAGGTCCTTGTTGTACTTGGCCATCTGGGCGCGCGTCTTCTCCAGGTACATGCGGGCGATCTCGCGCACCTCCTCGCGCGTGAGCGGGGAGAAGACGATGATCTCGTCAATGCGGTTGCGAAACTCCGGAGAGAAGTGATCTTCGGCCGCTTTGAGGATCTCCCGCTTGAGTTGGATGAGCGTGTCCTTGTTCTGCGGCGCGAAGCCGAGCGGATTCACGTACTTCTTGTACCGGTCGCTCCCCAGGTTGGAGGTCATGATGACGATGGCATCGGAGAGATAGACCTTCTTGCCGCGCCCGTCGGTGATCCACCCTTCGTCGAAGGCCTGCAGGAAGAGTTGCATGAGGTGGATGGAGGCTTTCTCGACTTCGTCAATCAGAAGAACGGTGAAGGGATTGTCGCGCAAGGCCTCGGTGAGGATGCCGCCCCGTTCGCTCCCGACGATCCCGCGCGGCATGCCGATGAGCTTCTCGATGCCGATCGTCCCGTCCTGATATTCGGAGCAGTCAATGCGGATCATTTTGTTCTCATCGCCGAACATGAATTCGGCGACGGCCTTGGCCAGCTCCGTCTTGCCCACGCCCGTCGGGCCCAGGAAAAGGAGGACGCCGTCGGGGCGATAGAAGTTCTCCTTGAGCGGTCCCTTGTTCAGTCGCAGGCGTCGAGCGACGGCTCGGATGGCTTCCTTCTGGCCGACGACGCGGCGGCTGAGGGCTTCCTCCATGTCCTTGAAGCGCTCGGTCGTATCGCGAAAGATCATATCGCGGGGGATGCGCGCATCTTGCGAGATGACTTCGATGACATGTTCCGGTCTGACGATGAGCGTCTCCGGTTGCTCGATCTCCACTTTGACGGCCGCCGTATCGAGCCATCCGATGACTTTGTCCGGCAGATGGAGCCCTCGCAGGTAGCGCGGAGCCATCTCCAGGGCCGTCTCGATCGCCTCTTCGGAGATGGTCACCGAATAGTTCCGCTCCAGTCGCGGCTTGATCCCTTTGAGGATCTCGCGCGTCTCTTCCAGAGAGGGTTCTTCGACCTTGACGACGCGGAAGCGGCGGGCCAGTGCCTCGTCCTCGGCGATGTACTCCTTGTATTCGGTCATTGTCGTCGCCCCAATGATGCGGATCTCGCCTCGGGCCAGAGCGCCTTTGAAGATATTCGCAGCATCGTTGGAGACGCCCAGGGCCGCTCCCGCTCCGATGATCGTGTGGGCCTCGTCAATGAAGAGGATGATATTCTCGCGCTCTTTGACCTCGTTGATAATGCCGTGCAAGCGCTCCTCGAACATGCCGCGGAGCATCGTCCCGGCGACAACGCCCGACATCTGCAAGCCCACGATATGGGCGTTGCGCAAGCGCGGAGGGACGCGCTCGGGATGAAATTCGATCAGGCGCGCGAGCCCCTCGACGATGGCCGTCTTCCCCACGCCCGGATCCCCGACGAGCATGACCGAGTTGGCGCGCTCGCGATGGCAGAGGATCTCCATGACTTGCCGCAGCTCCCTCTCGCGTCCGATGAGCGGGGGGAGTTTGTCTTCGCGCGCGAGCTTATTGAAGCTGACTCCGAAATGCTTGAGATACGGAGGCAGTTCGTAGCGACGGCGGAAGCGCTCCTCGCGCTCTTCGCGCGAGCGCACGCGCGTGATGATCTTCTGCAGGACGACGTCGGGATCAGCGCCGAGCCGTCTCATGAGTTCGACGGGCACGCCCTCGCGATCCTGAAAGAGCGCGACGAAGAGGTCCGAGGAGTCAATCTCGTTCCGCCCCATCGAGCGGGCGCGATCGAGCGCCAGCTTCAAGACCGTGCGGCATGAGGGGTCCATGCGCATGCCGCGCCCGGTGAATTGGCGCGCCACCGAGAGCTGTTCGTTCAGAGCGCGGATGACAGCCTGAGGGTCAATGTTGAGACTCTGCATGACTTCGTTGAAGAGGGTGCGCTCGACTTCAATGAGAGCCGCCAGGATATGCTCGGCGGCAATGATGTTGTGGTCTCGGTGGCGGGACTCCTCAATGGCCCGTCCCATGACGCGGCGTCCGCTTTCGGAGAACTTGTCTTGGAATGGTCCCAGGTCAATCATAGCCGTCGCGAATGCAGATTATACATGGTCTTTTGTCGAGGGCTCAAGGGAAGGTTCTGGACCCTCGGAAGGCTTCGCCGATTCAGAAGCGGCACTCCCCAGGGCCCGTCCGACGCGCACGCGCGCCGGGCGAATGAGCGTCTTCTCTCCCAGCCGATAGCCCGGCTCCAAAACGTCCAGCACGAGACCATCCCGCTCGGGTTCCACCTCCCGGACCTCGACGGCTTCATGCTGCTCTGGATCGAACGGCTGATGCAATGGGTTGAGGATCGTGATTCCACAGGCCTGCAGGCGGCGCTCGAAGAGCGCGAGAATGGCTCGGATCCCCTCCCGAAGGGCCTGCGCGTTCTCGGTCTGTTCGGCAGCGCGCAGAGCGCGTTTCAGCTCATCGAAGACGTCGAGCACAGGGCCCAGAATCTGGGCCAGGCGGTGCTCCACGCGCTCTTCCAGAAGTCGCATTTGTCGCTGACGGAAGGACTCGATCTCCTCGCGCATGTGATCGCGCGCCTGCTGGAAGGCGCGTTCGAGCGCCTGCAGGCGTTCCTCGCTGATCCGGAGCCGAGACTGCAGCTCCTCGACATAGGTGGGATATCGAGGCCTCTCCTCCACGGGCGCCTCGACGGAGGACTCTTCGTCCAGGAGTCGGACGAAGCGCCGCCGATCCACAACGCGCGGGTGCGTGTCATCGGATTCCGGCTCCGGAGCCGTCGTCTCCTGAGGAGGCTTCATCTCCTTGACTTCGTCCGATCGCATCATGGCTGCTTTCCCCCCTATCGGAGTGCGCGTCTTCAGGCCTTATGCGCGCGGAGCCAGCTCGAGCAAGCGCCGGATGCGCTCGCGAATCGGCGGATGCGTGCTGAAGAGGCTGAAGATCGCTTCGCCGCTCAGCGGGTTGAGGATCATCATATGCGCCGTGGCCGGATTGGCTTCGAGCATGGGGATGCGCGCAACACCGCGTTCGAGCTTCTCCAGGGCTCGGGCCAGTCCGTAGGGATTTCCGGCGATCTCAGCCCCTGTGGCATCGGCCTGAAACTCGCGCGCGCGAGAGAGAGCCATCTGGATGAGAAGAGCGGCCAGCGGAGCCAGAAGGAAGAAGAGCAGAGCCGCGATACCCCGCAGGGGATTCTCGCGTTCATCGCGCCCTGCGCCTCCCAAGAACAGGCCCAGCCGCGCCAGCAGCATGATCGCTCCCGCAATGGTCGCGGCGACTGACTGGATGAGAATATCGCGGTTCTTCACATGGGCCAGCTCATGGGCGAGCACGCCCTCCAGCTCCTCCCGGTTCAGCATCTGCAGCAGCCCCTCTGTGACGGCCACCGCCGCATGATCCGGATCGCGCCCCGTCGCAAAGGCGTTCGGCGAGAGGCTGGGGATGAGATAGAGCCGGGGCATCGGCAACTGCGCCCGCGCCGCGAGCCGGCGGACGATCTCATAAAGCTCCGGCGCCTCGGCCTCGCTCACCGGACGCGCTCCGTAACTGGCCAGCGCGATCTTGTCCGAGAAGTAATAGGCGCCGAAGTTCATGAGAGCGGCGAAGAAGAAGGCCGCGATCAGCCCGCTCCGTCCGCCGATCAACTCGCCGGCCAGAAGAAAGAAGATCGTGAGCACCGTCAGAAGCAAGACCGTGCGCACCGTGTTTCCTCTCATCGCCTCACCTCCGCATCGAACGTTCCATTACATAAGTATGGCCTCGGGGAGACGAAAATTCAACTCTCCCGCTTGACGAGGATCGGACTCCCAAGCAAAATCACACTGAACCGACGCGGGACCCAAGAAAGCGCGGTGCGACAATGACAATGCAGGACGGCGGAACGATGAGGAGAAGGCGAACACCGCTTGTGGAGGCGATCGTCGGGCTCCCGTTCTACACGCCCGAAGAGTTCCGAAAGCAGTTGCAGTATGCTGATGACGATCTCGGTTACGAGAGCTATGACCAGTGGGCTCGGGCGCACGCGCAGTTGAAGCAAAGGCTGCAAGAGTTGGGGATCACGGTGATCGAAGTCCCCGTCAATGTGGCCGAGATGCAGCAGTATTTTCTCGAGCATGGGCTCAGAAACGACGCTGCGAACCGAAGCCAATATGTCGCTCGGAAACTCTTCGAGCAGCGGGAGGCCGCGCCGCTTCACGAAAAACTCGCCTGAGAGCCAGCGATCCGAGGAGGTCTCCTTTTCGGGAGCGGCCGCGCCGCGGCGCGTCTTCCCCGTGGGAAAGCTTCCCCCGGACGTCCTCGAGCGCGCGCTCTCGAAAATATCGAGCGAGGACGATCGGGTGTGCATCGGGCCGCGGCTGGGCGAGGACGCCGCAGTCATCGCCTTCGGGGAGACCTATCTCATCGCCAAGACCGACCCCATCACATTCGCTACCGAACGCATCGGCTGGTACGCCGTCCATATCAATGCCAACGATGTGGCCGTCATGGGGGCGCGTCCCCGCTGGTTCCTCGCTACACTGCTTCTGCCCGAAGGCCGGACGGATCACGAGCTGGTGGATCAGATCTTCGATGACCTGGTGAGCGCATGTCACGAACTGGGGATCACGCTCTGCGGCGGACATACGGAGATCACGTCGGGATTGGATCGTCCGGTAGTCGTCGGACATATGCTCGGCGAGGTATCCCCAGATCGGCTCGTTGAGAAGAAGATGGAGCCGGGGGATCAGATCCTGTTGACCAAAGGAGTGGCCATCGAGGGGACGGCCATCCTGGCGCGGGAGAAGGCCTCGGAGCTAGCCTCCGGCTGCGCGGCGCATCTTCTGGAGCGCGCCCAGCGCCTTCTGTTCGATCCGGGCATCAGCGTCGTGCGCGAGGCGCTCCGAGCCGCCGAGGTCGCCCGCGTCCACGCCATGCATGATCCCACTGAAGGAGGATTGATCGGTGGCCTCTGCGAGTTAGCCGCAGTGGGTCAGGTCGGCCTGCACATTTGGAAGGAGCGCATTCGCATTTTGCCGGAGACCGAAGCCATCTGCGGGGCTCTTGGACTCGATCCGCTCCGGCTCATCGCCTCGGGAGCGCTTTTGATCGTCGCGCCTCCTGAAGAATGCTCGAAGATCGTCCAGGCCCTTCAGGAGCAAGGGACCGAAGTCGCCTTGATCGGAGAGGTGCGCCCGAAGACCTATGGCCTCAAGCTGGAAGCCGAAGGGCGTCTCCTCGATCTGCAGTTTCCCGAGCGAGACGAGATCGCGCGCGTTTTCGAAGGCGCCTGAGAGGAAACGCGACGCGCGATCCTGATCATGAGGGAGTTTGTGATGCGTCGTCGGTATCAACTCCGCCTGCGCGAGCGCACTCTGGAGCTGGGTTCGCGCACGCTGATCATGGGGGTTCTCAACGTGACGCCCGATTCCTTCTCCGACGGGGGAGAATTCTTCTCCCTGGAGCGCGCTCGGGAGCGCGCTCTGGAGATCGAGGCCGAGGGAGCCGATATTCTGGACATCGGAGGAGAATCCACGCGCCCGGGGGCTCAGCCCGTCCCCCTGGAGGAGGAACGGCGCCGGGTGCTTCCGGTGATCGAGCACCTTCAGGGTCGCCTGCGGATCCCGATCTCTGTGGATACGACAAAATACGACGTCGCGCGCGCAGCGCTTGAAGCCGGAGCCGCTATGATCAACGACGTCAGCGGACTCCGTCGCGATGCCCGTCTGGCCGATCTGGCGGCCGAGTTCGGCGCTGCTCTGGTCATCATGCACTCGCGCGGGACGCCCGACATCATGCAGCAGCTTCCGCCCAGCCCCGATATCCTGCGGGAGATTCGGGACCATTTCGCCTGGGCTCTGAATCTGGCCCACGCACGCGGGGTGGCTCTGGAGCAGATTGTGCTGGATCCCGGACTGGGCTTCGGCAAGACGTTCGAAGATAACCTCCTCATTTTGAACCGACTCGACAGCTTCGCCCCGTTCGGATGCCCTCTTCTCGTTGGCCCCTCGCGCAAGTCCTTCATCGGTCACATCACCGGCAAGCCGCCGCGCGAGCGGGTTTTCGGCACAGCCGCTGCCGTCGTCGCGGCGATCTTTCGAGGAGCCCATATCATTCGGGTCCACGACGTGGGCCCCATGCGCGATGTTATCCGCGTCGCCGACACCATCCTGCAGCAGAACGAGTCAGAGATCACACATGGGCCGAGCCCATGAGGCCGTGATCCAGCGATGAGGGCGGAAGGCGTCGTGGCTGTAGCGGGATAGGAGCCGCTTTCTGCTCACTTCCTCCTGGGTAGGATCTTCGCGCGCTATGTCCCAGTATGACCAGTTACAAAGAGAGCATTAGTACGGGCGGGTGCGTTTGGACGCCCGGTGGGTGGATTGGAGGTAAAGGAGGATGGGGCATGTTAGGAGGTACCCGCCCGTACGATTCGCAGTCAGGGTGGAGCTCAGGATAAGGGGCTGAGATATAAGGCCAAAGTGAGACGCCTGCTCGTCACGAGGCTCCTCACAGAGTCGCGCGCACCTGTCGTCCCTTCGGGAAGGTGCGAAGAAAAATGGCCCTGCCATCGGCTGCCCCATGAGCCCGTGCGTGCCGCTTGCCAGAGAATATCGCACCGCTGCTTCTGCCTGTGCTCCCAGTACGATCACTCGCTCCCGCTTCGGCCCCTTCACTCCATCGCCTTCGCCCACAAGGTGAGCCGCACCGTCAACAAGAGAGCGAACTCTCGCAGGAGCTTCTGCTTGGACGTGAACGATAGCAGGGCCAATCTTGGTGGAGAAAGGATGCCGCAGCTCGGCCCGCCTTCGGTCCGCTTCTGCTGCCACGGGAATGCGCGCCTGAGCCCTGTGGTCCAGACGAACACGGAGATCCGATGTAACTCCTGCATGATCAGTCGCTTCCGCTTGATCACCTGTGAGAGCAAAACGGACGTGTCGCCAGCGCTCGAACTCCCACCTGATCCCGTGCGCACGCATGAGCTTCTGATGAGCTTTCTCACGCTCTGGAACCGGCGCAGGATCTGTCGAATCGGACAAAGCTGCGGCAATCTTGCTCGGCTCTTCCAGAGGCGGCCATGGGGAGCCTCTCCAAAACCCGGATTCCCGGCCCAAAGCCCATGTCCTGCGTCTGTGCTCGATCTGCCTCATTCTGCGCCTCCGGACAAGCCGCCCGACGATCTCTCTCGCCAGCTCGCCGCCTCAAAGAGCACCTCGCTGACGGTCGCGCATGTTATACCATGAGTCCCGTGAAAAGTCAAGGAAAAAGTTCAAGTAATTTCTCAACCGATCTGGACTAAGACTTAGCGAATTAAAGACTAAAAAGTGGGGGCCATACGGGCGAGCGGCTAACTCGTCACGGCTCTATGTCTTAACGAGCCTCGCAGTCCATTTTAAGTGACCCGGACAAGGGGCCTCGGCAAGGTTTTTCTCCGTAATCTGGCGTGCCCAGAGGCCGGACTATGGGATTAGTTGGGCGTCCGCCCTGGGGGACTCCATAGAGACCCTCGGAAGAGAGCGACAGAAAATAGCCTAGGGTGGAGCGAAGCGGAACCCCAGGAAACGGGGTCCCCAATTATCCTCGAGCCCGCGCCAGCGGGCGGCACATCGGGTCAGGAGCCTGACGAATTGAAGGAGGCCATTCGTGTATCCCCCGATGTCGTAACCTGGCGTTCATGAACCAGACCCGCTGGGTGGCCGTCCGATGTGTCGCCCCCTTCGGGGGCTCGTGGAGAAATTTTGGGGCCTCACGTTTCCTTACGCCCTAGGCTATTCTCTGTCGCCCACTTCGTGGGCTCTATGCGGAATGCCTCGTTCTCCAAATGGGCTCGCGCCCCAGGCTATTTTCTGTCGCCCCCTTCGGGGGCTTTTTGTGGAAAATGTGTCGTTCCGCAAATTGGGCTCGCGCCCCGGGCTATTCTCTGTCGCCAGCTCGCGCGAGCTCTGTGCGGAAATGTATCGTTCTCCCGATGGAGCTCGCGCCCCGGGCTCCTGCCGCCGCAGGTGTAGGCTTTTTGTGGAACGCTGTCGGTCCCGATCTTCTCGGCGCACGCTCATGGAGACTGCCTTCTGTCCGATAAGGAACGGTCTCTATCAAGTCCCAGGAGGTCCTGTGAGGGGGCCTTGTCTTTTGGCCTATTTGCTCGGCTTCACACAGACGACCGATCTCGAGCAGCTCTCAACCCCCGATTCCTCCAAGATAAAGAAGCACGCGACCGGCCCTTCGCGCGAGGCCCGGAGCCCCCACGGCGAGATCGGGTTTTCCATCCCTGTTGAAATCTCCGATGGCCAGAGCTGTCCCGAACTCTCCGCCTGTCTCAGGAGTCGGGGGATCAAGAGTCGCAGTGGGAGTGGGCCCGATAGTGTCGCCTCCAGAGTAGATGTACACTCGTCCGGCCCGTGACCGGCCTCCGACAGAAGCTCCGATGGCTCCTATAGCGAGGTCGTTTTTGCCATCTCCGTTGAGGTCTCCTGTGGCCAGGGCATATCCGAATGCGGAACCCGCCTGAGGCGCGGGCTCTTCGAGTGTGAGATCGGGGGTATCCCTTAAAGTCGGTCCGCCAAAGAAGATGTAGACTCGGCCTGTCCGGGACGCTTCCGACGTGTTGGGTGACCCTACGATGAGATCCGCATATCCGTCGCCGTTGAGATCGGCTACGGCTAAGGAAGAAGCGAATGCCGGATTCTCCGGATCCGTTGAACCAACCGCAGGATGAGGGTTTTGCAAGACGAAATCGGGACGGCTGCTGAGCTGTTTTCTCCCCAGGAACACGTACACCGCTCCCGCTCCGGTTGATCCTCCAAATGGAGCGCCAATCGCGATATCGGCCAGTCCGTCTTTGTTCAAATCGCCTGCTGCGACGGCAAAGCCATAGTACTCTTCGTCGATATTCCCTCTGAGGGTCGTTCGTCGGGCTCCGATCGTATTTCCTCCGTACAGGATGACGACGGCATCTAAGAACCAGGCTCCGACGATCAGGTCGCTCCTTCCATCCCCATCGACATCCCCGTTGGCGAGAGCACCCCCAAAATAACCTCCCACGAACTCCTCTGGAGGAAGCGGGCTTCGGATGGTCACTGAGCTCCTCCCGAAGTTCTGGGCACCCAGATAGATGATGACCTGTCCATCGAAGGAGGAGTCTTCGCTATTGCTCGCCCCTGGGGCTCCGATAGCCAGGTCGGTGCGACCATCCCGGTTCCAGTCTCCGGAAGCGAGCGCGATCCCGAAGTCGATCCCCGTCTCGCGCGTGGAGAGAGTGACGTTGGGCGTCGGCTGAAGTGTCGTGCGCCCGTAGAAGATGAAGACTCGTTCGTTGGTATTGGAAACGGCCAGGTCCATGCCCCCATCATTGTTGAAGTCCCCAGCAGCCATGGCCGAGCCAAAAGCTGCATCAGCCTGCGGGCGCGATTCGGTCAAAATCAGAGGTGACGGTTGAGGAGACTGAGGGAAGGCGAGGCCTCCGATCAGAAGAAGTCCTGCGACGTAGGAGAGAGCCGCTCTTCTCATGCTACTCCTCCGGCAGCGGAGTTTTCGTGTAGCCTGAGGGCCTTCGGGTGGAGAGGGGGAGCTGCCCTGTGCGCTCCCGATTCTTGCGATCTTCTGGAATGCTGGAACACGGTTCCTTTTTACCCCATCTTCCGAGCCATGGCAAGGGAAATCTTGTAAGGGCGCTCTCGCTTCTGAAGGAGCTGGCTTTTTTCCCCAAGATGTGCTGCAGTAATGGAGAGGGATGGGAGCACTATGAGGATCGAGAGAGACAGCTTGGGTGAGAAGGCTGTTCCCGATGAGGCGTATTACGGGATTCAGACGGTGCGCGCTGTGGAGAACTATCCGATCAGCGGCTGGCGTCCCTTTCCCGAGCTTGTGCGCGCGATCGTGCGCGTCAAAAAGTGCGCGGCGCGCGTCAATGCGGAGCTGGGGCTTCTGGAGGAAAATCTGGCGCGCGCGATCATCGCCGCGGCCGATGAGGTGCTCTCGGGTCGGCTTCTGGATCAGTTCGTTGTGGACGTCTTCCATTCGGGAGCGGGCGTTTCTTTCCACATGAACGTGAACGAGGTGTTGGCGAATCGCGCCAATGAGATCCTCGGGGGGCAGCGCGGGGTGTACTCTCCGGTGCATCCGAACGATCATGTGAATCGGGGGCAATCCACCAATGACGTCATCCCGACGGCGATGCGCCTGGCCATGCTGGAGGCGGCGCGGCCCTTGCGAGAGAGTCTGGAAGGCCTTGTGCGCGCGTGGCGTCAGAAGGGCCAGGAGTTCGATGATGTTCTCAAGTGCGGGCGCACGCATCTTCAGGATGCTGTTCCCGTCCGCCTGGGACAAGAATTTCAGGCCTACGCGCAGATCATCGAGGAACACAGACGACGCCTGGAGCAGGGGCTCGCGGAATTACGCGTGCTCGGTATCGGCGGGACAGCCGTCGGAACGGGATTGAATGCGCATCCGGCCTTTCGGTTTCGCGTCGTCGAGGAGCTCAGGCAGGAGACGGGGGAAGATCTCGTGCCGGCCCGGGATCTGATGGCCGCCATGCAGAGCATGGCTCCTTTTGTCGCCGTCTCCGGAGCGATGAAGAACCTCGCGCTGGATCTCATCAAGATCTGCGATGATCTGCGCTTGATGAGTTCGGGTCCGCTCACGGGCTTAGGCGAGATCGAGCTGCCGGCTCTTCAGCCAGGATCTTCGATCATGCCGGGTAAGGTCAATCCCGTCATGCCGGAGATGCTCACGATGGTTTGCTTTCAGGTCATCGGCAACGACATGACGATCTCTCTGGCGGCGGCTCACGGGGAATTGGAGCTGAACGTCATGATGCCTGTGATCGCTTTCGATCTCCTCCTGTCGGCGAGAATCCTCGCCAACGCCCTGCGCGTCTTCACCGAGCGCGCCGTCGTGGGGATCCGGGCTCAGGTCGCGCGGTGTCGCGGCTATGCCGAGAGCAGTCCCGCTCTGGTCACGGCGCTCACGCCTTATATCGGATATGCGCGCGCGGCCGAAGTGGTGCGCGAAGCTCTCGCCACGCGACGGACCATTCGGGAGATCGTCCGGGAGAAAGGCTGGATGAGCGAAGCCGAGCTGGAGCGCGCGCTGGACATCGAGGCGATGACTCGGGGAGGACTTCTCATCGGCTGAGCGCGGCCTCGACGAGTCAGCGTTCCGGCCGCATGTGGGGGAAGAGGATGACGTCGCGGATCGAGCGCTGATCGGTCAGAAGCATCACGAGCCGATCAATGCCGATCCCTTCGCCGGCTGTGGGGGGCATCCCGTGGCCGAGCGCGCGAATGTAATCCTCGTCCATGACCATTGCCTCTTCGTCGCCTCGCTCGCGCAGGCGCATCTGCTGCTCGAATCGGCGATATTGTTCGGCGGGATCGTTCAGCTCGCAGAAGGCGTTGGCGATCTCCAAGCCGCCGATGTACAGCTCGAAGCGATGGACGATCGTCGGGTCCTCCTCGCTCTGCTTGGCCAGAGGGCTCAGCTCGGTGGGGTATCCGAGGATGAACGTCGGCTGGATGAGCTTCTCCTCGGCCACCTGTTCGAAGAGCTTCCCGAGCGCTTGTGCCGGAGTCCAGTGCGGATCGCTTCGTCCGCCGAGGGCTTCCAGGAGAGCGTGCACTTTCTCAGGGGCATCCAGATCTTCCCGCGTCGGTCGCGAGGCCGCGTCGGGCCAATAAAGGAGGATCGCCTCTTTGAGCGTCAGGCGCCGCCACGGACGCGTGAGATCAATCCGGTGCCCGGCGTATTCGATGACGAGCGATCCGCAGACCGTGCGCGCCAGATGGGTGATCAACTCCTCGGTCAGCTCCATGAGGTCGTGGTAATCGCTATAGGCTTCGTAGAATTCGAGCATGGTGAATTCGGGATTGTGCTTGGTGGAGAGCCCTTCGTTCCGGAAGTTCCGATTCAGCTCGTAGACCTTCTCGAACCCTCCGACGACGAGCCGCTTCAGATACAGCTCGGGTGCGATGCGCGCGTAGAGGTCCATATCGAGGGCGTTGTGGTGGGTGACGAAGGGGCGCGCGGCCGCTCCGGTCGCCAGGGGGGTCAGCATCGGCGTCTCCACCTCGATGTATCCGCGTTCGTCGAAGAAGCGTCGGATCTCGCGAATGATCTGGGCGCGTCGGACGAAGACCTCGCGCGTCTTGCGATTCGCCATGAGATCGAGATAGCGTTGCCGATAGCGCGTCTCGATGTCCTGCAGGCCGTGCCACTTCTCCGGAGGGGGCAGCAGCGCCTTGGCCAGGAAAAAGAGGTTCTGGACGTGGACGCTCAGCTCCCCCGTGCGCGTCACGAAAAGATACCCCTGGACGCCGATGAAGTCGCCCAGATCCAGATGCTGAAAGAGCTGCCACTCCCGCGGGCTCACCTCGTTGCTCCGAATGTAAATCTGGAGCCGTTCGGCTCCGTCCGAGAGGTGCGCGAAGGCCGCTCGTCCCATCACGCGCATCGTCCAGATGCGTCCAGCGGTGCGCACGGCCACGCGCCGGAGTTCCTCGTTTATGCGCTCCAGCTCCTCGGGCGGTCGTGCGCCCGCGCGCGCGCCATAGGTGCACACGATCTCGGTGATCGTATGCGTGCGCTCGAATTTATGGGGGTACAGATCGAATCCCAGCTCGCGGATCGCTTCGAGATTCTTCCGCCGCTGGATGATCAGCTCGTTCTCTTCGCCGAAGATCCCCCTTTTCATCCAATCTGTGCCTCCCCTTTGCGCGAACTTCGATGGTGATGGGATGATGCTACTTGGGGAGAGAGGGCCGGGTCAAGCGGGAGGACCGGACTCCTCTTCGATCCACATCCGGAGCGGGAGCGAGAGGAGCCCATATTTTTCCCGCAGTCGCCGCACGCGATCCGCATACTCGTGCTTGGGGAACTCGCCGGCCCGCCTCTGATCGCGCAAGCGTCGCAGCTCGTAGCAGTAGAGATCGTTGAGGTGCTCTCGGACCAGCTCCGGAGGCGTCCGAGGCGTCGGAAGCAGTCCGAATTTTTTCAGCTCCTCTTGCACATGGGCTCGATAGCGAACCATCTCATCTTCCACTATAGCATGGCCCGGAGGTCCGGTGCACGCCTTCTTTGCGATGATCGTCTCACTCCGATCGCGTTGACCCTCTGTGGGCGCGATGCTATTTTAGCCCTTTTGGAGAACGTCACGGGGAGAGACCTATGGTCTTCTGGCGAAAGGGAAAAGAGGAGACGACGGAGAGGCTCTCTGGGGAGGGCGAATCCCCGGAGGGGGGAGAGCAGGGGCTGCTGCGCAAATTTCACCGAGCGATCGCGCGCACGCGGGAGAGCCTGCGGGAGCGACTTCAGGATCTCATGCAGGGACGTCGTGAGATCGAGCCGGCTCTGCTGGAGGAAGTGGAAGAGCTGCTCATCGCCACCGATATGGGGCCGCGCACGGTGATGGCCATTCTGGAGAAGGCGCGCGCGGCGCTGGATCGCCAGGCTCTTCGAGACCTGGAAGAGCTGAAGCGCTTCATTCAGGGAGAGCTTCTGGCCATTTTACAGAGCGCCGGTGGTGAGAGCCTCCCGAGCGAGGAGCGCCTTCGGCGCTCCGACGTGCGCCCCTATGTCATTCTCGTGGTCGGCGTCAACGGGACGGGGAAGACGACGACCATCGGTAAGCTCGCCTATCGGCTGAAGCGTCAGGGATGGCGCGTTCTCCTGTGCGGAGCCGATACGTTTCGCGCGGCGGCGACAGATCAGTTGGAGATCTGGGCCGAGCGAGCGGGTGTCCCTCTGATCCAGCAGCAGCCGGGGACGGATCCGGCCGCTGTGCTCTTTGACGCGCTGCGATCGGCCAAAGCGCGCCGGATGGATGTCGTCATCGCGGATACGGCCGGACGCCTGCATACGAAGGTCAATCTCATGCAGGAGCTGCAGAAGATGTGTCGGGTGGCCGCGCGCGAGGTCGAAGGGGCTCCGCATGATGTTCTGCTCGTGCTGGATGCTGTGACCGGGCAGAATGGTCTGGAGCAAGCGCGTCGGTTCCTGGAGGCGGTTCGCGTGACGGGGCTGATCCTGACCAAGCTGGATGGAACGGCTAAGGGAGGGATCGTCGTCGCCATCGCCCGGGAATTGGGGCTGCCCATTCACTATGTCGGCATCGGCGAAGGTCTGGAGGACCTGGTCGAATTTTCCCCCGACGTCTACGTGCGCAGCTTGTTCGAAGCCTGAGCGACCTTTGGGGGAAGCTCAGAAGAGGCGGCCCGTGAAGCAGTCCGGGCTTTCGCCGCGACGCAGGTGATTCACCCGCACATGCGCCTGGCGCGTCGGTTCGGGTTGGCGATGTCCGGCCACGCATCGGAGGACCAGGCGAATCGCGCTCTCCAGATCAATCTTATGCCCCGGGGAGACGAAGATTGGGCTCGTGTGATCTCGCGTCCGCAAGGCGGCGCCTACGACTTCGCCGCGATCCCAAAGGGGGGAGAAGCTGCCCGCCTGCGGCGCGGGCTCCTCATAGGTTCCCACAAGCAAACTCTTGGCGCATCCGACAGCCGGCAAGTCGAGCAAAAGCCCCAGATGGCAGGCCAGACCCATACGTCGGGGATGCGCCAGTCCCTGACCATCCAGAAGCACGGCTTCGGGCCAGCGCGTCAGCCTCTCGACCGCTTTCAGCACGGCCGGAGCTTCCCGAAACGAGAGCAGACCCGGAATATAGGGGAATCGCGTCACGGTGATCGCCGTCGCTTCGTCCACAGGGATCAACTGCGGCAGCTCCAGAACGACGACGGCGGCGAAAATCGTATCCGACCCTTTGTCGAAGGAGACGTCGGCTCCGGCGACCCATCGCACGCGCTCGACCTCTAGCGGCGCGAAACGCAGCTTTTCGCGCAGCCGACGCTGAATCTCCATAGCCTCCTGCGGCGAGACGTCCCAGGGATGAAGATCTCTGATCCTCATGGCTCATTCTCCCTTGGGGGTGTTTTTCACAGCCGGCGCTTCGGAAGAGGGAGGATCGGCCGCAGAAGCCGGGACGACCTTCGCCGGTCGCAGGACCGACAGGAGAATGGAGAGACCCAGAGTCGCCGCGACAACACCGAGCGCAATCCCGGTGGGGATCTTGTAGAAATCGGAGATGAGCATCTTCACGCCGACGAAGACGAGAATGATCGAGAGGCCATAGTGCAGATAGTGGAAGATGCGCACCAGCCCAGCCAGGGCGAAGTAGAGCGCGCGCAGGCCCAGGATGGCGAAGACGTTCGACGTGTAGACGATGAACGGATCGTGCGTGATGGCCAAAATCGCCGGGATGGAATCTACGGCGAAGACGATGTCGGTCGTCTCCACAATAAGGACGACGACAAAAAGAGGTGTGGCTATCGTTCGTCCCATTCTTCGGATGAAGAAGCGGCCGTCCACATACCGGCGCGTGATGGGAATGAATCGGCGAGCCACCCGCAAGAGGGGATTCCGCTCCGGGTGGATCTCCTTCTCTTTCTCTCCGGCCATGCGCGCGCCGGTCACAATGAGAATCGCTCCGAAGACGTAGATCATCCAGTGGAACTTCTGGATCAGCGTGACGCCAGCCAAAATGAAAAGAAAGCGCATGATGAGAGCGCCGAGGATGCCCCAGAAGAGGACCTTGTGCTGATAGAGCGGGGGGACGCGGAAGTAGGAGAAGATGAGCACGAAGACGAAGATATTGTCCATGCTGAGCGATTTCTCGATGAGGTATCCGGTGAGGAACTCCAGGGCGGCGGCCGGGCCGAACCAGAAGTAGACGCCGACGTTGAAGAGCACGGCCAGGGCGATCCAGAAGATGCTCCAGCCGAGCGCTTCTTTCAACTCGATGACGTGAGCGCGGCGGTGGAAGACGCCCAGATCGAGCGCGAGCATGAGGATCACGAAGAGGTTGAAAGCGATCCAGAGCCAGAGCGCGTGTCCCATCATGTCGGGAAGACCTCCGTTCCCAGAGGGCGCGTGAAAAGGCCGCGTTCGCGGTGTTGAGCCGAATGGCAGCGCCAGCGCGCGTCATCCGGATCGGGGAAATCCGTGCGGAAGTGGGCTCCGCGGCTCTCCTCCCGAAAGAGCGCGGCGCGTGCGACGAGCCAGGCCACCGTGACCAGATGGCGTGTGGCGAGAGTGGGGGCGGCGGTTCGCAACTGCTGCAGGCAATCCAGGGCCGAGCGCAGCGTCTCGCCGTGGCGGAGCAGGCCGACGTCTCGCCACATGATCTCCCGAACGCGCTGGAGAATGTCCTGGGCGATCCGCGCCTCCTGAGGGGAGAGGGCGGGCCAGTCCGGAGAAGGAATCACCGGGGTCGCCACGGAAGCGAGGGCGCAGCGAGCGGCTCGCGCTCCGAAGACCAATCCTTCCAGCAGCGAATTGCTGGCCAAGCGATTGGCTCCGTGCACGCCCGTGCAACTCACCTCGCCGGCGGCGAACAAGCCCTCGATTCCCGTTCTCCCGTCCAGGTCGGTGCGCACCCCTCCCATGAAGTAGTGCGCCGCCGGGCTGACGGGAATCCACTGGCGCGTCAGATCCAGTCCGTAGCGCCGGCAGGTCTCGACAATGCGCGGGAAGCGCGCGCGCAGGACGCCGGGCGGCAGATGGGTGAGGTCCAGATAGACGCACGCGGCTTCGGTGCGCTGCATTTCGCTCAGGATCGCGCGCGCGACGACATCGCGGGGAGCCAGCTCGGCCTCTTCGTGATATCGCGGCATGAAGCGCTCGCCGAAGCGATTGCGCAAGATCCCGCCTTCGCCGCGCAGCGCCTCGCTCAGCAGAAAGCGCGGCGCGCCTTCTTGATGAAGCGCTGTCGGATGAAACTGCACGAATTCCATATCGCACAGAAGCGCGCCCGCTTCGTAAGCCATCGCCATCCCCTCGCCCGTGACGACATCGGGGTTGGTCGTGTGGAGGTAGATCTGCCCGGCGCCTCCGGTGGCCAGGATGACAGCGCGCGCGCGCACCGTGTGCGCCAGACGCGCGCGCGTGTCCACGTACTGGACGCCGAAGCAGCGCCCCTCATGAACGAGCAAGCGCAGCGCGAAGGCGTGAGATGCGATGCGCACGCGCGGCATCTCGCGCACGCGCTCAAGCAGCGTCCGCACGATCTCGCGTCCGGTCGCATCCCCGCGCGCGTGGATAATCCGACGCCGGGAATGCGCGGCCTCCCGTCCGAACTCCAGCCGATCGCCCACGCGATCGAAGCGGCATCCCCACTGGATCAGCTCGTGCACTGCCCGGGGGCCTTCCTCAACGAGCACACGAACGGCTTCGGGATCGCACAGGCCGGCTCCCGCGCGCAGCGTGTCCTCCTGATGCAGGGCGATCTCGTCATCATCGCTCAAGGCGACGGCGACCCCTCCTTGAGCGTATTTCGTGCTCGATTCGGTGAGTTCGTCCTTGGTGAGGATGAGGACCGATCCCTCCCGTCCCAGCTCCACCGCCGCGCGCAAGCCGGCGATCCCGCTCCCGATCACGATGAAATCCACGTCGTGCATGATCGGGATGCATCAGTCGGCTTTCTTGGCTTTGGCCGAAGGTGTGGGTGCAGCTTCCGGTTCGGCGGCCTTTGTCCCTTCGCGCCGCGGCAGGCCCAGGGCTTGCCGAATCTCATTCTCGATCGCCAGCGCCAGATCCGGATTCGCTTTGAGGAAGAGGCGCGCGTTCTCCCGCCCCTGGCCGAGTCGCTCGCCTTTGTAGGCATACCAGGCGCCGCTCTTCTCCACGATGCGGTGCTCGACGCCCAGATCCAGAAGCTCTCCCTCGCGGGAGATGCCTTCGCTGTAGAGCATGTCGAATTCGGCTTCTTTGAAGGGAGGAGCGACCTTGTTCTTCACAACGCGCACCTTCACGCGATTTCCGACGATCGTCTCACCGTCTTTGAGGGAGCTGGTGCGCCGCATATCCAGGCGCACGCTCGCGTAGAACTTCAGGGCCTGGCCGCCGGTCGTCGTCTCCGGGGAGCCGAACATGACGCCGATCTTCTGGCGCATCTGGTTGATGAAGATGAGCGCCGTGTTGGAGCGGTAGACGGCTCCGGCCAGTTTCCGCAGGGCTTGGGACATCAGGCGGGCCTGCAGACCGGGCAAGGCATCGCCCATCTCTCCTTCCAGCTCAGCGCGCGGCACGAGCGCGGCGACCGAATCCACGACGAGCACATCTACGCCTCCGGATCGGACGAGCGCCTCGGCGATCTCCAGCGCCTGCTCCCCGCTGTCCGGCTGCGAGACCAGCAAATCATCAATGCGCACGCCGATCTTCTCCGCATACGCGGCATCCAGAGCATGTTCGGCGTCAATGTAGGCGGCCACACCTCCGAGCCGTTGCGCTTCCGCGGCCACATGCAGAGCCAGTGTCGTTTTGCCGCTCGCCTCCTGACCGAAGATCTCCGTGATGCGTCCCCGGGGGATTCCGCCGACGCCCAGTGCGGCATCCAGGCTGAGGCTGGTCGTCGAGATGACCGGGATCTCCTCGACCTTCCGATCCCCCAGCCGCATGATCGCCCCTTTGCCGAAATGCTTCTCGATCTGGCTGAGGGCGATCTCAATGGCTTTCGCCTTCTTCTCCAGTTCGCTCATATGTGTACTCCGGTCGGGAATTCGCCGTGAGGAAGTTTACTTCGGAGGGGGGAGAGAAGTCCAGCACGCGCGCTGGCTCCCCCAAGGGGAGATCGAGGCGATCAGCTCCAGCGTAGACATTGAATCCTCCATCGCGGAGGAAGCCGATGAGCGTGAGGCCGAAGTCGCGCGCCACGGCAATGGCCAGGCTGCTTGGCGCTCCGATAGCCGCGACAATGGGGATTCCGGCCAGAAGCGCTTTCTGCACCAGTTCGAAACTGGCGCGCCCGCTCAGCAGCGCGATCGTGCGCGAGGCCGGAAGGCGATCCGCAAGCAGCAGGTGTCCGACCACCTTATCCATCGCGTTATGCCGCCCGACATCTTCTCGCACAAGGAGCAGATGCCCCCACGGGTCGAAGAGCGCCGTGGCGTGAACGCCTCCGGTGCGCGCGAAAAGCGGCTGAGCCCGCCGCGCCCGAGCCGGGAGAGAGAGAAGCACCTCGCGGGAGACCTGGAATGTGTCGCGAAGCGGCTGTCCGATGAGGGCGCGCACTGACTCCAGCGAAGCCTTTCCACAGATGCCGCAACTTGATGTCGTGTAGACATTCCGACTGAATCGCTCCGGGTCCACGCGCGCGCTTTCGGCCAGGACGACGTTGACGATGTTGCGGTTCTCGTACCCTTCGTGCTCGCGGCAGTAGTGGATGTCCTGGATCTCGTGTCGGCTCCTGATCACCCCTTCGGCCAGAAGAAATCCGGCGGCCAGCTCGAAGTCATGGCCCGGCGTGCGCATGGTCACGGCCAGACTGTGCGCGGCCCATCCCTCTCCCTGACGGTGAAGCAGGCGCACCTCCAGCGGTTCTTCGACGGCCACCACATCCTCGCGGATCTGGAGGCTATCCCCTCCTACGGAGAGGACAGAGGCATGATCCCAAGCATTCGGGGAACTCATCGAACTTCCTCCGACCGGTTATACAGTGCCCGTGGACTCAGGGATGACTTCGACGATCTCGCTGCGGAAGGCTGGCATACCGCATTCGGGATCGCGCGCCTGGCGCCGGATCAAGACGTTAGCTTCGGGCCAGTACATCATGACCAGGCCGGGGCGCAGAGGACCCGAACGCGCGCGCCCGCGAAAGATGCCCGTCTCGGAGCGGATCGTGACGGGATCGCCATCGCGCAGGCCCAGGCGCGCCATGTCTTCCGGAGCCAGGATCACGTCATCGCGCCGAGCGGCCGCCAGCACATCTGTGGCGCCAAAGATCATGCTGTTGAATTGCTTCCCTCGACGGGTCGTGAGCTGGAAGCGCCCCTCGGGGATATTGCGCTGCGGCGGAACAAGCGGCGTGAAGCGCGCGCGCCCGGTCGGCGTCGGGAAGCGACCGTCGGCGCCCAGAAGTGGTCCCCCCCACTGGATGTGATCCCCGCGTCGCCGCAGTCGCTGGATACCTTCATAAAACGGCACGATGCGCGCGATCTCCTGGCGGATCTCGTCGGTCGAAGCGAAGGCGATGCGCTCCGCTCGATCTGGATGCACGCGCTCGGCGATCTCCACAAGCACGCGCCACTCATCGCGTGCCTGGGCCAGGCGCGGTCCTGGGATCTCCGGATTGAAGATGATGCGCCGCTCGGTCGTCGTCTCCGTATTGCCTCCGGCCATCTCGTAGCGCGTGGTCGCGGGAAGAAGCAGGACCGTATCGGCGGGTTCGACGAACATCTGCGGGTTCAGAACAATGTCGTGATGCACGCGCAAGGGGATGCGCTCGAGAGCTTCGCGCACGAACCGACTGTCCGGCAGTACGCTCACCAGATTACTGCCGACAAGATAGAGCCCCTCGATCTCCCCTCGGTGAGCGGCTTCGAGCATCTCGGCGACGAAGTGGCCGCGCCAGTCTGGGACCGGGAATCCCCATCGCGCGCTGAATTCGCGCGCGCTCTCGGGAGTGATCGGGATCCCGCCGGGAAACTGGTTGGGAACAGCGCCCATCTCTGCTCCCCCCTGGACCCCGGAATGTCCGCGGATGGGGACAAGACCGCAATGCGGGCGCCCGATCATCCCGCGCGCCAGTGCCAGATTGACGATGGCCTTGACGTTGGCCACTCCGTGCTCGTGCATCGTGATCCCCATGGACCAGATGAAGACGGCCGTGCGCGCCCGCGCGTAGAGGCGGGCCAGATCGAGCATCCGTTCGCGCGAGATGCCCGAGAGGTGCTCCAGCTCGTCGAAGCTCTGCTCCGCGAGCACGCGCACCAGCTCGTCCCACCCTTCCGTATGTCGCGCGATGAATTCCTGATCGACCCAGTTGTTCGCGATGAGGTGCTTGAGCACACCGTTCAGAAAGGCGATGTCCCCCCCGACGCGGATCTGGAAGAATTCGTCGGCGACGCGCGTCCCAAAGAGCGCGGAATCGAGCGAAGAGGGGACCCAGTACTTCTCCAATCCCGGTTCGCGATAGGGGTTGATGACGACGACGCGCGTACCTCGCTTCTTCGCCAGATGGATGTACTTCATCGCGACGGGCTGATTGTTCGCCACGTCGCTTCCGAGGAGCACGAGCAGATCTGTCCCGATCCAATCCGTGTAGCTGCAGGTGGAAGCGGCATAGCCAATTGTCTGCCGCAGCGCCGTCGTGCTCGGCGCATGACAGATGCGCGCCGAGTTGTCAATGTGGTTCGTGCCCAGAAAGCGCGCGACCTTTTGGGCCACGTAATAGGTCTCGTTCACCGTCCCCCGGGAGACCAGATAGAAGGCGAGTCGCTCCGGAGGTATCTGGCGGAAACGCGCGGCGATAATCCCGAGCGCCTCCTCCCAGGAGATCGGTCGGAACCCCGCATCCCCTCGGCGCCGCAGAAAAGGGACGGGCAGACGTCCGAGCGCGCGCAGCTCGGGCTCGCTCCGGTCTTGAAGCCGAGCCGTCGAGCGGAGAAGCTCCGGGTCCAGAGGCCCCATCGTGTTCAGGCGCAGCAGATTCAGCCGAATCCAGCAGAGGTGGATTCCCGAGATCGTCCAATCGCGCAGGCCGCTAGTCCCCAGCGCGCATCCGTCGCATACCCCCTGAGTCAGGATTCGCCAGGCGTAGCGGAGCCGATCGCGATTCTCCCAAAGGGCGCGCAGGACTTCTCGATAGGAGAAGAATTGCCGCTGTCGCTCGCCCTGCATTGTGCCTTCCTCCTGAGGGAGCCAGTATACACGCACTCCGGCAGCCGGTCAAAGAGGGCGGATCCTCATGCGCCGATCTGGCGTCGAGCGTTCGGAGGAGGTCAGATCTCTCCGCGTTCGGCGAAACTCCAGTAGCGGTTGTGGCCGATGATGAGGTGATCCAGAAGAGAAAGCTCCATCAGGCGACAGGCTTCGCGAAGTTCTCGCGTGATCTGCCGATCCTGAGGGCTGGGTTCGGGATTCCCCGAGGGGTGATTGTGTGCGCAAATGAGGGCGGCTGCCCCATGCTGCAGCGCCCGCTTGATGACTTCGCGGGGATGGACCGCGCTGGTGTTGATCGTGCCTCGAAACAGCTCCTCGATGGCCAGGATCTCGTTCTTGCTGTTGAGGAAGATGACGGTGAAGACCTCGTGATCGCGATCGCGCAGCGAGTGGGCCAGAAGCTGATAGACGTCCTCGGGATTTCGGATCGCGCGACGGCGTTCGAGATCCTCTCGGAGATATCGCTTGCTCAGCTCGATCGTCGCCAGAAGCGTGGCGATCTTCGCATCGCCCAGCCCCTTGACCTGGCGCAGCTCGCGGAGGTCGGCAGTGAAGAGCCCGCGCAATCCGTGGAAGTGCTGCAGCAGCGCGCGCGCCAGATCCACGGCGCTCTGGCCGCTGACGCCCGTGCGCAGGAAGATGGCCAGAAGCTCGGCATCCGAGAGCGCGTCGGGCCCTTGCTTGAGCAACCGCTCCCGCGGGCGCTCGTGAAGGGGCCAATATTTGATCGCTTCCTCGCGGAGGGTTTTTTTCATCGTCCCGGGACGGAGAGGGGGACCCAGGCCGATCCCCCTCGCGAAACGCTCAGGCGCGCACGCCGGCCTGATATCGGCGGTACCACTGCTCCCCCTGGAATTGGAGGCGGATGCGGGATCGGCCTCCAAACCGGCGATGCTCGAACCAGGGCGTCGCGCGCTCGGCGATTTCGTTGAGCTGGCGGAAGTTCTCCCGCGCGCGCGTCTGCAGCGCCTGCACGAGCTTCGCCTCATCGGGATAGAGCGCGACGGCTTCCTTCCAGATCGCGCGCCCGCAGAGAAAGCCATTGGCTCCCGCTTCTACGGCCAGCTTCGTGTTCTCGATGAACTCCTCAATATCCACCCCGGCGCTCAGAATGACCCACGGAACGCCCGCCGCTTCGTTCAGCTCGCGGCAGTAGGCCTTGACTTCCTCCAACGTGTAGACGGGATCAGCATCCTTCTTCCCGAAGGGGGCCGATTGAAACTCCCGACAGTATTTCAAATTCGCCGGGAATTCCAGCTTGAGGACATCCACCTGGTATTCGGGTTTGGAGAATTCGCGCGCGCTGCGAATGACGATGTCGGGCTTCTGTCGGGCGTATTCGGGGGTGTTTGTCCCTCCGCCGTCAAGGGCGTAGCCGACCGTCTCCAGGAGGAAGGGGATGTCCAGCTCGGCGCATTCCTGACCGACCCGACGTACAAGATCCTGCTGGTGCTGGCGCACCTTCTCCTCGGCATCCGGATGGTAATACAGCAGCAACTTCACGGCATCGGCCCCTGCGGCGCGCGCCTTCCACGCGCTCCATCCTTCGATGAGCCGCGTGCAGCGCCCCGTGCCCACGGCTTCGTATCCGGTCTCCTCGTAGGCCAGAAGCAATCCCACATGGCCCGGGATATCGGTCAGCGAGTACGGGTATCCGTAGACGGGATCAGTCAGAACGGCTGTCGCCATCGGCGCCAGAATCTGCGTCACCCATCGCTTGACGCGCGCGATCTCATCGAAGGTCACTTGCTCTCGGGGCTTCCCCGAAGATCGCGCGAGCGATTCGATCAGGGATCCGCGCTGATCAATGGCCAGCATTTTGAATCGGCCGGCCGAGTCGGCCAGCCGCATGAGCCCGCGAAGTTTCCCTGCGGAGATCTCCGTCATATCGGCCTCCTCTTTCGATTCCGAGATGCACACACAAGGATAGCGAAAGGCGGTCCTCTCGCTCAAGGAGGCGGGGGCTCACCGTTCCCGCAATTTTCGCTCGCAGGCGGCTTCGATGGCCGCCGCCAGATGGTGCTGTGTGATCAGGAGAGGAACGGATTCGCCCGATTCGGCGCGGCGCACATAGTCTGTGATCGCGACAATCGCCGCTTGCTGACATACGGCTTCGATGTCGGCTCCGGTCAGACCCTGAGCCAGTTGCGCCAGCAGATCCAGATTGACATCTTCCGCGAGCGGGCGGTCCCGCAGGTGGATCTGCAAGATCTCCTTGAGCGCGCGGCAATCGGGAACGGGGACTTCCAGAAGAAGCTCGAATCGGCCCGGAGCGAGCAGCTCGGCGGGGACCTGAGTCAGCTCCCGCGCTGCGCCGAGCACGAGAATGCCGCGCAGATGCTCGAGCCGATCCATCTCGGCAATCAGTTCGGCCAGAACGCGCTCCAGAGCCCCAGCCAGAGCGCTGCGCCGTCGCGCCGTCGCGAGCACATCCAGATCGTCCAGAAAGACGAGCGAAGGCGAATGCTGCTTCGCCTGCTGAAACAGCTCGCGCACGAGCGTGGCCGAGCGATCCTGGCCGAGAGCGAGCATCTCCAGGCCGCGCGCCGAGAAGAGGCGAATCCCCGTCTCCCCAGCCAGAGCGCGAACCAGAAGCGTCTTCCCCGTCCCCGAGGGACCATGCAGGAGAATCCCTTTGGCCGGACGGGCGCGCACGCGCGCAAAGAGCGTCGGCGAGCGAAGCGGCCCGAGAACGGCTTCCGTGAGTTGGTGCCGGATGTCGTGCAAGCCCCCCACGTCTTCCCATCGGACTTCGATCAGCTCGGCGCATGACGGTTGGGGGGTAAGAGGCGTGATCGTCTTCAAGGCTTCCAGGAAGTGGCGCATCCGGATCTGCGTCCGGGAGAGCAGGTCCGAAGGAGGAGATTCCGTGAGGTCTGGAATCGGGAAGGCCTCGCGCAGCGCCAGAAGGGCTGCTTCCTGACAGAGGGCCAGCAGATCCGCTCCGACCAGCCCGCGCGTCAGCTCCGCCAGTTGGCGAAAGTCCACATCCCCCCCCAGGGGCAGACCCCGCGAATGAATCTCCAAAATCTCCACCCGATCGCGGGACGTGGGCATTCCCACAAAGATCGTGCGCTCGAAGCGACCCGGGCGGCGAAGCGCCGGATCCACAGCCTGCGCGTGCGTGCTGGAGCCGATGACGACGATGCGTTCCCTTCGCGGAAGCTCGTCCAGAAGCGTCACCAGATCGGCGACAATGCGCCGCGCGATCTCCCCCTGATCCGGAGCGATCGCCTCCAGCTCGTCCAGGAAGATCACCGCCGGCGCGTGCTCGCGCGCCCGCTGGAATAGCTCCTGCAGATACGAATCGGCGTGGCGATGATAGCGCGAGAGAAGCTCATGGCCCGTCGTCTGAAAGAATCGCGCATGAGAGCCGCAGGCCACAGCGCGAGCCAGAAGGGATTTCCCCACGCCCGGAGGACCGATGAGAAGAATCCCGCGAGGTCGCTTGATCCCCACGTTCTCAAAGACAACCGGGCTTTTGAAGGGGATCTCCACCAGCTCGCGAAGCTGGGCGATTTCGCGTTTGAGGCCGCCCACGTCTTCATACGCGAGTCGAGGAGGACCTTCGCTTGTGGGCGTGGGCTCAGAAGGGACGATCTCGCAGCTTGTCGTGAGCTGGATGATGACAGGACCTTCCGGCTCCGTCTCCAGGACGTGATAGTCCTGAGGGGTCGCCCCCAAAAGCCAGACGCGGACCGTATCCCCGGCCAGCACAGGGATCCCGTCGAGCCAGTGGGAGAGATAACGCCGTGCCTCAGCAGAAGCCGGAGAGGTATCCACAGGGCGCAACCTCACTCTCGTGGCCAGAGCGCAAGAGATGGGGCGCACGCGAACCCATTCCTCCAGATCCACCTGCGCGTTCTCGCGAGTGATCCCGTCAATCCGAATGACCCGCTGACCGCGCTCGCCGCCAAACGTGGGGAAGGCGCGGGCCACTGTGCGACGTCGTCCCAGGATCTCGATCGTGTGCCCCGGGGCGATCCCCAACGCCTCCAGGTCCTCAGGGGCAATGCGGGCCAAGCCACGCCCGACATCGCGGGGACGCGCTTCGATGACGCGGAGAGTAAGCGGCTGGCTCGGCGCTTCGCCTGGATTCCCCATAAGAACTCCGGAAGAGATTGTACTGCATCCCGTGGGGGGGAAACCAGAGCGAAACCATTCGCCCCTTGACGCCAGGAAGGAGACCGTGAGGTCACGACGTCGCCCGCCACAGCTCCAGCAGCCGGCGGAAATCTTCGGGAAGAGGGGAGTGGAAATCGAGCCACTGACCCGTGTGCGGATGAGAGAAAGCCAGCCGCGCCGCATGGAGGAAATGGCGATCAAACCGTTGACCGACCCGATGCATCCAGGCGTCAAACGCCGCGTGCGCCTCTCTGCCGTAGAGAGCGTCGCCGACGACCGGATGCCCGATCGCGGCCAGATGAATGCGAATCTGGTGGGTGCGTCCGGTCTGGGGCTGCGCCTCAATGAGCGTGAGGCCGCCCGCGCGTTCCAGTGCGCGCACATCGGTTATCGCCTCGCGCCCGGAGTCCAGGATGTTCCAGTGGGGATACCGGTTGGGATCCCATCCGATGGGGAGCGTGATCCGAAGCGACTCCGCCTGAAAGTCCCCGTGAACCACGGCGAGATAGGTTTTCACAACACGACGCTCGCGAAAATGTCGGGCCAGGATGCGGTGCGCCGATTCCGTCTTCGCGACCACCAGCAGTCCGGACGTGAGCCGATCGAGCCGATGGACCAGTCCCGGGCGCGTCCCCGGAGCGCGTTCCTTCAGGTGATGGCACAGGGCATTCAACAGAGTACCCGACCTCACCTGGCGATTGGGATGCACGAGCATGCCCGCCGGCTTCTCCAGGACCAGAAGCACCTCGTCCTCAAAAAGGATGGACAAAGGGATGGGTTCGGGAACCAGACCGGGCGTCGGCGTGGAGTCAATCTGCACAGTCACCCGATCGCCCGGGCGCAATCGGTAATTCGACCGCGAGGGCTCGCCGTTGACGCGCACCCATCCCTGGGCCGTCGCCCGCCGCAGGAGGACGCGGCTATGCTGTGGAAAAGCGCGCGCCAGAAAGTGATCGAGCCGCTGCCCCGCTTCGGCCTCTCCGATCTGGAAGGCGAAATGAGCGATGCGCTCCGACATCCCGCCCTCATAGTATACGAGGGAGGTCCGGGGACTTTCCACGACCCGATTCGGCCCAGACGCTTTGGGATCGCATGGTGTCTTTCACGCGCTCGCGATATAATCCCCACCGGAGATGCCGCCATGGACGTGCGCGATCGCTGGCATCGTCCGATGAAGGACTTGCGCATCTCGGTCACCGACCGATGTAATTTTCGCTGCCTCTATTGCATGCCTCTCCCGGAATACGCCTGGGTGGAGCGCACGGAGCTGCTCACCTTCGAAGAGATCGTGCGTCTGACGCGGCTCCTGGTGCGTTTGGGCGTGGAGAAGATCAAACTGACAGGAGGGGAGCCTCTTTTGCGCCGGGGTCTGGACCGATTGATCGCACAGCTTCGGGAGATCTCCGGCGTACGCGATCTGTGTCTCACGACCAATGGAGCGCTGCTGGCCGAGCAGGCCGAACGCTTGAAGGCGGCCGGACTCGTGCGGGTGAATGTGAGCCTGGATACGCTGGATCCTGAAAAGTTCCGGCGCATCACGCAGCGCGGGGATCTCGGGCGCGTGCTCGAAGGGATTTTCGAGGCCCAGCGCGTGGGGCTGCACCCGGTGAAGATCAATGCTGTCATCGAGCGAGGGGTCAATGAGGAGGACATCATCCCGCTCGTCCGCTTCTGCCTCGAGCATGGCTTCGCGCTCCGCTTCATCGAATACATGGACGTCGGGACGGCGAACGGCTGGCGGTGGGAGAAAGTCGTCCCGAAAGCGGAGATCGTGCGCATCCTCGCGCGGGAATTCGCGCTTCAAGAGGTCGGCCGAGAACAGGAGAGCGATACGGCGGTGCGCTATCGCCTGGCCGATGGCAGCGGAGATATCGGGGTCATCGCCTCGGTGACCGAGCCCTTCTGCCGCGCCTGTACGCGCGTGCGTCTGACCTCGGATGGGAAACTGGTGACCTGTCTCTTCTCAGCCCAGGGATACGATGTGAAGGCGTTGCTCCGAGCCGGAGCGTCCGACGAGGAGATCCTCGCGGCCATCGGCCACATCTGGGAAGCGCGGCGCGATCGCTATTCGGAGGAGCGGCTCGAGGCTCTTCGGTCGGGACGTCATTTCTCCTCACCGCCGAAGATCGAGATGATCCGCTTGGGCGGATAGGCCATCACTGGGAGTGAGGCCGGCGGGTGAAGATCTTCTCGCCCGCGAAGGCGTTGAGGGCTTCAAAGCGAAGTTTCACGGCGGTCTTGCGGACGCGTTCCACTTCGGCCACCCAGCCGGCCGGAAAAGCGCGCTCCAGAGCCTCGAGATCCCGAAGATGCTTCCGCACGTGCAGATCGAAATCGCGGTAGGCGTTCTTTCGCTTCCCTCCCGGAGGAACCATCTCGATTCGCGAGAACGCATGCTCCAAAAGGGCCTGATACGAGGCCAACCGCTCAAGGGCTGACTCGAAGCGCTCCTCCTCGAAGAGACGTTTGATCTCTTGCAGTCGCTTTTCCCCAATCTTCAAAAGGAATCGAACCTGCTTGGCCGGATTTTTCTCCCGGGTGAACTGAGCGTATTCGGGCGGCGTCAGCAGATGAGAGATTTCCGCCGTCTGCAGAGGGGTGATGACAAGAGGGGAGAAGAAAGCGGCGATCATCCCCAGTGTGCCCTGTCGGATCGGCGGTGTGAGAAGGCGCCCAAGGGCGTTCCAGTGAATTCTCATCGCCGACGGCGTTTTTGAGCCTCCTCGATCTGTCGGCGCAGTGCCGGCAGACGAAAGCGCGCGCTCTCGATCTCCGTCCGGTGCGTCGCCGGATCGGCGAGCGCGAGGAATCGCTCGTACATCGGGAGCGCCTGTTCGTACTGACCCAACCGATCGTAGCAGATGGCCAGAAAGTAATGCGCGACGGCCGAGTCCGGCTTTCGCCGGACCACCCAGGCGAATTCGCGGGCGGCCTGCGCGTAATCCTTCAGCTCGAAGTAGGCCGTTCCCAAACCGGCGTGGGCCGGATAGTGGTTCGGATCGCGGGCGAGAACGGTGCGGAAGACCTCGGCCGCTTCGGGGAATCGGCGCAGTTTCAGCAGCGCCGCTCCCAGATTCGCGCGATAGGCGAGGTTTTCTCGATCCCCTTGCGCGGCGCGCTCAAAGGCCCGCGCGGCAGCCTCCGGATCGTGAGGGAGCAAGAGTTCCCCCAAAAGAGCATGTGCTCGGGGATCGTCAGGAGAGACGGCGACCCACTGCTGAGCCTGCGCCAGAGCTTCCGTCAGGCGCCCCGCCCGCTCCAGCAGGGTGATCAAATGCTGGCGCGCCTCGCGATGCGTCGGTTCGCGGGCCAGGATCTTTTGAAAAAGGGCGATGGCTTCTTCGGTTCGTCCCGCCAGGGCGTACGTTTCGGCCAGGCGCTGCTCGATGTCCGTCGTCGGCTGGGACTGAGCCAAGACCTCTAAGTCTTCAAGGGCGCGCGCATAGTCCCGACGCTCGAGCCAGAGACGACTTCGGGCCTGGCGAGCCGCAGAGGCCTTCGGGTCTCGCTCCAGAGCGCGGCTGTACGCGTGCAGAGCCGCTTCGATCTCCCCCTTCTGCTCGTGCGCCAGACCCAGCAGAGTGTAGAGAGACGCCGTCTCCAGACCCAGCTCCCGCGCGCGCGCGAGTTCGGCTATCGCTTCCGCAGGAGCACGTCGCGCCAGAGCGATCGAAGCGCGCACCAGGTGAGCGCGGGGGAAGTTCGGATCCAGCGTCAGGGCGCGGCGCGCGTGAGTCTCGGCCTCCGGGAGCCGATTCCGCCTCAAAAGTACTTCAGCCAAAAGCGTATGCGCGCGCGCCATGAAAGCCGCCCCGGCCGCATCGGCGATCAGATCCGGCTCCTGTTCGAGAAGCTGTGCCAGATCGCGCTCGCTTTCCTCCAGCCGATCCAGAGCAAAATAGGCAGCCGCCCGTTGATAGAGCGCTTCGGAAAAATTCGGGAGCTGTTGCAGAGCGGAGCTGTAGAGTTCGATGGCCTCGGCCAGACGCCCTTGTTCGTGCGCCGTCTGCCCCGCCTCGAACTTCGCCACAGCCTCGGCGCGACTCTTCTCTTCGGAAGTCACCTGTTGCGAAGCGCGTCCGGCTCGCTCCCGTTGAGGCGCTCCCGCTCCGGGATGAGCGAGCAGGGCCAGCAGGATCCCCAGATACAGGCTGCGCATCGCTCTCTCCCCCTGATTCTCTTGCGCAGGGGATATAGTAGCATAGTCTCCTGCTCCGCGCACCTCCTTGTGAGCCGATGCTTGTGAGGGACGCGCTCTCCGCGTCAAGAGGCTTCGGCCCCGCCCCGATGTCCTGCCGGAGCGCGAGAGGGCTTTCTTTATGCTTCGTGTTGTGATACGATAGGGACACCTTGTGCAGGAGGGGTGAGGAGATGGCATTAGAAGCTTTGGGCATGGTCGAGACGCGAGGATTCGTGGGTGCGGTTGAGGCCGCCGATGCGATGGTCAAGGCGGCGAATGTCCGGTTGATCGGAAAGGAATACATCGGAGCCGGTCTGGTCACCGTCTTCGTCCGCGGGGATGTCGGGGCGGTGAAGGCGGCGACCGATGCGGGAGCTGCGGCCGCGCGGCGCGTCGGCGAATTGATCAGCGTCCATGTGATTCCGAGACCGCATCCGGAGGTCGAACGCATTCTCCCCAACGGAGGGGGGATCATCGAAGGGGAAGCGCGCGAGGTTCACGTGCTTTCGGGCCAGGACGTGCAGGCCCTCGAAGCGCGGGGAACGAAGTCGCTTGAAGGCGAGGTCGAGGGCAATCGGCGGCGCGGATCTTCTCGAAAGTGAGCCCGGAGGATCTCGTGCGTGCCGGAGTGGTCCCGGACCGAGGCCCGAGGGGTGATTCTGTGCATCTCTTCCCATGGTGAGCGATAAGGACCTGGTTTCCATCCAACAGGCGCGAGATCTGCTGGCGCGCGCGGCCTCTGCGCAACGCGCTTTGGCGGCGTTCACTCAGCAGCAGGTGGATCGTGTCTTCGCCGCCATGGCCGAGGCCGCCCTTCGCGAGTCCGAGCGACTGGCGGAGATGGCGCATCGCGAGACAGGATATGGGAATCCGGCGGATAAAACGATCAAGAACCGGTTCGCCGCGCTCTGCGTGTACGAAGGATTCCGGGACCTCAAGACCGTCGGTATCATTCGCCAGACCGAGAGCCTCATCGAGATGGCGGATCCGCGAGGGGTCGTTGCCGCCATCATCCCTTCGACCAACCCGACCTCGACGGCGATCTATAAGATCCTCATTGCCGTGAAGGCGCGCAATGCCATTGTGCTCAGCCCGCATCCGGCTGCCGTGCGCTGTGTCGCCGAGACAGCGCGCATCCTGCGCGAGGCCGCCGTCAGCGAAGGCCTTCCTCCGGAAGCCATCGGGTGCATGACGGTGGTGACGCTGGAGGGGACACAGGAGCTGATGCGCCATCCGCTCACGGCGGTGATTCTGGCGACCGGAGGGATCGGTCTTGTGCGCGCCGCCTATTCGAGCGGCAAACCCGCTTTTGGCGTGGGGCCGGGAAATGTTCCGGCGTTCATCGAGAGGTCGGCGGATGTCTCCAAGGCCGTGCGCGATATCCTCACGGGAAAGTGCTTCGACTATGGGACGATCTGCTCTTCCGAGCAGTCTCTGGTCGTCGAATCGGCCATCGAGGGGCGCGTTCGGGAGGAGTTGAATCAGCAGGGGGCATACTGGCTGAACGCAGAGGAGATTCGCGCTCTGGGGGAGCTGGTCATTCGTCCCGATCGCACAGTGAATCCTCAGGTCGTGGGGCGTCCGGCGACGCGTATCGCCGAGATGGCGGGATTCCGCGTTCCGCCAGAGACGCGCGTCCTGGTCGCTGAGCTTCGCGGGGTGGGGAAGGACCATCCTCTCTCGTTGGAGAAGCTCTCGCCCATTTTGGCGTACTATGTCGTCCCGGACTGGCGGGCGGCGGCTGACCTCTGTCAGGCCATCCTGCGAGCCGGAGGGACGGGCCACACCCTGGCGATTCATTCGCGCGATCGGGCGCTGGTGTGCGAGTTCGCGCTCCGGCAGCCGGCCGCGCGTATTGTCGTCAACACGCCGGCTCCGCATGGCTCGATCGGACTGACGACCGATCTGCCGCCCAGTCTGACGTTGGGCTGCGGATCCTGGGGGGGGAATATCACCTCCGATAACATCTCGCCCTGGCATCTGCTGGACATCAAGCGCGTCGCTTTCGAGACGAAGCCGCAGGCCACAGACGCCTTGCTTCAGCCGACGGCGCGACCGATTTCGGAGCGGGCGGCCCTGACGGCCGGCCCCGAGGTCATTCGCCTGGATCGAGCGACGCTCGAGGCGCTCGTCGCGCAGGTCGTGAGCACTCACCTGGGAAAGGGGAGCAAGAGCCCTTCGCCTGAGCCTGCGGTTTCGGAAAACCCGACCTCTTCTTCCCCTTCGCCGAGGGAGTCCGCGCGCCCTTCTCCTGTTGATTTCGTCTGCGAGGAGGACGTCAAGCGCGCTCTGGCCGAAGGGCGAAAAATCTATATCCACAGCCGGACGATCATCACACCGGCGGCTCGCGATCTGGGTGAGGCTCACGATATTTTCGCCCGCACCTGAACGAACTTCAGCATCCCCTCCTTTTCATCGCTTGCCCCCTGTGCCGTCAGAACGATATGATATGCTCCCATGTGCGGGAGGATACACCGTGTATCCCGGAAGATCTCTCAAGGAGACGGGACGTGAGCGGGAAACTGGAGATCATTCCCCTTGGGGGATTGGGAGAATTCGGGATGAACATGTTGGCCCTGCGCTATGGGGAGGACATGCTCATCATTGATGCGGGCCTCATGTTCCCCGATGAGAGTTTGCATGGTGTGGACGTTGTCATCCCCGACTTGCGCTTCCTCGAAGCGCAGGCGTCGCACGTTCGGGCCATTCTTCTCACTCATGCGCATGAAGACCATATCGGCGCGCTCCCCTATTTGCTGAAGGTCGTCCAGGCCCCGGTCTACGGCGCGCGCTTCACGCTGGCTGTCGCCGAGCACAAGCTGATCGAGCACGGCCTTTTGAGCGAGGCGGAGTTGCATGTGGTCGAGCCCGGGGACTTCGTCGAGACGGGGCCCTTTGAGGTGGAGTTCATCGGGGCGGCGCATTCGACGATTGATTGTTTGGCCCTGGCCATTCGGACGCCCGTGGGGATCATCGTGCATCTGACCGACGTGAAGCTGGATGAGGAGCCGGTCATCGGGGAGCCCACGGATCTCGTCCGACTCCGGCACTATGGAGAGCGCGGCGTGTTGGCTCTGCTGGCCGATTCGACCAACGTCGAGCGGAGCGGCCGAACGCCTTCAGAGCGCGCCGTCATTCCGGCTCTGGAGGAGATCTTCGAGGAAGCGCCCGGACGTCTCATCTTCAGTTGCTTTGCTTCCTCGATCCATCGCATTCAGATCATTCTGGATCTGGCCTATGAGTACGACTGTCAGCTCGCGCTGGTCGGTTCGACCATGACGCGCATGGTGGAGACGGCCATGGCCGAGCGCTATCTCGATGTCCCGGCGGGGCTGCTCATCTCCCCGTCGGAGGTGAATCGTCTGCCGCGCGAACGCGTGGTTTTGCTGGCCACCGGATGTCAGGGGGAGCCCATGGCGGCGCTCGCCCGCATGGCCACCGGATCGTACAAACAGCTTCGGATCGAGCCCGAGGACACCGTCATCCTCTCGGCGCGCATCATCCCGGGCAACGAGCGCGCGATCTCTCGGCTCATGGATCACATCTATCGGCGCGGCGCGCGCGTTGTGGATGAGACGATCAAGCGCGTGCATGTCTCCGGGCATCCCTCGCAAGAGGACCTGCGGGAGTTCTATCGCGCCCTGCGCCCGAAATACCTGATCCCCATTCACGGCGATTATCGGCGCCTCTGCCGCCACAAGGAGTTCGCCTGTGCGGCGGGCTTCTCTCCGGATCAGGTTCTGGTCGTCGAGAATGGTCAGGTCATCGAGCTGGATCGCGAGGGGGCGCGCATCGGGGAGACGACCGTTCCCGTCGGACGCACGTTCATTGATGAGGCCGGTTTTGAGGAGATCGAAGAGTTCATCATCCATGACCGGCGGCATCTGGCTGAGGACGGTTTCGTCCTGCCGATCGTCGTCATCAACAAGACGACGGGAGAGCTGGAGGCCGTGCCCGAGATCATCACGCGCGGATTTGTGACCTCCGAAAATGGGGAGGAATTGCTCGAGCGCGCCCGCGCGCGCGTGATCGAAACGGTCGCTCAGGCCGATCGGGATGAGCGCACCGATGGGGCGGTCATGAAGGAGAAGATCCGCGTCGAGCTGAAACGCTTGATCTCCCGGCAGACGGAACGTCATCCGATGATCATTCCCGTGATCATCGAGATTTGAGGTCCCCCTGACCCGGCTCTGCGCGGGCGGAACGTTTTCGGGTGCGCGTCGTCGTGAGGTTGTGTCTATGACGCTTGTGGAAGCGATTGTGCTCGGACTCGTGCAGGGCCTGACGGAGTTCCTGCCGATCAGCAGTACGGCCCACTTGCGTATTGTCCCGGCTGTGCTCCACGGGCTCGATCCCACCCATCCGTGGAACGATCCGGGAGCTGCGGCCTCGGCGGTGATTCAACTGGGGACGCTCGTGGCCGTGCTCGGCTACTTTCGGCGAGAGGTCGCCGAGCTGACGGGCGCCCTCCTGCGCGGGCTGGTTCGCGGTCGTCCCTGCGAGACCTTCTCGGCGCGTCTGGCGTGGTTCATTGGACTGGGAACGCTTCCTCTGATCATCGGGGGGATCGCGCTGGAGCCCTTCATTGTGACGCACGCGCGGTCGCTTCGACTGATCGCGGGAGCCCTGATCGGTCTGGCGCTCCTTCTGCTGTGGGCCGAGCGCGTCTCTTCGCGCCATCGCCAGTTGCACGACGTGGGTCTTCGCGATGCTCTGATTGTCGGCCTGGCTCAGGCCCTGGCGTTGATCCCGGGTGCCTCCCGCTCCGGGACGACGATCACGGCCGGGTTGCTGCTGGGCTTCACGCGCGAGGCTGCCGCGCGCTTCTCCTTTCTGCTGAGCATTCCGGCGGTGGCCTTAAGCGGGCTTTACGAGCTGTACGCGATTCGCCATCACCTGGAGGGAGCCTATAGCCTTTCGCTTCTGATCGCGACCGTGGTAGCGGGCGTGAGCGGATACCTCGCCATCGAGTTTTTGCTTCGGTACCTGAGGACGCATACGACGTATCTTTTCATCGTCTATCGCCTTGTGCTCGGCATTTTGCTGCTGGGACTTTCCGAGCGCGGGCTCATCCGGTGAAGACGGCGCTTCGGGCGAGTCCAGGACTGGTCGGCTCGGCGCGAGAAGTCGGCTCGGCGACTCATCCGATGGACGTCAGCCCGTACTGCGGTTGCTGACGAATGTGCTCCAGAAGCGGTTCGAGTTCGGGCGCCTGGGAACGTCGAGCCAGGAGTCGCCGGGCTTCGTGGCGCGCCAGATCCAGCAGGCTCCGATCGCGAACCAGATGGGCGATGCGAAAGACGGGCGCGCCCGACTGTCGCGTTCCCATCAACTCGCCGGGACCGCGAATCTCCAGATCCTTCTCGGCGATCACGAATCCGTCGGTCGTCTCGACCATGACGCGAAGGCGCTCGCGCGCTTCGGGCGTCGTGAGGTCATGGGCCAGAAGAATGCAGTAGGAGACGGCGGCGCCTCGCCCCACGCGTCCCCGCAGTTGATGCAGTTGCGCCAGACCGAAGCGCTCCGCATGCTCAATGAGCATGACGGTCGCGTTGGGCACATCCACGCCGACCTCGATGACGCTCGTGGCCACAAGAATATCAATCTCGCGCGCGAGGAATCGGCGCATGACCTCGTCCTTTTCGGCCGGACGCATCTTCCCATGCAGCAGGCCGACGCGGAACTGCGGGAAGACGACCTTCTGCAAGTGATCGGCCATCTGCGTGGCGTTCAGAAGATCCATCTTCTCGGATTCCTCTACAAGGGGGTAGACGATGTAGGCCTGGCGTCCGGCGCGCACCTGATTGGCGATGAATTGATAAATCGCGGGTCGCGCCTCCTCGGTTCGAAGGAAAGTCCGCACGGGGGTGCGCCCCGGAGGAAGATCGCGGATCGTAGAGACATCCAGATCCCCATAGACGGTCATCGCGAGCGAGCGCGGGATGGGCGTGGCCGTCATCACGAGGACATCCGGAGCGTAGCCGCGTCGGATCAGTTCGGCGCGCTGCAGGACGCCGAACCGATGCTGCTCGTCAATGACGACAAGGCCCAGATTCCGGAAGCGCACGCCCTCCTGGATGAGGGCGTGCGTGCCGATGACGATGTGAATCTCCCCGCGCGCCAGCGCCTCATACAGCTCTCGTTTGTCGGCATTGCGCAGGCTCCCCGTGAGCGCTTCGACCCGATAGGGAGTCTGCGCGAGCCAGCGCTTCACGTTCCGAGCGTGCTGCTCGGCCAGAATCTCCGTCGGGGCCATCAGAGCCGCCTGATACCCGTTCTCGACGGCGATGACCATGGCCACCAGCGCGACAATCGTCTTGCCGCTGCCCACATCCCCTTGAAGGAGGCGATTCATGGGTCGGGGCGAGCACATGTCGCGCACGATCTCCCGCAGGGCCTGTTTCTGTCCTTCGGTCAGGCGAAACGGAAGGATCGAGCGCACGATCTCTCGGATGCGGTCGTCCACGCGGATGCTCGGCCCTTTGGGAGAGCGTTCGCGTTCCTCTCGTCGGAGCGAGAGAGCGAGTTGAAGCCGCAGGAACTCTTCGAAGATCAATCGGCGATGAGCCGGCGACCGGGCCTCGTTGTAATCCTCAAGGGGCGTCTCGTCGTCGGGGGGGAAGTGAACCTGTCGCAGGGCTTCGTATCGGGAGATGAGCTGCAGCCGGCGCCGCGTCTCTTCCGGAAGAGTCTCGGGCACGCTCTCCGGAGAGAGGCGCTGCACCAGATGATAGAAGATCGCCCGCAAAGGACGCGTCGTGAAGGAGCCCAGCTTCCGATAGACGGGAACGCGCCGCCCCGTGTGGATGGCCTCGGCCAGCTCGTCCTCCTCGGTGAGGACTTCGAAGTCGGGATTCTCGGCCTCAAAGCATCGCCAGCGCGGATTGTAGCGCCATTGCCCGTAGAGGATCACCCGCGTGCCGCGCGGGAAGGTCTTCTCCAGCCACGTGCGATTCCACCAGAAGGCGCGGATCATTCCGGTCTCATCGCTCGCCGAGAGCTCGAAGATCTTCAACTGACCTCCTTTGACGGCGTAGCTGCCGGTCAAACGCACGACGACTTCAAGAGAAGCCCACATGTTCTCGCGCAACTGGGCGACGCACACGCGATGCGATCGGTCCTCGTAGCGCAGAGGCAGGTAGAAGAGAAGGTCCTCCAGAGTGACCTCGCGGTAGTCGGACCGACCGAGGAATTCGGCCAAGGCCGCGGCCAGCGCGCGGGCGCGACGCGGCCCAAGGCGCGGAATGCGATGCAGATGCATCTGATAGAGCGGCGTATGCAGCGACAGCGCGCTCATCTCTCGTCGAAAAAGTATATCCGACAGAGGGCCTTTTCCTCCACGGCTTCTTCCCCTCTCGTTGACATCCCCTTGAGGCTTTGTAGAATTATTCTCGGCTCAAGAGGAGGCGCGGCAGGAGAGCGACAGGAGCAGAGGGAAGACGATGAGATTCTTTGGGCTCGCATGTCAGGTGGATTTTGTTCCGCCCGAACCCGTTCCCGAGATCGTGCGACGCGTGCTCGGTCAGCAGGGGGGGCATCCGAATATCAGCTATCTCTATCGGGCGGATGTCTTCGATTGGGTGGTCATGGGGACCTATTTCGGTATCCTCCTGCTGCTTTCGATCTACGGCATCTATCGGTTTCGTCTCGTCTATCTCTTCCTTCGGTATCGCCATGTCCGTCCGCGGCCGAAGGCGTATTTCGCCGAGTCCGAGCTGCCCTGTGTGACCGTGCAGTTGCCCATCTACAACGAGATGTACGTCGTCGAGAGGCTCCTGCGCGCGGTGACGCGTCTGGACTATCCGCGCGATCGGCTGGAGATCCAGATCCTGGACGATTCGACCGACGAGACGTCGGAGATCTGCCGGCGGCTGGCCGAGCAGTATCAAGCGGAAGGGTATGACATCGTCTATCTCCGACGGCCCGAGCGCGTGGGATTCAAGGCGGGGGCTCTCGCTCATGGGTTGGCGTGCGCCCGGGGCGAATTCCTCGCCATCTTCGATGCTGATTTCATCCCGCGTCCCGATTGCCTGCGGAAGATGATCCACTACTTCACGGATCCGCAGGTCGGCATGGTGCAGATGCGGTGGAGCTACGTCAACGCGGATTACAATCTGCTGACTCGCCTGCAACAGATCATGCTCGATGGGCATTTTGTCGTCGAGCAGACGGCGCGCAGTCGTTCGGGCAGCTTCTTCAACTTCAACGGCACGGCGGGGATGTGGCGACGCGCGGCCATTGAGTGGAGCGGCGGATGGCACACGGACACGCTGGCCGAGGATACGGACCTGAGCTATCGCGCGCAACTGTTCGGATGGAAGTTCGTGTATCTTCTGGAGGAGGACGTCCCTTCGGAGCTTCCCGTGGACATGAACGCCTTCAAGGTGCAGCAACGGCGGTGGGCCAAGGGGGTGCTCCAGGTCGGCTTCAAGCTCATCGGGCGCATCTTTCGAAGTCCGCTCCCGTGGTCGGTCAAGCTCGAGCTGTTCTTCCGCTTCACGAACAATGCCAATGCGCCCTTCGTCATCCTGCTCAGCCTGCTGCACGGGCCGGTCTTGATCGCCCGGTTCAATCAGGGATGGTTTCACCTGCTCATCCTGGACGTGCCGATCCTGCTCTTTGCGACGGCATCGGTTCTGGCTTTCTATGGGGTTGGTCTGTGGCATCTCTATCCGGATTGGAAGCGGCACCTGAAGTATCTCCCCCTGGCGATGGCCCTCGGGATCGGGTTGTCTCTGAACAACGCGCGGGCGGCCCTGGAAGCGTTTCTGGGCGTTCGTTCGCCGTTTGCGCGCACGCCGAAGTTTCGGATCGAGTCCAAACGCGATCAGTGGAAAGGTAAGAAGTATACGTTCCGCCACGATGCGATTCCCTTTGTGGAACTGGCGCTGGCTCTCTACTTCGTCGGTGTCACCCTCTATGCCGCGCGCATGCAGATTTACGGGACGATCCCGTTTCTGCTGCTCTTTCTGATGGGGTATGCTCTGGCGGGAGCTTTCTCCCTCATCCAGGGGCGTGCCGTCGCCCCTCGGAGCGCGTGAGGGCCTCTCCCCAACTTTTGTGTGGAGGAAGAACGTGAAACATCGAGCCTTCGTCTTTCACGCACTCTTGGCGATCTCGCTCATCTGGGTGGGTCCGACGCCAGCCCTTCGGCAGAAGGCCAGTCCGGAGGAGAAGCGGCTCGCGGGAATCCCTTTGCAGGAGTACCGGCAGCGACGCGAGCGGCTGATGGAGCTTGTGCGAGACGGGATTGTGCTCCTTTCGGGGAAGACCGAGGAGGAGGATAACGAGGTCGAGCAGAAGTTTCGTCAGCGGAGCTACTTCATGTATCTGACGGGAGTGGAAGTGCCGGGGGCGATTCTCGCCCTGATCCCGCAGGGGTATGGGGAGGAGGGGATTCGGGAAGTCCTCTTTCTGCCGCCGCGCAATCCCGCGCGCGAGCGCTGGACCGGTCCGAAGGTGGGTCCTGAAGATGCCCCGCGTGAGTTCGGCGTGCAACGCGCTCTGCCCACGACGGCTTTCGAGACGGAATTGCCGAAGATGCTGGAGAAGACGCGGATCCTCTACACGGTCGTCCCTTCCGGACCTTCGGCGCGCTTCAGCCGGGAGCAAGCCTTCATCGAGCGCCTTCGCGCTCGCGCCGATCACGCCGAAGCCCTCGAGGTGCGCGACGTGCGGCCGCTTCTGGCCGAGCTGCGGCGGATCAAATCGTCCAACGAATTGGCTCTGCTGCGGGAAGCCGTGCGCATCACGGTCGAAGCGCATCGCGACATCGCGCGGGCTCTCCGCCCCGGTCTGTTCGAATACGAGCTGGAGGCTTTGGTGTGGGCGGCCTTCCTGAGAAACGGCGCGCGGCGCTCGGGATTCCCTCCGATCATCGGCTCCGGTCCCAATGCGACGATCCTGCATTATCAGGCCAACAATCGGCAGATCGCCGCCGGCGATCTGGTCGTCGTGGACATCGGAGCCGAGTACCAGTACTACACGGCCGACATCACGCGCACCTATCCGGCGACGGGGCGTTTCACGGAGCGTCAGCGCCAGATCTACGAGCTGGTCCTGGGCGCGCAAAGAGCCGCGGAAGCGGCCTTTCGTCCCGGCCAGAGTACGATGCGCGATCTGCAGGAGGTCGCGCGTCGCTTCATGCGCGAGAGCCCGTTGCGCTCCCGCGATGGACAGACGATGGATCGGTTCTTCATCCACGGGCTCGGGCATTACGTCGGGCTCGATGTGCACGATGTGGGCGACTACAGCAAGCCGCTCTCGCCCGGAGTCGTGATCACGATCGAGCCGGGGATTTACCTGCCCGATGAAGGGATCGGCGTGCGCATCGAGGATATGTACGTGGTCACCGAGACGGGGTTGGTCAAGCTCTCCTCGGCCCTTCCGAGCGCTCCGGAAGAGGTGGAGAAGTGGATGGCGCAACGGAATGTGCGATGAGAGGGAGCCGATGATCCCTTCGACGCTGGAGTCTCTCGAGTACACGGCGGTGCTCGCCCTTTTGGCCGAGCGGACGCAGACGCCTCAAGGGCGGCGTCTGGCCGAACGGCTGCGGCCGATGACCGACCCTGAGGAGATTCGGCGCGCGCTTCGGCTGACCCAAGATACCGTGCGCTATTTCGGCGAGCGCTCGGGGTTCGGACTCAGCGGTCTCTCCGATCCGACCGAAGCGCTGCGACTTTTGCGGATCGAGAATGCGGCGCTCTCTCCGACGCAAATTCTGGATCTGATGGCTCTCATCGCAGTGGGGCAGGACGTGCGCGCTTCGGTTCTGGGACGACGGCGCGAGTATCCGCATCTGGCGGCTCTGGTGTCGGAGATCCCGGATCTGCGGCTGGTGCTGCGCCATCTGCGCGGCAAGATCCTGCCGGGCGGCGAGGTGGACGATCACGCGAGTCCGCAGTTGGCCGAGATCCGACAGCAGATTCAGCGCGTGCGCGCGCGGCTCTATCGGCGGCTGCAAGAGATCATGCGCGCGAGCCCCGAAGGGATCGTCCAGGATGAGATCGTGACGCTGCGCAACGAGCGATACGTCATCCCGGTTCGCGCCTCGCATCGCGCGCAGATCCCGGGCGTTGTCCATGCCGTCTCCTCAAGCGGAGCGACCGTCTTCATCGAACCTCTGGAGACGATCGAGCTGAATAATGAACTGGTGCGCTGGCGCGAGGAGGAGCAGGCCGAGATCGCGCGCTTGCTCCGCGAGCTGAGCGATCGATTGCGCGTGGAGCTGCCTCAGTTGGAGAAGCTGGCGCGCCTTCTGGCCGAACTGGATCTGCTGGGCGCCAAGGCGCGTCTGGCCATCGAATTCCGCTGCGTCGAACCGGAGATCGTGAGTGATCGCCTCGTCCTCCTGTTGGACGAGGCCCGGCATCTGCTTCTGGAACATGTGTTGCGAGAGCGCGGGGGGACTGTCGTTCCGATCTCCCTCTCTCTGGATCAGGAGCGGCGCGTGCTGATCATCAGCGGACCGAATGCCGGAGGGAAGACCGTCGCTTTGAAGACGATCGGTCTTGTGGCTCTGATGGCGCAATCGGGACTGCTTGTCCCGGCGCGCGCGGCGACGCTGTCGGTCTTCCACCAGATTTTGGCCGATATCGGCGATCGTCAATCCCTTGTGGCCAATCTTTCGACCTTCACGGCGCATATTCAGAGCGTGAGAGAGATGGCGGATCGGCTGCGCCTGCCCGCGCTGGTGCTTCTGGACGAAGTCGGGACGGGGACGGATCCCGAGGAGGGAGCAGCGCTGGCCATCGCCATCGTCGAGTATTTTCGGCGGCGCGGGGCGATGGTCGTCGCAGCGACGCACTATTCGGCATTGAAAGCGTACGGGTATCTCACGCCGGGTGTCGTGAACGCTGCCGTCGAATTCGACCCGGTACGTCTGGAACCAACCTATCGGTTGCAGCAAGGGGTGGCCGGAGCGTCGAGCGCTCTGGAGATCGCCCGGCGCGTCGGCCTGCCCGAGGAGATCCTCGCCCACGCGCGAGAGCAGATGGGAGCGGTCGAGCATGAGGCGAACCGCTATCTCCTACTTCTGAGGGAAGAGCTGGATCGGCAGCGGGATTTGCGCGCGGCTCTGGAGCAGGAGCGCGCGGCCGTGGCCGAGCGGTACGAGCAGTTGCAGCGGGAATTCCGCGAGCGCGAGCGCCGGCGACAACGCGAGTTCGAGACGGCGCTCGCGGAATTGCTGCGCACGCTCTCGGAGCGGGCGGAAGCCTTGCTGGGCCAGATCGCCGACCGACGCGCGCAGCTTGAAGCGCGGCGCTTCGCCGAACGCCGACTGGCCAAGTTCGCCTCCGAAGTGCAGCAGCACAGCCGCGCTTTCTCCTTCGAAAGCCCCCCCTCGCCGACTCCTTCCCGGCAGATGGTCTCGGCTCTGGAGGCTCCGCCGAAGCCGGGTGATCGCGTGCGCGTCCGAGACCTCGATCAAATCGGCGTGGTCGCGGAAGTGGACGCGGATCACGTGCTCGTGCAGGTGGGCTCGCTTCGCGTGAAGACAGACCTGGGCAATCTGGACGTGCTCCTGGAGCCCGATTCGTCGGATGCGCGGGCGTCCGGACGTCTTGTGCTCCATCGAGCGACTCGTCCCGAGGTTCCTTCTGAGCTGAACCTCATCGGCAAGACGGTCGAGGAAGCTCTCTCGCTGACGGATCAATTTCTGGATGCCGCTTGTCTGGCCGGGCAGCTCGACGTGACGATCATTCACGGAGCCGGTTCGGGGGCATTGCGCCGAGCCCTTCGCGAATTCCTGGCGCAGCATCCCCATGTCGCGCACTTCCATGCGACCCAGGCCGATCGAGCGACGCGCGTCCAGTTGCGCGCGCTCTCGGAGTGAGCGCGCCGGGAAAATGATCTTGCTTTCCAAGCGAGATGTCCTTTAGAATCCTTGCCGACAGGAGATCGGAAAAGCGCCGGGAGACAAGCGCATAAGATGAAGGAGTTCGAGAGATGACGCCGCGAGAGTTCGCCCAGTACGTGAGAGAGCAGACGGACATCCTGCGTCTTGTCTCCGACTACGTCACGTTGAAGAAGCAGGGGAGCAATTACGTCGCTCTCTGTCCTTTCCATCGAGAGCGCACGCCCTCGTTCGCCGTCCATCCGGGCAAGCAGATCTTCAAATGTTTCGGATGCGGGCTGGGGGGGGATGTGTTCGCCTTCGTCATGCAGATCGAGGGCTGTTCCTGGTGGGAGGCGGTGCGATGGGTTGCCGAGAAAAACGGCATTCCGATCCCCTCGTTCTCTTCGCGCGCAGAAGCCTCCGCCTCGGAAGCGGAGGAGAGATGGCGGCGGCGCCTCTTTCAGATCAATGCGTGGGCGGGCGAATTCTTCCAGCGCTGTCTGCATGAGCCTCAGGGGAAAGAGGCGCGCACCTATTTGGCCGAGCGCGGGATTCGCCCGGAGACAATCCGCCGGTTCGGACTCGGATATGCGCCGGAGAGCTGGAGTGCTCTCTCGGAGTATTTGACAGCGCGGGGAGTGACGCGCCAGGAGCTGGAACGAAGCGGGCTCGTCTCGGTCCGAGAGGATCGGAGAGGATATTACGATCGGTTCCGGCACCGTCTGATCTTTCCGATCCGTGACCTTCAGGGGCGCATTCTGGGGTTCGGCGCCCGAACGCTTGCCGATCGTGAGCCCAAATACGTGAACTCTCCGGAGACGGCCGTCTACACCAAAGGGCGACATCTTTTCGGCCTCTACGAAGCGCGCGAAGCCATTCGGCGCGCCCAGGAAGCCGTTCTCGTCGAAGGCTATTTCGATTGGCTCACGCTGGTCCAGCACGGAATTGAAAATGTCGTCGCGACGCTCGGCACGGCGCTCACGCCGGAGCAGGCGCGCCTTTTGCGGCGATTCACCGATCGCGTCCTGATCAATTTCGATGCCGACAGAGCCGGACGACGGGCCATGTCCCGGAGTCTGGAGACATTGATTTCGGAAGGGCTGGAGGTGTCCGTGCTCGTTCTGCCTGAGGGCGATGATCCTGACTCCTTCGTGAGACGCCAGGGAGCGCAACGGTACGCCGAACTCATGCGGGCGGCGCAACCGTATCTGGATTTCCTTCTGGATGAGGCTCTGCAAGGGGCTTCGTTCCCTCTGCGGCCTTCGCTTCAGGCGCGCGCGCTCAAGAGTGTTCTCCCGTATCTGGCTCAGATCCCCGATCCGATCGAGAGCTTGGCGAGCGCGGATTATGTGGCGCGGCGATTGCACATGGACGTCCGGCTCGTTCGAGAGGAGGTGAAACGGCAGCGCCGCCTGAGATCTCCGCAACTCCCGGGAGATCGGGCGACCGAGGAACTCCGGGCGAGCCTCGCTCCAGGGAGAGACATCGAGGGAGCGGAGCTTAAAGTCACCGAGTCCGAACGGTTGTTGCTCGAAGTTCTCCTGCATGCCCCCGAGAATGTGCGCGCGCGCATCTGGGCCGAGGTGAAGCCCGAGGATGTGCAGGGCCTTCCGAGCGAGAGGCTCTTCACCCGCCTGCGCGAGGTGGGGTCTGCCGATTACGCGACTCTGGTCGAAGGTCTCCGTGATGACCCGCGCCTGCTCGATCTTCTCGAGCGCGCTCTGATGGCGGATATTACGGGGACTCCGGATCAGATGCTCGAGCGGGCGCGCTCCGGCCTGCGCGGCCTGCGCCGAGAGCGATGGCAGCGGGAGATGGCCGCTCTGCAGGCGGAGATCGAACGGCTCGCTCCCGAGCAGCGGGAGAAATTGCACCATTTGCTCCTCCGGAAGCAAGAAGTCGCTGCCGCTTTGGCCCGAGACGCCATCTAAGGAGGCGAAGCGGACGTGAGCGTGAGAGTACGAGAGGTTATCGAGGCGACCAACCGATCGCCCTTTCATGGGCGCACGAGCCGATTGCGTCGAGCATCTTCCGGCTCCGCGCGCGATCCGGGCGCGGAGCCCCGGCGAGATGCCCGGAGCACGTGTGGAAGATCTTTCTTGAGAGCAGGAGCGGAGCTATGGTCTTGAGCGAGAAATACCGGGACGAAATCGAGCGACTCCTCGAGTTGGGAAGGGAGAAATCCTATCTCACTTTCGACGATATCAATCGGACACTTCCTGATGATCTCATCTGTCCAGAGGATATTGAAGCCGTCTTAGAGGCGATCGACTCGGCGGGGATTCAGGTGGGAGAGCCCCAGGAGATGGAAGGCGGGAGCGTGCTCGAACCCTTGCGCCAATCCAAGGACGAAGGAGCGGAGTCCCTGGGGGATGATGAGGAAGCCGGACCTCGCGATCCCGTGCGCGCCTATCTTCGCGAGATGGCTGTCGCGCCCCTGCTCACGCGCGAGGGGGAGATCGCTCTGGCCAAGCGCATCGAGCGAGCACGACGTCGGCTCCAGAAAGCGCTCGCGCGTTCGCCGATTGTCGTGGAGGAGATCATCCGAGCGGGACAGCAGCTCATGTGCGGGCAGCTTAATATTCGTGAGGTCATCAACGTGTCCGATCACGAGCCGATGACCGATCTCATGGTCGAGCAGTGTTTGGGAGAGACGGTGCACCTCATTTCGGAGATCGGCCGGCTCGCCGAGGAAGCCCTCCAGCTTGCGCAGAATCTGAAGCGAGAGCAGCGGCTGGGCCGCCACCGATCGCGCACGCGGCGTCTTGCGTTCCGCCTGGTGCGACAGCGCATCCAGATCGCGCGGCGTATCGCCCGACTGGACTTCACCCCGAAATTCCAGCAGCGGTTGATCCACGCCGTCCGGCGCGTCACCGATGAGATCCGGGAGCTGGAGGAACGCATCGCGCACGCGCTCGGTCAGATCGAATTCGCCCGCGAGGATGGGGAGCTGGTTCACTGGAAGCGCGAAGTTCGATCGGCTCGACGTCGGCTCGCGGAGATCGAGGCGCACTACGGGACGTCCGCCTTCGAGATCAAGCGCTCGTTGCAGGCGATCACGCAGAGCGAAGCCGAGATGACGCAGGCCAAGAACGAAATGGTGGAAGCCAACCTCCGACTGGTCGTCTCGATCGCCCGACGCTACATCAATCGCGGCCTGCATATCCTCGATCTCATCCAGGAGGGGAACATCGGGCTCATGAAGGCCGTCGAGAAGTTCGATTATCGTCGGGGGCACAAGTTCTCCACCTATGCGACCTGGTGGATCCGTCAGGCGATCACGCGCGCTATCGCCGATCAGGCGCGGACGATCCGCATCCCCGTGCATCTTCTGGAGACCGTCAACAAGATCGTGCGGACGTCGCGCCAGCTCTTCTACGAATTGGGGCGTGAGCCCACTTTGGAGGAGGTCGCCGCGCGTCTGGCCATGCCGGTCCAGAAGGTGCGCAAGGTCCTGCGCATCATGCAAGAGCCGATCTCTTTGGAAACCCCTGTGGGAGAGGACGAGACGAATCATCTTGGGGATTTCATCGAGGATGTGAACTCCCCCAATCCCATGGACATCGTCATCGCCAATAACCTGCGACAGGTCACCGAGGAAGTGCTCAAGACGCTCACTCCGCGCGAGGAGAAGGTCATCAAGATGCGATTCGGCCTGGATGCCGATGGCACGGAACACACGCTGGAGGAGATCGGGCGCCATTTCGCCGTGACGCGCGAGCGTATTCGCCAGATCGAAGCCAAGGCGCTCAAGAAGTTGCGCCATCCCTGGCGCGTCAGTAAGTTGAGGGGATTTTATGAGGGCGGGACGGATCCCAGAGAGGGCACGAAGAAATGAACGAGCCTGTTCGGGAACGGATCGGAACCTCTCCTCGTAGGGGAACGAGGGAGATATTCCATGGGAATCCGAGAGGACGCGCGCTCTGGGTCGTTCATCCGTGAGGGGGAGAGGATGCTCTATTGCCCGCGATGTGGGACTCTGGCGCGCGATGAGCAAAAATTCTGCACGGCTTGCGGTGTGAATCTGAGCCTGATCACCGGTGTGCTCGCCGGGCGCGTGGGGGAGAAAACGACGGGATCCGGCCGCTCGCTCCTGGAGATGCTCTTTGGGATCGAAAAGCGGCCCGAGCTGACACCCGAACAGAAGCGCATGCAGGATATTCGAAACGGCGTTCTTTCGCTCTGCGTGGGGATCGGTCTTTCTCTCTTCCTCTACATCCTCTTGGGCGCTGTCGCCGAGCAGATCGAACCGGCGGAAGCGCGAATCGTTCGTGCCGTCTGGACGTGCGGTCTCATCCCGGTCTTCGTGGGGATCGGCTTGATCGTGAACGGTCTCTTTTTCTGGAAGCCATCGAATCCGCTCGAAGCGACAGATCGTCCGGCACAGGATCACACCACAGGGGCACAGAAATCCTTGCCTTCAGGCGTTGACCTCACGCTCCCCCTCTCTCGGGAGCGCCGGGAGACCCCGACGATCCCTCTGGACGAGACCCCACCGACCGATCCTCGCCTCTCCGCGTGATCTCTCCCCCCGAGCCGGATTCTTGGCGTCGGAAGGGTTGGTCGGTTGACATCGCCGGAAGAGGCCCATATAAATCTCCCGAGCATTCGAGCTGAAGTGGGAATGGAGGAGAGCATGGCGGGATACGCGCGGAGAGACTGCGGGAGGGGATGGAGGCGGCGTTTTCTCGTCCTCCTCATATGTGGGGTCCTGGGGATTCAGTCCTTCGCTTCAGGTTCGGAGCTTTCCCGCAAGGGTGCTCCGCTGGGGAGATCGGGAGGCACTGCTTCAGGGGAAAATCCCGCTTCGCTTTTTGAGGTGAGCGAGGGGAGTGGGTTTGTCCTCGTTGAAGGAGAAGGAGGGCAGATCGTTTGCCGGGAGGCGACTCCGGAAGAGGTTCAGTGGATGAGACGACGGGATCCGGCTGAGCCCCTGCATGTGATCTCTCCCCTTGAGACGAACCTTCAACAGACGGGATTACGGATCATTCTGCGGGCGACCTCGCAGCTCGAACAATTCCCCAAGGCGAAGGCGGGCTTCATTCGAGCGGTTCAGACCTGGGAGCGCCTCATTCGGAATTCCATCACTGTTGTCCTGGACGTGGATTTCGGACCCACGCGATTCGGGGAGCCCTATCCCGAGGGAGTTCTGGGCTCGACCGATTCGCAACAGATCGGCGGAGAGATTTATTCGGACGTGCGGTCTCGCCTGCTTGAAGGGGCTTCCTCTTCGTCCGAGAGAGAGATCTATACGGCGCTTCCTCAGTCGCAGGTCCTGACAGATCTGGGACCCACGCAGCGCGTCTTCGCTCCTTCCGCCGTTTTTCGCGCCCTCGGGATGATCTCTCCGACAGCCGATCCGGACGGAGAGCGAGGGCAGTTTGGTCCCCCTCCTTCTGTGGGCTTCAATTCCAATTTCCCCTTCGACTTCAATCCGGACGATGGGATTGATCCGGACAAGACGGACTTCGACACCGTCGCGGTACATGAGATCGGGCACGCGCTCGGGTTCACGTCCCTGGTCGGGGCGCGCGAGCTCAATCCTTCTCGTCCTGTCGCCGTGAGCGTATGGGACTTCTATCGGTTCCGTCCTGGGGTCACGTCGGCGACGTTCTCGACAGCATCGCGCATTCTTTCTTCGGGAGGGGAGCATGTTTTCTTCGCGGGCCCGCCGGCGTTGCTTTTGTCCACAGGGAGGCCCGATGGTTCAGGGGGGGATGAAAGGCAGGCGAGTCACTGGAAAGATGACGATCTGACGGGGCAATATATTGGAATCATGGATCCGACGATCCCCCCTGGACGGCGCGAGACGATCACCGAGAACGATCTGCGGGCGCTGGACCTTTTCGGGTATCAGGTGGAAGCGCAAGCCCAGCCGCCTCCCGGTGGAGATGTCGTGGATCTCACTTCGGGCGTCCCGCAAACGGGCTCGATTCCGGCTCCTTCGCGATCTGGTAGCGGCATACTGGGAGCGACGCAGTATCGAATTCAGGTTCCCGCCGGAGCGACCGAGTTGCGCGTTGAGTTGCGAGGGAGCGGAAATCAAGACATAGACCTCTACGTGCGCTTCGGGCAGAGAATTGAAATCCAGGGGGGACGCACCGTCGCCGACTACGTGTCCGAATCTCTGACAGGAAACGAGACGATCACGGTGACTCCGTCCAGTTCCCCCCCTCTTCGGGAGGGAGCTTACTTCATCGCTGTCGCGAATTTCGGACCGGGACAGGCGACCTTCACCGTGACGGCGACAGTCACAGTGGCCCAGCCGGATATTGACGTTCAGCCGACGAGTCTGGATTTCGGCTCCGTGACGGTCGGTTCGACCGCCGATCGCACGGTGACGGTGCGAAATGTCGGCGGGGCACCGCTTACTGTCACTGAGCTGAGCGTGAACAATCCGCGCTTTGCGGTCCTCTCGCCCTCGGTGCCCTTCACGGTGAATGCGGGAGGGCAGCAAGTGGTGAGCGTGCGCTTCGCTCCGACAGCAGCCGGGTCTCAGAGTGGAACACTGCGGATCGGGAGCAACGATCCCGATGAAGGGACGGTCTCGGTGAGCCTGGTCGGACAAGGTGTTGCGGCTCCGCCTTCGACACCGCGTACGCTCAGTGCTCCGGATGCTTCGGGAGAGCCGGGCCGCACGGTCACGATCGCTCTGGCGCTCTCCGAAGGCAGCGGGATTTCGGCGCTCTCGTTCACGCTCAGTTTCGATCCCTCCCTCCTGTCGGTATCCGGTCCCTCGGCCGTCTCACGGGGAACGCTGGTACCGGATAATTTCTCCCTGAGTGCGAACACAGCGACAAGCGGGCAGATTCGTGTCGTGATCTCGCCGCCGGTTCAGACGCCCATTCCGACCTTCCGGAGCGGGAGCGGATCAGTCGTCACCATCGCTTTCCAGGTCGCTTCAGGAGCGAGAACGGGAGCGACGAGTCCTCTGGCCTTTTCGAATGTTTCGGCTTCTGATCCCAGCGGGGCATCGGTGCCCCTGACGCCGAGCAACGGCACCTTCACCGTAGGCGTCGTGCGGACGCTCGCTGTGGCGGATGCCCAGGGAGCGCCGGGTTCGACCGTGACGATTCCCGTGACGCTCTCAGAGGGAGACGGAATCTCGGCGCTGCAGTTCACGCTCAGCTTCGATGCGGCGATTCTCACACCGGCAGCGAATCCTGTGGCGCTCGGATCTCTTGTGCCGAGCCAGTTCACCGTGAGCGCTAACACAGCGACATCGGGAAGGATGACAGTGGTCATCGCCCCTCCGGTCACCTCGCCGCTTCCCACATTCCGTTCCGGGAGCGGATCGGTCGTCGTGCTCACGTTCCAGGTCTCAGGATCGGCGAGTCCGGGAGCGACCAGTCCGCTCGCGCTTTCGAATCTCTCGGCCTCGGATCGCAATGGAAGTGCGGTCGCCCTCAGCGCGCAAAATGGGACGTTCACGGTGCTCGCTGTCCGGCGCGGAGACATCAATCAGGATGGCGTGATTGATGTTCGAGATTTGATTTTGCTCATTCGGCATCTGACGGGGGAGAGTCCGCTGACGGGAGCTGCCCTTCAAGCGGCCGACGTCAATGGGGATGGACAAGTAAACGTGCAGGACGTCATTCGTCTGATCCAGCATCTGACAGGAGAGCGCCCTCTTTCGATCAGCCCACAACAGGAGGAGCCGGAGCGCGATCTCCCCGCGCGGGGGGTGACCGTGGGAGAGGCCTTCTGGTCCGAAGGGGCATGGACAGTGCCTCTGGTGATCAGCGAGGCGGGAGGGATCGCCGCTGCGGAGCTGACTCTCGAATACGATGCGACGCGACTCCATCCGGACATGAACGATCTGGTCAGAGCCGATTGGCTCCCGGAGGGATTTCGATGGTACGCGCGCGCGGATGAGCCCGGACGCCTGGTTCTTGTGCTGGTCCCCCCGATGAGGTCGCCTGTTCCCGCAGTGCCTGCCGGAATTCGAGTTCTCGCCCAACTGCGGTTCGTCCTGATCGCGGAGATGGGGATGCAGACTCCTGTTTGGGTGCGTCGCATCCGGCTCGCCGATCCGGAAGGGCGCGCCATTCCCGTGCGAGGTCTTCCGTGAGAGAAGGCGTGAATCGAGAGAACAAACGGCAGAAGTGGGGCCGTGTGCGCGCGGCCGCCGCGTATGTCTTCATTCTGCTTGGCGCGTGGGAATCAACCCTGTTCCCGAAAGCGCCCGGGGGTCAGAAGGAGCCCGCGCTTCGAGCCGGACAGCTTGGACGTCAGGAGACACGATCGCCTCGGATCTTCCTGAGGGAAATGCTCCTGCGGCGGGCGCGGGCCGAGAGCACGCGCTACGATCGTCCTTCGGAAGCGCAGCAGTTCTATGCGCGAAAGCGCCTCCCTCCGGGGATGACGGCCCTTCCTGTGGAGAAGTATCTGGAAGCGCTCCGGCAGATGGAAGACATGCCACAGTATGTGACGGCACTGGGCTTGAGCTGGCCGTCGCGACGAGAGATGGCGCTCTGGGACGAAGCGTCCGCGCTGGCCGTCCTCGGATCCTGGGAAGCGCTCGGGCCAGGGAACATCGGAGGGCGCACGCGGGCTCTTCTGGTCCATCCGACCAATCCCCGCATCATGTATGCCGCCGGCGTATCCGGAGGAGTCTGGAAGACGGCGACCGGTGGGCAGACGTGGTTTCCCCTTAACGATCTGCTTCCGAATCTGGCCGTCTCCGTCCTCGCGATGGATCCGCGGGATCCCGACGTCATCTATGCCGGAACGGGCGAAGGCTATTTCAATTACGACGCCGTGCGGGGGGCGGGCATTTTCAAGACGAGCGATGGAGGGCGAACGTGGATTCATCTGTCGAGCACGCGGAATGCGAACTTCTACTATGTAAATGACCTCGTCATCAGTCCCCACGACGGGCGCCGCCTCTATGCGGCGACGCGCACAGGCCTGTGGCGCTCAAGCGACGGGGGGCAGAGCTGGACGCGCGTTCTGCGAGCCGGAGGAGACGATGGGTGTCTCGATCTGGCCCTTCGGACCGATCAGGCGACAGATTATCTTTTCGCCTCCTGCGGGAATTTCTCTCAAGCGGCCATCTATCGCAACATTCGAGCCGAAGGCGGCGGAGCGTGGGTTCGCGTCCTCACCGAGCCAGGCATGGGGCGCACCTCGCTGGCGCTGGCTCCTTCGAATCAAAACATCATCTATGCCCTGGCGGCGAGTCTGGAAGACGGGCGCTTCCAGTACGGCCTCCATGCCGTGTACCGGTCTGTGCGCGGGGGAGATCCGGGAACGTGGGAAGCGCGCGTGCGCAACACGGACCGGCAGAAGCTCCACACCGTCCTTCTCTCGAATCCCGTCTTCGCTTTTTTGAGCGAGTGCGGCTTCGGGCCGAGCGAGTGGATCAATCAGGGATGGTATGATAATGTGATCGCTGTGGATCCGCGCGATCCCGAGCGCGTGTGGGTCGGAGGGATTGATCTCTTCCGCTCCGATGATGGAGGGCAGACATGGGGGCTGGCCTCCTACTGGTGGATCGAGCCTGCCGATCCGCAGTACGTACATGCCGATCATCACGTCATCGTCTTTGACCCGCAGTATGATGGAGCAGCCAACCGCACGATGTTCGTGGGGACAGACGGAGGGATCTTCCGCACGGACGACGCGCGAGCGTCTGTGGCCCGGGGATCTTCGGCCGCCTGCCGACCGAGTAGCGGTTTTCGCTGGCGCTCGCTCAACTGGAGCTACGGCGTCACGCAATTTTATCACGGCCTGCCCTTTCCGGACGGGCGGACGTACTTCGGCGGGACGCAGGACAATGGGACGCTGCTAGGAGCTGACTGGCGGGGGATCAACGGGTGGGGAGAAATCCTCGGCGGAGATGGGGGATATTTGGCCGTGGATCCGGAGAATCCCAACATCCTCTATGCGACCAATCCCGGGGGCGAGATCGCGAAATCCACCGATGGGGGATTCTCCTTCACGGCCGCAACGCGAGGACTGGACGATCCGGGGTTCGAGTTCATCGCGCCGCTGGTCATGGACCCGAATAATTCGCAGCGGCTGTGGACCGGGGGGTTTTATCTCTGGCGCACGGACAATGGGGCGGGGATATGGGTTCGGGCGAGCCGCCTCACACCCGGAGAGGGCTCCGTCACGGCGATCGCCGTCGCGCCAGGGAACTCCAACATCGTGATCGCCGGGATGAGCGACGGCTATATCTTGCGCACAAGCGATGCCCTGCGCACCACAGCGACGACGGCGTGGGCCTTCACGCGCCCCCGCGTGGGATTTGTCTCCTCGATCGCTTTCGACCCGACCAATCCCCGCATCGTCTATGCCACATATTCGACCTTCGGGGGGACACATGTCTGGAGGAGTCTGGACGGCGGAGCGACCTGGCGCGGCATAGACGGGCGGCCCCCCGGCCGATTGCCCGATCTCCCCGTTCACGTCATCGTCGTGGATCCAGAAAACCCGCAGCGGCTGTATGTGGGGACGGATCTGGGCGTCTTCGTCTCTCTGAACGGAGGAGCCTCGTGGGCCGTCGAGAATACGGGGTTCGCCAATGTGGTGACCGAGGCTCTCACGGTCGGGAGGGTGGACGGTTCTCCCGTTCTCCATCTCTTTGCGTTCACGCACGGGCGCGGCGCTTGGCGCGTGCCTCGATGGTGAGCGCGCCGCGTTATCCTGAGGGCATGAAGTAGATGAAGAATTCCTTGTTCCCTTCGCCTCCGGGGATGGGAGATTCCATCACGCCCGCGCATCGAAGGGAGAGATTCTGCTCGGCGAACTGACGGATCTCTTCGATGACGCGCCGATGCTTCTCGGGGTCTCTCACGATCCCCCCTTTGCCCACTTCCCGGCGTCCCACCTCGAATTGCGGTTTGATCAAGGCGAGGATCGCTCCCGAAGGTTTCAGAAGCGCACGGGCCGCGGGCAGAATCTTCCGGAGCGAGATGAACGAGACGTCAATGGTGATGAGATCGAACCGTGTGGGGAAGTCCTCCGGCGTGAGATACCGCGCGTTGACGCCCTCGCGGACCTGAACGCGCGGATCCTGTCGTAATCGCCAGTCCAGTTGGCCGCGCCCCACATCCACGGCGTACACAAGACGCGCGCCATGCTGGAGGAGGCAATCGGTGAAGCCGCCGGTCGAAGCTCCGATGTCCAGGCAGACTGATCCGGCGACGGGGATTTCGAAGGTGCGCAGCGCGGCTTCCAGCTTCATCCCGCCGCGGCTGACGTATCGCAGCGGAGGGCCCTGGACCTCAATGCGCGCCTCTTCGGGGATACGCTGTCCCGGCTTGTGCGCCCGCTGGCCATTGACGAAGACCTGTCCGGCGAGAATGAGCGCTTGCGCGCGCTCGCGCGTCGAGGCGAGCCCTCGACGGACGAGGAGCCGATCAATTCGTTCGCGCCCCATCGCTGGGATGATCGAGCCGCAGGCGATGTTCCCGGTTCGCCAGGCGCCAGGCCGTCGCGAAAATCAACCGCCCGATGCGCGCCATCTTCTCGAAGTCAATCTTCTCGACATCGTCCGTGGGGCGGTGATAGTCCTCGTGCAGTCCGGTGAAGTAGAAGATGACGGGGATGCCCCGGGAGGCATAGTTGTAATGATCGCTCCGGTAGTAGAGGCGCTGCGGATGATCCTCGCGATTGTATCGGTAGTCCAGGACGAAGCGTTCGGTGTCGCGGTTTGTCTGCTCGCTCAGCTCGTGCAGCTCTCGGCTCAACTTATCCGAACCGATCAGATAGAGCGTATTCGCATCGGAGAGTTCGCGATTGGCCGGATGGGTATCATTGGGAGCGCGCGTGCGCCCCACCATGTCCACGTTGAGATTGGCGACGATCGCGCTCAAGGGGACGGTCGGATGGGAGACGAAGTATTTGGACCCGAGCAAGCCCACCTCTTCGGCCGTGTGGAAGATGACGAGGATCGAGCGCTTGGGGCGTTCGCCTATGGTGAAGGCCTGGGCGATCTCCAGCACGGTCGCCGTTCCCGAGGCATCGTCATCGGCCCCGTTGTAGATCTGCCCATCGCGCGTCTGGAGATGATCGTAATGCGCGCTGAGCAGAATGTATTCGTTCCGTCGCTCGGGATCGGATCCGTCCAGGATCCCGATGACGTTACTCGCCGATTGCTTCTGCGTCTGGAAAGCCAGAGTCACCGAGGCTGTCAGGCCGAGCGGTTTCGATTCGGGGAGTTCCGACGAAGCGGAGAGTTGTTCGAGCGTGAGCCCGAGCTTCCCCAGCACGTCCTGCGCCAGGCGCGTTCCGGCCACAAGCACGGGGAAGGAGGAGGCTGAGCGCGCATCCTCTTCGGCCAGAGAGATGCGTGGCGCCGAGATCCCGGCGAACCCGCGTCCTCCCATGGGATCGGCTGTCGAGCGGATCAGAAGGATGCCCGCCGCTCCGTGCGCTCGAGCCGTCTCGATCTTGCGCTGGACCGTGTACTCTTGCGGGCTGAGCGTCCGCCCCTCCCGTGTGAGCGAGGGAAGACCTGAGGACAGCGCGACGACCAACTTCCCCCGGGCATCCACTTTCGCATAGTCATCGTATCCCCAGTCGGGAAGCGAGACGCCGAATCGAACAAAGAGAAGTTCAGCTTGAAGGTGCGTCGGTCCTGTTCCCCCGAAGACGACGAAGTCCGATCCGTAGCTGTACCGTTGTGTTCCCGTCGGCGCGATCACTTCCAGAAAGCTGTGATCCGGAAGCAACTGCCTCACGACGATGTCAAACGTCTGGAAGAACGAGCCGTCGGCCGCTCCTCCGCGAAAGCCATAGCTGCGCAATCGCGAGGCCAGATAGCGGGCCGCAATGTGAATCGAATCGCTCGCGACGTATCGCCCGCCGAGTTCGTCCGAGGCGAGAAATTCGACATGGCTCCGCAGTTCGGCCGGGGTGATACTCTCCATCGCGGCAGGCGAAGGGAGAGGGAGCGTCCCGAGCGCTCGGGATCCCGTCCCCACAGCCAGCAGCACGAGGATGAGGGCGAAATGGCGTATCCGGTAGCGCATAGCCTCACTCCTTCCCGTATGGTCCTTTGCTCTCCATCACAGGGACGATATTATAAACGAGGGGGGAGGAACACGGGAGATCTCCGGGACGGAGGCTCATTTTTTCCTCGACTTTTGAGGATCGGCCTTCCGTCTAAAGGATATGCGGATCACGCGAGCGAAGTCGCGGAGATTCGGGAGTTTTCGATCGGCGGGAGGAAGCGGCCTTTTCGGAGGGTCAGCCGATGAGCGCGCGGGGGATCGAAAGCGGAAGCCTGGGACTGAGCGATGAGCAGATCGTCGAGCGGACGCGCAATGGAGAAGCCGAGGCCTTCGGCGCGCTCGTCCGGCGGTGGGAGGGTCGGATCTACGCCCTCACCCTGCGGATGCTCGGCCATCCCGAAGATGCGCGCGAGGTGACGCAAGAGACGTTCCTGACGGCATTCTGCAAGCTTCACCAGTTTCGCGGGCGCGCGCGTTTCTCCTCCTGGCTCTATCGCATCGCTCTCAACTGTTGCTACGATCGGCTTCGGGAGCGTCGCGTGAATCCCGTCCCCCTGCAGGAGGCTGAGAACATCGTGGCCGAGGAGAAGATCCTCAGCCAGATTCAGAGAAAGCAAGTGGCCGAGCGCGTGCGGCGCGCCGTAGAGGCTCTGCCCCTGGAGATGCGGCAGGTCATCCTCTTGAAGGAATACGAAGGATTGACGTTCGAAGAGATCGCTGAGATCCTGGATATTCCGGTGAGCACGGCCAAGACGCGCCTGTACGCGGGATTGGATCATCTTCGAAAACGCTTGGAGCGTTTGAAGGACGCTCTCTGAGTACTCTCTTTGGAGAAAGGGCGTATGAGGGAGGAGAGAGAAGAATCCGCCGTGTGCTCGATGCGCGAGCACCTGGTCAGCTATCTCTATGGGGAGCTGGCCCCGGAAGAAGCCCGTGACTTCGAGGCGCACCTGAAGGTCTGTTCGCCGTGCGCGCGCGATCTGCAGGACTTTCGCCGCGTGCGAGAGGCGCTCGCTGAGTGGCAGATCGAGGCGATCCCTTCACGGCCCAGGGAGATCGCCCGGTCGCGCCTGGGGGACGCGTGGCGGGCGCTCTGGCGCACGCTGCCCTGGTGGGGACGCGTGGCCTTCGCCGGTCTGTGCGTCCTCTTCGTGCTGGCTCTCTTCAACGTGCAGGCGGAGTGGCAGCCGGGCGGAGGCTTTCGATTCCGCGCGAGTCTCCTGCCGGCGCGTTCGGAGGAGGGGGTCCGTCCGGCGAGCGGAACAGCGCGCGAGCGCGAGGAGCTGCTCGCCCTTGTGGAGGGGATGATCCGCGAGGCCGAACGGCGTCAGCAACAGGTGCTGGCCGAGCGTCTGAGGGAGCTGAACGAGCGCCTGCGTGAAGAGCAGCGGGAGACGCTCGCCGAGTTCACCCGAAGCCTGGATGCGCAGCAGCGCACTTATTTCGCCGCGCTCCTGCGTGAACTCGAACGCCGCCGGTATGGAGCCCTGACGCTCGCCGATCTCTTTTTCTCGGGGAACGATGGGAACTGAGATTCGATGATAGCCCATATGGGAGGAAATATGCTGAGGTCGTTTGTCATCGTCCTCGTGATCCTTGGGGCTGGAGGGGGATCTCTGCCGGCGTTCGCGCGCCAGAGCAGAGAGCGTGATCCGGCAGCCCTCGCTCGTCCCCTGCGCCGCCCCAGCATTCAGGAACCGGCTCCGTCTGCTGGCGTTCAGATCCCCCGACCCGGTCAGATTCTGCTCACCCGATTGGCCATCCTTCGCCTGCTGAACCTGACGCCGGAGCAACAGCGGCGCATCCGGGAGGTTCGCGCTCGATACGCTGCGCAACTGGAGCCCTTGCGGCAGCAGGTCGAGGAGCGTCGCGATGCGCTGCGAGAGGCCATCTATGGGGAGTCTCTGGATCCGGGTCTGGTGGAGCAGCGGCTCCGGGAGTTTCTGGAGAAACAGGGGGCTCTCGTTCGCCTGGAGACACAGTTGGAGATCGAATTCCGCCAGATCCTGACGCCGGAACAGCGGGCGAAGTTTCGCGAGATCCAGAGCGAGGAGCTGAACATCCGACGGATGCGCCGCGAGCTACAGGAGCGCGAAAGGCGCTTGCGCGAGCGGCTTCGGCGCGGGTCCTGAGCGCCACTTTTCTTCGGGCCTCTGCTGGGCTCAGACGCCGTCTTTCCTCAAGGCGAGCTGCCGCGTCTCCGAAGGTGATCCCCTAACTTGACGCTGCGGGAGAACATCGGTGATATTTTTAAGTCGCCGATGAACGTGCTCACGCTTGTTCTCTATGAGCTTCAGGAAGCGACGCTCATGGCCTGGCGAGCGCTCCGCTCGCTTTTCACGCGCCCCCGGTATTTTCGCGAGATCCTCAACCAGATGGACCTGATCGGTGTGGGGAGCCTGGTGATCGTCCTTCTGACGGGATTCTTCACCGGGGCGGTGCTCGCCTTGCAGACGGGCACGACGATGTCCTCGCTAGGGGCCAAAGGGTTCACGGGGCGGCTGGTCGCGACATCGCTTGTGCGCGAGCTTGGGCCGGTCCTCACCTCGCTGATGGTCGCCGGGCGCGTCGGCTCGGGGATCGCCGCCGAACTCGGTTCGATGCTCGTCAGCGATCAGATTGACGCCATGCGCGCTTTGGGGACCGATCCCATTCGCAAGCTCGTCATGCCTCGTATGGTCGCCCTGCTTGTGATGGTCCCGGCCTTGACGGTGATCTCCATCATCGTGGGGACGGGAGGGGGATTGGTCGTCGCCGTCACGTTGCTCGGATTGCCCTATACGCAGTACACGAGTTCGGCCAAGGAGGCCTTCAAGCTCAACGATCTGACCGGAAGCTTGATTAAAGCGCTCATCTTCGGCTTCATCATCGCGGTGGTCGGATGCCGCAGCGGATTGAAGACCACCGGGGGAACCGTCGGCGTCGGGCGCTCGACGACGCAATCGGTCGTCGTCGCGTCCATCTTGATTCTGGTCGCCGACTTTTTCATCACGCGAGCCCTGCAGATCTTCTTACCCCCAGGCCAATGACGCGTCGGTCATGACTTGGGCGCGAGGAGGCGCTTTATGGCACGGAAGAAGGTCACGCTCGCCGATTTGAAGGTGGGGATTCTTGTGCTCGCCTCGCTGGTCTTTCTGATCCTCATGATCCTGACGGCCAGTGGGGGGATCACGCTCTTTGAAGAAGAGTTCATCGTCAAGGCGCGCGTCGCCGAGGTGGATGGGCTCATTCCGGGGAATGAGGTCCGGTTGGCCGGATACCGCATCGGGAATGTGAAGGAAGTTCGGTTCGCGCCGGAACTGCCCTCCCGACCTGAGGATCCCAATACCGTCGAGATCGTCATGCGCGTGGATCCGAAGATCGCGCGCGAGCGCATTCGTTCGGATTCCGTCGTGACGCTGGGCTCGATCGGCCTTCTTGGGGATAAGGTCGTCGAGATCACCCCCGGGACGAAAAACGGCGCGCCCATTCAGAGCGGGGCCTACTTGCGCAGCACTCCGGGGACCAACATTCGGAAGATCATCTCCGGGGTGGATCCCTTGATCGCCGATCTCACCGACACGGCGGAGCAGATCAAACGTCTGGTCGCGCGCGTCAATGAGGGGGAGGGAACGCTCGGCCGACTCATCCGCGATCCGAAGCTCTATATGGATATTGACCGAACGGTTCTGGAAGCTCAGGAGTTGGTCCGTCAGATCCGGGAAGGAGAGGGGACGATCGGGAAGCTCATCACGGATCCCACCCTGTACGCCGACTTGAAACGAACCGTGACCCGATTGGAACAACTCACGCGCGACCTGCGCGAGGGGCAGGGGACGATCGCCCGACTCATTCGCGAGCCGGAATTTTACGAGAAGCTGGATCGCGCGGTGACGCGCCTGGATGAGATTTCGGCGCGCATTGATACGATCGCAGCGCGCATCGAGCGAGGCGAGGGAACCGTCGGACGACTGATCAACGATCCGACAGTGCACGAAGAGGCGAAGGCGACCCTGAGCAACCTCCGGAATATCACGGCGCGCATAGAAAGTGGCGAGGGGACATTCGGCGCCCTGGTGCACGACCGCCAGCTCTATAACAACCTGAACGCGCTCTCATCGGAGCTGGTGCGCCTGATCTACGATTTCCGACAGAATCCGGGACGGTTCCTGCGCATCAAAGTCTCTCTCTTCTGAATGACGCGAAGGAGACGCTCCTGAGCGCGGAGGAGTCGCTTTCGCTCAGCGAGTTTCTTCGGGAGGACAACTATGCGCACACTGAGAGGGAAGTGGATGGTCAGTCTGCTTGTGGTCGGATTGGCGATTCTCGTCGGCGTGCTCGGCTGTCGCCGACAGTCGGAGGAAGCGGCGTTTGAGCCGGAGATCTTACCTCTGCCGGAGGGACTTCCGGGATATGAGGCGATGAAAATTCCTCCGGATAATCCCATGACGCCGGAGAAGGTGGCTTTGGGACGGCAACTCTTTTTCGACAAGCGGCTGAGCGCTGACGAATCGCGCTCCTGCTATTCCTGTCATCTCAACGAGAAAGGACTGAGCGACGGATTGCCCACGTCCATTGGGGCGCTCTCGAAGCGCTTGCCTCGCAACAGCCCGACGCTCTGGAACATTGGGTATCACCACGAATTCTACTGGGATGGACGGGCGCCGACGCTGGAGAAACAGATCATGGCCGCGTGGACGGGGGGGAACATGAGCGCCAAGCCCGAGGAGATCGCGGCCAAGCTCAATCGGATCGAGGGCTATCGTCGGCAGTTCCGCCGGGTCTTCGGCACCGATGCCACACCGGAGGCGATCGTCAAGGCCCTGGCCGCCTATGTGCGCACCATTATCGGAGGGAAGACGGCCTGGGATCGCTGGCGCGCTGGCCAGGAGAACGCTCTGAGCGATGAAGCCAAGCGCGGATGGGAGGTCTTTCAGCGAATCGGGTGCACCAATTGCCATGATGGGCTCCTCTTCACCGATCTCCAGTATCACAACGTGGGGATCGGCATGGATAAGCCGGAGCCCGATTTGGGGCGGTATAACGTCACCAAGCAGGATCGGGATCGCGGAGCCTTCAAGACGCCGACGCTTCGAGATGTCGCCCGATCGGGCCCGTATTTTCACGATGGGAGCGTGGCGACGCTGGAAGAGGCCGTGGATATTATGCTGGCCGGAGGAAAGCCTAATCCCTGGCTGGATCGCGCGAATTTGAAGCCGGCTCGCATCACGCCCGAGGAGCGGCGCGCGCTTCTGGCGTTCTTGCGTTCGTTGACTGAGGAGGGGGAATTGAAAGAGCCGCCGCTGCCCCAGAAGTGAGGAGCGCGCGGGGCCGTCCCCTGAGGAAGCGCCGGGTCTCTTCAGCTCAGCAGGCCGAAGCGTCGGCCGACCACGCGGAAGGCCTCCAGCGCGCGATCCAGATGCTCGCGCGTATGCGCGGCTGAGATCTGCGCGCGCAATCGGGCTTCGCCGCGCGGGACGACAGGATACCACAGGCCCTTGATGTAGACTCCCTCCTTGAGGAGCGCCTCGCTCATCTCCATCGCCAGAGCCGCTTCGCCGAGCATGATCGGAACGATCGGATGAGTGCCTTCCAGAATCCTGTAGCCCAGATTTCGAATCTCCCGGCGGAAATAGGCGGTGTTCTCGCGCAGCCGCTCGATCAGGGACGTGTCATTCATCAGGATGTTCAGGGCCTCCAGCGAGCCCGCGACGACGGCCGGAGGCATCGTGTTGGAGAAGGTATAGGGGCGCGACTTCTGCCGCAAAAGCTCGATCAGCTCGCGCCGACCGGCGATGAATCCCCCGCAAGCGCCTCCGAGGGCCTTCCCGAATGTCCCGGTGATAACGTCAACCTGTCCGAAGACGCCCAGTTCTTCGGCCGTCCCGCGCCCGCGCTGACCGAGCACTCCCGTCGCGTGGGAATCATCCACAAAGAGCAAGGCCTCGTGCTGTCGTGCCAGGGTGACCAATTCCGGCAGCGGGGCGAGATCTCCCTCCATCGAGAAGACCCCATCGGTCGCGATGATCTTAATGCGATAGCCCTCGCTTTCATCGGCCTGCAGCATCTCGCGCAGTCGCGCGACATCGCGATGGGCGTAGATCTTCGCCTCGGTCGTGCGCGCGACCTGGCGGCAGAGGCGAATGCCGTCAATGATGCTCGCGTGATTGAGCTGATCGCTGTAGATGACGTCCCGATAATTCTGCAGGCCGAAGTCGTTGGCCAGCAGTCCCACGAAGAAAGCCTCGTTGGCCGCGAAGCAGGAGGAGTGCAGCACGGCATCCTCGCAGCCGACGAATTCGGCGATCTTCAGCTCCAACTCCCGGTGGATCTTCTGCGTCCCGCAGATGAAGCGGACTGACGCCAGGCCGTATCCGTATTCGCGCAGGGCGCGGAGAGCGGCCTCCTTGACCCTGGGATGGTTGGAGAGCCCCAAGTAATTGTTGGAGGCGAGCATCACGACTTCGCGCCCATCCACGCGCACGACCCCGCCCTGCTCGCTCTCCAGTGGGACTTCCCACTTGTACGTCTTGCTCTCTTTGATTCGTTCGATCTCCTGCGCGATGAGCCTGTAGAGTTCGCGCGTCGTCGCCATATCGGCCTCCTGAACGATCTTCCCGCCCGAAGGCTTCGCGCGGGCCACGGGCTCACCCGGAGAAATCCTCCGGATTCGGTGTGAAGATGAGCTTCATGGCCTGGCCCGAGAGCAGCGTCTGAAAAGCTTCCTCATATTCGCTCAAGCGATACGCGCGCGGAGCGACGAGCCAGGTCAATTTCTCTTTGAGACCCATCCGATCGCTTCGCAGCAGCTTCAGCATCGTCTCCCATGTGCCGAACAGGCGCCGGCCAAAAACGCCTTTGATCGTGACGCCCTTCCACACGACCGAGTGAGCGAAGTCAAAGAGGACGGGCTCTCGGGGGATGCCGAGCAGCACGACCGTCCCTCCGTTTCTCACCAGTTCGAAGGCATCGCGATAGGCCGAGGGAGATCCGGACATCTCCAGGACGACGTCCACGCCCTGAGCTTCCTTCTCCCTCCGGCGCACGTCACGATAAAGCTCGTGGACCGGTTGGTTGACATCGAAGCAGACATCAGCTCCAAAGGCTCGGGCCAATTCAAAGCGGTGCTCGACATCCACGCGCTCGGTGACGTAGATGCGCGCGGCTCCGTAGATGCGCGCCAGAAGCGTCGCCATCAATCCGAGCGGCCCGAGCCCGAGGATCGCGACGCTCTTGCCTCCCACCTCGGCCACTTCGATCGTGTGCACGGCGTTTCCCAGAGCGTCCAGGAAAGCTCCCAGGCGAGGGGGGATCTGCGAGAGATCGCCGTGTTTTCCGAGCAGGATCACGTTGCGCCGGGGGACGACGACATATTGCGCGTAGCACCCATCCAGATGCACGCCCTTCACGCGCACGTTCATACAGATGTGCTCGTTCCCCGTTCGGCAGAGGGCGCAGTGCCCGCACGGGATATGCATCTCCGCCGTCACGTAATCGCCTTTCTCCACGATGATGTCCGAGTGCAGGCCCCAGGACTGAAGCGTCTCCGCGTCTTCCCCCACCTCTTCGACGATGCCGCAGAATTCGTGGCCGATGATGATGGGGCGGTAGGCCTCCGGGCGTTCGAGATACCGCTGCATCTCTTCGATGATCGCGGGATTCTTCGTGCTCAGATAAATGCTCTTATCGGTGCCGCAGACAGAAGCCGCGAGAACTCGGATCTTCACCTCCCCATGCCCGACTTCGGGTTCCGGCACATCGGCCCACGTCAGCCCATCCGTATGCAGATCGTTTTTCTTCAAGCATTCCATGTGCCCGCGCCGCCCCTGCGGGATTCGCACTGCCCAGTAAATTATAGTGGGGGGCACCGGAGAAGCCAATGGAGATCGCACCCCCACGCGGGGGGCAAACTTTCAAAAGGAAAGTCGGCCAGCAGGTCCTGCAAGGTGCGCATGCTCGCTCCTATAGGGACAATCCTTTTTGCGCCAACTTTTCGCGGACAAAGGCTCGAATTCGCCCGGCGATCTCCATCGCCCTTTGTGTTTCCTCCAGGTCCGGTGTGTAGGGTTCTTCGCCATACCGAAGAGCCGTGGCGTATTTGGTCAGCTCACGGGCACCCCATTCTTTCAACACCCGAAAGGAATCATCTATTTCGGCGCATAAATTGACCAAGGCCTGGATATTGTGGCTTCGAGGATGTTCTCGACCATGAAAGATAAGGAAGGCTTTCAGATACTTCTCGGCGCACTGCTGCATGTGGAAGCATATCACCCAGGTGATGGGACGATCGGAAGTCATCAGAAGCCTTCCGGCCTCGAAGTCATCTTCTGCCCGTTGAATCCACATCCTGACGGACTCTTCGTTCATATTTCAATCCCTTCCTTGAGGACGTAATACGTCAAATAGCCGGTGTTGTTTGCTCGCTCTCGGACAATCTCCTCGGACTGAACGAAGACATCGGCCCAAATGCCTTCGTCGGCCAGCCGCCCGCTGATGCGATCGGCGATTTCCCAACGGATCTTCGCCGGCGCATTCGCATCGATGATTACGTAGAAATCCCAGTCGCTATCGGGCTGCGCCTCGCCGCGAGCTCGACTCCCGAAAAGCAGAATGCGCTGCACCTTGTAGCCGGTGCTTTCCACTTCCTCTCGGATGATCCGTTTGGCCTTCTGCAAGATCTCTGTCATCGTTCACCACCAGATGAGGAGTTTGACCATCTCCCACGGCGGGTTCCGCAGGTCCACCACGGTCCCGCCCTCGAAGACCGCCAGGCCCAGTCGAGTGGGTTTGTCAGGGTCCGGCTCGATGCAGCGGAGCGGCTTCTCCGTAAGACACGAGAGGGTCTCGGCCAGGTCAATGTCCGGGTAGAGCTTGGAGAGGTCCACCCGGATCTCATTCTTCTCCGGGTCCACCTCCATCACCCGCTCGCCCGTCTTGATGTTCGTCCGCCGTCCCCCCTCGGCGTAGGCCACCGTGAAGACCAGCGCCCCATCGTCCCGCCGCTCCCTGAAGGTGTAAACCAGGTCCCGCTTCTCGTTGGCCCTTTTATGCTCCAGCCGGGAGACGTCGAAGAAGAAACGGAAGCCATCGACCTCCATCTCCATGTTCCGGAAGAGGCGGTCGGTCTTGACGTAGTAGAGCATGTGGGTTTTCCAGAAGAGAACCACGTCGCGGTCGTCGGTATAGACCTTCTCGTAGACGTGCTCGTGGGGCGGCGTGAAGCGGAAGTAAAGAGATCCCGACTCGCTGAAGTAGCGCCGGAAGAAAGTGTACAGGCGGTCGAAAAGCTCTTCCCGGAAGTGCTCAACTTCCTCGGCGGAAAGGCCGAAGTCTCTCCTTAGATCTTCCAATGACCTCTCGATGTCCTCCGTGAGCCTGGGGAAAACCCCATTCGTGTAGTATTGGGACTTAATGCGCATCAGGTTGACGAAACCTGATTCGCCTTCCACCCGGGCTCCCACGAAGATCTCTCTTAGCGCTTCAAAAAACTTTTCCTCTCTATTCATCTGTGCGCTCCGTTAGCTACGAAATTCCGAACGGGCGGGAAATTGCTAGCATACCTGATGCCGCGGAGCGGGTCCATGCCGATTATCTGCATCGTGCCCGCCATGCCCTGCTTGACCAGGGGCGAGTTCATCACAGGTAGAGAATCACCCAGGAGCAAGTGATTCGTCCAGCCGACTTCGTAAGGGTAGAACCTCACTGGCTGATCGGCCAGCAGTGGAGTCTCGCCGGAAAGCTCAAGCGGGAGCGCTTGCGGTTGGCGCACAGCCTCCGGGATGGTGCGCGTGCAGATCCGCCCGTGCAGCGGGACGACATCCATAAGAAAATGAATGTGCTCAGTCTTGCCCGCCCGCTGAGATTGCGGATCACCGTGTGGGTCATACGGCCTTACCTGTTGCTCTTTGACCTTGTAGGTCGGGACGATGCCCGCCGGAGGGCCGGGCCGTCTGGCCTCGGCGTGGCGGAAATCCTTTGCGCTCTCGGGGGAGATCGGTTTCCTCTGTGTCACTGTTTGATACTCCTTGTGTGCTTCGGGCGCATGGCCTTGTGCGTGAACATAATAAGCTTTTGCGCTCCCTTGTCAAGGCGGGCCTGTCTCGGGGCACTCGACCTGATCGAGCTGAAGGCTCAAGGGGAAGCCCCGGGCGAAGACTTGAGAGGAATTTCGTTGTTGAAAAATCCCCTTTGTCTTCGTGATGGGGTGCTCTCCTCTTCACGCCCCTTTACAATCTCAGGCCGCTCAGTTTACCATGCTGGGGTGTGGTTTCCGTCCACACGGTGCTGCTTGTGCTGTGGGCATGTGGGCCCTGAGCTGCCACTTTCATGCCAGGTCTTCTGCTATGCTGTATGCAGGCGTGAGGTGGACCGCAAGCTGCGTGACACCTGTGGAGATTCACCTGGCGGCGAGAACGTGAGAGCTCTCCTGTGGGTGTCCGTGCCGGTTCAAGGGTCAGGGGGTGAATAGAGAGCGCTCGTGTGGGATAGATGTTCATAAAGCGCAGAACGCAGGAGAAATCTCTGGTCTCAAAGGAGGAAGTGCGGGGAGGCGAAGTCCTCCCCGCGGAACGAGAGCATGCTCTGGGGTGGCGGGGGTGGTGGCGCGCCCTGCAGATTCTGGCCTTCGCCCTGCTTTTCGCTCTCTACGTGTACCTGGATGCGCTGGCAGCGTGCGATCCGAGCCGAGTCCGAGGGCGATTTCGGCGGGGGCTCCGCTGGTTCGCTCGACGTCTTCTCGCCCAGGAATCTCTTCGGCGTGAGGAGCGGCTGCGCGCGCAAGCTGTGTGGCTTCGGAATCGGCTCGTGCGCTTGGGGCCGACGTTCATCAAGATCGGTCAGGCCTTGGCCACGCGCGCCGATCTTCTGCCGCTGCCCTATTTGCAGGAGCTGGCGCGCCTTCAGGACGAAGTCCCGCCCTTCCCTCAGTCCGAGGCGGCGCGCATTCTGCAGCAAGAGCTGGGGGCTCCCGCTGAACAGCTTTTCGCCTTCATCCGGTGGGAGCCGGTCGCCTCGGCCAGCCTCGGGCAGGTCTACTACGGACGGCTCCCCTCGGGCGAAGAGGTCGCGATCAAAGTCCAGCGCCCGCGCCTGAAGGAAGCGATCCAGCGAGACCTGGTGATCCTCAAACGCATCGCCCGATTCCTCAAACGTTATCCCCACCTCTTCCGCGGCGTGGATTGGACGGGTGTACTCGATGAATTCGCCGCCACACTCTTCGAGGAGATGAATTATCGGCAAGAGGCGCTCCATGCCGAGAGGTTTCGGAAGAACTTCCGCCGCTGGCGAGAGGTCTACGTGCCGAAGATCTACTGGGAATACACAACCGAGCGCGTTCTCACGATGGAATACATTCACGGGGTGAAGGTGACCGATGTGGACGAGTTGCGACGGCGCGGATTCTCGCCTCCTCAGATCAATCGGCTTCTGGCGCGCACTTATCTCAAGCAATTGCTCGAGGATGGATTCTTCCACGCCGATCCGCATCCGGGGAATCTGCGCGTCATGCCCGACGGACGTCTCGCCTTCTTCGATTTCGGCATGGTGGGGCGCATTGATGAGCGGCTGCAGAGCTTGATGATCGAAGCCTTTTTCCATATCGTGAACCGCGACGTTCCGGGTTTGGTCGAAGACCTCATTCGGCTCGGATTCCTCGATCCCCACGTGGACCCGCGTCTCATTCGGCCTCTGGTGGAGAACCTGTTTCGGGAGTATCTCGGACTGAAGCTGAGCGAGATCCGATTCAAGGAACTGACCTACGATTTGGCCGAAGTGGTGTATGCGTATCCCTTCCGCATCCCCACGCGCTTCACCTATATGATCCGCGCGCTGATGGAACTGGAAGGGATCGGGATCGCCATTGATCCGGAGTTCAACTTCATTGACGTCGCGCGTCCTTTCGCGCGGGAGTATCTCCTGCGGCGAGAGGCGCGCCAGCTTCGTGCCGAGCTGCTCCACCGGCTGGTTCGGGGATCGGATGGGGCTTTTCGGCTCGACCGGGTTTGGCAGTTGGCTAAGCTCGCTCTGCGCGTCTATTGGGATAAGTTGAGAAGCTGAGCCACGGTTTGACGTCCCACTCAGGGACGGGGTTCCCCGAAGCGCCCCGGACGCTTTTTCTTCGTCGCCGGCTCCTCGGGGGGCGGCTCGAGCGATCTCTGAAGGGACTGGAGAATGAGATCGGGGATGGGCTCGCCCTGCTTGTTGGGAGACCGGGAGGGTTCGGGCGGCAGAGGCGGCAATGGGGAGGGCGAGGCGGCCGGTAGCTCTCGCGCGCTCATCCCCGCGCCCAGGCTCCTTTCGGTCTCTTCTCGCGCCGCGCGAATCCAGGGGGGCATCTCCGTGACCAGAGTGAACGCGACAGGAGGTTTGTCCTTGAGATATTCCCTCATGAATTCGATCCAGATGGGGAGAGCCGCGACCGCTCCTGTCTCCCGCGGGCCGAGACTGCGCTTTCGATCGCTGAATCCCACCCAGACGCCCGTGCAGACAGTGGGGGTGAATCCGATGAACCAGGCATCGGTGAAGTCGTTCACCGTTCCGGTCTTCCCCCCGATGGGCCAATTCTGAAATTCTGCGAAGGCGCGGATGCGCGCCGCTGTCCCCCGGTCTACAACGCCTTGGAGAAGACGCACCATGGTCGAGGCGACATAGGGATCAAGAACTTGTTCCGGCGGAGGAGGCTCCCAACGTTCCAGCTCATGGCCATCTCGATCCACAACGCGGCGGATCAGATGCGGAACGACGCGCCGTCCCTGATTGGCGAAGACGGCATAGGCAGCGGTCATGGCCAGCAGCGGCTCCTCGGTCGCGCCCAGCGCCGAGGAGAGAAACGGGGCCATGGGATTGGGCAGGCCGAGGCGTTCGACCAGACGCACGGCCCGCGCGATGCCGATGCGCTGCAGGACGCGCACGGCGGGAATATTGCGCGACTCGGCCACCGCCTGCGCGATCGAGATCACCCCCTTGAACGTATTGTCGTAATTCGAAGGCGCCCACTCCCCGATCTGCAGCGGGGCGTCCAGAACCTGGTCTTCGGGCGTCACCCCCGCTTCCACGGCGGCAGCATAAATGAAGGGCTTGAAGGCCGAGCCCGTCTGCCGCAAGCCCTGCGTGGCGTGATTGAAGCGGGAGCGCGCGAAGTCATATCCTCCGACCATCGCCTTGATCTCTCCGGAGGGGATCTCCAGTGCGACGAGCGCCCCTTGTACTTCCGGCAACGGCCAGAGCGTCGCCTTCATCTGTCGGGTGCGGTCATCCTTCTCCTGAATCTGAACGATCACCAGATCGCCCGGGCGCACGAGCTGCGAGAGAGGGCGTCCCCAGGGAGCGTCGCGCGGCGTCACGTGCGCCGTGTAAGCGCCCACGCGCACCCGGGCTTCGCTGGCCGTGACCGAGAGGACCAACCCCGGATAGTCCTCTCCGATCTCCAGTTCCCCCTCCCAATCCGGATGCCGATACGTGGCCAGATCTTTCCCCTGATCGAGAATATTCTCTCTCGGACTGCGCCAGCCGTGACGGCGGTCATACGCATGCAAGCCGTTGCGCACGGCGCGCACGGCCCATCGCTGAGCGCGCGCATCCAGCGTCGTGTAGACCCGAAGTCCCCCCGCGTGAGTCCGGCGCGTCCCGTAAGTCTCCTCCAGGTAGCGTCGTACCTCTTCGACGAAGTAGGCATACGGCGAGCGCGCGTTCGAAAGACGTCCGCTTTCGGCCAGTCGAATGGGGCGCGCCATCGCCTCACGCGCCGCCTCGCGCGAGAGATATCCGGCTTCGACCATCTTCTCCAGGACGAGATTCCGACGCGCCTGAGCCGCCTGAGGATGAGTGACCGGAGAATACAACTGAGGCGCTTTGGGGAGCGCGGCCAGAAGCGCCGCTTCTTCCACCGTCAGGTCCCGCGCCGACTTCCCGAAGTAATACTGCGCCGCCGCTTCCACTCCGTAGGCGTTGCCCCCCAGGTAGATCTGATTGCAGTACAGCTCAATGATCTGTTCCTTCGTGTAGTAACGCTCAATGAGAAGCGCCAGCAGGGCTTCTTTGAGCTTTCGCGAGTAGGTCCGCTCGGGAGTCAAAAAGAGCATCTTGGCGAGCTGTTGCGTGATCGTCGAGCCGCCTTGAACGGTCTCCCCCGCGCGCAGGTTCGCCACAAACGCGCCGAGAATGCGAATCGGATCAATCCCCGCGTGTTCGTAGAACCGAGCATCCTCGATCGCGATGAAGGCGTTCCGCACATGCGGAGGGATCTCGTGGTAGGAGAGGGGAATGCGCCGTTCGATGTAAAATTCCCCGATGACCGTCTGCTCGTCATCGGCGTAGACGCGCGAGAGAACGCTCGGCTGATAGTCGCTGAGCTGGACGACCATGAGGGCGTATTCCGAATGGTCGAGCGCGTAGGCGAGGGTGAAGCCGAGAAGTCCTCCGCCGAGCGCCGCCAGCAGAAGAAGCGACAGGATCGGATGGCGGCGCATGAGCGCCCGCATGCGCGAAGGGCCGTGGGTCGCTTCCTTCCTCACGATCGCGTTCCTTCTGGGCTTTCATGCGGCGTCAGAGCGTCGCCGTGAGCGGTCTCGCCGGCCAGCGTCTCCAGCGCATGAGGCAACACCTGTCGGATCGCCGCGAATCCCTCGCGCGCTCCGCGAACGCTTCCCGGCAGATTGATGATGAGCGTGCCCGCGCAGATGCCTGCGACTCCTCGGGAGAGCATCGCGAAGGGCGTGCTCTCCAAAACCCCTTTGAGGCGGATCACCTCCGGAATGCCGGGCACTTCGCGCTCGATGACCTCGCGCGTCGCCTCCGGCGTCTGATCGCGTGGCGAGAGTCCCGTCCCTCCTGTTGTGAGAATGAGGTTCACGTCGGCGCGCTCGGCGTAATCCCGCAAGCGCCGGGCGATCATCGGCCGGTCATCCGGGAGCACTTCGGCGGCGATGATCTCCGCCCCCATACGGCGCAACTCCTCGACAAGAGCGGGTCCCGAGAGATCCTCGCGCTCGCCCCGCGCCGCGCTATCGCTGATGGTCAAAACGACGGCTCGAATCTCCACCAGACCTCCTTGCGCGGAACGCGCTCTCGCCCCTCTCTCACGCGGATTCCGGGACGCTTCGGTCTCCCCATTCCGCGCCGAACTGCTTCCCGAAATCCGGAGAGCGCTTCCTGAGTTCCAACCAGATCTCGAACGTCTCTGGGGAAGAGGCCCAGAGGGCGAACCACTCGGCGATCTCCTCTTTGGCCGCACGGGCGCGTTCGTCCCGCGCGCGACGGGCGGCGGCGCGGGCTCGTCGCCTGCCCAGTTGGGCGAGCGCCCGCACGTAAGCGATCCCTTTGCCGTCCCCCTTCTCTTTGAAGCTGCGATAGAGGCGGCTCAATTCGTGCAGGGAGTGCTCGGCGCGTTCCAGAGTCTCGAATCTCAGAACCCCTTCGAACTGTCGGGCGTACTCCTCTTCGAACTCCGGAGCCGCAAAGGGATCATTCAGCAGGACGCGACGGCCCGCCGCACGAAGAACGCCCACGATGTAGCTGTCCGAAGGACAGCCCGATTCCCCGAATTCTTCGCGCAAACGCTCCTTCAGGCGACGGAGCTCGGCCTCGCCGATCGCGTCCCAACCCATCTCCTCGCAGAGGCGCAAGATCGCTTCTTTCTTCGTCCGCCGCTCCATCGAGCGATCCTCCCCGAGAGAATAGCATTTTACCGAAAGACGGGATAAAATGGCACGCCATGCGCACATCGAAACGAATCGTGCTGGAGGGGGGACAGCTCGTCCTCCCCGATCGCGTGATGGACTCGGGATGGATCCTTGTTCAGGACGATGAGATCCTCGCCCTCTCCAATACGGAGGCGCCCCCGGCAGCCGATGAGCGAGTGGATGTCTCGGGACATTACGTAGCGCCGGGGATGATTGATCTGCACATCCACGGTTCGGTGGGAGTGGATCTGCTCACGGCTCAGGCCGACGAGCTGCGCCGGTGGGCGCGATTCCTTCTGGCGCACGGCGTGACCCGGTTCCTCCCGACGGCTGTCCCCACCGATCCGGCAGCGTATGCGCGCGTGCGTGCGGTTTTGGCCGAATACGTGCCGGAGCAGCAGCGCGATCCTCAGGCAGCGTCCATTGTGGGCATTCATTTCGAAGGGCCCTTTGTGAATCCGCGTCGAGCGGGAGCGCTGAATCCGCGTTTCTTCCGCACGTTTCATTCCCTTCAGGATGTGGAGGATCTTCTCTGGGAGGAGATCGGGGGAAGGCCCTTCGTTCGAATGATGACGCTGGCGCCGGAGATCGAGGGGGGACTCGCGCTGGCCGAACAGTTGCGACGGCGCGGATTCCGTCTGGCCATAGGGCATAGCGAGGCGTCTTTTGAGACCTGCGAGGCCGCAGCCGAACACGGCATCGCGCACATCACGCATTTTCCCAACGCGCTGGTCCCGCTGCATCATCGTCAGCTTGGCGTCGTCGGATGGGCGCTTCTTCAGGAGACGGCGACGCTTGATCTCGTCGCCGACGGGCACCATCTCGATCGGCGGATGATCGCTCTTGTGAAGAAGATCGTCGGCACTGATCGCCTCGCCCTCATAAGCGACGCCATCGCGGCGACCGGCCTGGGCGATGGACGCTATGAGATCTGGGGAGAAACGATTCGCGTCGTGAACGGACGGACCGAGAATGCCGCCGGGCATCTCGCCGGCTCGGTCATCACATTGCTGGATGCTGTGCGACATCTCGTGCGCTGGGGATTCTCGTTGCCTGAAGCGATGAAGATGGCTTCGCTTGTGCCCGCGCGCGTCCTCGGATTGGATACCCGGTTGGGTTCCCTTGAGCCGGGGAAGAAGGCGGACATCCTCATCCTGGATGGAAACCTCTCGCCGCGACTTGTCCTGCACGAGGGGGAACTCGTTGCGCTCTCAGCCTCTTCGGAGGAGCGCACCTCTTCTGCGCCGGAGACCGGATAACGCACGGCGCTGAGTGCAGACGTCGGGCTATTTCTCCGCGACAAGCAGATGATTGATCGGGTCGTCGGGATCAGGCCACAAGCGATCGAAGAATCCGAATGAGAGATTCACCAGCGGCATCAAGCGGTGGAGCACGCGGCGACGGCTGAGCGTATTGGCCAGAGCTTGACCCGCAAGAGCCCAGGCCCCCCCCTGAGGCTTCATATGCAGAACGCGCAGTCCACTCTCGCGTATGAGATGCGCCAGACCAAAGCGGGTGAAGCGATAGTAATCGTGCGGCTCCTCATGCATGCGCCAGTATTGCGGAGCGGTGAGGATCAGCCGTCCTCCCGGCGCGAGCACGCGCCGGATTTCACTCAAAGCATCCGGCGGGTTTGGCACGTGTTCGAGCACCTGAATCAGGAGCACCGTATCGAATGCCTCCGCCGGGAAAGGGAGCCGTAACGCATCGCCGACCACATCGGGGCAGCTTCCCGGAAACTCTCGGTCCAGGCCGACGTACTGGCGAACAACCGGAGCGAAGATCTCGCGATAGGGTTGGTTCCCGCAGCCGATATCCAGCAGGCGGCCTCGCGCATAGACGCGGCACGCTCGCAGATCGCGCACGATGAGGCGCATGCTCAGGTAATCGGCCTCGCGCCAGGACGTCGTCGCGCGCGCGCGGCGTTCCCCATATGGGCGCGGCATGCCGTGCTCCTCCTGTCTCACCTCGTTGAGGCTGCGTCCCATCGTCATCCGCTACGGCTGAGCCGGCGCATTCTCGGACCAGGAGCGCCAGGCGCGCGCCAGAGCGCGACGGCTCGCCCGTATCTCAGCCAGCAGTGTTCCCCTTTCCAGAACGAGCAAGACGGCACCGTAAAGCAGTATCCCCAATCCCGCGACCGCGCATAGCGAAGGAAGGTCACTCACCATGGGCCGGGCCAGCGCTCGCAGGACCAGCAGCGTGATCCCCCCGGCTACGATCGGGCGAACGAGCGCGTGCGTCCAATTCACCGGCGCATTCGCGGCGAGCTTCCCGATGAGCCAGGCGACTGGAATCCAGACGCTCACCCCGTAGGCCAGGGCCACGCCCGTGAATCCGTAGCGAGATGTCAGAAGAAGCGCCGCCGCCCAATCGCTCGCCGTCCATACCGTCAGGATTTTCAGCGAATCGCGCGGGCGTCCCAGGGCATTGAGTGCCGCAATGAGCGGCGTCGTGATATTCCCCCCGAGCATGCGCGCGGCGAATCCGTAGAAGGCGGGGATGGCCGGAGCCCATCGGTTCGTGTAGAGGAACGCGACAATCCAGGGGATCAATCCCGTCGCCACGGCCAGAAGCGGTGTCGTCATGAGCATGAGAGCGCGCAGCATCGTCCCGAGCATCCGGCCGAAAGCCTCGCGGTCCTCGCGGACGCGAGAGAGCGAAGGGAAACTCACGCGGCTGATGGCCTGCGTGAAGACTTGGCTCGTTTGATACGCCATCCCATGAGCCCAGTTCAAAAACCCGACGGCGCGCGGGCCGAAAAGAGGTCCGGCCAGAAGCGACGCCATATGATCGCGAAGAAGCGACGTCCACACCCCCAGTTGAAAGGGCGCGCCGAACCGAAGCGAAGCGCGCAGCACGGAAACATCCCAGGTGAGTCCCATGGGCCAGAAGGCTCTCGCGCAGAGGGAGATCGCGCGCACCCCTTCACCGACCAGAGCGCCCACGATGAAGCTCCAGACACCACATCCCCAGTAGGCGAGCGCAAGGGCTGTCACCTGAAAGACCACTGTGGCGAGAACCTCAATCCGGGCCAGAGACGGATACGCTAAGGCGCGTTCCAGAAGCATCATGGAGATCGAGCCCAGGGTGCCCAGTGGGAGAACAAGAGCCAGCCAGGGAATGACGCGGGACGTGGACTCGTTCAGATGAAAGATCCGGGCCAGCTCGGGAGTCAACCCCAGAAGCAGCAGGACCAGCGCAAAAGAGAGCGCGAGTCGGACGGTGAAGACCGTTCGAAGCTCAACGCGCGTCGGAGACTCGCGTTTTTGAATGAGCGCAGCGGCGAGCCCGAAGTCGCTGAATTGCGTGGCCGTCGCGATGAGAAAATTCGCAATGGCATACGCGCCGAAGTCTGCCGGTGTGAGCCACCGGGCCAGCAAAATGTTGGCGAGCAATCCCACGGGGACAAGGAGCGCATGCCGAAAGAACATGGCCAGCGCTCCTTGGATCGTACGATCGGCGATCACCGTGAATGTCGGCGCTTTGTCTGCGGCCTGGGCCTCCATGCGCGCGTTTTATCCTAGCATAAAGATTGAAAGGGACGAAGAAGTGACGTATGATTTCCTCTCCATCCCCGGCAAGGGAGGTTGCTCTATGGGACAGTTCATCAAAGTCGCGCGGACCGATGAAGTGGCCCCCGATCAGGCGAAGCTCATCGAGGTCGAAGGCAAACGCATCGCCCTCTTTAACCTGGGGGGAGCGTTCTACGCCATTGACGATGTCTGCCCGCATCGTGGAGGCCCCCTCTCGGAGGGATCTGTCCAGGGGGATGTCGTCACCTGTCCCTGGCACGGAGCGCGCTTCCGCATCCCGACGGGCGAGGTCCTCGGCCCTCCGGCCACGCAGGGCGTCACCTGTTATCCCGTGCGCGTGCAGGGCGTGGAGATCGAAATTGAGATCTGAGCCCGAGACGACAAAAGGGTGGCGGAGAAGATGATGTCCGGCGCGAGCGCGTCGTTCACCGAGCAGCTCTGGAGGGAAGCCGAACCGGTCTTTCAGGCGATCCTGCGACATCCGTTTCTCCTCGGACTGACCGAGGGTACGCTGGACCGCGGGCGCTTTGAGTTCTACGTCGTTCAGGATGCTCTCTATCTGAGGGAATTCGCACGAGCGCTTTCGATCGCAGCGGCCAAGGCGCCGCAGGAGGAATGGATCATCCTGTTCAACGAACATGCCGCCGGCGCGCTGCGCGTCGAGCGCGCTTTACATGAGAGCTTCTTCCGCGATCTCGGTCTCTCGGAGGAAGCCGTGCGCGCGACGCCTCTGGCGCCGACCAACCTCGCCTACACGAGCTATCTTCTGGCCGTCGCCTATGGGCGGCCGTTTCACGAAGTGGTGGCCGCGCTGCTGCCTTGCTATTGGATCTACGGAGAAGTCGGAAAGGCGTTGGAAGCGCGCGGCTCTCCGAACCCATTGTACGAGCGCTGGATCCGCACCTACGCGAGCGAGGAGTTCGCGGCGATCGTGCGCGCCGTTCGGGAGCTGACCGATCGCGTGGCGCGCACCCTGGGTCCCGAGGACCATGAGAGGATGCGAGAGCATTTCCGGGTGACGAGCCGATACGAGTGGATGTTCTGGGATATGGCTTATCGGCTCGAGCGGTGGCCCGTATGAGAGGCGAGGGGAGAGAAGTGCTCCCTGTGATCGTGCTCAGCGCGTGGCTCATGGGGAGTCTGGTCATCGCGTTCGTCGCCACGCAGAATTTCCGCGCCGTGGATCGCGTCTTGCAGGCCGCACCGGATCATCCGGAATTAGCCCGGCAGATCGAGCGCATGGGCGCGACCGACGTGCGCTTGCTCTTGCGCCATCTCGCGTCGGAGATGAACCGCTTCTACTTTCGCGCGTGGGGATGGAGTCAACTGCTCCTGGCGCTCCTTCTGCTCGGTGGGCTGTGGAGAAGCGGTTGGCCGGATCGCGTGGTCTCTGGTTCCGTCTTGGCCATGCTCGCGATCGTTCTTGTTTTCGTCTTCTCTCTCACGCCGGCGATTGTCGCGATGGGGCGTCAGCTTGATTTCGCCCCCCGAAATCCCCCTCCTCCGAGCTACGCCCACTTCTGGCGCCTGCACATGGCTTATACGCTTTTGGACCTCGTGAAGATGGGGCTGGGCGTGCTCTCCCTCATCCGCCTGGTGCGCTCTCTGTAGAGCGTGGCTCTATCTGGTCGGCCGTTCGGCAGATCACCCTTGGCTCAGGATCTTGCGGAGTAGCTCGGTGACCAGATGGGGATTCGCCCGGCCTTGTGTCTCTCTCATGATCTGTCCGACGAAGAAGCCGAAGAGCTTCTCCTTGCCAGCGCGATACTGTTGGACATAGGCGGCGTTGGCCTCCAGAACGCGGCGAATGACGGACTCCAGTTGCGCCGCATCCGTGATCTGAACGAGCCCCTTCTCGCGCACGATCTCTTCGGCCGCACGGCCGCTTCGGAACATCTCTTCGAGGACGGTCTTGGCGATCTTGCCGCTGATCGTCCCCTGGGCGATCAGGCGGATCAGATCGGCGAGCCGGTGCGGAGTGACCGGGGACGCGAAGGGCTCGATCCCGGCCGCCCGGGCGAGCCCCATCAGTTCGCTCAAAATCCAGTTGGCCGACGCCCGCGGATCGCCCGTCTCGCGAACGACGGCTTCGTAGTAATCGGCCAGGGCGCGCGTGCTGGTGAGCGTCGCCGCTTCTTCCAGAGAGAGGCCGTACTGCTCCATGAATCGCCATCGCCGATGATTGGGCAGCTCGGGCAGCTCGCGCCGGATCTCCTCGATCCATTCTTCGGTCACAATAAGCGGAGGGAGATCGGGTTCCGGGAAATACCGGTAATCGTGAGCCTCTTCCTTGGTGCGCATGACGTAGGTCCGGCCCTCGGCTTCATTCCACAGGCGCGTCTCTTGCACGATCTGTCCCCCACTTTCGAGCACCTCGATTTGCCGGGCGATCTCGTACTCCAGAGCGCGCTGCAGGAAGCGAAACGAATTCAAGTTCTTCAGCTCGACTTTCGTCCCCAGATGGGTCTCTCCCCGCCGCCTCACCGAGACATTGGCATCGCAGCGGAGGTTCCCTTCCTCCATGTTCCCCTCGCAGACGCCCACATACTGGAGCGCTTGCCGCAGATAGTGCATGTAATCGTAGGCTTCCCAACTGGAGCGAAAGTCGGGCTCCGAGACAATCTCGATCAGGGGAACGCCGCTGCGGTTGAATTCGATGTAGGAGGCTCGATCCGAATCGGGCATTCCATCGTGAAGAGATTTGCCGGCGTCCTCTTCGATGTGAAGCCGACGGATGCGGAAGCGTTTCCGTCGCCATGCGATGGGACGCCCATGCTCATCGCGCTCGGCGGTGTCGATCTCCACCTCGCCGTGTTCGGAGAACGGTTGATCGTATTGCGAGATCTGATAACCCTTGGGCAGATCGGGGTAGAAGTAGTTCTTCCGGGAGAAGACGGAGACGCGATTGATCCGACATCCGAGAGCCAGCGCCGCTTTCGCCGCCATGCGCACGGCCTCCCGATTCAAGACGGGCAGCGCCCCGGGAAGGCCCAGGCAGACGGGACAGGTATTCTCGTTGGGCGCCTCTCCGAACTGCGTCGCACATCCGCAGAAGATCTTCGAGCGCGTCTTCAGTTGCGCATGGATCTCCAGGCCGATGACGGCCTCATAGTCCTCTCGTCTCGCCATACGCTCTCCATTGTAGCAAACGCACGGTCCCCGGACGAGAGTCCTCAAGGGCTCCGCTCGTTCACCCGTCGGATCTCGCAGCGTCCAAGGCAGCGTTCGATCTCGGCGAGGGCCTCGGGCGAGGGTTTGATCTTCACAAACGAATTCGGGCGAATGCGCACGAGAATCCCCTCGGCGCATTCGACTTCGAAGAGGACGTCGGCCGATCCCCTGTGGCGCTCCAGGACGCCGTAGAGCAGGTCCACCCGCGCGGGAGTTATCTCTTCGGATTTCACCCGAATGAGCACGAGCTTCGTTTTGCGCTCTTTCAACTCCTCCAGAGTCATGATCTCCTCGGCGATCAACGTGGCCGTGTTCTCTTCCAGTTGCAGCTTCCCCCGCACGACCACGAGAGCATCGTTTCGAAGCAGTCCGTTCGCCCGGGCGAACGTCTCGGGCCAGACCAGAACCCGAAGCGAGCCATATTGATCCTCCAGGGTGAGGAGGGCGAAGCGGTCTCCGCGTTTGGTCGTCTTGAGCGAGAGGGCGGTGACGATCCCCGCGATAGTGATGGAGCGACCGGCCATCGCCTGCAGGCGCGCTGCGCGCTCCAGTTGGGCAGAGGGCGCCGCGTCTTCGGACTCTCCCTCTTCCCCTTCCACGAGGAGGCCATCCCCCGCGGAGTCCGCTTTGATCTCGGGGGCGCTCACCAGATGTTCGGTCGTCGTATCGGTGTAGAGCGCGATCTCCTCGGCATATTTCTCCAGGGGATGCCCGGTCACGTAAAATCCCAAGGTCTCCTTCTCGCCGGCCAGGCGTTCTTCCAGGGGCCATTCCGGAAGGTCAGGAAGTTGAGGCTCCAGCTCCGAAGCGGCCGCTTCGGTCGGTGCGGCGAAGAGTCCGAACTGACCCATGGCGCGCTCTCGCCCCCGACGCGCGCCGTATTCCAGGGCGCGATCCACGGCGGCGAACAGTTGACTTCGGGAGGCTCCGAGCGAGTCGAAGGCCCCCGCTTTGATCAGGCTCTCCAAAACGCGCTTGTTCAACACACGGTGATCCACGCGCGCGGCAAAATCAAAGAGCGAGCGAAAGTGGCCCGCTTCGCGCGCGGCCAGGATCGCCTGCACAGTCGCCTGGCCCAGGCCCTTGATGGCCGCCAGACCGAACCGGATCTTCCCGCCCACGGGAGTGAAGCCCTCGCGACTCATGTTCACGTCCGGCGGGAGAATCTCAATGCCCCGCGCGCGCGCGCGGTTGATGTACTTCACGACCTTGTCCGTGTTATTGAGTTCGTTGGAGAGGACGGCTGCGTAAAAGTACGTGGGATAATGAGCCTTCAAGTAGGCCGTCTGATAGGCGAGATAACTGTAGGCGACGGCATGCGATTTGTTGAAGGCATAATCGGCGAAGCCCTCCAGTTGGTGCCACAGCTTCTCCAGCTTCGCCCGATCATGTCCGCGCGCCATGGCTCGCGTGAGAAACGCCTCGCGATGCCGGTCCAGTTCCTCCCGCTTCTTCTTCCCCATCGCGCGACGGATGAGATCGGCTTCCCCCAGCGAGTATCCGGCGAGCTTCTGAAAGAGCGCCATGACCTGCTCTTGATAGATGGGGATGCCGTAGGTGCTCTGGAGCACCTCGCGCGCTTCGGGAAAATCATAGGTGACGCGCCGTCGTCCCTGCCGGCGCTCGATGAAATCCTCGACCATTCCGCTATCGAGCGGCCCCGGGCGATAGAGGGCGTTGAGCGCGACCAGATCCTCAAAGCATTGCGGCTTGAGCCTCCGGCACAGCTCTCGAATCCCTTCTCCCTCGAACTGGAAGATGGCATCGGTGTCCCCTTCGGCGAAGAGTTCGAAGGTCTTCTTGTCATCCAGAGGGATTCGCGAGAGGTCGGGTCGCTGTCCCTCTTCCGCTTCGATCATCCTCAGGCAGTCCTCGATGATCGTGAGCGTCGTCAGAGCCAGGAAGTCCATCTTCAGCATGCCCGTCTTTTCCAGATCCGCGAGGGCGAACTGCGTCGTGATCTCTCCCCGGGGCGTCTTGTAGACCGGGATGAGGTCATGCAGAGGACGTGGGGAGATCACAATGCCGGCCGCGTGAATCGAGGCGTGGCGCGCGCATCCCTCCAGACGACGGGCCAGATCCATGAGTTCCCGAACCTGCGCGTTCTTCTCGATGAGTTGTTTCAGCTCCGGACTTCGGGCGATGGCTTCCTCGAGGCTCACGTTGCGGCCTCGGATCGGAGGGGGGATGAGAGAGGCGACCTTCTCGACGTCGGCATATTTCATGTCCAGAGCGCGCCCGACATCCTTGATGACGGCGCGCGAGGCGAGCGTCCCGAAGGTGATGATCTGGCAGACGTTCTCCCGCCCGTACATCTCGCTCACATAGGCGATGACGTCCTGCCGTCCGCGCATGCAGAAATCAATGTCAATATCGGGCATCGTGACGCGTTCCGGCGAGAGGAAGCGTTCGAACAGAAGATCGTACTGGATCGGATCCACGTCCGTGATCCGCAGGCAATAAGCCACGAGACTGCCGGCCGCGCTGCCGCGTCCCGGGCCGACGGGAATCCCCTTCTGCCGCGCATAGCGGACGAGATCCCACACGATCAGGAAATATCCGGCAAACCCCATCTGCTGAATCGTGCGAATCTCATACTCCAGGCGTTGCTCGTACACCGAGAGGGGATACTTGAGTTCCCCCCGCGCGGCCTTCTCCTGCCACTGGGGCATCCGCTCGGTGAATCCGTCGCGCACCACTTTCTCGAAGTAGCTCTCCGTGGTGAATCCTTCGGGGACGGGAAAGACGGGAAGGTATCCGACGCCGGGCGGTTTCGGCAGCTCCAGACGGCAGCGCTCGGCCACCCTCAGGGTGTTGCGAAGGGCTTCCGGAAGCTCATTCCCGAAGAGCTGCCACATCTCCTCCGCCGATTTGAAATAGAGCTGATCCGAGGGATAGTGCAGGCGATTCGTCTCTTTGATCGTCTTCCCCGTCCCGATGCACAGAAGCACATCGTGAGCGCGGGAGTCTTCGCGTCGGAGATAGTGGCAGTCGTTGGTGACGATGAGCGGAATGCCCGTTTTCCGAGAGAGTTCAACGAGCGCGCGCGCGACCTCCCGTTGCTCCGGAATCCCATGATCTTGGATCTCCAGGAAGTAGTTCCCCCGCCCGAAGATGTCCTGAAATTCCAGCGCCTGACGCGCGGCCTCTTCCTCTCGTCCGTGCCGCAGCAGAGCGGCCGGAACCCCCGAGAGGCAGGAGGAGAGGGCGATCAGACCTTCGTGATACTGCGCAAGAAGCTCCTTATCCATGCGCGGCTTGTAATGAAACCCCTCCAGATAGGAGAGCGAGCTGAGCTTCACCAGATTTCGGTATCCCTTCTCATCCTGCGCCAGCAAGATGATGTGATAGATCGCCTTGCCGGCCTCCGGAGTGTGAGCCGAGCGATCGCGACGATCCCCCAGGGTCAGATAAGCCTCGATGCCGATAATGGGATTAACGCCGACGGCCTTCATGGCATGGTAGAACGAGATGGCCCCGAAGAGATTCCCATGGTCGGTCACGGCCACCGCCGGCATCCGAAAGATCTCCGCCTGACGCGCGAGCGCTTCGATCTGAATCGCTCCATCCAGAAGGCTGTAGTCCGTGTGCACGTGCAGGTGAACGAACTCCTTGGCCATCGCCATGCTCCCCCAAGCGAATGTGTCCAACGGCCCTTACTATATCAAAATCTTGTGGGGCGCCGTCAAGGAGAACCTGAGGCCTCTGGGCGCCCAGCGCCTCCTCTCGCCTTGTCAGCCTTTCCTCCGCGCGTTAAGATTGCGTCCCTTAATGGCGAGGGATCGGGAAAGGCCCAGGTTATGAAGCAGGTCATCGCGTTCATTCAACCCCAGCAGTTGGGGAGAGTCCTGGAGGCCCTGGATCATATCCCCGTGCGCGGCCTCTCGCTCAGCGAGGTGCGCGGGTTCGGTCGCGGGCGCGCTCAACTGTTGCGCGAGAGCCCCTCGGCCTCCGTGCGCCAGTTCAGCGCGAAGGTGAGGCTGGAGATCGTCTGTCGTGACGACGAGGCCGAAGAGATCGCGCGCACGATTCAGCGCGCCGCGCACACGGGACGCCCCGGCGATGGGAAAATCTTCATCGCTCCCGTCGAGCGGGCCATCAGTATCGTGACCGGGGAGGAGGACGACGCCGCTCTCTGAGAGCGACGCGATCCTGACCTTGCCCGCTCGCGCGGGGGATCGTTCACCGGCCTGTGAACTGAGCCGGCCGCTTCTCCAGGAAAGCTCGCGTCCCCTCGCGGAAGTCCTCGGTCGTCGCGCAGAGCCCGAACAGAGCGGCTTCCAGAAGCAGGGCTTCCTCCAGCGGCATCTCCAGACCGGCGTTCACGGCTTCCAGACAGAGGCGGACGGCCACCGGAGCATTGCTCAAAATCTGACGCGCTATCTTCTCGGCCGTCGGGATCAGCTCCTCGCGGCTCGTCACCCGATTCACCAGCCCGAGGCGATAGGCCTCTTCGGCTGAGATCATCTCGCCTGTCAGAAGCAGCTCCAGCGCCCGCCCTTTCCCGATCAGGCGAGCCAGCCGTTGCGTCCCTCCGTATCCGGGGATGAGTCCGAGCCGCACCTCGGGCTGTCCCAATCGCGCGTTCTCCGACGCGATGCGGATCGTACACGCCATGGCCAGCTCGCATCCGCCGCCGAGCGCATAGCCGTTGATCGCCGCGATGACGGGCTTGCCCAGCCGCTCGATGAACAGAAGCAATTGCTGCCCGAAGCGCGCCGTCTCCTTCCCCTGAAGGGGCCCCTGAACGGCCAGTTCCGTGATATCGGCTCCCGCGATGAACGCTTTGTCTCCGGCTCCCGTCAGGATGACGACGCCGACTTCTTCATCGTGAGCGATCTCGTGAAAGACCTCCCACAGCTCGCGCACCGTCGCGGCGTTTAAGGCGTTCAACTTCTCCGGGCGATTGATCGTGATATATCCGATCCGATCCCGCTTCTCATACAGAAGGTTCTGATAGGGCATAAGTCCTCCTCCCGTGCCGAGATCCTCTCCAGAGGGTCGCGAAGCCCCCGTTGATCTGGTGCGCAGAACTCGGATGCGCGCATCCGATCCCGCTCACAGGAGCTTCATCGGCTTGGGATTCTTCGGATCCGTGTAGTCGTAGAATCCGCGGCCTGTCTTTCGCCCATGCCATCCGGCCAGGACCATCTTTTTCAGTAACGGCGGAGGCGCAAAGCGCGGATCCTTGTATTCCTCGTACATGATGTTGGCGATGTAATAGGTCGTATCGAGGCCCACGAAATCCAGGAGCGTGAATGGTCCCATCGGATGATTGCATCCGAGCTTCATCGTCGTATCAATATCCTCGATGGAGCCCACGCCCTCTTCCAGAGCGCGCACGGCATCAATGAGATAGGGAACCAGGAGCCGATTGGCGATGAACCCCACGCGATCCTTCGCGCGCACGGGCTCCTTGCCCAGACGGCGCGCGAACTCCGTCGCCTGCGCGACAACCTCTTCCTCGGTGAAGAGCGAGGGGATGACTTCCACGAGTTTCATTAGCGGGACGGGATTGAAGAAATGCAGCCCGAGGAATCGCCGCTGCCGCTCGGGCGTCAGGACGGTCGCCATCTCCGTGATCGAGATCGAGGACGTATTGCTGGCCAGGATCGTCTCCGATCGGCAGATCCGATCGAGCCGCACGAGCAGGTCTTTCTTCGCCGAGATGTCCTCGATGATCGCCTCGATGACGATGTCGCAGTCGGTGTAATCCTCAAGCCGCAGGGTACCCTTCAGCCGAGAGAGCGCGTGCTCTTTCTGGTCGGCTGAGAGCGTTCCCCGCTCGACGAGTTTCGAGAGCGAGCTGTGAATGCGCTCGAATCCCTTCTGCAGAATCTCCTCCGAGACATCAGAGACAAGCGTCTCATATCCCGACGTGGCCGCAACCTGGGCGATACCCGAGCCCATGAGGCCGCAGCCGACAACACCTACTTTTTGAATCCCCATAGTCATCTCCTCCTTGGCGCAGAATCACACGAGAAGATCTTGTCGGATTCGCGCGCCCCCGATCGCTTCGGAGCCCGCTCCCTCAGCGCCCTCTCATGTGCGGGGGGAGCTCAATGGATGGGGGACTTGGCGGACACACGTCCAGACGGTATGCGGTTCCACTGAGCACGCGCAGCCGATACTGCCCGTTAGCGTCCGTCACGGTGCTCGTCCAGAAAGCCGCATCGGGCGTGTTCGTCAGAGCTTGAGAGAACGCTGTCAGAGAAGCTCCGGCGACCGGTTGACCGCGCTCATCCGTGATTCGTCCCGAAAGAGTGACCCATCCCGGAAGCGGCGGAGCCGTGAAGTCTTGTACGGCGTCCGTCTCCAGGGAGCGTTCGAGAAAGGGGAAGGGGAAAATGAAGGAAAAGGAAGGAACCTGCTCCGGCTCCGGGCTCAAGATCGCGTGCAGGACGTAGGTTCCTGCGGGAAGTTTCAGGGCATAAGCTCCTGTTGTGCTCGAGGGGGGAATGACAGCACTCCCTCCGTTGGGGAGAAGGGGAAAGTCCGCGCTCCCCGGGCATAGAGACGGATCGCCCGAGGGCGAGCTGGCCGGATCGACCTTCTGAAAGGCTCCGACTCTAGATGGGACGGCCGGCCTGCCCGTAGCGTCCGTCACTTTCCCGGAAAGCGTCACAGCCAGAGGCAAGACGAAATCTCGCATGCCCGAAGCATTCACCGTGATCCTCTCGAGGGTGAAGAATGAGTTGTACGCCATCTCTTCATCATCCCCTTCCCCGACACTTGCCTGGACGGTATACGATCCGGGTGGGAGTTTCACCGTGTAGTTTCTATCAAACGGCACCTCAGCCCGCACGCTCCCGTCCGAGGAGAGGAAGCGGAGAGAGCCTTTGGTTGGAAATCCTCCCGCGCTTGCGATCTGACCGGAGAGGGTGATCAGATCCGGGAGGCGCGGAGGCGATAGATCGAGCGTGCGATTCCCCGAGATCGTGACCATCTGCGAGAGGTCCGAAATTACAAGAAGGCTTCCTTCGCTCTCGGAATCCAGATCCAGAATGGAGCGCGTCAGAAAGAGGCGATATGTCCCAGCCGGGAGGACCAGGCGATAAGTCGCCGTCAAGCCCGAAGCGCTGAAGCCTATCGAGATCGGCCCCCAGAAGAGATGCTCGCCCGATCGGGCGAGAACCGAGCCGCCAAGGACAGCCGTGGGATCATCCGTCAGGATCTTGCCCGAGAGGACGAAACCGCTGGGGAGCATGAGATCGAGCGTCGTATCGCGAGTCAGGTCCAGATCCGTTCTTCGGGTGCCCAGTAAGGCGCGCGTCTCCTGAGCCTGAGCGCACGCGGAGAAAAGAAGACTCGCCAGGATCCATCTCCCGATTTCCCGGCGCGCGGCCGAGGCTTTGAAAAGAAGTGACATGGAGGTCCCCTTTCAGGGTATTCCTTCAGAGCGCTTCGACGATCAGGGCGATGCCTTGTCCGCCGCCGATGCAGGCGCTCGCCAGGCCGTAGCGCTTGCGGCGCCGGCGCAACTCCAGCAGCAACGTGAGCACGAGCCGCGTGCCCGTCGCCCCCAGAGGATGGCCGAGCGCAATGGCTCCGCCGTTGACGTTGGTGCGCTCGCGATCCAGCGAGAGAGCTTTTTCTACAGCCAGGTACTGCGCCGCGAACGCTTCGTTGATCTCAATAAGATCCATATCGTCGAGCGTCAGCCCCGCCTTCTTCAGGGCCTGTTGCGAGGCCGGGACCGGACCGATCCCCATCACTGCCGGATCCACGCCCGCGATTCCCCAGGAGACGATGCGCCCGAGCGGTGTGAGATTTCGCTCGCGAAGCGCTCGCTCATCTCCGAGCACGACGGCTGCCGCCCCATCCACGATCCCCGAGGCGTTGCCCGCCGTCACGCATCCGTCGGGGGAGAAGACCGGCTTCAACCGAGCCAGAGCTTCCAGCGTCGTATCCGGCCGCATGTGGTCATCGAAGTCGAAGAGTTCGCTTCCAGCCTTCGTCTTCACCTCGATCGGCACGATCTCCTCCTGGAATCGTCCCGCTTCGCGAGCGGCTGCGGCGCGGCGCTGGCTGAGCAGAGCGAACTCATCTTGCTCCTGGCGCGAGATGTTCATCTGTCGCGCCAGGTTCTCGGCCGTCTGGGCCATCATATATCCGCAGAAGCTGTCATAGAGCGAAGCCCACAGGTAATCTTCTAGCTGCGCGTGGCCCAGCCGCATCCCCCACCGCGCTCCCCGAATGACGTAAGGGGCTTGAGACATGGACTCCATCCCTCCGGCCAGAACCAGATGCGCCTCTCCGAGCAGGATCAGATGCGCTCCGCTGATGATCGCCTGCATGCCGGAGCCGCAGAGCCGATTCACCGTCAGCGCCGGACGATCCGCCGGAATCCCCGCTTTCAACCCGACATGCCGGGCTCCGTAGATCGCATTGCTTGAGGACTGGATGACGTTGCCGAAGATGACGTGCTCGATCTCTTCCGGCGCGACCTGAGAGCGCTCCAGAGCCGCCCGAGCTGCGATCGCCCCCAGCTCGATCTCGGTGAAATCCTTCAACCTCCCCCCGTATTCTCCCATCGGCGTTCGCGCTCCGCCCAGGATGAAGACATCTCGCGCGGGCATACTCGTCCTCCTTCGGGCTGTGTAAGGTGCAAAGCTAACAGACGCCCCGGACCCTGTCAAATGAGGCCCGCTCCCTCCCCCGGAGCGCGCGAGGCCGTCTGGAAAAAAGGGGTTGACAGGGCGAGACCTTCGCTCTACAATTTCGATCTTGAAAATGGTTTTCAATTTCTAAAGGAGGAGGGACGCATGCGGCGGAGATTCGAGGTTCTGGGACTCATCAGTATGATGCTCGTCGGAAGCGGGCTTCTGCGAGCGCAAGAGCGCTGGGGGACAGTCAGCGGACGCGTCCTCGATCCGCATGGGGCGGTCATCTCGGGGGCGACGGTCCAGATCTGGGAATCCACGCTGAGCGTCTGGCAGTCGGCGCAGACCGGTCCAAGTGGAGAGTTTCGTTTCGAACGCCTGTGGCCGGGGAGCTATCATCTACTGGTTCAGGCCACCGGGTTCGCCTCTCACTCTCGCAAGGTCACTGTGACGGCGGGTGCATCTCAGGCGCTGGAGATTGTACTCGCTCCGCAGCCGATCGCTGAGGAAGTGGTCGTTCTGAGCAGCTCCATTGTGGACACGCCGGAAGTCCTCCGTCGCGTCCCCGGAGCTGTGGACGTCCTGGACGAGCGCATCCTGCGGACCAGTGGCGTCTTCACGGTGAACGAGGCCTTGCGCAAGGTCACCGGCGTCTTCGCCCGCGAAGAGGAAGGGTTCGGATTGCGTCCGAACATCGGCATTCGGGGGTTGAATCCGACGCGTTCGACCAAGGTCTTGCTCCTGGAGGATGGGATTCCCCTGACGTATGCCCCGTATGGGGACAACGCATCGTATTATCACCCGCCGGTGGATCGGTTCGAGAGCATCGAGGTCATCAAAGGGTCGGGTCAGATCCTCTATGGCCCGATGACAATCGGAGGGGTGATCAACTACATCACGCCGAAGCCTCCGGAGACTCCTCAGGGCTCGATCTCTCTGGTTGGGGGGAACCGGGATTATTTCAACGGGCACCTGACCTATGGAGGGACGTGGGGGGGGACGGGACTCTTCGTAGATTACCTCCGCAAGCAAGGGAGAGGATCGCGAGAGAACGAGCGCCCGGGGCTTAACGATGTCAACGCCAAACTCGTGACGGCGCTCGGGCCGAAACAGGCCCTGACGATCAAGGGGAACTACTATGGGGAGAACTCGCAGGTGACCTACTCCGGGTTGCGGCTGGACGAGTTTCTGGCCAATCCCCGTCAGAATCCGTTTCTGAACGATCGCTTCCTGATAGATCGGTATGGGCTGTCGGCCACTCATGCCTATGTGGTGAACGACGGGATCACCATGACGACCAGTCTCTACGGCTCCTTCTTCTTCCGCGACTGGTGGCGTCAATCGAGCAACTCGAATCAGCGTCCGAACCGGAAAGGGGATCCCGGATGCCGGGGGATGGAGGATCTTCTGACGACGTGCGGCAACGAAGGGCGCCTGCGCAAATACTACACCTGGGGGATCGAGCCGCGCGTGCGGGTGTTCGGTCGTCCGTTTGGCGTGAGGGGGGAGATGGAGTTTGGATTCCGCGCGCATTTCGAGCGGCAGGATCGCAAGCAGATGAACGGTCAGGCGCCGACGGCGCGGACGGGCGTTCTCGTCGAGGACAATGAGCGGAAGAATCAGGCCTATTCGGGATTCCTGCAGCATCGGTTTCTCCTGGGACGCTGGACGATCACGCCCGGAGTGCGCTTGGAGCATGTCCGGTATGAACGGACGAATCGGCTGGCCCGTCAGGGGGCAGGGGTGACCGGGCGCACGCATCTGACGGAGGTCATTCCGGGGCTGGGCGTCACGTTCGCCCTGGCGCCTCATACGACGCTCTTTGCTGGCGCGCATCGCGGGTTCGCTCCGCCGCGCACCGAAGACATCATCACCAATGCGGGGGGAACCGTAGATCTGGATCCCGAGATGAGCTGGAATTACGAAGTGGGCGTGCGCAGCCTTCCGACTCAGGGAGTTCAGGTGGAAGCGACCTTCTTCCGCATGGATTTCGAGAACCAGATTGTTCCGGCGAGCGTGGCCGGAGGCGTTGGAGCCACACTCACCAGCGCGGGAGAGACGCTCCATCAAGGTGTGGAGATGACGGGGCGGCTCGATTTCGGTCCCCTCTTGAGGACGCCGCATAACGTCTACACGCGCATCGCGTACACCTATATCCCCACGGCGAAATTCACGGGCGTGCGTCGGAGCAGCATCCCCGGATTTGAGAACGTGAGCGTCAGCGGGAATCGGCTTCCGTATGCTCCCCGACATCTGCTCAATGTCATTCTGGGCTATGCGCATCCGAAGGGCGTGGATGTCCTCCTGGAAGCGGTGCACGTGAGCGATCAATTCGGCGATGACCTGAATACGGTCGAATCCACCCCGGACGGACAGCGCGGTCTTCTGCCCGGATACACGATTTGGAACATGACGGTGAACTATCGCATCGAGTCCTGGCGGACGGTGTTCTTTGTGACCGTGAAGAACCTCTTCGATCGGCTGTTCATCGCCGATCGCACGCGGGGGATTCGGCCCGGACCTCCGCGGCTCGTGCAAGGAGGGCTACAGTGGCGTTTTTAGAACCCGCAAGCGGCGAAAACTCTCCGACCTGTGGAGGACAGGATGAAACACCAGGGACATGTGAGAACGATGATCTTTCTGATGGCCTTTCTGAGCGTGATCGCTCCAGCTTTTGAACGCAAGTGGCGCGGTCCAGAGCCTGTGCGGGCTCAGACGGGAGAATCGTCTGGGTCCTGGCGAGCGCGTTCCCAGCAGGCGCAAGCGGCTCAGAATAATCAGAATGAGCCGAAAGTCGCCGTCGTTCTGGTCGGTCACGGGATCCCGGCGCGGGACTTCCCGCGAGAGCGACTGCGAGAGTTCCGGCGCCTGATGGGGCAAGTCATGGAGGCCGGCGGCGAGGAGCGGGCGCCCGCCGGTCTCGTCGCGCGACTGCATGCTCTGGAGCGGGAGATGCGTCAGTGGAAGCGCACGCCGGAGAATGACCCGTACAATGCGGCTGTCGAGGAGCTCGCCGAGCAGATCCGGCAACGAGGCGGCTACGATCTGGTCGCGGTCGCTCATAATGAAGCTTGTGGTCTGGATGTGGACGAAGCGATCGAGGCCGTCATCCGACGGGGCGCGCAGCGCGTCCTCGTGGTGCCCACTATGCTCATCAAGGGAGGCACGCACAGCGAGCGCGATATCCCGGAGAAGATCGAGAGAGCCCGACGGGCGCATCCCGAGGTGAGCATCACCTACGTCTGGCCGATCGAGACTGAGCGGATCGTGGAGCTTTTGGTCGGGCAGCTCGCTCGCTTTCGGTAGGGAGAGGATTGCTGGCAGATCCGCCGGCGCTCGGCCGCCACACCCAGGCCGGCGGATCCGCCCGACTCACCTGCGGGAGGATCGAACGCTCACCGCCGCGAGTCGTTTTCATCATACTCGCTGAGTAGCGGCGCGAGCAAGGCGCCCGATCCTCCCCGCGGCGAGAAGCCCTGCGAGAGCCATGGGGGAGGTACTCTCCTGAGGAGGATCGCGATGAGAGATGAGGTCCTTTCGTTTCGCGTGTTCCGGTGCGAGCGTGGATGCTTCCATCTGACGTGGGGGCATCTCACGCTGCACTTCTCTCGTTCTGAGTTCCTCGCTTTGGCCAGAGCCATCCTCGCAGCCCTTGAACGTGAGGGGTGCGAAAGCGCACTCCTCGGAAGTGGAGTGTGCGATCGGACATGTACGTCCATACATTGAGAGGGGATTTGCCCTCTCTATACCCCTGTGGGAGGGAAAAGCCATGAAGACTCTTGTGCACATTTCTCTCTTTCTTGTCGGTTTGGCTGGGAGCGCTTCGGCTCAGACAGGTCAGGGAATCCTTCGCGGGACGGTGACCGACTCTCGGGGAGCCCTCATTGTGGGAGCTACCGTCATCGTGCGAGATCAGGCGTCGGGATTGGAGCTGAGCGCTCGGACCGATAGCGCAGGGCAGTTCGCTCTTTCCGTCAGGCCGGGACGCTACAGGGTGATCGTCGCTCACGCGGGGTTCGCTCCCGGAACTCGGGAGGTTTCTCTCGCGGCTGAAGAGACCGCGCGAATGGATTTCGCACTTGTTCCGGCGCCATTGTCCGAGCAGGTCGTGGTCGTCTCCGGCTCGCGCGAGGAGGAGCTGCGCGAGAGTTCGACGGCGAATGTCCTCGCCCTCTCGCGCGGGACCATTCGGGACACGGGGTATGAGACCGTGGCCGATGTGCTCAGCGAGCAGCCGGGGATTCGGGTTCGATCCGTCCTCTCTCGCTCTCCGACTGTCGCAGGCGAGCAGATTCAGGGGATTGATTCGCGGCAAGTGCTCGTACTGCTGGATGGGTTTCCTCTGGTTGGCGCTCGGGGCATCAAAAGCGGCATCCTCGATCTGCAGCGGCAATCCGTCGGTCCGCTCGATCGCATCGAGGTCGTCAAAGGGGCCTCTTCAGCGCTCTATGGGTCGGAAGCGATCGGAGGAGTCATCAATTTGATCCCGCGCGAGCCTCAGAATCCGATCCAGAGCGACCTCACGCTCTCGGGGGGAAGTCTCGGCATTCTGGATCTCCGAGGGGACGTGGGCTTGCGGTTCCGCAAGATGTCCGCCTACTTGGATCTCGAACGGCATCAAGCCCACGATTATGACCTGACGCCGACGACGTTCGACACGACAGGACCGAAGTTCCGTCGTCACGACCTCTTCCTCAGACTCCTGTACGAACCAGCGCCCGGGGTTCAGATGAAGGCTCTGGCGAAGGCCTATCGAAATACCGAGCGGGGGCGATCCGTCGGAGAGCAAGGGCCTCAGGCGGCCCGGACGCGCGAGAGCGCCCAAAACTATGGGCTCGCGCTAGAGCTTCAGCCCGCGTCTTTGACTCGCGTCACTCTCCGGGGATATTTCGCGCGGTATGACGAAAGCTCGGAGATTGATGTTCTGTCTCTGCCGCGTTCGATTGATGCCGTGGGCAATCTCAACGAGCGCTACCTCCGCGGAGAGGCCATGATCGAGCAGGTGATCGGTCGGCGACAGTTCGTGCAGGGAGGTGTTGAGTGGGCGCACGATCAGTATCGGGGGTTCAATCGCGTGCTCGGGGATAATGCCGGACAGCATGTGTCGCTTGTGGATGTCTGGTTTCAGGATCGCCTCGCGCTTCACCGCCGACTCACGGTCGCCCTGGGCGGACGTTGGCATCATCATTCACTCTATGGAGCGCACGGTGTGCCGCGCGGGGGCGTGCTCGTGCGCGTGAGCGATGCCGTGCGGCTGCGCGCTTCGTTCGGTCATGGATTCCGCGCGCCGGATCTGGGCCAGCTTTACTTCCGGTTTCTCAACCCGACCAATCTCTATCAGGTCATTGGGAATCCGAAACTCCGCCCCGAAACCTCGCGCACGCTTCAGATCGGGAGCGACCTTCGCATCCCTCGGGGACAGGTGCGCGTGACATTCTTCCGCAACGATGTGCATCATCTCATCGAGGCGCAGTTGATTGGGAGGCCAACGACGCCCGAGCAGCTACGCGCGCTCATGGCCCGATGGGGTCTGGATCCCTCGTTCAGCCCGGCTCTCGGGCGGCGGCTCTTTTTCTATCAGAACGTGAAGGACATCTTCACATCGGGCGTGGAGGCGGAGACAGAGCTCCGTCTCGTGCGGGGGGTCCTGCTCAGTGGGGCCTATACCTACCTGGATGCGCGGGACAAGCAAACCGGTCGGTATCTGCCCTTCCGGCATCGGCATCAAGGCCTGGTGAAGCTCGCGTGGGCCGATGAGAAACTCGGACTGCGCACGAATCTGCGAGGCACTTTTTACAGCCGCTGGCTCATCTCGTCCGCGGAAGTCGCGCACGGATACCAGTTGTGGGATTGGTACATCGCGAAGCGCCTGCCCCGAGGGGCCGAGTTTTTCCTGGCCATTGACAACATCGGGGACAGCCGGGATCCCAAGCTGAATCGGATGCCGCCCGTTTTCGACCGCGCTGATCCCGGACGCACGATCCGCGTCGGCTGGCGGTGGAATTTCCCGCGGGAGCGATGAGGGGGGGGATTGGCCTTCATCCCGGCGGGGAAAAACGAGGCGTCGGGAGATCTCATGCTCCTCGGCATTCTCCGGCTCTGGATTCTCGGCAGAAGGTCACCCAAGCGCCGATATCTGGCGCCGGCAATTTTCGGGGCGGGAGAGGATCGGTGCTGCGCCCGGTTCGCTACGCGGTGCGGAAGGCGGGGATGATCTCCCGGCCGTAGATCTCGACGATCTTCTCCTCCTCTCCGCACATGAGATAGATGTTGAACTGAGTGACGCCCAGAGCCTGCAGCTCGCGCAAGCGTCGGATGTGCTCGGACACCGGGCCCAGGATGCAATAGCGATCGACGATCTCGTCGGGGACGAACGCGGCCTGAGGGCTTCCGACTTCGGCGTGATGGCGGTAATCGTAGCCTTTGCGCGCGCGCACGTACGCGGTCAGCGCTTCGGGCAGCTCGCTCGGATCATAGCGGGAGAGCAGATCCACGACGTGATTGGAGACCAGGGCGGGAAACCATCGCACGCGTTCTCGCGCGCTGGCCAGATCCTCGGAGATCCACACGGGGGCAGCGGCCATGACGCGCAGATGCGCGGGGTCTCGCCCGGCGGCTTCCGCTCCCTCGCGGACGAAGTTCAAGCACCATCGGATCAGTTCCGGATCGGCGAATTGAAGGATCACGCCATCGCCGATCCGCCCGGCGCAGCGCAGCGCCTTCGGTCCATATCCGGCGATCCACACCGGGGGGACGCCCGTATCGGCCCACGTCATCTGGATCCGATGCCCTTCGTAGAGGACTTCCTGACCGGCCGTCAGAGCGCGGATCATCTGCACGGCTTCTTCGAGGCGCTCGATGGTCGTCGGCTTTTTGCCCATGACGCGTCGCGAACTGTCGCCGCGTCCGATGCCCATGTCCATGCGACCTCCGGAGATGCGGTTGAGCGTCGCCAGAAGGCTGGCCGTCACGGTGACATCGCGCACGGCGGGATTGGTCACGCAGGGACCCAGGCGCATCCGCTGCGTGTGAGCCGCCATCAGCGTGAGCAGCGGATACGGCTCCTGCCAGAGAATGTGTGAGTCGAAGACCCAGCCATAGGTGAACCCCGCCTCCTCGGCCTGACGCGTCAGGCGCACGATGCGATCCGGAGGCATATCCGGTTTGAACGTGATGGCGAATTCCAGCATCGTCGTCCTCCTTCAAAGCTGCGTCAATTCGGTATAAGTTTCGGGACGGCGGTCTCGGTAGAAGGCCCAGATGTGACGAATCTCGCGGATGAGGTCCAAATCCACATCGGCCACGAGCAGCTCATCCCGGTCGCGGCTCGCTTCGGCGATGATCTGCCCGCGCGGATCGCAGAAATAGCTCGTGCCGTAGAACTCCCCGATGCGCCACGGGTCCTCGTACCCGACCCGATTGACCGCCCCGACGAAGTAGATGTTGGCGACCGCATGAGCCGGCTGCTCGAGCTTCCAGAGATATTCCGAAAGGCCGGCCACGGTCGCCGAAGGGTTGAAGACGATCTCGGCCCCTTTCAATCCGAGCGCTCGCGCCCCTTCCGGGAAGTGCCGATCGTAGCAGATGTAGACGCCCACCCGGGCGTATCGAGTCCGGAAGACGGGATAGCCGAGATTTCCCGGTCGGAAGTAGAACTTCTCCCAAAAACCAGGAGCGCAATGCGGAATATGGCTCTTGCGATACTTCCCCAGGTACGTCCCGTCGGCATCAATGACGGCCGCCGTATTGTAATAGACGCCGGGCATCTCCTCCTCGTAGACGGGCACGATGAGGACCATCTGGTACTTCCTGGCGACCTCTTGCATCTGTCGCACGGTGGGACCGTCGGGGACCGGTTCGGCCGCTTCGTACCAGCGGGGATTTTGCTCGGCGCAAAAGTACGGACCGGCGAACAGCTCCTGCAGACAGAGGATGTGAACGCCTTCTCGGCCCGCTTGCTCGATGAACTTCAGGTGCTTCTCCAGGCTCGCCTGCTTGATCGTCTCGATCTTCTCCTGGGTCGAACAGGCGAGGCTCGTTTGAATGAGGCCACATCTGACCCATCGCGGCATAGAGCCTTCCTCCCTTCGCGAATCGGCACTGCGGAGATCCCGCCGCGCCGAAAATCAGATCAGCCCGCTGAAGGGCGCGCGCTTGAGGAAGCGCCCTTCGCCGGGCGTGCCCACGTACTCTCCGTTCTGGACGATGACCTTCCCGCGCAGCAGGACCATCTCCGGAATCCCTCTCACGCGCATGCCCTCATAGGCGTTATAGTCCACGTTCATGTGATGTGTCCGCGCGCTGATGGTCATCTCGGCCTGCGGATTGAAGATCACCAGATCGGCGTCCGAGCCGATGGCGATCGTCCCCTTCTTGGGGAAGAGCCCGAAGAGCTTGGCCGGGGCCGTCGAGACGAGTTCCACGAAACGGTTCACGCTGATGCGTCCGGCGGCGACTCCTCCCGTGTAGATGAGGCTCAGGCGATGCTCCACGCCCGGCGCGCCGTTAGGGATTTTGCTGAAGTCGTCCCGACCCAGCTCCTTCTGCTCTTTGAAGCAGAAGGGGCAATGGTCCGTCGAGATGACCTGCAGGTCATCCATGCGCAATCCCTTCCAGAGTTCCTCCTGATTCCACTTCTCCCTGAGGGGTGGGGTCATGACGTATTTCGCGCCCTCGAAGTCCTCCTGCTCGTAGAGCGAATAATCCAGGAAGAGATATTGCGGGCAGGTCTCCGCGTAGACCGGAAGGGCGAGATCGCGTGCCTGCTTGACCTTGAGCAGGGCATCGTAGCAACTGAGATGGACGATGTAGACGGGGGAGCCAGCCATCTCGGCGATGGCGATGGCGCGCGCTGTCCCTTCGGCTTCGGCTTTTGTCGGTCGGGTGAGCGCGTGGTATTTCGGCGCCGTCTTCCCCTCGGCCAGAGCCCGTCGGACCATCTCCTGGATGACCAGGCCGCTTTCGGCGTGCATGCAAATGAGCGCGCCGTGTTCGGCTGCGGCTGTCATGGCGCGAAAGATCGTCGCATCGTCCACGAGGAAAACGCCCGGATAGGCCATGAAGAGCTTGAAACTGGTGATCCCTTCCTCGTGAATGATCCGCTTGAATTCCGGCAGGCGCTCGTCGGGGAGATCGGTCACGATCAGGTGAAAGCCGTAATCCACGGCCGTCTTCCCCTCGGCCTTCCGGTGCCAGTTCTCCAGAGCCTGCGTGAGCGTCTCTCCCTTGTACTGCACGGCGAAGTCAATGATCGTCGTCGTTCCTCCGTGCGCGGCCGCGATCGTCCCCGTGCGGAAATCGTCCGAGGAGAAGGTCCCTCCGAAGGGAAGCTCCATGTGCGTGTGGACATCAATCCCCCCGGGAATGACGAGGCGGTTGCTCGCGTCAATGATGCGATCCGCCGCGAGATCGAGATCTCGCCCGATGAGGGCGATCGTCCCGCCTTCGATGAGCACATCGGCCACATACTGATCGGTGGCCGTCGTGATCATCCCGTTTTTGATCAGCGTCCTCATGGGTCTCCCTCCTTCCCGAATCGGTGCCGGCGGCCTCTTCTGAGAGCGCTTTCGCGCGATCTCCCATATGGGCTCGCTCCTTGATGTCAAAAAAAGCAATCCCTCAGATGATTTCTCTGCGGATTGCTCAAGGCTCGGCCTCATTATATACCGAGCCGGTGGCGGAGGGAATACGGGGAATTATCGAAGGAAGGGTGGTTGCGGGGGCGGGATTTGAACCCGCGACCTTTGGGTTATGAGCCCAACGAGCTTCCAGGCTGCTCCACCCCGCGCCACCTTTTTCGGCAGAGATTATAGAAGTCCCGGCTTCTTCTGTCAATGTCTCACGGGCATGGGCGCAGCTTTGTCGGGCGGAATCGCGGAGAGAAACGCCGCAGGGGGCCTCGGGCCAGAAAGCGCGCGATCGGCTTCGGGGGGAGAAGTCGGCACGCGAACGGTTCAGCGTCCGGCCATTCGATTGTTCCTTTCGCCGCGCCCGGGGTGAGGTCTTCGCTCGCGTGGCCGATGGAAGCCACTGCCGGACAAGAGCGGAGCGCGAAGCCTGTCAGCGGGCGGGCGTCGTGTTCGGGGAAGAAGGATTTAGCGCGATGTCCTCTGCAGCTTCCGTCTGGACGTGGAGCAGGGCGAACTCCCATCCGCTGAGCACTTCGCCCCCGAGTGCTCCGCATCGCGGGCATTCTCCGAGCGCTTCGCTGGAGCGAAAAGTGTGCCGGCAGAGCGTGCATCGAAAGGTCATCGGGACAAGCTCCAGCTCCAGTTGGACGCCTTCTGGCAGTGTCCCCCGTTTCAAACGGTCGAACGCCTGTCGGAATCGCTCGGGCGCCGCCCGTCCGATGCCGAGTCTCACCCGGAGGCAGGTGATCCTCGGATAGAGATCGGAGGGGACGGCCGCTCGAACGAGTTCGAGCAGCAGGCGTGCCAGTTCTGTTTCTCGCTCCATAGGGCCCTCCTTCATCGTTCCGGCCTCAGCCGGGGGGACGTCGGAGAGCGATTCTGCGGTGCCCTGCAAGGTGAGTGATCGCTTTGTCCAGCAAGAGATGACAGCCGGAGCAAAACGCGCTCGATTTCAGGTCCACTTGTTCGATAGAGTTCGAAAAGTGCATGACGCATGAGAAGTCTCGGCAGTGGATGAGGCCGAAGGTATGCCCCAGCTCGTGGAGGGCTTCTTTCTCGCATCGTTCGAGAAGGAGCCGGGGGTCTTCCGGCAAGCCGTAAAACCGCTGATCCAGCCGATAGGTGGAGAAGAGAGCCGCCGTTCCGCCCAGTTGCGCTTCCCCGAAAACGAATGTCAGGATGGGGATGAAAAGATCCACGTTCGTGACCCCCAGCACCTTCGTGGCCGGATCGGGAGATCGCGGGATGAGTTGAGCCAGCAATGCCGTGGAATGGTACTGCTGTCGGAGCGGGTGATAGGCTGCTTCCATCTGAACCGGGTGGTTCCGAATTCGGCACGAGACCGGCGCGCTCTCGGGGAGGGCGAGCGCCAGGAATTCGAGGACCGTGGGGTCCACGCTTCCCACAGGGACAAGTTCGATGAGTATCCGCGACACCGCTGCTTTCTCTCAGTGCCTCAAGAGGCATTGCGCTTCAAGTCATACCTCTTGATCTTGTTGTAGAGCGTCACGCGATCGATGCCCAGCAGCCGGGCGGCTTGCGAGATGTTCCAGTTCGTCTCCTGCAAGATTCGCCGGATGTGCTGTCGTTCCATGTCGGCGAGCGATTTCCCCACCGCGGGTTCTCGCGCCTCATTCACATGCAGGGGCAGATCTTCGGGCTGGATCTCGCGGCCTCGACACACGAGCACGGCGCGTTCGATGGCGTTTTGCAATTCGCGGACATTTCCCGGCCAGTCGTGTTTTCGGAGCAGTTCCATCGCGGCGGGGGAGATGCCCAGAACGGGCTTATTCATGCTCTGAGCGAACTTCTTTCGGAAGTGCTCGGCCAGAAGGGGGATATCTTCCGGACGTTCCCTCAGAGGGGGGATAGTGATCGAGAAGACGTTGATCCGGTAATAGAGATCCTCGCGAAACCGCCCTTCGGCCACCAGGGCCTCGAGGTTTTTGTTCGTCGCGGCAATGAGGCGGAAATCCACGGGGATGGGCGTATTTCCCCCCACGCGGCAGATCTTCTTCTCCTCCAGGACGCGCAGCAGGTCCACTTGCGTTTTCAGGCTGATGTCGCCGATCTCATCCAGAAAGAGCGTCCCCCCATCGGCCAGCTCGAACTTCCCTTTGCGGCGGTAATGCGCGCCGGTGAATGCCCCCTTCTCATGACCGAACAGCTCGCTCTCGATGATCCCCTCCGCGAGGGCGCCGCAATTGACGACCACGATGGGCATATACCGGCGGGGACTGTTGGCATGGATGGCGCGAGCGACCAGCTCCTTCCCCGTGCCGCTCTCTCCCCGGATGAGGACCGTTGTCTCCGAAGGGGCGACGAGCCGAATCTGCTCGAGGACGCGCTGTATGGCGGGGCTCTGTCCGACGATCTCGTGAAAGAGGGCGGTCTCCTGAAGGTGCGTGCGCAGCCGGATGTTCTCCGCGACCAGGTGCTTTCGCTCGACGGCATTTCGGATCACGTGCTCCAGATGATCGGGATCGAAGGGTTTCACGATGTAATCGTATGCGCCCTGTTTCATCGCTTCGACGGCCGTCTCAACCGAAGCGTAAGCGGTCATGATGATAATGGTCGCCTCAGGGTTGATCTCGCGGATGCGCCGCTGGAGTTGGAGGCCGTCCATCCCCGGCATCTTGATGTCAATCAGGAAGATGTCGTACGCGTGCTCACCGAGTTTCTGCAACGTCTCCTTTCCCGAGCCGGCGACGTCCACCGCGTATCCTTCTTCCCGGAACCAATTCCCCAGCGATTCGCGCACGACGGCCTCATCGTCCACGATCAGAATGCGCACCTTATCCTTGGAGAGAATCATAGGCGTTTCCTTTCACGAGGACACCGGCAGGGGAGCCTGCGCTTCCGCCTCCACCCCTTCCGAAGCGTCCGGAGGAGGGGCCAGAGGCAGGCGGAGGGTGAACGTCGTCCCCTGTCCGAGGGCCGACTGCACCGCGATCTCCCCTCCGTGTCGGTGGAGGATACTGAGCACGACCGAGAGCCCGAGGCCCAGACTCCCCTCTTTCTCCTTCGTCGTGAAGAAGGGTTCGAAGATATGGCGCTGCGTCTCCTCGTCCATACCGATCCCGTTGTCGCGGATCGCGATCTCGATCTGTTGCGTCTCGGGGAGGAAACGCGAGCTCACTTCGAGGATCCCTTCTTCCGGGCGCATCGCTTCGCAGGCGTTGATGAGCAGGGCGATGAGCGCTTGCAGGATTTGCTGCCCATCGCAGATGAGAGGAGGCAGCGACTCCGCGAGCCGGACGTGGGTTTGGAAGCTCATCAGCTCGATCTTGTGTTGGATCAGGCGCAGCGCCTGGCGAATCAGCTCATTCGCATCATGGGGACGGAGGCGCGCGCGGGAGGGACGCACGAACTGCAGGAGGTTTTTCACGATCTCCCCACACCGGGCCGATTCGCTCGCGATCATCTCCAGATAGCGGCGCGCCGTGTGGCGCTCCTCCTTGGAGAGCTCAGGCCCTTCCAGTTTCTTCAGAAGGAATTTGGACATGGTGAGGATCCCGGCCAGAGGATTGTTGATCTCGTGAGCCACGATGGCGGCGAGCTTCCCGATAGAAGCCATGCGTTCGGCGTGGATCATCTGCTCGTGCGTGCGTTGCAGCTCGGCCGTCTTCTGGGCCACGCGCTCTTCCAGCGTGCGCGCCCAGCGGGTCGTCTCCTCCTGAGCGCGCTTCAGTTCTTCCGTCATGGCGTTGAACGACCGGGTCAGCTCGCCCAGCTCATCGCGCGCCGGAGAGGGGATTTTGTAATCGAGATCTCCCGCGGTGACGCGCTCGATCCCTCGCATCAATCGCCGGATCGGCGTGTGAATCATCGCGAGGATGACGACCACGACGACGGCGGCGACAAAGAAGATGCTCACGAGGAAGAGCCAGAGCAGTTGGCGCTGTCCTTCGGCGATCGCGGCGTCAATGGGAGCCAGGGAGAGATTCACATCCAGGACGCCGAGCACCGATTGTGTCGGAGAGTGAGCATGACAGGAGGCGTTCGAGCATCCGGGTTCGTTCTCGATGGGGTTGATCAGGCCCAGGATCCGCTCGCCCTGAGGTCCCGTGTAGATGCGGACGCGATCCGGCCGATCCAGTCGCGCGAGCGGTCGCTCCTGAGCGTGGCAGGCGTAGCACGCCTCCGCGCGCTTATCCACCAGGGTGTGAATCTCGCGAGCGTCGGTGGAGAAGCGGATCCGCCCCTCTTTATCGAAGATGCGAATCTTGTGGATTCCGGGTTGAGCCCCGATGGTGAGCAGCGTGTGATAGATCTCATCCCGATGGTTCCGCAGCATGCTGTAGCGTAGCCCTCGCTTAATGACGTCGCTTGTGCGGTCCGCATGGGCCATCGTCATCCGCTCCAGATCGCGCTTGTGCAGGCGAAGCGTTTGGTATCCCAGCAGAGAGAACACGATCGCCATGCTGGCGATGAGCCAGAAGGTGAGCTTCACGCTCAGGCGTGAGATCCGTCGCCTCTTGAGATCAGCGGGCATATCGCTGGTCTCCTCATCGGAGAGCGCACCTAGGGTTGGTGACACGCCATGCACTCCTGCTTCACGCTGAAGGCCTTCTGCCCATCGTGGCATCGTCCGCAATGCCGCGCATCATGCCTATCCCGTGCTGAAGCCGAGGAGACCGCGCTCGCGTGCGCCGGCACGATGCGGAAGGACTCGCGGTGGCAGATCGTGCAATCGGGCCTCTCCCCCTGCAGATGCGTCGCATGTCGGAAGGTGACCGATCCCGGGCTGGCTTCGCTCTGAGGGAAGGTGATGTCCGGTGGAACGCGGAAGTGTGCCATGCCTTCGGCCACGCGGGGTTCTTCGGGGGAAGTCGTCACCTCTGCTCTCACCTGGCGATGGTGAAGACCGCTAGAGGCTAGGCCAAGGGCTCCAAGGAAAAAGACCCCTCCAAGGATCAGAACCAGAGGCGTCGTCCCGATCCACGGCTTTCGCAGAACGGCCACGGCTGGGGGTTCCGCCACCTCCGGCGAAGGGAGGCGCTCGCTCTCGGGGAAGATCGGCAGGTATTTCGCCGCGAGCCCAAAGAGCGCAAAGCCCAGCGCGACGATCGTGAAGGTCACCAAAAGCTCTGTCCCGCTGGGGAAGTAGGAGGTCCCCGAAGAGGCTTCCATCCCCGTGATGCTCACATTCAACCGGTTCATGATGAATCCGAGAATGACGAGCACCGATGAGACGAACAGGCCGAAGTGATCCGTCCGAATGCGCGGCACGCTCAGAAGCAGAAGCGGTCCGATGACGCCCAGGCTCATCTCGGCCAGAAACAGACGCCCTTCATAGGTCGGCTCGAAAGCGAAGCGAAGGGCATCTCGTCCGATGAGGTCTTGGATTTTCAAGACCACATAGAGGGCGAGCATGACGGCCGTCACCTTACCCAGATCGGCCAGCAGCTCGATCTCCAGCCGCTTCCGAAACGCCCGATAGCTCATGAACGACTCGAAGACCGTCATCATGCAGCCCAGGGCAATCGCTGAGATGAAGAAGAAGACGGGCAACAGGGGGGAGTACCAGAGCGGATGCAACTTCTCGGGCACGATCAGATAGAGCGATCCGAGCGAGGATTGATGCAGGGTCGAGAGGATGACTCCGAGAATGACCAGGGGAACGGTCAGCGCGTGGATCACCCGACGGGGCCTTTCCAATCGCAAGCGTTCGAACAACACCGGACTGAACTCCAGAGCGAGCACCGTCGTGTAGAGCATGACGCACCAGGCGACCTCGAACATCACCGAACGTGGATTCCACATGACCAAGGGGTGCCAGATGCGGTAGGGTCGCCCCAGATCGAAGAGCAGCGCGACGATGACCAGCAGGTATCCGAGGAAGGCCGTCAAAATCGTCGGACGGATGATGGGGCGGAAGCGCTCGATGTTGAAGATGTAGACCACGGCGCTGATCGTGAAGCCACCCGCCGCGAGCGCGACGCCGCAGAGGACATCGAATCCGATCCACAGGCCCCACGGGAACGCATCGCTCAAGGCGGTGCTCGCACCTAAACCTTTCGTGAATCGAACGAGCGTGCTATAGAGTCCCCCCCCGAGGATGAGAAGAAACACCGTCTCCCAAAAGCTCGGTCGGCGAAGGCGCCATCTCATAGCATCCCTCTCCCCCATACGTGCGCGGCCCCGGAGTCTCAGGAATCCTCGGCCGGTCCGGATCGGGTCCTCTGTTCTTCGTGCTCCCGACGTCGAACTTCCTGACGCCGATTCGTGATCCACCAGATGCCTCCCAGCAGGATGCTTCCCACGATGACGAAATTCGGAATCTTCTGCAAGACCTGCCAGGTCAGCAGAGGCAGCGGCTCCGTGAGCAGGTCAGTTCGATAGCCGAGACGTTCGAAGGGAACGTCCGAGAGGATGAGCACCGACGTCCCCCCGACTTCCTGCAGACCATAAATTCGCGGGACGTATTTCTTTGGATGGGCGCGAAGGCGCGCGCGCGCCTCTTCGATGAGAGCCTCTCGGTCTCCGAACATTGTCGCTCCCGTCGGACACACCTCGGCGCAGGCAGTCGGCCGCCCGGCCGCCAGGCGATCGGCGCACAGATCGCACTTTCGGATGCGCGGCAGCGTCTTTGTCCATTCGTACTTCGGAATGCCAAAAGGACACGCGAGCATGCAGTAGCGGCATCCGATGCATCGCTCCTCTCGATAGATCACCGGACCCAGTGCCGTCTTCTCCAAAGCCGCGACCGGACAGACGGAGACGCAGGTCGGAACCTCACAGTGCATGCAGAGGTAGCGAACGAATCGCCCCCCTCGCTTCTTCACGACCGTGTAGGTTCTGTCCGACAAGCGATCTTCGAAAAAATGCGCGGCTGTTTGGGGCAGACCATTCCGTTGTTTGCAGGCTTCGTAACAGGCTCCGCATCCGATGCACCGGGTCACATCCAAGAGAAGACCTTTTGCGCTGCCCATAGGCACTCTCCCTCATGAAGAGAAGCAATTTTCATGCCGCGCTCACGCGCCGGACTCGGCCGCACTTCTTCCTCGCCATTTCAGGCACTTGCAGCGGAGCCGTGCTCCTCTCCCCCCATCGCGAAGTGGGCGAAATCCCCCATTGGGGGCTCCCCCCGCGCGTGGGGACACCTGGCGCTCCCCAGATGTCACCCGCCCGTCCAGAGCGAAGCTCAGACAGCTCTCCGGGCCCGTCGTTACGAACGCGGGCTGCGCAGGAAAGTCCGCGTGAATTCCTCCCATCCAGCTTCATCTATCCTCTCCAGGATACCTTCCGTCCATTGCCCCCCATCCTGGAGCACGTGTCCGAGGTCCGTCTGCAGGAACGATTGCAGCGTGAGGAACTCTTTGAATCGCTCGATCTCCTGGCGGAGCCACTGCTGCGCTTCTTCTGCTACCCGCAGGTGGCGCAGATGCGCGGCCAGGTTCTTCGGCTTCAGAGCGCAGACCCAGCCTTCCTCGTAAGGTTGTGTTCTCCCGGCCTCCGGATAGCGCCGCAACTCTTCGTTCACGGCGCTGACCACACCGTCCACGGGAGCATGGAAGACGGCGCGTCGCCCATTTTGCTCAAAGGTGAAAAGCGGTTCGCCCCGTCGGACGACAGCTCCGACTTCGGGCAGCTCGACAGCGTCCACTCGGCCCAGAGCGCGACGGACGAATTCATCTGCGCCGACGAGCGTGCGCCCTGTCGGTTCCAGCCGAATCCACGTGTGTCCCTCATCCAGAAAGAGGCCGGCGGGCACAGAGACCATCTCCAGAGCCGGTATCGGGAGGAATTCCCAACGCGGCTTCGGGGATTTCAGTCCCTGTCGGGCTTCGGCCCACTGCACGACGGAATCTATGAGGATGAAACCGACGATCGTGAGGATGACGAAAAGAGCGACCATAATTCACCTCCTTGTTTTGATCTTTCCTTCGGACGCGCTCGGGAGGACGTGGTGTCGTCGGGCCGGAGGGATCAAAAACTGGGCGATCACGCTCGCCCATCGGCTCGGGCCCAGAAGTTCCTCCAGAAGCCCCGTGGGGCTATCCTTTCCCAACGCGAGGGCATCCTGAGATCCCGCGCAAGGTATACCCCCATCGGGAAGCGTCCGGCCCATCGCGGGAGAGATCTCCCCGGTCCGCGCGGCGGCGTGAATTTCCCGATGCAGCCGCTTGATCTCCCACTGATACCATCGAAAGGCGTGTTCTCCGTAGAAGAGATGCTCCACGTCCTGCTGTAACCGCTCGGGGCGCAGGACCAGGACCCATCCCTCTCCGTAGGGATCGTGATTGATCAGCGAGGGCTGTTGCCGGAGTCTCTCGTTGAGCTGGTGAACAACTCCTGTCACCGGAGCCGAGAGGGCGATCTCTCCAGCTTGGTGAATGAGCACCCCGCACGGATCCCCCTCCAGGACTCGCGCGCCCGCTTCGGGGAGTCGAGCCCAGTAGATCCTCCCGAGAAGCTTCTGCCCAAAATCATCCACTCCGATCCGGACTAATCCGCGTCTCTCAATCCGCGCCCAGATGTGAGCCGGGTGGTAGAAGAGATCCCGAGCGATACGAAACAGGCCCCAGGTCGTGGACTGATCGAAGTGCGGCTCAGGACTCTCTTGATCGCGGCACAAGGGGCATGCCGGGAATCTCTCGGCGAGACGTCTCCAATCCGGAGGGCGCAGGCATACGATCTCCCCTGAACGCATGCGGATCTGAGTCTCTCCGCCAGAGGCTTCGGGTTCCGCCGCGCGTTCTCGGATCGCTCGATCAAAGGCGCACTGCTCGCATTCGTAGTTGTGATCGCATAGTTTGTAGTCAACAACTCCGGCCAGCATCCACACGCATTTGAGCGGAGCAGAAGCTTCCGGGGAGGGATCGGTCCGAGCCCCCAGGCTGTAAGGGGAGGGAAGACTCCCGAATCTGGCGTTTCTTTGACGCTTGTGCCTCATGTTTCTTCCTCCCGCACTGTTTCTTCTGGCAACGGGCGTGCCACAGGAGGTGTCCTCGGACCTTCGGTAAGTCTCTGCGAAGGCGGAAAATAGAAGCGCCAGGGGAGAGGCGCCACCTGCGCGCCCCTTTTCCTGTTGAGATTTTCAACGCCTCTGGATCGGTGAAGGAGAGAAGTTCATACGTATTCAACAGTTCGCTGTGTTGAAAAGCTCAATACCGGGTGTTGAAAGACTCGACATGGAGCGCGACTCCGGGATGAACGATCCCCTATTTTCGCCAATCCTCGGGGGGAGGGAGGTGCGCCCGGTAGGCCCTTCTCTCAGAAGCTGTTCGCAAGAGGCGAAGGATCTGAGGGGCTGTTGTGATCTCACGGGCGCGGGGATCGAACGCTCGAAGATCTCATCGGGTCATCGAGATCTTCGCCTTTCTCCTTGTCGTGCGAAGCGAGCAACTGCTCGTAGAGCGTCCTCATGCGTTCGATGAGTCTATCGGCCGTGAAGTGGGCGAATGCGAAAGCTTGCGCCGCGCGGGCGCAGCGCGCGGCCTCATCGGGATGGTTCAGGACGTGCAAGATCGTCTCGGCGAGCGCCTGAGGATCCCCCGGAGGGACGAGCCATCCGGTCTCCCCGTGGCGGATGAGATCGGGTGTGCCCCCGACGGCTGTCGCGATGACCGGACGAGCCGCGGCCATCGCCTCGATCAGGGCGACGGGCGTCCCTTCGTTCCGCGAGCTGTTGACGACCAGATCGGCATCGGCATAGATGCGCTCTAAGTCTTCCCTCCAGCCCAGAAAGAGAACGTGTCCTCGAAGCGGGGAACGGCGACTGGCGGCCTCCAGATGAGGACGCCGCTCGCCATCTCCGACAAGAAGCAAACGCACAGTGGGCTTCTGGGCGAGCACGTGAGCGAGCGCGCGGAACAGAAGGTCGTGATCCTTCACGGCCACGAGCCGGCCGACCGAACACACCAGAGCAACCCCTTCATCCAGCCCCAGCTCGCGTCGGATCTCTCCGCGAAATCGAGAGCTTGTGCGAAAGCGGTCCAATTCCAGGCCGAGGGGAACGACGAGAATCTTCTCCTCCGGTGCGATCCCGTAACGGATCAGCTCCTCTTTGAGTCTCGGGCTCAGGGTGATGATGCGCGTCGTCCATCGAGCCAAGCGGCGTTCGATGAATCGAAAGAGCCGCGAGACGAGGGGAGGGAAATAGGAGTGGAACGTGTGTCCGTGAAAGGTGTGCAGCAGGATGGGGACGCCGGCCCAGCGCGCGGCGAGTCGGCCTAAAGCCCCGGCCTTGGACGCGTGCGTGTGGACGATGTGCGGGCGAAGACGCCGCAAGAGGCGAAAAAGCGCCCAGAGCGTCCGCGCGTCATCCAGCGGGTGAAGATCGCGCCGAAGAGAAGGAAGGACAAGGGGGATGATCCCTCGCGCGCGCGCGTGAGCCCGAAGGCTTCCTTCGCGAGGGTTCTCGCGGCCGACGATGAGTGTGGAGCGAAAGCGTTCATCGTTGAGGCCGGCTGTCAAGAGGATGACGTGCCAGGAGGGCCCTCCGATATTCAGTCGGGAGAGGATTCTCACGATGCGGATCGGTTCCGCAGGACCTTCCGGATCTGTTGCCGAGAGCGCGCGCGATCGTTCATCCTCGGAGCCTGACCGGAGGCCTTCGCTCGGATCATCACGTCGCATGTTCCCACACCCTGTCAGGGGGAATCATGGAGTCGGCGTCAGAGAGGATCTCGGGCCGAGAAAGCGTTCTCCAGCCGCACGGCTTCCTGGACGAATTCGGAGCCGACTTCTTGAAGACTTCGGAGCAGATGCTCTCGCGCTTCTGCGGCTGTGGGAGCCGCGAGCGCTCTTTGCACGGCGTCCCGCACACGCGCCAGTTCGCTGTATCGGATGAGGTCTTTGATCAAGGGGATCGCGCGCGGGCGCATGCTCAGGATGCGAGCGCCCAGTCCGAGCAGAGCGAGCGCATACAGCGGGTGCGCCGCCATTTCGCCGCACACTTCAAGCGGAAGGCGGGCCTGCTCGGCGACGCGGATCACGTGCCGTAGGGAGCGCAAGACGGCCGGATGCAACGGATCGTAGAGAGAGGCCACGCGATCATTATCGCGATCCACAGCGAGCACGTATTGGATGAGATCGTTCGTCCCCAGGCTGAAGAAGTCGGCCGATGCGGCCAGCTCCTCAGCGATCAGGACGGCCGCCGGAGTCTCGATCATCACGCCGAGGGGCAGATGAGAGGGAACCGCGAACCCCTCCTGGCGCAGTTGGTGGCACACCGTCTGCAGCAGGCTCCGGACCTGATGCACTTCCTCGACGCTTGTGATCAGGGGAAGCACCAGGCGGAGATTTCCGAAGGCTGCCGCTCGAACGAAGGCTCGAAGCTGCGTCTTGAAAACTTCTGGAGCCTGCAGCGAGAAGCGGATGGCCCGGAGTCCGAGGGCCGGGTTCCGTTCGGGGATCCAGGGCTCCGGAGATCGGCTTCCAGTCGTCGCGAGGCGCTGATCCCGAAGAGCCCGCACGCTCCCGAGGGCCGCCATCTGGTTCTCGTCCCAATCTACCGTGCGGATCACGGCTCCCTCCGGGCCGGCCGCCAGAGCGACCTGACGATAAGCTTGCCACTGCACGTCCTCCGAAGGGAATTCCGGAGCCGATTGCAGAAAGAGGAATTCCGTGCGGAGCAAACCGATCCCCTGTGCGCCGAAGCGCCGGGCCTCTTCCAGCTCCGAGAGCCGTTCGATGTTGGCGCGAATCGTGATCGCCACGCCGTCGCGCGTCGTCGCCGGCAGGGGAGCGCGCGCATGCAAGAGGCTCCATCGGCGTTCCTGCTCCTGCTTCTGCTGCTCGTATTTTCGAATGAGATCCGGCGAGGGGTGAACGAAGACGAGCCCGCGAGTCCCATCCACCAGAACAAGGGCCTGATCCTCGATCTGGGAGAGGGCACTGTGCACGCCCGATACGGCGGGGATTCCCAGGCCGCGCGCGAGAATAGCCGCGTGCGAGGTCCATCCCCCAGCGCCGATGACCAATCCCGCCAGACGCGGCGGATCCAGCTCGCCCAACAGACTGGGCGGAAAGGTCTCGCTCACCAGAACGGCTCCTTCGGGCACCGAACAAGGAGTGCGATCTCCCGAGAGCGCGGTGATCAATCGGTTGGCGACGTCTTCGATGTCGCTGCCGCGCTCGCGCAGATAGTCGTCGGTGATTTCGGCGTAGATGGCCAGGATCCGGTCGGTGACCAGCTTCACCGCCCATTCGGCATTGAGGGCACTTGTGCGGATGAGCGTTTCGATCTCGCCGAGAATCCCCGCGTCCTCCAGCATCAGAAGCTGCGCGTCCAGGATATAAGCGTGCTCGGGGCCGAGCGCTTGCTCCAGGCGCTGGCGCAGGGCGCGGAGCTGTTGTCGGGCGCGCTCGACCGCCGCGCTGAAGCGGTGTACTTCCGCCTCGATCTCATCCGGAGCCAGCGATCGTCGGAAAACCAGAGGCCCGCGCCAGGGAGAGCGGACGGCCGGACCCCATCCGATCCCCGGAGAGATTCCCACTCCCTGAATCACCCATTTCGCTCGGGCCGGATCCTGCGTCGTCATGATGGGGATCGCTCCTCCTCTTCACCGAATTTCGACTCGATGAGTTGGCGCAGGGCCAGGATCGCTTCCGCTTCATCTTCGCCGGAGGCCGTGATGTCCAGAGAAGTCCCCGCGGAGGCAGCCAGAAGCAGAACGCCGAAGATGCTTTTGGCATCCACCGTCTGTCCGGTGTCTGAACGCGTGAGGGTGATCTGGCTCCGAAAGCGGTTGGCCACCTGCACGAGCTTGGCGGCCGCGCGCGCATGCAACCCGAGGCGATTGGTCACCTGTACCGTGCAGCGGCGCATGAGCAGCTCTCACTTCCTTGGCGCGAGGATCTCGCTGGCCAGGGAGATGTTCTTCTGCCCTTGCTCTTTGACCTTTCGCGCGATGGTGAGCAGATCGTCGTGGGGATCCTGATTGGCGAGCTTCAGGACCATGGGGAGGTTGACGCCCGTGACGATCTCCACCGGCTCCACGCCGAGGAAGGTCGCCGCGATATTGGTCGGCGTCCCGCCGAACATATCCGTGAGCAGCAACACGCCGCGCCCGCTATTGACGCGCTCGATGGCCTTGCGGATCAGCTCGCGGGCGACATCCACATCATCGTGCCAGCCGATGGAGACGGCTGTGATCGGGCCGATCTCGCCCATGATCATCTCAGCCGCATTCACAAGCTCTGTGGCCAATTGGCCATGAGTGATGACGACACCCCCGATCCGTCCCATCTTTATCCCCCTCGTTCCGGCGCCTTCTCAGGCTCTCGCCTCGCGTTTCTCCTAGCATCCGGCACTTCCCAATTGTACTACGATCCGGCATCGCTCGAAACGGAGGGCCGTGCGTTCAGGGCTTCTCTATATCTCGATGGGCGATGCGAATCCGATACCCTTCGCGCCGCAGGGCGCGCGCGATCTCCTCGGCGAGCATCACCGAGCGGTGGCGGCCTCCGGTGCATCCGATTCCGATGGTCACGTAGCTTCGCCCTTCGCGCCGATAGCGCGGGAGCAGGAACCGAAGGAGATTCTCCAGGTGCGCCAGCGTCTCCTGCGTATCCGGCTGCGCGCGCAGGAACTCGACGACCTGGGGATCCTTCCCCGTCCGTTCGCGCAACTCCGGCACGAAATGCGGATTGGGCAGAAAGCGAATGTCGAAAAGAAGGTCCAGTCCCGGAGGAACACCATGCTTGAAGCCGAAGCTCAGAAGGGTGACGATCATCTCCAGGGCCGCCTCTTCGGCCCCGAAGCGTTCGATCACCGAACGGCGGAGTGTGTGAACGGTGTGCTCAGAGGTGTCAATGATCAGGTCGGCGCGCGCGCGAATCTCCCCGAGCAGCTCTCGCTCTCGCGCGATGGCCGTGGGCAGATCCGTCTCCGAATCCGCCAGAGGATGGGGGCGTCGCGTCTCCGAGAAGCGACGGAGCAGGACTTCCGGGCTCGCTTCGAAGAAGATGATGCGCAGATTCGCCCCTTTCTGTTTCAGCTCGTCGTAGAGGCGGGGGAAGTCCGGCAGGAATTGGCGCTCGCGGATGTCCACGACGATCACCGCGCGTTTGAGCGTCTCGACCGATCGTTCGCACAGTTCGACAAAGGGGGGGATCAGATGAATGGGCAGATTGTCCACGCAGAAATACCCCAGGTCCTCGAAGGCCTTGACGGCGGAAGTCTTGCCGGAGCCGCTCAAGCCCGTGAGGATCAGAATCTGAGGGGATGGAGGTGCCATCTCTGTCTCACCTGACCCTGGCGGCGCCGAATACCTCCGGCAAAAGCCGTGGGGTCTATGACGGTTCGATCAATCCCAAATGGCCGTCGGTTCGCTTGTAGAGGACGGCGATGCGATCGGTCTCCGAATTGCGGAAGACCAGGAAGTGATCGTTCGAAGCCAGAAGCAGCTCGGCCGCTTCGTCAGGCGTCAGAGGTTTCACCGAGTATCGCGGCGTGCGGATGATGCGAACCTCCGCCGCGGGCGATTCGCTCGGCAGGGCCTTCACGAGCTTGCGCGTCGTCCGTCGCCGAGCCACGAACTTCTCCTTCTGCTTGAGCGTCTGACGGCGGATGCGCTCGATGGCTTCCGTGACCGAGCTGTAGAGATCATCCGCTTCGGCCGTCCCGGTGAATTGGCGATCTCGCCAGGAGATGAGGATCTCCGTCAGGAAGCGATGCTTCTCCGCATCGAGGATGACATGCACTGTGGCCGAATCGTCCAGGACGCGCTGGAGTTTCTCCAGGGCGCGCCGGAGGCGTTTCTCGATGGGAGGCGTCAGCTCGACATTTCGCGTCGTCAGTTCCAGATTCATCCTTCCCTCCCTACGAAGAGCAGAGAGCGGTCTCGCGAACTGGGGATCCCCAGTTGCTTCCGGTACTTGGTCACCGTGCGTCGGGAGAGCTTGACCCCTTCGCGTTCCAGAAGGCGCGCCAGATCATCGTCGGTCAGGGGAGAACGCGGATCCTCTTGCTCGATGAGTTTCTGGATGCGGAGTTTGAGGACCCGCGTGGAGATTTGCTCCCCGTTTTCCTTCCTCACCCCTTCGGTGAAGAAGCGGCGCAGCTCGATCAGCCCCTGAGGGGTGTCAATGTACTTGTTGCTCACAATGCGGCTGACCGTGGAGAGCGAGAGTCCCAGTTCGGCGGCGATGTCTTTAAGAAGCATCGGTTTCAGATGTTCGGGGCCATACTCGAGGAAATCGCGCTGCCGTCGGACAATGGCTTCGCAGACGCGGTGAATGGCCCGACGGCGATGCTCGAGATTGCGCAGCAGCTCCAGGGCCGAACGCATGCGGTCGCGCAGGAAATCGCGCGTCTCCCGAGGGAGGCGTTCGCTCCGCAGAAGGCGCCGATAGTAGGGATTGATCCGAAGCTGCGGCAATCCCTCCTCGTCAAAGAGAATGACGTACCGATCGTCCACCTTCACGATGCGCGCTTCGGGGAGGATATACACGGGAGGAGAGGATCCGAGATTTCGACCGGGGCGCGGATCCAGTTGGCGAATCACCTCCAGCTCCTCGCGCAACGTCTCCAGGGGGATCTTCAGACGTTCGGCCAGCTCCGGAAGCCGCGCCGGGTGCAGATCGGCCAGATGCTCGCGCACCAGGCGCGCCGCGAGCCGATCCTCCCATCCCCGCGCGCGCAACTGCAGAAGCAAGCATTCTCGCAGATCGCGCGCTCCGATGCCCGGAGGATCCAAGCTCTGGACGAGTTCCAGAGCGCGCTCGACCGTCTCCTCGGACCATCCCCCAAGTGCCTGAATCTCTGGCAGAGTGGCTTCCAGATAGCCGTCGCTGTTCAGACAGCCGATGATCGCTTCGGCGCAGGCTCGAATCTGCTCGCTCTGCACGGGCATCAGGCGCAATTGCTCCAGAAGGGATTCGTAGAGAGAAGGACGGCTCGGCGTGAGCTTCTCCAGAAGCGAGGCGTCTTCCTCCGGCGGAGGCTCGGCCCATGTCGTGCGGGGGGCTGGATCGAGATAGTTCTGGAAGAAATCTTCCAGATCCACTTCTTCCAGCGAATTCTTCGCTCCGACTTCGATCTCCGGAGGCTCGGAAGCCGAGGGACGGAGGGTCTCCGGGAGGGCATCGCGCTCCGTGTTCCGAAGCACCGCTTCAGCCGAAGGGACCTCTTCGACGACCTCCTCCAAGACCGGATTCTCTCGCAACTCCTGCTGGAGGAGGGTCCGCAGATCCAGCTTGGTCATGGTCAGCAGATCAATGCGTTGCTTGAGCTGTGGCGTCAGCGTCAGACGTTGGGTGAGCCCTTGTGTGACCTTGATCAGCGGCATACTTCAGAGCCGGAAATGCTCCCCCAGGTACACGCGCCGAACGTCCGGATCGTTCGTGAGGACCTCCGGCGTCCCCGCGCGGAAGATTTGCCCTTCACTCAGGATATAGGCTCGATCAGTGATCCGAAGCATCTCGCGCACATTGTGGTCGGTCAGCAGAATGCCGATCCCTCGCTCTTTCAGACGCACGATCGTGCGTTGGAGATCGAGCACGGCCAGCGGATCAATCCCCGTCAGGGGCTCATCGAGCAGCAGAAACCGGGGGTTCATGACCAGAGCGCGCGCGATCTCCGTCCGCCGACGTTCCCCTCCCGAGAGGGCATAGCCTTTCGTATGGCGAACGCTCGTCAAACCCAGCTCTTCCAACACGGCTTCGAGCCGACGACGGCGTTCCGTATCCGGCACGTCCTGTTGTTCGAGCACGGCCAGAATATTCTCCTCGACCGTCAGGCGGCGGAAGATCGAAGGCTCTTGAGGGAGGTAGACGATGCCCCGTCGGGCGCGAAGATACATCGGGAGCGCTGTGATCTCGTGAGCATCCAGGAAGACAGCGCCGCGATCGGGTCTCTCGATCCCTATGAGCATGCGGAACGTCGTCGTCTTCCCCGCTCCGTTGGGGCCCAGCAGACCGACGATCTCTCCGGGATGTACTTCCAGAGAGACGTCCCGGAGCACGCAGCGCCCTCGGTAATATTTCGTCAGGCCCGAGGCGCGCAAGACCGCTCCATCGGTGAAGGGGTGAACCCGAGAGGCGGAAGAATTCTGCTCGAGCACTCTCTGGCTTACCTCCGTGATCAAAGCACTCACGGTTCCCCCCTCCGAATCTTTCGCACGGTTTTCACGCGGCGCGTCCCGTCATCCCCCTCGACCAAAACTTTATCACCCCCGTCGAGGAAAGTCAATCGAGTCCCCTGTTGCTCGAGGCGCCGGCGATCGTCCTGGACGCGAGCCGGAGATCCTTCGAGGACGAGTTTCTCCGACCGCGCCTCGTAGAAAGCCTGTTCGGCGAAAGCGCGGCGTTCGGCATCCACAAAGGTGACTCTTCCTTCGGCGCGAGCGCGCTCGATATCGGCGCGTTCCGATCCGAGCCAGACGACGAGCCGATCAGCGGTGAGCCGTTGCGCTCCCTGCTGCCAGCTCGCGCCTCCTGTGCCGATGACTGTTCGATCCACCTCGCGATAGGTCAGTTCAGAAGCGGAGATGAAAAGAGGCGTCTCCGGACGATGCCCAGAGAAAAGGAGCGAGCGAACATCGCCCTGCGCCCGGAGCAGGCGTTCCGCTTCGCGGATCTCCATCTGATCGGCCATGAGGTAGGAATCGTGCTGCCAGGCGCGCACCCGTCCCCTGTAGCGCGCCCATCGGGCGCGGTGATCCACTTCCAGATGATCGGCCGCGATGAAAACGGGCGCATCCTCCTTGGCGAAAGGCAGAGCGCGAGCGGCCTCCGCCCGCCCGAGGAGCGTTGTCAGGACGCGGCCCCGAGCCACACTGCGCTCCTGTCGGGGATTCAGATCCAGCTCATCGGCGCGCGTGCGCCCCCGCGTATCCCAGACCGTGGGATCCCCTCCGCGCAGTCGAATCCATCCGGACTCTCCTTCGTAGATCGCTCGCTCGCTTTGCGCGCGACGCTCTCCCTCCACGTAGCGGAACTGTCCGGACTGCAGAAGAGACACGATCTCTTGCGTCTGAGGATCGAACTGAGCGAGAAGCGACAGGCTTTGGGTCACGCGCTTGGGGTGCGCCGGAGGAGTTTCTCGGGATGCGACCTCGACCGAGACATCGCCCTCGGCCCAGCAAGTCCGGGCTCGGTTCCGCGCCGTATCGAATTCCAGGCGCGCCTGGTGAGCGCGAATGGTCACTCTCTCCCTGCCTCTAGCTCCGGAGGGCGGGAGAATCTCCAGTCGGACATCGCCCCGCGCGCGCACGTGCTCCCACCGGCGCGTTCCTTTTCGGAAGACCGCGTCCATCGCATCGGCCTCAAGTCGCCTCTCACCCGAATCCGGATTCCGGTTCGCCCGGGGAGCTTCGCGAGATTCTTCCGGAACGACCTGTGTGCGGAAGTGCACGCGGGGGCCCTCGGCCCGAACTCGATAGGGGACGTGGAGAAATCGCCGATTCTCGGACTCGAAGACAATTTCCAGACGCGGACTCTGCAACTCGTGCTGCTCCCTGGCGTCCCGGAGGCGCGCGAGGACATTCCCCACAGCGCGCGCGCGGGAGAGGCTCTGGTCCTCGGCGAAATCGAGGACGAGGTCTTCAGCGGCGAGTTCCCACTCTGTTCCTTCCGCGCGAGAGCGGAGGCGGACGTTCCCGAAAGCCTGGATCTGTCGCACGCGGTGCTCTTGGTCGAGCCGACCTTCGAGGCGATCCGCGCGCAGCTCCTCTCTCGAATCGACGTCCCGGTGGAGACGGACGTCGCCGAGGAAATGGAAACGCCGATCGGCTCTCTCGAAGCGCGCCCTTTCGGCGTGGATCGTCCATCGCGCATGTGGCCGAGCCGCTCCTGAAATGACGGTGAGGCGCACGGCGCGCAGCAGAGTGAGCATCTCCTGATCGCGCCGCAGGTGAATTTCCGCGCCGAGGCTCTCCCCCCAGCCGCTCCATCGGTTCGACGCGGCGGCCTCAATGGATTCCTGCTCGAAGGTCACCGGTCGCTCCGTGCGCAACAGGTCCGCCGCTTGGTCATACTGCAGCTCCTCGGTGCGAAAGCGGACTCCCTCGCGCGTCTGCGCCTGCACATCTCTGGCGAAGATGACCAGCCCGGATCTCTGGTAGTAGACAGCGCGACGGGCTGTGATGCGGGCGCGTTCGGCGCCATCCTCCGTGTACAGGATGGCGCTCACGTCGCTCAGTTCATGGTGCCCATCGTCGTAAAGCTCATCGCGTCCCGCCGTGAGAAGGAAAAGGGGGCGGCCCCCGCGGGTCTGGAGGTGACGGACATTCTCGCTCACCGAGAGAAGGCGCGCGCTCCATCCGACGTTCTCTCCTTCGCCCCGGCGAGAGGGAAGAGGGTTATGGTGCTGGCGATAGGAGAGGACAAGCGCCGCGCTGACCACGATGAAAAGGGAGAGAGCCAGAACGCACATCAGTCGCGGCCATCGCGGTTCACGCTCTTTCATCTCTTTCCCTCTGTCCAAGACACGTCTTTATCCCGGAGCCCGTCGCGGAACGATTCCCCGATACTCGCGGCCGGGGCGATGCGAGACCTCGCGGGGCGTTCCGGCCTCCTGCTCCGTCTCCCCGAGCGCGCCCTTCCCCACCTCATCGGCTGGCGCGCGCGCGGGCGGGAGCGTAAGGCTGGCTCAAATAATGCCGCGCGATCTCTTGAGCGCCGTTGTAATCGTCCTTGGTCTCAAGCGCCTTCTGATACTCGGCCACGGCGCGCTCTCGCTCGCCGAGCGCATCGTAGCAGTTCCCGCGATAGATATAACTCCAGACGACCACCCAGGAGGGGCGCTTGTCCCCGTTCAGCGCATCGGTGAAGGCATCCAGAGCCCGCTGGTAATTCCGCTGTTCGAAATAGAGCCGCCCCAGATTGTAGTGAGCCCACGAGCTGAGCGCGTCCAGCTCCAGAGCCGCTCGGAACTGCTGCTCGGCCTCCGGATATTCGCGATTCTTGAGGTGCTCGATCCCTCGCCGCACGACGACGGCGATGCGCAGATGATCCGTCAGGTGCAGGATCCGAAAGTCGGGATCAATGACGATCTCGCGGGGAAGCGTCTCCGAAGGGATCTCGAAGCTCGCCTCGGTCCCCTTCATCGGGATCGCGATCTTCTCCGTGCGCCCGTCTTCGGTGCGGAGGAGGACATCCACAGGCATATCGAACAATTCGAACGTCTGCTTGATCGTCCCTCGGATCTTGAATTTCCCCTCGCGCGTGCGCAGGACCATGTATTCGACGCGGAACTCGGGCACGCCCGTCGAGTCCACCCACAGGCCGAAGAAGCTGCGCAGCGAGCGTCCCGCGATCCGGCTTGCCAGCTCCTCCAGATCGGCGATGCTCGCATTCTTGCCCGCATAGCTTTGGTAGAAGGTCTTCAGCAGGGCGAAGAACTTCTCCTCACCGAGCACGTGCCGGAGCATGCGGAAGACGAAAGCCCCCTTGTCGTAGACGATGGCCTGGTAGCTCGGCGAGAGGTCGTACAGCTCTCGCGGCGCGCGCGCGATCGAACTGGCCGATTCGAAGGCGAGAGCCCGCTCGAGCGTCTCTCGCACGGCTTCTTCATATTCCGCGCGCGAGGCCGTCAGCTCGCGAAAGAGCAGGGAGCTATATTGCGCGAGCCCCTGCGAGATCCACGCCTCGTCGAAGTTCTCAAGCAGGACGGCTTGCCCCCACCACTGAAAGGCGACTTCGCGCGCCAGACGCCCGAGATCAAGCGGGCGATCTTCCACGATCACGCGCGGAGCCAGGAAGAGCACGCCGGGTCCGACGTAGTATTCCAGTGAGTCGTCATCAATCTCCGCGACGCGCAAACGCTCCCCGAAGGCGTACGGTCCGAAGCGGGACTGGTAGACGTCAAGCATGCGTCCGATGGGCTCAGCCAGTGGCTCCAGCCGCCCTTCATCCCCCGGCTTCATGAACAGCTCGATCGTGAATCCCCCGGGCGTACGCACTTCTTTGACGATGTACCGGGAGAACGCAAGCGAGCCCGCCAGGACCGGTCGCGTCGAGGTCAGCGTGTAGGCGACCTGAGGCGCGCGGGCCGGTCCCGATCCCGAAGCCCTCCGAGGTTCTCGCGCCGGTCTCTCTGGAACAGGCTGAGCGACCAAAGGCTGCTCGCTATAACCGACAAGGGCCATCCCCTGAGGCACGCGCAGCGTGATCTCGTAGCTCGCGCCGTCGGCCGCATAGTTGTGAAAGGGAAACCATCGCGCTGCGTAGAAGAGATACCCCCCTTCGGGACCGATATAGGCGAGTCGGCGATCGGGGATCGGCCCTCCTTCCGGAGTCCGAAGGACGCCCGTGTATTCGAAAAGAAGGGTGAGCTGGGTTCCGGCCTCCACCACCCTCCCCAAATCCACGCGCACGTTGAGCTGATCGAACCGATCCTGAAGGAACGCAAGCGATGTGTTCGTCTCCAGATCCTGCACGCGCGAGACCACAAGCGAGCCGTTCAATTCCAGCACGACCGAACGCGTAGCCGTCCCGACGCGCAGGGTGACGATCGAATGGGCCGTCAGAGAGGATTCGTTCGGATTCACTTCGGCTTCGATCTTGTAGTGGAGCACGTCCAGAGCCGGAGCGCCCTGAAGGGAGCGAGCCGCCAGGGCGGATTCCCGGAAGGCCCAATCCCCCGGAAATCCCGCAAGGAACATCAACCCGATCCCCATCCGGAGAAGGCGTTTCCTCCCCAAGCCTCCCGCCGCATGAAAGAGAGCGTGAAATCTCCCCTGCATCCATCCCGTGCGCATCGTTGGGATTGTACCACTCTCTTTTTGGACCTGTCATCCGCCAGGGACCAAATCATTGCAGGGTCAGGCGACCGAGCCATCCCCGCTGACGGGCCAGATCGAACATGCGCCCAAGCAGCCACATGCCGAAGGCCAGATAGAGGGCGTTCAATCCCAGGGCCCATCCGAAATAGTCCCATCGGAACGTCCCCGAGCGCAGGACCTCGCGCATGCCTTCGAAGACATAAGTGCAGGGGATCGCCCAGGCGATCTCCCGCACGACTGCGGGCAGAACGCTCACCGGGTAGAAGACGGCCGCGAAAGGCTGGATGAGAAACGGCACAGCCCAGGCCAGGGCTTCCGCCGCTTGCCCGAAACGCAGGATGATTGCCGTCGTGATCAAGCCCAGGGCCAGCCCCAGAATCAGCAGATTCGCCATGAAGGGGATGAGCGACCACCCCAGCTCGAAGAGATCGAAGCCGTAGAGGACCGCCGCCAGAGCGGCGAGCGAAAGCACTGTGATCCCCACCCGCAAGAGGCCGAACAGAAACGTCGCCGCGACGTATTCGCTCAGGCGAACGGGCGCGCAGAAGATGTTGAGGAGATTTCGCACCCAGACGTCTTCCAGAAACGAGAGCGTGATCCCCTGTTGCGCGCGATAGAGAATGTCCCAGAAGATCATCGCGCCGATCAGGAACGTGACGAGCCGGGGGATCTCCCCCTCCCCCGCGCGTTGCAGGAAGAGAGTGACATAGCCCCAGAGCAGCAGTTCCATCGTGGGCCAGAACCACACCTCCACCAGGCGGATGATGCTCCGCCGGTAGACGAGCGCATATCGGAGGACGAGGATGCCGACGCGACGCAGATTCATCGCTCTTTCGGGCTGATCAGAATCTCTCCGCTGCGGGCGATGCGAATGAAGACCTCTTCGAGCGTGCGCGTCGCGAAATGCGCAAGGATCTCCGGCGGAGACCCTTCGGCGATGATACGTCCCTGGTGCAAAAAGAGGATACGGTCGCACACCTCTTCGATATCGCGCATGTTATGCGAGGTATAGAGCATGGTGATCTGTCGCTCGCGTTGAATCTGGCGCAGGAGGCGGCGCACCTTGTCGGCGATGTTCGGATCGAGACTGGCTGTCGGCTCGTCCAGAAGCAGCAGCTCGGGCTCGTTCAGAAGGGCCTTGCAGAGATTCACGCGCGTCATCTCGCCGCTGGAGAGATGCCCCGTCCGGACGCGACGCAGATGCGTGATCTCCAGAAGATCGAGCACCTCCGCGATCCGCTCGCGCGCTCGGGGCACAGCGTAGAGCTGGGCGAAGAGCCAGAGGTTCTCCTCCACGGTGAGGTTCGGCGGCAAATGGACGCCGACCGAGGAGAAGTTCATCCGGCTGAGAATCTCGATCCGATGCTGTTCGAGGTCCCGGCCGAAGATCTCAATGCGCCCCGCGGTGGGACGAATGAGTCCCAGGATCAGATGCAAGGTCGTCGTCTTTCCCGCTCCATTGGCTCCGAGCAGGCCGACGATCTCTCCGCGCGCGATCGAGAAGCTCACGCGATCTACCGCGGTGACTCCATCGAATACCTTCGTCAGCTCGCGCACGCGCAAGACGATATCCCCACATCCGCGCATCACGAGCCAAAGATAACAACAGGGCTCTCGGCCCGGCAAGAGATCGTGATCGGCAGACGGCCCGTTTCGGAGGAAGCATCCCTCTCGGTTGCCGCCTGAAGGGGCGATCGTGTAAGATCATCCCCGATGACCGAAGCGTTCGCGCACAAATTCACGCCGACCCAACTGCGCGCCAATCTCTTCGCCGATTGAGACCGGAGGGATTTTCCCTCCCCGGAACACAGCCCAGAAGATCCCTTGTGTGAGGAGGACCTATGGAGACACCAATCAAACTGCCGAAGATCACGACAGAACTTCCGGGGCCGAAAGCCCGCGAGATCGTCCAGAAGGATGCCCAATACGTTTCGCCCTCCTACACGCGCCCTTATCCGCTGGTCATCCGGCGAGGATTTGGGGCGATCATCGAGGACGTGGACGGGAACTACTTCCTGGATTTCAACGCGGGCGTCGCCGTGTGCAACACGGGGCATTCTCATCCGAAGATCGTTGAGGCGATCGCGCGGCAGGCGGCCGAGTTCATTCATCTGGCCTCAGCCGACTACTATTACCCGCATCTGGTGCAATTGGCCGAGAAATTGCAACAGGTCACGCCCGGGGATTTCCCCAAGCGGGTCCATTTCGGGAATTCCGGAGCGGAGGCCGTCGAGGGGGCCTTGAAAGTCGCGCGCTATGCGACGCGGCGCGACAAGTTCATCGCGTTCTATGGCGGCTTTCACGGGCGCACGCTCGGCGCGCTCTCGCTGACCTGCAGCAAAACGACGCAGCGGCTCGGATTCGGACGGCAGCTTCTGGATGTCACGCATGTCCCCTATCCGAACCCGCTCCGATACCCCTATCGGACCGATGGGGAAGATGTCGGAGAGGCGTGTATCCGCTTCATCGAGGAGGTCGTGTTTCGGACGGCTGTTCCTCCGGATGAAGTGGCGGCGATCGTCGTCGAGCCGATTCAAGGGGAGGGGGGATATATCGTCCCGCCGCGGAGTTTCTTCGCCGGTCTGCATCGCCTTCGGGAGAAGTACGGTATCCTTCTCATCGCCGATGAAGTGCAATCGGGGATGGGACGCACGGGCCGGATGTGGGCCTGCGAGCACTTCGATTTCGTGCCCGATATCATGGCGATCGCCAAGGGGATCGCCTCGGGGCTTCCGCTGGGCGTCACGGTCGCGCGCGCCGATCTGATGAGCTGGCATGCGGGAGCGCATGCTTCCACCTTCGGAGGGAATCCGGTGGCTATTGCGGCGGCGCTGACGACCTTCGAGCTGCTGGAGAACGGACTCTGTGAGAACGCGCGAGTGATGGGGGAGCGCTTGAAGCGCGGATTGCAACAGGTCGCCGAGCGCCATGCCGACTGCATCGCCGAAGTCCGCGGGCTCGGCCTGATGATCGGTGTGGAGATCGTGCGCGATCGGCAGACGCTGGCTCCGGATGTCGAACTGCGCGACCGGATCGTTCAGGAGTGCTTCCGGCGCGGGCTCGTGCTGCTCGGATGCGGGGAGACGGCCATTCGCTTCTCCCCTCCGCTGGTCGTGGACGCCGAGCAGGTGGATTGCGCCGTCGGCATCTTCGATGAGGCTCTTGCGAGCGCCAAGGCATCGCTTGGCCGCTAGTCTCGGAGGCGCCATTCCCTGAAGAGCGGGCGCGCGCGGCCAGAACGGGACTTTGCCCCACGGGGGAGGCTGTGATACCTTACCCCCTTAAGGAGGGCGGCTATGAGGCCAAATGTCATGATCCTCGCGGCCGGATCGGGGACCCGAATGAAGTCGCATCGGGCCAAAGTCCTGCACGAGCTGGCCGGGCGCCCGCTCATCGCACATGTCGTGCGCGCCGTGCTCGCTCTTCGTCCGGTTCGCCTGATCGTCGTCGTCGGACATCAGGCCGATGACGTGCGCCGCGCCGTGCTGCAAGAGGTCTCCCGCTTGATCCCGCAGGAGGACGAGCGCCCGCGCCTGCTGTTCCCTCTTCAGACGGAGGCGCGCGGGACCGCACACGCCGTCCAGGTCGCTCTGGATGAGATCCAGGCGCAGGAGGGACCTCCGGAACCCCCTCGGGAGTTGGGGCCAGAGGCCTTCGAGAAGTGGGAGCCTCCGCCCGTATGGCAGGAGCCTCTGGTGATCCTCTACGGAGATATGCCGCTGGTTCGGACGGAGACGATCGCGCGGCTGTTGCAGGCGCACGCCTCGGGGCGCGCCGTCGCAACGCTTGTGACGATGCGCCTGAACGATCCCACAGGATACGGACGGATCCTGCGCGATGCGCAGGGCGAGTTCGTTCGTATCGTGGAGGAGTCGGACGCGCGACCCGAAGAACGCGCGATCACGGAGGTCAATGCGGGGATCTACGTCTTCGAGCCGCGGCCCTTGCGCGGAGCGCTGCAGAGAGTGACGCCCGAGAATCGGCAGGGAGAATACTACTTGACCGATGTCCTCGGTCTGCTCACCAGCGTGGGCTATCGCGTCCAGACGCTGGAGAGCGAGCACGCCGAAGAGCTTCTGGGAGTCAACACGCGCGAGGACCTGGCCCGATTGGCCGCGCACCTGCGTCGGGAGATCTGTCGGCGGTGGATGCGCGAGGGAGTCACGATCCTCGATCCGGAGACGACCTGGATTGACGTGGATGTCGTCATCGGGAGGGATACCCTTCTTCATCCCCATGTGCATCTGGAGGGGGAGACGCGTCTGGGCATCCAGTGCGAGATCCACTCCTGGACGCGCCTCGTGAATTCAGAGCTTGGGGATCGCGTCACCGTGCGGAATTTCACCGTGATCCAGGAGAGTCGCATCGGGAATGATGTGCGCATCGGGCCGTTTGCGCATTTGCGCGGTCAGGTGGAGCTGGCCGACGAAGTGGCCATCGGCAACTTCGTCGAAGTGAAGAAGTCCCGGATCGGACGGCGCAGCAAGGCGATGCATCTGGCCTATCTTGGGGATGCGACCGTGGGCGAGCGCGTCAATGTGGGGGCCGGCACGATCACCTGCAATTACGATGGAAAGCGAAAGCATCCGACCATCATCGAGGATGACGTGAAGCTGGGCAGCGATACGATGCTCGTCGCTCCTGTGCGCGTGGGGCGTGGCGCCATGACGGGAGCTGGCGCCGTCGTCATTCGAGATGTGCCGGAGCGAACGCTCGTCGTCGGCGTTCCGGCCATCGAGAAGAAAAAGCTCAAAGACGAATCCGCCTCCCTGCCCGCGGAGTAAGCGATGTCGGGGATCATCGGATACATCGGTCCGCGACAGGTCGTCCCCATCTTGCTCCACGGACTGCGGCGTCTGGAGTATCGAGGCTACGATTCGGCGGGTTTGGCCGTCGTGGACGAAGGGCGCCTGGAAGTGCGCCGGGCCGTGGGAAAGTTGCGCCATCTGGAAGAGCTGCTCCGCTTGCATCCGGCCGATGGAACGTACGGGATCGGACACACCCGCTGGGCCACGCACGGGCGGCCCACAGTCGAGAATGCTCATCCCCACAGCGATTGTTCCGGGCGCTTGGCCATCGTCCACAACGGCATTGTGGAGAATTACCTGGCGCTCCGGAGTCGGCTCCGCGAGGAGGGGCATGTTTTCCGGACGGAGACCGATACGGAGATCATCGCTCATCTGGTGGAGAAATATTTCGCGGAGGCCGGAGGGCTTGAGCCGGGCGCGCGCCTGGAGCAGGCCGTGCGCGCCGCTCTGCGCGACATGGTCGGAGTCTTCGCGCTGGCGCTCATCTCAGCCGATGTGCCCGAGACGATCGTCGCCGTGCGACAGGGACCGCCGGTCGTCATCGGCATCGGACGCGATGAGTACTTCGTCGCTTCCGATGCCCTGGCTCTCCTCTACTACACGCGCGACGTTTTCTTCCTGGAGGATGGGCAGATCGCTCTCTTGACGCCCCAGGGAGTGAGGGTGAGCGATCTCGAAGGGAACGTGGTCACTCCCCGCGTGGAGCGCATCGGGTGGGAGCCGATTCTTGTCGAGAAGGGGGGATTTCAGCATTTCATGCTCAAGGAGATCTACGAGCAACCGCGCGCGCTCCGCGAGGTGCTTCGCGCGCATACGTCTCCGGACACGGGACGCGTCCTGTTCGAAGAGCTTGAGATTCCCGAGGAGCGACTTCGGCAGATCCGCAGTCTGCGTCTGGTCGGATGTGGAGGGAGCTGGCACGCCGCGCTGGCCGGAGAGTTCCTGATCGAACATCTTGCGCGTCTGCCGACCGAAGTGGATTATTCGAGCGAATTCCGCTATCGCGATCCCATCCTCGATGAGGAGACGCTCGTAGTCGCCCTCAGTCAATCCGGAGAGACCGCCGATACCCTGGCCGCCGTGCGCGAAGCGCATCGCCGCGGGGCTCTTGTGCTCGCCCTCTGCAACGTTCGCGGAGCGACGCTCACGCGCGAGGCGCACGGGACGATCCTCCTGCATGCCGGGCCGGAGATCGGCGTCGCTTCGACCAAGGCGTTCACGGCTGAGCTGATGGCCCTCTATCTGCTGGCTCTGTATCTCGGGCGACTGCGCGGGACCCTCGCTTCAGGGGAGGAGGAGCAGCGCGTGCGCGAGGCCTGGACGATCCCGGAGAAACTCGAACGCCTCCTCATCAAGGACGATGAGGTACGCGAGCTGGCCCGAACGCTGGCCCGCGCTCACGGCGCCTTCGTTCTGGGACGCGGCATCCAGTATCCGATGGCTCTGGAGGGAGCCCTGCTTCTGAAGGAATTGGCCTATATGTTCGCCGAAGGCTATCCGGCCGGGGAGATGAAGCACGGACCGAATGCTCTGATTGATGAACATCTCCCGGTGATCGTCATCACTCCGTTTGATCCCGCTCTCCCGCCGGCGCGGCTCCTGTATGAGAAGACGCTGGCCAATATCGTCGAAGTGAAAGCGCGCGACGGGCGCGTCCTGGGGATCGTCACCGAAGGGGACGCGGAGGTACGCCAGGTGGCCGATCGCGTTCTGGAAATTCCGGCGACGAGCTATTGGCTCTCGCCTCTTCTGGCCATCGTCCCGCTTCAGCTTCTGGCCTATCATGTGGCCGTCATGAAGGGATGCGATGTGGATCAGCCGCGCCATCTCGCGAAGTCGGTGACCGTCGAGTGAGACTCAGCGGAGAATTTCCAGAAGCTCCTGAATCTGAGAGCGCAAGATCCGCAGCAGCACAACTTCTGTCACAGGGATACGCCGGAGCTTGACCCAGGGCCCGCGCTCGCAGGCCGCAGCTTCGCGCAGGGACATCTGTCCTCCCGAGGGAGGCTCCGTCCCGAACTCCACGTCCTCCCCAAGCGGCCAATACTCGAACCGCGCATCCTGCTGCAGGAGGATGAGGAAATCCGAAAACGTCGGGAGAGAGGTCCAGGGATATTCCTGTCGGAGGCGCAGCCACAGTCGCCTCACGGGCACAAGGATCCGCGGATCCTCCTCCAGGAGGCGCTCGACACGGTCCAGGAGTTCTCGCGCACTCAGAGAATGCGGCATCCGCTCCGGCCTCCGGCAGCGGATTATAGAGATTCCTCCTCGCCTCTGCAACGGGCAGAGAGACATCGAGGACACCCTTGCCCCCCGGCGCTCGCGCTCGGTAAAATTTGACTCTTTGGCCAAGATGCCTGAAACCATCACGGAGGGATGCCTATGGAAACCCGGCTTGTGGAATATCGCGTGGAGGATGGCATCGCCCTGATCGAACTCTCCGATCCTCCGGCGAACACCTACACCTACGAGATGATGCGGCAACTGGATGACGCCATCCTGCAGGCGCGATTCGATGACAACGTGCACGTGCTCGTGGTGACCGGAGCCGGGGACCGATTCTTCTGCGCCGGCGCCAATATCCGCATGCTCGCGGAGGTCACGCCGCAGTACAAGTACTATTTCTGCCTGCACGCCAACGAAACCCTGAATCGTTTGGAGAACACGCCCAAGCTGGTCATCGCCGCGCTCAACGGCCATACGGTCGGCGGGGGATTGGAGATCGCGCTGGCGTGCGATATTCGCATCGCCCGTAAGGACAGCGGCAAGATCGGACTGCCCGAAGTCTCGCTGGGCGTTTTGCCCGGTACGGGAGGGACACAACGACTGGCGCGCCTTCTAGGGAAAGCGCGCGCGCTGGAGCTGATGGTCACCGGCCGATTGATGACCTATGAGGAAGCGCTGGAGATCGGGCTCATTCATCACATCTTCCCGAGCGAGAACTTCATGGAGCACGTCCTGGACTACGCCCGCCAATTCCTCCCCCCGCGCAAAGCGAGCCGCGCCGTCGGTCATATCAAGCGCGCCGTTCAATCCGGATGGGAGATGTCTCTGCCCGATGGACTGGCCCTGGAGCGCGAGTTGCAGCAGCTCCTCTTCCAGAGCGAGGACGCCCGAGAGGGCCTGACCGCCTATGTCGAGAAGCGCGAGCCCCGATTCCAGGGACGATGACTTCTCGACGCCCTCGGACCTTCGCCTCCGCCGGATGCCTTCAGGGCAGCGCGGAAGGCCGGCATGGGCACGATGCCGAGGCGAAAATATCCTGGAGCAACCTCATCGCACGAGCGCGAATGGCTCCGAGCGCGGCCTCAGCTCCTGCGGCTGCGGGGAAAATGCGCATATGAATAAAAGCCGAGGACGTCACCTCTGGCGATTCCGCTCTTCGCTTTGTCTGGGGCCATTCTCCGCTGCGAGCGCGCGTCAGCGTCTCTTTGACACGGAGGATCGCACGCGTCTACAATGGCCCAGGCAGACATGGAGGGACAGCGTTCCGAGTTCGAAGCGGCGTTCGAGTGGGTGCGGTCGGGGATCGGATTTTGGACGGGTCCTCTGCTCCTTCTCTTGATGCTTGGCATGCCCACTCCGGATGCTTTCATTCGCGATGCGCAGGTTCAGCTCGGAGCGACCTCTCTCACACCGGAGATCGCGCGTGTGGCCTTCAGTGCGAAGGTGGCGCTGGCGTTGCTTCTGCTGATGGTCACCTGGTGGGTGACCGAAGCCGTGCCGATCCCAGTGACGGCACTTTTGCCCGGCATTATTCTCCCGCTCTTTCAGGTCGTCGGGGTTCACGAGGGGCGGCTTGTGGAGTTGAATGGTCGTGCCGTGCTCGCCCACTATGCGAATCCGGTGATCTTTCTCTTCCTCTCCGGATTTTTGATCGCGGGGGCGATGCAGAAGTGGGGCTTGGATCGGCGCATTACCCTCTGGATCTTAACGCGCGGGAATATCGCCTCCAGCCCGGGGAAGGTTCTCTTCGGATTGATGAGCACCTCAGCAATCCTCTCGATGTGGGTCTCTAATACGGCGACGGCGGCCATGATGCTCCCCATTGGTCTGGGGGTCATCTCGCGCATGCCGCAGGTCCATGCCTCTTCCAATTGCGCGCGCGCCGTGATGCTCGGGATCGCTTATGCGGCCTCTATCGGCGGCGTGGGGACGATCATTGGTACTCCGCCCAATGGCATCGCCGTCTCAATCCTGCGACAGGAGAAGATCGCCGAGATTCATTTCCTCAACTGGATGGCCTTCGGCGTGCCCTTTGTCCTTCTGGCTGTGCCCTTGGCCTGGTTCATCCTGCGGATGGTTTTCCCTTTTCGCTTCACCTGTGACGAAACCGTTCGCTCTCTCCTTCATGAAGAGCGTGCTGCGCTCGGACCCTGGAGGAGGGGGGAGAAGCTGGCGCTTTTTGGATTCCTGCTGGCCGTCGTCCTCTGGACGACCAATCCCCTGTGGCCGATGATCCCGCGGATCGGATCGCGACTGCAGTGGTTCGATGAGTATCTCATCGCGCTGGCCGTGGCTGTTCTGCTCTTCCTGCTACCGGTGGATTGGGCGAAGCGCCGGTTCGTCTTAGAATGGGCAGATTCTCGGTACGTGGACTGGGGGACGCTGCTGCTTTTTGGCGGGGGAATTGCGCTCTCCGATGCCCTCTTCAAGACGGGCTCGGCGCGTATTGTGGCTTCGGAATTCATCGCCCTCTTCGGACAGCCGGATCCTCTCTGGCTCGTGCTTCTGATCGTCATCTTCATGGAGCTGTTCACGGAGGTGACATCCAACACGGCAGTCACCTCGATGATGGTACCGATTCTGATCTCCATCGCCTCGGGATTGGAGACGGAGGCGACGACTCTCGTCCTCCCGGCGACTCTGGCGGCCTCGATGGCGTTCATGTTGCCCGTCGCGACGCCCCCCAATGCGCTCGTCTACGCGACGCGGTTTGTGAGCCTCACAGACATGATGCGAGCTGGCTTTTTCCTGGATCTGTTCACGTGGGTGTATATTGTCGCCTTTTTCTATGGCTATAGCTCCTTGGGTTTCGGACTCGTTCGTTTTTGAAAAGCGCGTGGGTCGCGGGCGATCACGGAGAAGGGGTTCGGCAGGTCCTCAGGCCCATCCAGTGCGAGAGACGGTGGCGATATTTGGCGATGAGCGCATAGAGGGCCATCTCCAGAAGTAGAAGCGGAGGCAGCGCATAGAGCGCGAGCACCAGCCATCGCCAGCCGGAGAAGCGAAGCAGGAGAGCATTGATGCCGAAGGCTCCGCTGAGGATGCGGCCTCGCCGGGTGATCACATACAGGCGCTGGGCGCAGCGTTGTGGGCTCAGTCCCCACGCGGCGAGCCTCTCCGGTGAGATCTCCTGATACGGGAGCAAGACGAAACGCCCGCGCCGATCCCGACGGCGCGCCCATTGGGCGAAGGCCCTGCAGAGGCCGCAGCTCCCGTCAAAGAGGACAAGATCTGCGGGGCTCGTCTCAAGAAGTTCCCGCATGGCTGACAGGATCCTCAATCCGGCGCGCCTCATCCCGAAATTCGCGATCCCGGACCAGCGCTTCTTCCGCGACACATCGCACGCCCTTCCAAGGGCGGCTTGGTCTGAGGTTCGGAGGGTTTCTCATCCTCCGGACAGGTCTCCTCTTTCCGCAGGCGCGGTCGCTTGCGCTCCTGTTCTTTCTGTTTCTCCATCGCCTCCTGAGAGAGCTTGCGCAGACGCTCTTTGATCCGGTGGAATTCCTCGCTATCGGTCACGTACTCCTCATGCGGGGGCAGGAAAGAGAACTCCCGAAAGCTGTGAATGATGCGCTCGGCGAAAGCCGGATGCGTGCGGAAGAAGCTCGTCGAGCGCGCGTATCCCTGCTTGCTCGCCATCTTGTCGAAGAAGGTGATGAAGGAGCGGGGATCGTATCCGCTCTTCCAGAGATACTGAGCGCCGAGCTGATCGGCCTCCAGCTCGAACTCGCGGCTGACGCCCAGCAGCTTCAGCTCGATCACCAGGCCCAGTCCCGCGAATCCGTACTCGAGCAGATAGTAGGTGAGCAGGCTCACGACTCCTCCGGTCGCGATGTACGCGGCGATCTGCGCCGCCTGATAGAGGATCGAGGCGATCGTCGCGCGCTTCATCAGACGCGCGCTGTGGCGCGCCGCCGCATGCGCGATCTCGTGAGCAATGACGCCGGCCAGCTCTCCCTCGGTCTCCGCTTCCAGAATGAGCCCCGTGTTGAGGAACAGAAAGCCTCCCGGCAGAGCGAAGGCGTTCACCTCATCGGTCAACAGAAGCTGCGTCTTGACGGGAACGCGCAGGTCGGAGTTCCGCGCGATGTGCTCGGCCAAATTCCGCATGTACGTCTCGACCTCTTCGTCTTTGAACTCGGGCGGCATAAGACCCAGAGCCTTCAGCTCGCGGATGGCCTCTTCGCCCGTTTTGATGTCTTTCTCCTGGCCCTTTCCAACCTCGCGGAATCCGATGTCCTCGACATCTCCATAGAGCCGTTGCCGCGCGCGCCCCAGACGGATGTCTTCCTCGATGCGTTTCTTCTCCGGAGGCCACCGCGTGAGCAGGTCGAGTTTGGCTTCCTTGTTCTCGTAGCCGACTTCGATGGTCTTTCGTTCGACGGCTTCTTTCTCGACCAGCTTCTTGCGGAGGCGCTGGATCTGGCAGTGCGTGTCGCGCCGCTCTTTGGCCGTCTGCGGATCATCGCGCGATCCGCGCCGATTCAATTCCGAGAGCTTGCGGCGCGCCGCCTCGATCTGACTCTTCAGCGCCTCGATCTCTTGTTTGAGGGCCGCGAGCTTTTGCTCTCGCTCTCTCCGAAGCTGAGCGCGAAACGTCTCGATCTCCTGCTGCGGGAAGCTGTATTGCTCCGCGAGCGTGAGGACATCCAGATACGATTTCTCGACAATCTCGGCCAGTGAGGGAGGATTCCCCGCGCGCGCGTCCTGCTGAAGCGCCGTCGGCGCCCTCCCGAATGTCCGGGATTTCGCCGGAGGTCTGGCCTGGGGAAGGCTCATCGCGCCCAGCCCGAAGATCATGGCGAGAGCCGTCGTTCGAACCCATCGTGTGCTCATCTTCGCCCTCCTTTCTCGCTCCCTGAGATGCTCTCATTGCTCCGGGAGGTTTTCCCGCGTCCGGGACGCTTGGGGCATGGAGCTATCGTCCAGGGACCTCGAAGGTCACCGTCGCCCACCAGGATTCGTAATCCAGACCGGGAGTCGAACGGGGCACCATGTGGATGAACTTGACGTACCATCTCCCGGCCCGCGAGATCTCAAAGCGCGCGATCCCCTGTGCATCCGTGCGCGCGTTCAGGGGGGGAGGGGTATCCTCGGGCGTCTCCCATCCGGCCAGCACGAACTGATTCGGAAGCGGTCGGCCTTCGCGCAGGCAGATTACTTCGAGCACCGAGCCGACGCGCAGCTCGGCCGGATGCTGCCGAAGGAGGATCTCCACAGGATAGCCGAGCGGTTGCCGGAAGGTCTCCGTCCGCCGATCTCCCACCTGAAAGAGGGTCTTGGCATATTTCGAGTAGCGTTCGCGAGCGTCCCGATGCAGCTCGCCTTTGCGGCGGCGCTCCTCGAGAATGTCCGGAAGACCGTCGTGCTCGAGGTAGGCATTGAACTGCTCCGCCGTGAGAGAGATCTCGCGCGGCTTGAGAGCGACGCCCAGAACATAGGTGCCAGCTTCCTCGGTCTCGATCTCCAGCCGGGACGACGTTGCCTCCGCATGCCATTTCTCAGGAGGAACTGTCCGCTTGCCGGAAGGCGTCAGGAGCGTGATCTCGACGAGGCGATCGCGTCCGATGGCGCTCTCGCTGCGCTGGAACGTCCCATTGAACGCGCGCACCACGGCTTTCGAATGGGGAGCCAGAACGTGGGTCTCAAGCTTCAAAAAAAGATCGTGCGCCTGCGCGAGCCACTGGCTCGCTAGCAAGAGTCCCAAAAACATAAAGATCCTGAGCCGCATCCGCATCCTTTCCCCCCAGAGAGTCCCTTGCGGTCATGCTTATTTTAGGGCAGATGCTCAGCGCGCGGCCAGCCCGGGCGGAGGATTCGGCCGCTCGGGCGTATCTTCCTCCCGGGCGCGAAGTTCGGGACGATTCCACAGACGATACACGCGCCACGCGCGCCCGATGTGAACGGGGACCAGAAGAGGGAGCAGAACAAGCCCCCACGCGCCCACATCGGGCCAGGACGTGGCGATCAGTAGCGCCGTGAGCAAAACGCTCGCTCCCACGTGCGCCGTGTACCGAACGGCATGCCGGGGGTCAACATGTCGCGTCTGAAAGCGCGAACGGTCCACCTGAGCCTCAAGGCGCTCCCCGGCCTGTCGGAGCGCGCGCCGAAGACCGACCAGCAGAAGACTCCCGATCAGAAGAAGCAGCGCGCGCCCGCTCAGCGAGGGTATCGCGAATGCCACCAGACACAGAGCGAGTATCCCACTCAGGACGGCGGCGATCAGGAGCCGATCCCTCACCGAGAGAGGAGAGTCGAGAGCCCGCGCCACGGGCTCTGAAGAGCGCCGCGCTCTCAGGGGGTCCGCCGAAAAGGTAATCGGTTGAAGGGTCGCCGCAATGAGCGTCCCAGCAAAGGCGATAGGTTTGGGGATGAAGCGATCCAGCAGACGCGCGAGCGCGCGCGTGTTCTTCATGAACAGAGGGGCTAAAAGCGTCATCGCGAAGACGTACCATCCCGCGAGCTGAAAAAGATCGGATCGGATGAGACCCAGTTGTTGCCCGAGCGTCGCATAGAGCAGGGAATATTCCCCGCGTGGGATCATCCCGGCTCCAATGGCCAGAGCCACAGGAGCCGAGAACCCCACCAGGAAGGAGAGCGAGGAGGTGATCACAAGCTCAGTCAGGATAGAGAGGGGGACGAGCAGGAGCACCAGGGGGAGGACACGCCGGAGGCTCTCGGGCTCAAGCGACATCCCGAACGCCAGGAAGAAGAGCGCAAGAAAAACATCGCGGAACGACTCCAGCCGGTCATAGAGGCGTTCACCCAGATCGCTCTCGCGCGTGGGCGAGAGCATCCCGAGTAAGAAAGCCCCGGCCGCCGGCGCCAGGCCGAACTGCGCAGCTCCCATTCCACTGAGCAGGATCACGGCCAGCCAGAGCAGGGCGAACAATTCTTCTGACCTTATGCGCAGGGTGAGAACCAGCAGGCGCGGGAGAAACGTCCTCCCGACTCCCAAGAACACGGCGTAAAACGCGATCGCCTTCAGGAGCGAGAACACGGCCGATGTCTGCTCTGTTCCCTCAATGGCCAGACCCGAGAGCACGCCCAGATAGAGCACGGCGATGAAATCCTCGAAGACCATGATGCCCATGAGCGCTTCCGCCTCGGGATTGGCTGTGCGCCGCCATTCGATCAGGAGCTTGGCCACAATACCGCTGCTGCTCATGGCGACGATGCCCGCAAGGAAAGCCCTTTCGGTCACACTCCACCCCAGAATATACCCCACGAGGAATCCCACGGTGAGATTGGCCAGAAGCTCTCCCGTCCCAATGAGCAAAACGGCTGTGCGCACTCGCCGGAGCCGTTCCAGGGAGAACTCGACACCCAGGAAGAACAGAAGCAAGACGACGCCCAGCTCCGAGAGAGCGCGGATCAGAGTCGCGTCCGAGATGATGCCGAACGCGTGAGGTCCGAGCCCCACTCCGATCAGGATGTACCCGACGATGACCGAATGTCCGCGATGCGCGGCGAGCCAGGCCCCAAAGAATCCGAACAGAAGAAGGAGTCCGAGATCGCGTAGCAATGAGTGCTCCGGCATGTCTTCCTCATCGGGCCGCCCGGGGAGACTCCTCGCGTCCTCCTGGGAGGGAGCATCTCCCCCGCACCCTGGGATGTCTCGATCCCCTCATCGAACTCTCCTCTCGGATGGAGCGCCGCGAATGGATTTCAGAAGACCGCTTCGATAAGCCGACGGAAGACGTCGAACCCCTCCTGCGTGCCCAGGACGACGAGCGTATCCCCGGCGCGCAAGACCTCATCGGCCGAAGGATTGGGCACGCTCTCGGGCTCGCGCAAGATGGCGATCACAGAGACACCCGTCTTCTTGCGGATGCCCAATTCGCCAATGCTCTTTCCCACAGCGGGAGAGCGGGCGTCGAGCCGAAACCATTCGATGTGCAGCTCCCGAAGGACGACTTCCAGATTCTCGACAGCCTTGGGTCGGAAGAAGGCTCCGGCGAGGATCGAACCGATCTGTCGCGCTTCATCATCTCGAAGCTCGACGGCGAAGAACGGATCCGGCTCATCATGACGGTAGATGTAAATCTCGCGAATGCCGCTGTGATGAATGACGATGGTGAAACGGTCGCGCTCCTGTGTCGTGATCTCATATTTTCGCCCGACGCCGGGCAAGTCCACTTCCGAGATGACGGCCATAGGATTCTCCTCCTCATCCCGAAGCGATTCCATCGGTCTCGTATCCTTTCATGAGGTGTTCGGCAGCCGGAGAGGCGCTTTCGACGCCCTCGGCCAGAGCTGCTCTCGCCTGGTGCGGACCGGTCGGGGGCTCGGAGAGTTCCGCCTCTTCTTTCCGCGAGTGCCAGAGCGGATCCGTCTGCGCGTGGATCTCTTCCTTCACACGGGCGTAGCGTTCGGCCAACCATTGCTTTTGCTCCTCGGTGAGCGCGGGAGTGCCGGGCGCGACATGTGCGCTCGTGATGACCCCTTCCCGAAAGAGGAGGTATTTCATCCCCGCGATGAGCTTGAGGACGGGACGTCCTCTCTCCTCAAACGTGCAGAGGCGCTCCAGGGACCCGAGCAGCCGACGATAGATCGCCATGAGGGGTTCATCCCCGGCGTAGCAGGCGCGCCAGGCCTTCTGCCACTCCCGGGGGAAGACGTTCGCCGGACCGGCCACCACGCCGATCGGCATGGCGTGATGCAGGAGATAGAGGTTCCAGTACTCGCGAATCTTTCCGAGAAGACCCCGCGTCGGTCGAAAGATGTCGAAGATGAGCATCGCTTCGCCCACGTAGATTCCGAACGCGCCCTTCTCGTTGAAGTGAAGCAAGGCTTTGCTGTAGTGGCCGAGCACCTTCCGCGAGGCCGTGACCTTGATCCCGTGAATGTAAGAGAGGCGGCTGAGCCGTTTCACATCGCGGGTGCGAATGTGCGGGATCGTCGGGCGGACGGCAATCTCGGCGTTGTCGTAAAGAAGAAGCGGCAGCTCTCTTCCCATTCGCTCAAACAGCGGGGTCACTTCTCGATGGAAGAACCGGACGACATCATCGAGATCTTCGATCGAAAGGGGTGCGATCACACCGGCATCGGCTCCGAGCCTGGTGGCCAGTTTCAGGCTGGCCAGCGTCTCGGCTCGCGTCCGCCCGGTCACCCCCACCCAGACTTCGATGGGCGGGCGTCCGAGCCGACGCAGGCGCTCGTTGAGCGCGCGCCCCTCCTCCACGGCCAGAGCGATGAGCTGCTCCCGATGCCCCTGAGAGAGGCGGTGCCATTCGCCCGTCGTCCCCAGAATGAAGAGAATGTCTGCTCCCCATCCCGACTGCACGAGATAACGGAAAAGGCGCCGCTGATCGGATTCCAGCAGACGCCCTTCTTCATCCAGGATCGTGAGGCTCGGAATGCTCAGTCCCCATCGCGGACGATACGTCGGCATCTTCCCTCTCTCCTTTTCCGGCGCGCGACCTTCGGCGATCGCGACGTTCCCAACCATAGGGGCGCTCTCGTGAAAGGTCAAGCGCCTTCAAGGCTCTCGTCCGAGGCGGGCGAGGGTATAGAGGTAAAGAGCCGCCAGCGTCTTGCCGTCGCGGATTTCCCCCTGGCGCACTTTCTCCTGAACCAGATCCCAGGGCATGGGGAAGACTTCGATCAGCTCATCGCTATCCAGCCGTTGAGCGGCGGGCTGCAGATCCTCGGCCTGAAAGACGTACATGCGCTCGTCGGCGAATCCGGGGGCTGTGAAGAATTCCCCAAGCCGGATCAAGCGGCCCGCTCGATACCCTGTCTCTTCCTCCAGCTCCCGATGCGCGCAGGCCTCCGCGCTCTCGGCGGCGCGATCCAGCGTCCCCGCCGGAAACTCCCACAGGACTTCGCCCACGGCGTATCGAAACTGGCGAATCAGAAGCAGATGTCCCTCCCCGAGCACCGGGACGATGACGACCGATCCGGGATGGCGCACGATCTCGCGCGTGGTCTCACGCCCTGTGGGCAGGCGGATGCGATCCACGTCCAGAGAGATGGCTCTCCCCGTGTAGAGGCGTCGCGTCTCCAGTTGCTGTTCCCTCAGGTGTTTGCTCATAAGGCCTCCTGGGAATTCGCAGATGCTGTCTTGGCGGACGTCGCGCGATGCCGAATGGCTTCGTAGAGGGATTCGATCTGGCTGAGAATTCGCTCTCGATGGAAACGTTCGCGAACGACCCGTCGAGCGGCGCTCCCCACGCGCGCGCGCTCGGCGGGATTCTCCAGAAGCTCCTGCAGACGCTCGGCCAGGGCCACGACATCACGAGGGGGGATCAGATATCCCGTCTCTCCATCCGCGATGATCTCGGCCGGACCGCCGACGGCGAAAGCGACAGCCGGGATGCCCGCGGCCATCGCCTGCAGCAGAGCGAGCGAAAAGCCCTCGTTGTGCGAAGGGAGGACGAACAGATCACTGGCCGCCCACACCGGACGCAGGTCATCCACATGACCGAGCAAGCGCACGCACTGGCTCAGGCCCAGCTCCCGGATCAGACGCTGCAGCCGGGATTCAAAGGCCCGGTCCTTTCGGGAGGCCGCCCCCACGATCAGGAACTCGCAGTCCGAACGCCTCTGGTGCAGGCGGTGCGCAGCTCGAAGGAATTCCTCCTGTCCTTTGGCCGGAGCGAGCTGTCCCACCGTGGTGATCACCAGAGGACGCGTCACGCCAAGCCGCGCGCGCGCTTCCGCGCGTTCCGGAAGCGCGCTGACTTCTTCTTCTCTCACCCAGTTCGGAATGGTCACCACGTGCTCCTCGGGCAGGCCGAGCCCCTGCAGAAGACTGCGGCGCACGGATTCGGAGACCGCGATGATCTTCCCCGCCCGTCGCAGAGCCGCGCGATAGAGGACGTTGCGCCGAAGAGGCCGATAATGATGTCGCGTGAGAACGGCGCGCGCGCATCCGGACCAGAGAGCCGCTCCGATCGTCGGCAGATAATCGCGCGCCACATGTGCGTGGATGATCTCCAGATCATACTCTCGAAGGATCCGGCTCAGCCGATAGGCCGAGTATCCATCCAGCGCATTCCGAAGCGGCAGAGTATGTACGGCGGCCACAAGGTGACCTATGCGCTCCGGCAACGGACTTCCCGGGCGCACGGCCAGATGCACCTCATGCCCCCGCGCGCATAATCCGGCCACCAGGTCGGCCAGATGAATCTCACCGCCTCCGATCTCCTGGGCCGAGCAGACGTGGAGAAGACGCATGGCGAGCGAATCCTCACTCCCTCGGCTTGACAATCCTCCGAGCAACCATACAAGATGCCTCTGGCATGTGGCAAGGGATGTCGCACGCTGCGGTCTCTTCGGGGGGACCGGATGCGCTTTTTCTCATCGTGGCGTTTCTCTTTGGGCTGGCTGTAGGCAGCTTCCTGAACGTCGTCATCTATCGTGCTCCGCGTCGCCTCTCCCTTGTCCGGCCCGGATCGCACTGTCCGCACTGCGGTGCCCGCATTCGCGCGCGAGATAACATCCCGCTTCTCAGCTTTCTGCTCCTCAAAGGGAGATGTCGCGTGTGTCGGCAGCCGATCTCCTGGCTCTATCCGGCGGTCGAGCTGGGGACGGCCCTGCTCTTTGTGCTTCTGGTCCGCAAGCAGGGATGGGGATGGTCGCTTGTCCCGGATGCTGTGTTTGTGAGTGCTCTGGTGGCTCTGGCTCTCATAGATGCGCGCCATCGCCTGTTGCCGGATGCGATCACCTATCCCGGATTTGTGCTCGGCGTGGGTTTGCGCGCCCTGCTGCCAGTGAATGCGCCGCCAGATCTCTCCGACAGTCCCCAGGAAGGAGTTCTCTTCCTGCTTCGCCGCTGGGCTTCGGATTATGCGCTCGGCGTCGGAACGGCGCTGATCGTCATGAGCGGCATCGTGCTCTTCGCCCTGGAGAGGATGGACCACCGCTGGATCGGGCGCAAACTGGAGGAGCTGGAAAAATCGGCTCCGGACGGGACCGCGCCTCCTTCTCCCGTGCGGGATTCGCCGCAGGACAGGGAATCTTCGGCCTCCGGAGAACTTCCTGAGCGATCGGTGGCGTTCGACGTCGCGCGCACGGAGATATGGTCTCCTGAGCGAGTCGCTCTGGTGGGATTGATCGGTCTCTCGGCGGCCTTCCTGGTGCGTGGGCTTCTGGATCCCTCGTTCGCTCCCTCGGGGATGCTCTCGGCCGCTCGCGCGCTCCAGGGAGCCGTGATCGGGAGCGGCATATTGTGGCTTTCGCGTCTGGGCTACTATGCCGTGCGCCGACTCGAAGGCGTCGGTCTGGGCGATGTGAAGATGATGCTCATGATCGGCGCCTTCCTGGGATGGACGGGAGCCTTCATGACCCTTTTCCTAGCTTCGATCCTGGGCTCCCTTTACGGTGTGACGCTCATGCTCCTGACGCGCGAGCGGAATCCCACGCTTCCCTTCGGCCTGTTCCTGAGCGCCGCCGCTCTGGCCCTTCTATTCGTCGTCTGAATGCGAGGAGCCCGCATGAGCCAAAATGGGCTGAAGCGATCTCTTGGGGCTCTTTCTCGCTCACTTGTGTGTAGAGGTCATCATCAAAAAAGCCTCTTGGCGATTTCGGCCAGGGCCTGGTGTGAGCGAAGGCCTGAAACACCTTGGCCAAAAGATGTGACGGTATGACAAAAGCCATAAGTCGCGACATCTCCTCAAAGAGCTTACTGCCGCAGAAGATAACCCGGGGCATTCATCGCGCGGCCCGGTCATTTCGGGTGGCGAGAGGGGGAGCGGGCGAATCCCTCAGCGCTCGGAGCGCTCTCGGTTGGGTGGGGCGGGCGACTCCTGCTCGGCGAGCACGCGCAGAGCGTAGGGCAGGCCATAAGCGTGCGTCCATCCGAAGACGCGCAGTCCGTGCGTGAGGCTCCACAGAGGTCGGCTTCCATCGGGATTTCGCGGCAAGTGGCTCACTCTCTCCAGGGCCTGAAACAGCTCGCGCTGCGTCCACGAGTCGTCAATGGGGCGGGGGAGGGCATCCACCTGCATGACGTCCAGGCGCCGCTTCACCTCCTCCAGGAAGCTCGGCTCGCCCGTCAGATCATATCCCAGCACGAGGCTGTGAAGCGTCGCCAGATAGGACTCCATCCGGTGGCTGAGGGGCGGCACATCGCGAACGCGCCGCGCGTGGCGAATCAAGGCCGCGCGCACGCTCCGATCTCCCGTCAGATCGAGATACCGCCCGAGGCCATGTGAGGCGTAGTTCTGCGCATACCCGTAGCGATCCATGACGAGGCTCCCTCCCTGCTCCCGCTCCTGCCACCAGAGCATGCGCGCGATGCGCTCTTTCAGCTCGCGATGATAGCGCTCGTCCTTGGTCGCATCCCAGACTTCGACAAGATTCCACACCGAGAGATAGAGCCGACGGCCCGTCAGATCATGTTCGCCCCAGATGCGCTTGAGATAGGTCTCGGCCGTTTGAAGCGCGACATCTAGGCCGCGATGATACCCGGCCAGGTAGTAGCTGGCCAGCCACCCGGCTACCCAGACGTGCGCGCTCAGAGCGCGCGACCAGTGCTGCATGCCATGCCGGCGTCCGATGCCCAGATATTTCGTCCCTGGCGGGCGCTCGCGCATCAGCCAGAAATCGAGCGCCGAATTCGTGTCTCCGTAATACGTCGGGTCTGTTGGCCAGTGCGTGTTGTCCACGTCCATCGCGTGGCGACTGGCCGCTTCGGCGGCGAGATACAATCGGCGATCTCCTGTGCGGAGGAAATGCAGCCAGAGCATGAAATCCACGGCGGGCTCGTTGCATACCCAGACGTCCCAGCGCTCGCCGTCGAAGTTCATCTTCCCATCTCCGTAGTCAAACATGCCGAACCAGGGCACCCACCGCTGATTGAAAAGCCACCACTGGAACTTGTAATCGAGCGCGCGCTCGAGCGCGGGGAAGCGTTCGGTGCGGGGGGCGAAGCGCCCGTAGACGCCGCTGGCGGCGTACCAGCTCGGATCGGCGTGAGCGACCGGAGGATCCAGGACATAGCTCATCGTCCGCTCGATCTCTTCCCGCGAGGCGTCAGCCCGATGGAAGAAGAAGATGAGTTCGCTCGTCTTGGCGAGTCCTTGCGCCCAGTTCTCCACAGTCCCTTCCGCACCGTCCTCGTATTCCAGCTCGCTCGACCAGCGAGCGAAGCTCATCGGCTCAACGCGCGGCGGCCAGAGGAAGGCCGTCATGCGCACATTCTCCAGGCGATCGCGCATCGTCGGCCCCGGCATCTCCAGGCGAATCTCTTTCGGATACTCTTCGAGGACGTTGCGCACGCCCAGAGCGAGGCCCCATCGGTCATCCGAGAGGCTCAGCCACCCCTCGGCGCGCTCGGCGCGAGCGATCATACGGCCATCCAGGTCGAGTTGAGCGAAAAAGCCCTCCAGCCGCCGATCCGGCGAGGATTCCGGTACCGGAGGCAGGCGCGTCGGCTTCGGTCCGGATTGCAGCAAAGAGACCTCGCGTGCCGAGGAGACATCGCGTGTCAGGACGCGCTGCGAGCCTTCTTCCCACCATCTTCCCTCGCGATAGGTTGTTTGAAGCTGTCGTTTCGGCCGAAGTTTCACATCGAGCGAGAGGCCGACAGCAGCCACACGATCATTCGGTTGCGTCCAGCCGGGATCGCCCGGCTCCTCACGGCGGATGCGTTCGCCCTGTGTGGCGACGTGGGCGTGCTCCCCCGGCTGTGGACGGTGCTTGTCGGGTACGCCCGTGTAGACGAACGTGTGAAAGACGCGCACATAGGACTTGCCGGCATAAGCGTGAATGCGCAGGACAAACGGCGCCGTGTGATTGTCCGCACGCGCGTAGCGATATTCCCCTTGAACGCGCACGACCGCATGCAGCGGTCCCGATCCCTTCTCAATGACCGTGCGCGTGATGACCGCTCGTGAAGGGTCCAGTCCCAGATCGTCGAGCAGATCGAGGAACGATCCGCGCCCCAGGGGCTCTTCGGCGATCACGTCCTCTTCCTGGAATCCATCGCCTTTGAGATCGAGCTGGACGCGGTGCAGGAACCCCCCCTCGCCCTTCCGCACGAGGAAGCGCAGCGGTCCGGTCGTCACCTGGGCGAACCCTTTCTCCCCTTGATTGTTCACGACCTCCAGACGCCCGGACGGCGGGATGTCCGCGCGCCGGACCGTCGGGCCGTATTCGAGGACGTATTCCTCGGATCGCTCGGCGAAGAAGAAGACCCAGAGCCATTTCACGCTCTCATCGGCCGGCTCCCACGTGCTCACCTCGTTGATCTGCGAGGGAACTTCCCGACCGTCCGGAGCGAGAACGCGCACATGGTCCGGAGACTGCAGCGCGCCTTTGGGGAAGGGAAGACCGAGAAGGATCGGAGCCCCCTCGCGCGGCTTCTCCACACGAATGCGCACCCGCGAAGGAGAGACCGGAGTCGGGGCGCGAAGCTCTCCCCATCCCCCCTGCCCTACATGGATCAGAAGGAGGAGCGCCGAAAGAAGTCCCCGCATGGTTCTTCCTCCGAAAAGAGGTGCGGCCTCGATGGCCTTTGGGTCCCGAGCGCTGATCGGGTCTTACTTCTCCCCGTGACCGGCGCAGAGCAGATTCACAAACAGGCGAATCGCTCCGGGCACACCCGCCGGGAGCTGGCGGAAGAAGGCATAGCCCGTGTATAGATACGTCCCTCGCCCGTAGCGCGCGCGCAAGAGTCCCCCTCGGAGAGGTGGCTCGCCCGGATCGCTCGAGGCCAGAAGCGGTACGAACCGATCATCCCAACGAGCCATGAAATAGAGGCCGCGCTCTTGCACCCATCCGTGAAAATCGCGTTCGGTCACCCGATTGGGCCAGTGGAAGAGGCGATCTTCGGGCGCGAGGATCTCAACCGGCGCTTCTTCGACGCTCACGCGCCCGGTGCCGAGTGTCGCCGGATAGGGCGTGAACGCCCCGGCGTTGAAGGTCGCCACATCCTGGTTGTATTGCACAAGCAGTGTCCCGCCGCGCTCGACGAATTCCAGCAGTCGCCTGTTGTACTGACGCACCTCGGGGCGCACGTCGTAAGCGCGGATGCCCAGAACGATCGTGTGAAAGCGGCTCAGATCTCCGCGCGTCAGCTCTTCCGGCCCAATCTGTTCCACCCGGAGCCCCAGTTGCGCGAGCACGCGCGGAATCTCATCTCCGGCGCCCATGATGTATCCGATGCGCAGCTCCGGCGAGGGCAGGGCGACTTCGACGGCGTGAATACGCGCGCGAGCGGGCTCGTAGAAAGGAAACCATCCGATCTCGCGCCGCCCGAGGAGCGTGTACCCTTCAGCGTACTCTTGTCCCTGGTACTCGACCACCGCCCGCACGTCATACCGCCCTTCGCGCAGGCTTCCGGGAACAATCGCGAAGGGGACGCTCCGCGTCTCCCCCTCTCGCGAGAACTCCAGCTCCTCGGCGGAAGACTCAACGCGCCATCCCGAAGGTACTTCCAGGCGGAGTCGAACGCGCGCTCCCGCGCTCACGCGACTGCGCACACTCACCATGATCCGGATCGTCTCGCGCCGGGACGTGGGAATCACGACCGATTCCGGATGAACGTGAACCGAAATCGGAGGGCCGATGAACAGGGGACGATGCTCTTCGCCGTAGATCGGATCCACCCAGCGCGCGCGGGGGATGGCGGCGATCTCTCCCTTCCGTCCCTGGAACGCATACGTGGCGCGAACGCGCAGCGGCAGCGGAGGCAGAGGAAGCGTCGCGTACTCGGGGACGCGGAGTCGAAGAATCGCTTCCCTCTGCGGATCCTCGCGCTCCCAGAAGGGGCGTGTGAACAGAGAGCGCGCGATCCGCTCAGGAAGTGTGATCCGACATTGGGCCGAAGCACTCTCGTTGGGGCCGAGCTGTTTGGATTCGCGTCGCAGGAGGGTCGCCGCGAAATCTTCGGGCGCTTCGCACTGGAAGTCCTCGACGGTCACCGACTCGCGCCCGCGATTGACCAGTCGCGCGGTCAGCGTGACCGTCTGTCCCGGAGAGACCATATCCAGAATTTCGCGCGGACGCCGAGCCGACGAACCTTCGGTTGGCGTCGAGGAAGCCGGTGTCTCGGCGAGCACCTCGAGCACAAGACCGAGCGCCAGATGCGCCGCCCGCAAGCCCTGAACGCGCTTCGTCCGGAGATGAACGCGAAGATCCTCCCGCGCGGCGGCGGAGAGCGGGGCGCGCTCCAGGCGCGTCAGAAGATCCTCCAGGATCTGCACGCCGCGCAGAAGAGGAGAAGCGACACGTTCCGGATGCTCGGGCACGAGCCTCTCGGCGGCTTCGGCGAAAAGCTCTGCGACCTCCTGCAACGCAGGACGAAGAAAGGGCACAGCCCGTTCCTCCGCGCCGAGCCGATCGGCCAATCCAGGAAGGCTTGTGTCTAGCCCATCCAGGAAGCTCTCTTCAGAACGTCCGTCCCCTCCCGGTGACGAGACGCGCGAGGCGACAAGCCGATAATACGAATACTGATCTCCTGCGGGGACGATCGTTCCTCCCGCCCCTTGCGTCCGTTGCAGGCTCAGTCCCCGCATGGCCAACTGCGCGTAGGATTGACCGAGAGCTAGATCATACGCCCCTGTGTTGAGTCGAAGGGTGTAGGCTTCATCAGCGCGCACGCTGATGTAGAGCTTCTTCGGAGCCCAGGGGAGCAGTCCTTCGGCCAACTGCTCCGGGAAGCGGCGCGGATCTCCGGCCGCTTCGAAGGCTTCGCGCGCCAGCAGCCCCGACGCCTGATGGTTCCCATGCCCATCGCGCGGCGCCCCATGGAAGCGGGCTACGATGACATCGGGACGAAAGGTGCGAATCACGCGCACCACGTCAGCGAGCGCCGTCTCGCGTCCGTTCCATTTCTGGAAGGTCTCCTGAGCCGTCTTGGAGAAGCCGAAATCAGCGACGCGCGTGAAGCGTTGCGCGACGCCATAGTACGCATCGGCAGCCAGCAACTCCAGCGTGCGCAGCAGACCGAGCGCATCCCAGAGTTCGGGACCCGTCCTGTTTTGTCCCCCTTCGCCCCGCGTGAGTGTCAGAAGCATCACTTCGGCTCCCCAGCCGCGCGAGACGAGCGCGAGCATCGCCCCATCTTCGTCATCCGGATGCGCCGTCACATGAAGCACGCGCGCCGTCGTGCGCAGCTTCCGAAGCGCCTGCACGAGCCCAGACAGACCGGAATCTTCAGAAGGCTTCGGGACAATGTCTTCCCACCCCTCGAGCGAGGCGACCCGGGAGTCCGAGAGAGTGTCTCCCCAGCCGGGGAGGACAACAAGTGCGCTCAAAACAAGAGCCAGAAGACCCCTGTGAGAAGATGCCTTGCGATTCCGCATGTCTTCTCCCCGCCAGAGCGCTGCCGGGGAGCACCCAGGGCGCTCCCCGAGCAGTCCGCGTCAGAAGTTCAGTCGGAATCCCAGTTGAAACTGCCGCGATTCCAGCGCCCCCGCTCGCGGGAACCGGCTCGGGAGCCCCGAGACCAGGCTCCCGTCGGCGTTGACGGCGACCGTCGTCGTCAGGTCCGTGATGTTCGGATGATTGGTCAGGTTCGTGAACTCCGCGAAGATCTCCACGTTCGCCCGCTCGCTCACGCGAACGAAACGCGAGTATCGGAGGTCGAGGTTGAACGTATTCGGTCCATCCACCGTATTGCGCCCGATGAAGAGCGGACGATCCATGAGGATGCGGTCGTTGTTGAGATCGCGATTGGCGAAGATGTTGAAGGTATCCCCGCTGTCGGCGCTCACGATGAAGCTCACCTGGTTGTCGTTCAAGAGCGCGTTCCAGAACCGATTCTCCACGGTCACCTTCGGGGCCAAAACGCCGCTCACGTAGAAAATGTGACGGCGATCCGAGAGCGAGTTCCCCCGATCGCGACGCCGGTTGGTCGGATCGGAGAGCTGGACGTTGCTGTCAAGAACGTTCACTTCGGGAGCGTCATCTATGGCGTGCGACCAGGTGTAGGAAGCTGTGAATTGATAGCCGCGCGAGAACCGCTTGATCAGTTGCACGGTGACGCCATTGTAGTTGGAATTTCCGACGGATTCATCCAGGAAGACGTTGTCGAATTCGGGGAAGAGCCGCGTCTGCGGCGTGATGGCCGTGTCGAAGACCGGGCGCCCGTCGGCGAGTGTGCGAATCGGATTGATCGGGTTGATGTTCCTCCGGACGGGGATGCGCGTCCCCTTGGTGAAGACGTAGCTGAGCAGAACGGACATGTCGTTAGTCAGGGCGCGCTCGATCTGGAGATTCGCGTTGCTCGAGTAGAGCGTGGCGAAGTCCGGCGCGACGGCATTCACGCTCACGCGCGGCAGGGGGAAGCCCGGCGGCAGCGATTCGAGCGTCTGCGGAAAGGCAGGAGCAAAGGGACTGGTGCCCGCGACCGAAATGTCTCGAAAGCGCGGATTGCCGTTGTTCAGAAGAGCGAGCCGATAGAAATCGAGCTTCGGGAAGTCGTAGTAAATACCGGCACTGGCCCGCACCACCGTCTTGCGCTCGCGTCCGATCCCGTAGGAGAAGCCCAGACGCGGCGCCAGATTGTTCTTGTCCACGCGGAAATCGCGCGAGAAGGGCAGAGGCGCCATCGGGTCCGGATCGGGCACGTCATAGAGTTCGTAGCGCACGCCGTAGAGGACCTTGAAATTCTGCGTCACGCGCCAGTCGTCCTGCCCGAAGGCTGAGTAGAAGAAAGCGCGCTCGCTGATCTCCGGATTCCCGAGGCGCTGGCGGAAGGTCGTGTATCCCTTGGGATTGGTCCCGTTGACGGCGTTCAGATAGGCCTCAATGTTCGGGAAGACATACTCGGCAAAGAGCGGTTCCCGTCGGAAATCCCCGTAGGTCGTCATCGCGAATCCGAATTTGAAGGCGTGGTTCCCCCGAATGAGCGTGACATTGTCCACGAGATCCACGCTGGTCTGACGGAAGCGCTGGCCGTCATCGGTCGGTCCGCCAAACTGCGCCACGCCCGAGATCGTGATGGCCGGCCCCTTCACAGCGTTCTCCGGATTGGCCGTGCGGAAGAAGCGGCGGCGCGCGTATTGGAAGCGCAGCTCGTTGATCGCGCGCGCCGAGAGCGTCGAGGTGAGTTGCGTCGCCACGGAATCGGCCGCGTCAATGAAGTCGGTCGAGCGCGTCACCGAGAGGAGTCCGGCCGAGAGAGCCCCTCCGATGTTGTTCGGCGAGCTGTTACGGAAGAGGTTGTAGCGGGCCATCAGACGATTCCGCTCCGAGAGCGTGAGATCACTGCGGACGATGAAGAAATTGACCCGTTGCGAGGCCGGGACGACGCCGATCTGCTTCGGGGTCAGCCCGATGCGCGCGGCGTTCTCGGGCGTGATCGTGATCGGGCGCGGGATATCGCGCCGCGTGAATTCGTAGGCGCTGAAGTAGTGGAGTCGGTCGCGCCGCAAGGGGCCGCCCAGCCGCGCCGTCACCGTATCGGCGGCGAAATCCGGCTTCGGTTGCGTGGGCGACAGCAGCGTCGGGCGCGCCGAGAAGGACTTGCGGCGGAAGCGGTATCCGGCTTCCCCATGGAGCTCGTTCGTCCCCGAGTCGGTGATGGCATTGTAGACAGTTCCGATGGTCGTGCCGAACTCCGGAGCGAAGCCGTTGTTGACGACCTGAAGCTCGCGGATGAAGACCTCGGAGATGGGCATCAGGCGGATGCCCGCCCGATCGGCCTGCGTGTTCGTGTTGCCATCCAGTTGGTAATTGATCCGGTCAATGAACCCGTTGGTGTTCACTTTGCGGGGGACACCGAATTCGGGATTGGGACGCGCGCTCACGCCCGGCTGCAGGAGCATGAAGTTGTAGATGTTGCGCGAGACCAAGGGCAGATTCCGCACCTCCTGCGTCGAGATCGTGTTCCCCTGTTCGACCTTCCCGATGTCGGCCACAGGCGCGTCGGCTGTGACCGTCACCGTCTGTTCGATCTGTCCGACTTCCAGGGAGAAATCCACGACAGCCGTGCGACCGGCTGTGAGGGTGATCCCCGAGCGCACGGCACGCTTGAACCCGGTCGCTTCGACGCTCACCTCATAGCGTCCGAGCGGAAGCAGCGCCGCGCGGTAGAACCCGCGCTCGTTGGTCGTCAGCGTTCGGACGTATCCCGTATCCATGTTGAGGATACGCACCGTGGCTCCGGCGACGACGGCTCCCGAAGGATCCAGGACGATCCCTTCGATGACCCCGTCGGTCGCCTGGGCCTGAACTAGGAGAACCAGCGCTAGAAGGATGCTCTTCATACATTCTCCTCCTTCGCTAAAGTCGCGCGACCAAATCGGCGAGCTGTCGTTCGACCATCTGCAGAGCCGAGAAGACAGCCCCATAGAGCTGCGCTCGATCCTTCAGGGCCGAGACGACAACGACCGGTTTGGCCGGAACGGTTCGTTCAATGGCTGCTCGGATGGGTTCGGTGAGCACATCGCCGGCCAGGCTCACCCCTCCTCCGAGCACGATCATCTCGGGATCCAGCAGCGTGGCCACATTGGCCGCCGCCGCGCTCAGGTAGTCCGCTACTTCTTCCACGAGCTGCCGAGCTGTTTCATCTCCTCGGCGAGCCGCTTCGAAGATCGCCTTGGCATCCGACAGCTCGGATCGCTTCAGGAGCTGACGAGCACGAGCCGCCAGAGCCGGTCCGGACGCTCGCATCTCCAGAAAGCCCAGCTCGCGGAATTCCTCGCAGATCGCCTTCGGGTCCAAAAGCATGTAGCCGACTTCCCCGGCCGCATGAGTGGAGCCGCGATAAAGCTCCCCGTTGATGAGAAGGCCCGCCCCGATCCCCGCTCCGATGGCGATGAAGGCGACATGCCGGCGCCCGCGAGCGACTCCGCGCCAGCTCTCGCCCAGTACAGCCATGTTCACGTCGTTATCCACGTGCACAGGGATTCGTAGCGCCCGTTCCATGAGATCTCGCAGAGGGACATCCCGCCAACCCGGCAGATTCGGCGCATGGCGAACGATTCCACTCTCCACGTCGGTGATGCCGGGAGCCCCGATGGCCATGGCTTTCACCTCGCGCCAGCGCACGCGCGCCTCCCTGACCAGTTGGCGACTGCTCTTGACGATTTGCTCGACAACGGAATGGACAAGAGGGGGGGATTTTCGAGTGGGAGCCTCCGATTGGGCGAGAACGTCGCCGTTGAGATCCGCCAGGGCCAGACGCACGCGCGTGCCCCCAAGATCCGCGCCCAGGACATATCCGAAACGAGCGTTGAAGCGCACCAGAGTCGGGCGTCGCCCCCCGCGAGATTCCCCCCTTCCTTCTTCCACGAGCAACCCGGCGCCGAGCAACTTCGCCACAAGGACGGAGACCGTTGGAGGGCTCAAGCCCGAGCGACGCGCCAATTCCGCGCGGGAGATCACCCCGGCTTCCCGCGCAAGCTCCAGCAGCGCGAGCATGTTCATCTGCTTGAGGAGGCCGTGATTGGCCGGGCCCGGCGATTCCTTCCCCAAGGTGTGCTGACGTACGCGCATAACTTTGTTCGGGAACATAATAAACTTTTCTGCCCCCTTGTCAAGCCCTATCTCTGCTGACTTCCAGACCGGACTCCGAACGTCCTCGCGGGCACTCCCCCCCAAACCCTCCCGAAGGGGAAGCCAGAAAAGAGGCCGGGGCGCAGGTTCCTTTGAGAGAGCGACACCTCTTCCGTACAAAGCCCGCGCGAGCGGGCGACAGAAAATAGCCTGAGGCGTGAGCCCCATCATGAGAACGACCCCGTTCCTCAAAGAGCCCACGCAGTGGGCGACAGAGATTAGCCCGGGGCATGAGCCCAATTGGAAGAACGACACTCCTTCCGTGATGAGCCCGCCTCTGGCGGGCGACAGAGAATAGCCTGGGGCGTAAGCCCCAGGAAACCGCGAGCCCGAAATTTTCTCAAGAGCCCCCGAAGGGGGCGACACATCGGGCGGCCACCCAACCGGTCTGGCTCACACACGCCAGGCCACAACATCGGGGGATACACGAATGGCGCCCTTCAATTCGTCCGGCTTCTGACCCAATGTGTCGCCCGCTCGCGCGGGCTCGGGGGTAATTGGGGACCTCGTTTCCTGGGGTTCCGCTTCGCTCCACCCCAGGCTATTTTCTGTCGCCCTCTTCGAGGGCTCTCTGTGGAGTGGGGTTTGGTCTGCGAATGGGTTCCGCCGTCGTTTCACCCCAGGCTATTTTCTGTCGCCTGCTGCGGCAGGCTCTCTATGGAATGAGGTTCGGCTCCCTGCCGGTGGAGACCATTTGGGGCTAGGCACGATCGGCCCTCGTCCATTTCGCAGAACAGACCGACCGCTGCTCATCTCACAGGCGCATCCCCCACAAAGGAGTTATCCTCCGTTCCTGAGAGACTGGCCGTGCGCCAGCAGGACCTTCGGCTTCATCGCTGAAGACCGTTGTCGCCATGCTTGCCGCCAGGAAGACATTTCTTGCGCTCCCGGAAGGAGCGTGATAAGGTTGCTTTTCCATCCAGGTCATGCGGCGGCTCGTCTACATCATCGGAGCGCTCTTATTCGGCATTTCCTGTGGGCGTCCGGCGGCCTATTTCGGGAAGATCGAACCTCCGGCTCAGCCCGTCCTGCGCATAGGCAATGGAGCCGATCCGGCTTCGCTTGATCCGCATCGTGCGCCGGGAAGCGTCGAGGAGCAGATCCTGATCAATCTCTTCGAGGGGTTGACCGAATACGATCCGGTGACGCTCGAACCCGTTCCGGCTGTCGCCGAGCGGTGGGATGTGGACGCGCGAGCCGTGCGCTTTCTCTTCCATTTGCGTCGCACGGCGCGCTGGAGCAATGGGCGTCCGGTGACAGCATGGGACTTCGTCTACTCCTGGCGTCGCGCGTTAGCTCCGGAGACGGCCTCGCCGAATGCTTATCTGCTCTACTACATCCGGAATGCCGAAGCCTACAATACGGGGAAGCTCAAGGTTCGGGATCGGCGCACGGGGCGTCTGGTGACCGATGACTCCGGACGCGATATTCTCCTGGCGCAAGAGGAGCTGGATCGCATCCGAAAGGGCGATGTTCCTTCGGGAGCCAGTGGGTCACAGGAACTGAGCCGACGTCTGAGAGAAGGAGTGTGGGAAGCGGTGGCCGTGACGGCAGAAGATGTTGGTGTGCGGGCGCTGGATGCGTTCACCCTGGAGGTGACGATGGAAGTTCCTACGGCCTTCTTCCTCAAGCTCACCTGCAGTGCCGTCTATCGGCCTGTTCCGCGCGAGGCGATCGAGCGTCACGGGCGCGCCTGGACTCGTCCGGAACATATTGTGACCAACGGCCCCTTCCGGCTGGTCGAATTCGCGCCGGGCCGACGGATCGTCCTGGAGAAGAATCCATTCTATTGGGATGCCGCGCGCGTACGGCTTGAGCGGGCGATCTTCTACCCCTATGACGATGCGACGACGCTGTTGAACCTCTACAAGGCGGGCGAAGTGGATGTTCTGGTGAGTGGGCTTTTGCCTCCCTATGCTCTTCGCCTTTTGCGCGAGCGACGGGATTACGTCTCCGGACCCTATCTGCTGAGCTATTTCCTGCTGGTGAACGTGAGGCGTCGGCCGCTTGATGATCGGCGTGTGCGTCACGCGCTGGCGCTGGCTGTAGATCGGGAGCGGATCTGTCGGCGGCTGCTGGCGGCCGGGCAACAGCCGCTTGGGGCATTCACCCCTTCGGATTTTCACCGCTCCTATCCTCGTCCGCGCGGCGTCGGGTATGATCCGGAGCGCGCGCGGCATCTTCTGCAGGCTGCCGGGTATCCCGAGGGGCGCGGCCTTCGCCTTCGCTTCCTCTACAATACGGCGGAGCTTCACCGGCAGATCGCCGAAGCCATTCAGGCCGAGTGGCGACGGGTCTTCCCGCAGATACGTGTCGAGCTGATCAACCAGGAGTGGCAGGTCTACCTGGAGACCGTGCGGCGGGGGGACTTCGATATTGCGCGCCGGAGTTTCTCGGCCGATTTCAGCGATCCGACGAGCTTCCTGGACTCCATGCTTTCCCGGAGTCCGAATAACCCGACCGGTTGGACCAACGCCCGATATGATCGGCTCGTCGCCCAGGCCAATGCGGAACCGGATGCCCGGCGGCGAATGGAGCTTCTGGCTCAGGCCGAAGCCGTGCTGCTCGAGGATATGCCGATCATCCCCATTTACAGCTCGGTCACCAGCTTCCTCCGCAAGCCCTATGTGCAGGGGTGGGAGACGAACGTTCTGGATCGGCATCCCTTGAAATTCGTCGCGCTCACCAGGAGGGCCTCGGGGCCTGGCATCTGGTAGGACTATGCGGGGGTACGTCCTCAAGCGCTTGCTGCTGGCCCTTCCTTTGCTGTGGCTCATTCTCACGCTCACTTTCTTTCTGGTGCGCCTGGCGCCGGGGAAGCCTTTTCGCCGGGAGCGCGCTCTTCCGGCGGAGATCGAAGCGCATCTGGATCGGCATTATGGTCTGGATCGGCCCTGGCATGTGCAGTATGGCAACTACATGCGAGGGCTTCTGCGTTTGGACTTCGGCCCTTCGTATCGGTATCCCGATGTCCCGGTGAGCGAGATCTTGCGCCGAGGCCTTCGAGTCTCGGCGCCCATTGGTCTGGCGGCGTATCTTCTGGCCTTGGGCGTGGGCATGCCTCTGGGAATACTGGCCGCGCTGCACCCGAGAGCCTTCTTAGCGCGCGCTCTGATGGGAGCCGCTCTGCTGGGAGTGAGCATTCCGAACTTCGTGTTGGGGCCACTGCTGGTGCTCCTGTTCAGCCTGACGCTCTACTGGCTTCCTCCGGCCGGATGGGGCGAAGGGCGACATCTCGTGCTGCCGGTTCTCACGCTCTCGGCCGCCTATATTGCCTACATCGCGCGTTTGACACAAAGCGGAGTGCAGCAGGCGCTCGCGCAGGAGTGTATCCGCACAGCGCGCGCTAAAGGCGTTCGCGAGCGGACGATCCTCGTGCGCCATGCTTTGCGTCCGGCCCTGCTGCCGGTCATCTCGTTCACCGGCCCCGCGCTGGCTTTTCTTCTGGCCGGGACCGTCGTCGTGGAGAAGATCTTCGCTCTGCCGGGGCTGGGCTATTTCTTCGTCCAGGCGGCGCTCAATCGAGATTACACACTGATTCTGGGGATCGTCTCGCTGGTCTCGGTCGTGCTCATTCTGGCGAATCTGCTGGCCGACATCGCGATGGCGCTTATAGACCCGCGCATCACGCTCCAATGAGGAAAATGGGGGCTGCCGACGGTTCGACCTGAGCGCGGGTCCTGGCTCATGCGAGGGGCTATCGGATGACATCCCGCGAGTTCATTGAGGTGGAGCGCTGGATGAAAGACTCGCACGAGAAGCGGCATCGTCCACTTGTCCTTCTGGCTGCCGGCGTGCTCCTGCTTGTGGGAGTGGCCGTTGTGATCGGCCCGGCCTGGCTCCCCTATCGTTACGATGAGACGGATCTGGAGCTGGGCCTCTCCCCACCGAGCCTCGTGAACGGACACTACCTGGGCACGGATATCCTGGGGCGCGACCTCTTGGCGCGCCTGCTCTATGGCGGACGCCTCTCTTTGCTTGTGGCGCTGGTCGCGACGGCGATCTCGACCAGCATTGGCGTCCTCTACGGAGCCCTCTCCGGATATATCGGAGGCCGGGTGGACGAAGTGATGATGCGCGCCGTGGACGTGCTCTTCTCGATCCCCTACATGTTTCTCGTCCTGGTCCTCATGGCGCTTTTCGCCGAGCCGGAAGTCGTCGAGCCCGTGATTCGCCTACTCGGTTTGTCCCCTGAAGGCGCGCTGAGCGAATGGCTTCGCGGTCCCGGCGTGCGTATGATTTTGCTCTTCGCCGCCTTGGGAGCCGTCTCCTGGTTGACGCTGGCGCGGATCGTGCGCGGGCAGGTCCTCGCGTTGAAGAACGAGCCCTTTGTCGAAGCGGCGCGCGCCGCCGGAGCCGGGACGTGGACGATCCTCAGGCGCCACATCCTTCCGAATACAAGCGGTCCGATCATCGCCTATACGGTGCTCACCATTCCGTCGGTTCTGTTGCAGGAAGCGTTCCTGAGTTTCCTCGGTCTGGGGATTCAGGCTCCGCAGGCGAGCTGGGGGACGCTCGTTCATGATGGGGTTCAGGCGATGAGTGTCGCCCCGTGGTTGCTCCTCTTCCCGGCCGGAACGCTGGTGCTCGTCCTCCTGTGCTTTCAAATCGTCGGCGAGGCCCTGCGCGAGGCCGTCCAAGAACGCCCCTGAAGGCGCTCGGAGAGAGCCACTTCTTCATGTACGAAGGGCGAGTGAATCGGTAGAATATGTCATGTGCGAGGTGAAACGATGAACAAACAGCGAGGTCTTTATCGCGCGTTCCTTCTGGGCGTGCTGCTGGCCTTCTCCCCGGTGGCCGGAGCCGGGCGCGTTGGGAATCAGGAGAAAGCCTCTGCTCCACAGACGGTAGATGGGGTTCCTGTCGAAGAGATCATCCGAAAGTTCGCCGAGAACGAGAGCCGATTGCGACAGGAGTTTAAGAACTTCCTCTTCAGACAAGACATCACCGTCCAGACGCTCGGGCCGCGCCGCATCGTCACCGGGGAATTCCGGCGCGTGTCCGAGATCATCGTGAACGATCGGGGCGAGCGCGAGGAACGCATCGTTTATTTCCCCTTGCCCACGCTTCGCGATATCGTCATCACCCAGTATGATTTCGCCGATTTCGCGGGGATTCAACCCTTCGCGCTCGGCCTGGAAGACTTGCCCAAATACGTCGTCACCTATGTGGGGCGCGAACGCATTGATGAGATCGAGACCTACGTCTTCGATGTGCGTCCGCGACGTCCTCCCGATCCGAAGAAGATGCACGAGCGGTATTTTCAGGGACGCATCTGGGTGGATACCGTGGATCTGATGATTGTGAAAGTGGAGGGCAAGGGCTTGCCCGAGGATCGGGAGAACAAGTTCCCGCGCTTTGAGACCTATCGGGAGAATATTGAGCCGGGCCTGTGGTTCCCCACCTACACCTACGCCGATGATGTCCTGGATTTTCCGAGCGGCTCCGTGCATGTGCGCATGGTGATTCGGTATACGAACTATCGGCGATTCACCGGGAAGATCGAGATCGGCGACATCGAGCCCGAACCCGAAGGGAAGGAGAAGGAGCAGAAGCCGGGGAGTAAGCCTCCGGAGAAGAAGCCTCAGAAGCCGTGAGACCAAAAGCAGGGGGCGCATCGGCAAAGTCTCCACGAGGGAAGGAGGATGCGACACATCATCGTCGGCACAGCCGGACACATCGACCACGGCAAAACGGCGCTTGTGAAGGCGCTGACCGGAATTGACACGGATCGGCTGAAGGAGGAGAAGGAGCGGGGGATCACGATTGACCTGGGCTTCGCCTTCCTGACGCTCGGGGAGACGCGTTTCGGATTCGTGGATGTCCCCGGACATGAACGCTTCGTCAAGAACATGCTCGCCGGGGCGCACGGGATTGATCTGGTGATGCTCGTTGTGGCCGCCGATGAGTCTGTGATGCCTCAGACGCGCGAGCATTTCGATATCTGTCGGCTTCTCCGGGTGAAATCCGGCCTGATCGCGATCACGAAGGCGGATCTGGTGGATGAGGAGATGCTCGAGCTGGTCGAGGAGGAGGTGCGCGAGCTGGTGGCCGGATCTTTCCTGGACGGGGCGCCTATTGTTCGCGTCAGCGCGCGCACGGGGCAGGGGATTGAGGATCTGAAGGCCGCTCTCTCGGAGGTGGCGGCGAGAGTGGCTGAGAAGCGGCGCGATGCTGTCCCGCGTCTTCCCATTGATCGCGTCTTCACGGTGAAAGGATTCGGGACAGTCGTGACGGGGACGTTGATTGCCGGCCAGTTCGCTGTCGGGGACGAGGTGGATGTGCTTCCGGCGCGGCATCGCGCGACGATTCGCGGCCTTCAGGTGCACGGTCAGTCGGTCTCGGTAGCTGTGGCCGGAGAGCGAACGGCCCTGAATCTGCAGGGGGTGTCGGTCGAGGATCTCGCGCGCGGTCAGGTCGTCGTGCCGAGCCGCCGTTTCCTTCCGACGTCTATGCTGGATGCCCGCGTGGAGCTGTTGCCCACAGCCCCCCATCCCCTGCAGACGCGCGCGCGCCTGCGCCTTCATCTCGGGACGGCGGAGATCATGGCGCGCCTTGTTCTTCTGGATCGGATGGAGTTGCGCCCGGGGGAATCGGGTCTGGCTCAATTTCGATTGGAATCGCCGACAGTCGCCCTGCCGGGCGACCGTTTCATCATCCGGCGATATTCTCCTCCGCTCACCATCGGCGGTGGAGAAATTCTGGATGCTCTTGCGGAGAAGCATCGCGCTTTTCGTCCTGGAGATGCCGCGCGAGAGGCTCTCATCGCCTCGCTTCTTCAGATCGAACGGGCGGGGGCTTCTGAGCGCCTCGTCCTGTGGGTGGAGAGAGCTGGACTTCGAGGGATGAGCTACCCGGAACTGGCCGCACGCACGGATCTCACGGAAACCCGGCTGGAGGAGACCCTGCGCGCCCTGGCTGACGCCGGGACGCTTGTGGAACTGCCGAGCACGCCGCGTCACTTCCTCGCCCGCTCCGCTTACGACGACTTGAGAGCGCGGCTGCGGCAGATGCTGGCCGCATTTCACCGCGAGCATCCTCTGGATCCGGGAATGCCGCACCGCGAGATTCGCGCTCTCCTTCTGCGAGAGATCCCGGACTCGGCCGCCTCCGCGCTTCTGGATCGGCTCTGTCAGGAGCCCGAATTTCGCGCCGAGCGGGAGTGGATCCGCTTGGCCGAGCATACGGTGCGGCTCTCGGATGAGGAGGCTCGGATGGAAGAGATGCTTCTCTCCGCGTTCCGGGATGCGAAATGGCAGCCTCCGACTCTGGAGGAAGTGATCTCTCGCTTCGATCTGGATCCTCAGAAGGCCCGGAAACTGTATCACCTGCTTCTTCATCGAGGGGCTCTTGTGCGCATCGGGGAGCATACGTTCGCCGCCGAAGCTCTGGAGGAGCTGATCCGGCGTATTCGCGAGCGAAAAGCCCTCGATCCTCGACTCGACGTCGGGACGTTCAAAGAGATCACGGGCGTCTCGCGGAAGTATGCCATTCCTCTGCTGGAATATCTCGATCGCCTGCACATCACCCGCCGCGTGGGCGCCGAACGCGTGATCTTGTGAGGTGGGGGGTAACTGGCGAACCCTCTGTCCAGGCCTACGACGAGGATTCTTCTGTACCTGGGGTTACTTGACCGAGCCTGAAGAATGTGGCACACAAGAAGCTCGAAACAGGCCGGATGCGATGGGGATGAAACGGCCTGGCCTGAGAGAGATTCGGGCGATGAAGGCGAAGCCTTGCGGGAACGTCCTCTTGGTGAGCCTTCAGAAGTTCTGAGGAACGTCTTTGGTCGCACTCCTCTGAGTGCGGCAGCAAGGAGGAAAAGATGCTGTTGAGTCGGAAGCCAGGCGAGCGAAGATCCGGAAAGGCTGCAAGCCGAGTGCTGATCCTTTGCGGAATAAGCCTCCTTGTCCTGACAGCGGCATTCCCCCAGAGAGGGGGAGCGTTCCTCCGCATCCCAGATGCCTACCTCCGGGGACCCGTTGGAGGTCAGAGCGCGAGTATGGAATTAGTGGGGGCTTTCGGAGGAGCCCCTCGCGATGTCCGGGTTGCCGGCATCCACGCTTATGTCGCTTCCGGTTCCGGTTTGTTTATCTTTGATCTCTCTGTCCCCTCGAGCCCGAGGATGAGGGGGAGGCTTCTTCTTCCTCGTTCTGCATGGGGAGTTGATGTCTCAAGTCCTTATGTCTATGTAGCCGATGGGGAGGCCGGCCTGCGGGTGATTGAGGTGAGATCCTCCCTCTCTCCCCAAGAGATCGGATTCTCCGACACACCCGGCGAGGCGCGAGATGTCCAGCGCGTGGGCACCTATGCCTATGTCGCGGATGGGTTGGAAGGTCTGCGGGTGATTGATGTGAGTGATCCGCGGCGTCCCCAAGAGGTCGCATTCTTTAACACACCTGGTTTCGCTCAGGGCATTCATGTTGCCGGGGGCTATGTCTACGTGGCGGATCGGGAGGCGGGCTTGTTCGTGATTGATGTGAGCAATCCCACCCGTCCTCGAGGGATCGGCTTCTATGACACTCCCGGTGGGGCATACGACGTTCACGTTAGAGATCACTACGCTTATGTGGCTGATGGAACCGCTGTGCGAGTGCTTGATGTGAGCGCTCCCTCTCGTCCCCAAGAGGTGAGTTCCCTCAAGACCCCTGGTGAGGCGCGGGACATCTATATCACCGGGCGTTATGCGTATGTGGCCGATGGGGAGATGGGCTTATGCGTGTTGGACGTGAGTGATCCCGCTCGCCCCCAACTGGTAGGGTCCTCTCGGCTATCGGGCGAGGCACGCAGCGTTCATGTCGTGGGTCGCTATGCGTATGTGGCCGATGAGAAGATGGGCTTGCGCGTGGTGGATGTGCTGGATCCCTCTAGCCCCAGGGAAGTAGGGTTCTCTCTCACACCGGGCATGGCGTGGGACGTTTATGTCGTGGGCGCGTATGCTTATGTGACTTTTGGGAAGGCGGGCCTGTGGATCATGGACGTGAGCGATCCGGCTCGTCCCCGGGAAGTGGGATTCTGCGATACACCTGGCGAGGCCATGGGTGTCTATGTTGTCGGCACCTATGCCTATGTCGCAGATGGGTTGGAAGGTCTACGAGTGATTGATGTGAGCGATCCCGCGTATCCCCGGGAGCTGGGGTTCTATGATATGCCAGGCTTTGCCCTGAACGTCTTTGTCGTTGGCCGCTCCGCTTATGTAGCAGGTTTGGATGCCGGCTTGCGCGTGATTGACGTCAGCGATCCCGCCCGCCCCTGGGAGGTTGGAGTCTACAGTACACCAGGTCCAGTTGTGGATGTGTATGTCTCCGGTCGCTATGCCTATGTGACGAGTTGGTGGATGGGCGTGCGCGCGATTGATGTCAGTGATCCCGCTCACCCGCACGAGGTGGGATTGTATGATACACCTGGTATGGCGTGGGGCGTCCACATCGTCGGCAACTATGCCTATGTGGCGGATTGGGAGGCTGGCCTGCGTGTGGTGGATGTGAGCGATCCCGCGCATCTCCAGGAGGTGGGATTCTACGATACCCCGGGCTTGGCCGTAAGCGTCCAGATCCTCCAGAGCTATGCCTATGTGGCAGATCAAGACAGGGGCGTGCGCGTGCTGGATGTGAGTGATCTCCTGCATCCCCGAGAGCTTGGGTTCTATATCACTCCCGGCCGTGTATGGAACGTCCAAGGTTCTGGATCCTTCGTTTATGTGGCTTCTGGAGAGGGGGGATTCTTTATCCTTCGCTTCGGGGGAGATCAGGCTGGTCGTAGGCCGACCCTCTCCTCCACCCGGGATCCGGAGCCAGTCGCTCTTGGGGAAGATGGCGGCGCAACAGCCTTCCTCGCACGCAAGGAGAGGAGGCGACATCGGTGATCTGTGCTCACCGAGCTGCTTCTTGCCGATGGAACCACCGATCCCCGCGTTCGCGCAGGACATCAAGCGTCGCCTGAAGCTCAGCGTGCTTTTGTTCCAGAAGCGATGGGCTCGCCTCCCGAGGGACAGTGATCGGAGGGCCCAACAGGACGACCGCTCGGGTGAAGGGCCTTGGGATCTGAAAGCGATCCCAACTGGGCAGCTCCCAGAAGTGTTCCGCCGAGATATGAAACGGGAGGATGGCTTGTCCCGTCCATTGGGCGAGTTTGATCGCTCCTTTTTTCGCCACGTAGACCGGTCCGCGGGGGCCATCGAGGGTGAAGGCGACGTCGAGCCCGCGCTCAAGACACGCTGCCATGAGAAGAAGAGCGCGATTCCCTCCGCGCGTGGAGGAGCCGCGCGCGGCCCCATATCCGAATCGCTGGATGAATCGGGCGATGTACTCTCCATCGAAACTCTGGCTCGTCATCACGACGATGCCCCGCCGTTGCCAAAACCATGTCGCCAGGAAGATGCGATTGTGCCAGAAGGCATAGATGATGCGCTTTCCGGCGCGCCGGATCTCCTCGTGATAATGCCCATCCACGACCGTCCATCGGATCGTGCGTCCGAAGGCGGCGATCCATCCATACCCGAGCAGGCCGAGCGCCCGGATGCCCCACCGCTCCCAGAACGAGTAGCGCGAGAGGTCCACCGGTTCGTAGACGCGGCGGCGTAATTCCGCGTCGCTCAGAGACGTCACAGAAGGAGCGAGGACACCGGGAGAAGGCGCGCCCTCCATCACCGATCTTCCTCCGCAATCCCTCATCGGGAAGCCGCTTCCTGCGCTTCCAGATCCCGAATGCGCTCTTCGATCCCCTGCAGCTCGCGCTCGAGCTTCTCTTTGAGCCGCTTCAGGTACTCGATCTTCTCCCGGCGCGTGTAGAAGCGGCGGCCCCAGAGCCAGGGCTCAATCTCGCTCCAATCCAGATAAAAGCCGAAGCCAAAGGGGAAGAATCCCCAGGCGCATCCTCTCATGAACGTCACCTCCTTCTCATGCTGCTCACGGAAGATTATACCAGCGCGCAGGGGACTTCGGACAAGCGACGTGAAGGGACTTCCCCGAACGCCGAAGCCGAAGCGTGCGCGGACTCACTCGGCGAGCTGCTCCAGATGCTTGATGAGCGCCGGGACGATCTCGAACAAATCGCCCACGATCCCGTAGTCGGCGATGTCGAAGATAGGCGCTTCCGGATCCTTATTGATAGCGACGATCGTGCGGGCTCCCTTCATGCCGACGACATGCTGGATCGCCCCAGAGATGCCGATGGCCAGATAGAGCTTCGGGGAGACCGTCTGGCCCGAGCTCCCGATCTGACGATCCATTGGGAGCCATCCGCTGTCGCAGACCGGACGCGAGGCGCCGATCTCGGCCTGAAGGACTTCGGCGAGCCTTTGAATGAGGGCGAGGTTCTCCTGGCTGCGAATGCCCCGTCCGACGGCGACGATGCGTTCGGCCGAGCTGAGATCCACAGCCTGCTTGGCCTCGCGAAAGATCTCCTGCGGGCGCGTCCACGTGGGGACCTGACTCAGATCCACGGAGATCGCGCGAAGAGGAGCGGGCTGGTGAGCAGTTTCGACCTCATCGGCTCGAAAGGCTCCCGCCTGAAAGGTGACAAAATGCGGAGGCTCGTCAGCGAACCGGACGTCGGCGTGAATCTTCCCCTGGAAGATGGGGCGCGTGTAAATGAGGTCTCCGTTTTCGATCCGATACCCGATACAGTCGCTGATCAGGGCCTTGCCGAGCGCCGCAGCCAGCTTCGGCGCGAAATCCCGCGCCTGATAGGTGTGGCTCATGAGGACGAGCGCCGGCGCTTCCTGGCGGATCACTTCCGAGAGAGCCGCCGTGTAGCCTTCGGGCGTATAGTGGGCCAGACGCGCGTGCTCGACCACAAGGACTTCGCGCAGCTTCTTGGAGGCCAGCTCCTCGGCCAGCTCCCGAACGTTCTCTCCCAGAACGAGAGCCGAGACGTCGCGATTGAGCTGCGCGGCCAGCCGTTGCCCGGCCACAAGCGCTTCCCAGGTCGCTCGGTGAAGCTTCCCCTGGTGATGCTCGGCGATGACAAGAAGATGAGAGCCCATCGTTCCCTCCCTCAGAGGACCTTGGCTTCGTACCGCAACTTCTGGACCAGTTGGGCGGCGATTTCTTCGGGCGTGCCTTCGAGAAACTCGGTTCGTTTCGCCTTGGTGGGGAAGAAGACGCGCAGAAGCTCCTGTTTGTTGCGCAGGTCATCGGCCGAGAGCGGCAGGTCGGCGAGCGTCACACGCCGGATCTCTTTCTTTTTGGCGCCCATGATGCCCTTGAGCGTCGCATAGCGCGGCTGGTTGATCCCGGACTGAATCGTCAGCAGGGCTGGCAGCGGAAGCTCAACCCATTGGAACCAGCCGGCCTCCAGCTCGCGCTTCACGCGCACGCGATCTCCGAGCACCTCGATCTGCATGACGATCGTCGCATGAGGGAGTCCCAGGAACTCGGCCAGAATGACGCCCGTCTGCGCATATCCGGAGTCGTCCGATTGCAGGCCCGTGAGAATGAGATCGAACGGCTCCGCGCGCAAGGCTTCGGCCAAAACACGCGCCGTCTGGAACGCATCGAGTCCTTCGAAAGCTGGATCCACAAGGTGCAGGGCGCGGTCGGCCCCTTTCGCCAACGCCTCCCGAATCGTCTGTTCGACGCGCGCCGGACCGAGCGAGCAGACCAGGACTTCTCCCCCCCATTGCTCTTTCAAGCGCAGAGCCTCCTCCAGGGCATACGCATCCGGCTCATTGATCTCCCAGCTCAGGTCCGCTTCTTTGATCCATGTCCCCGTCTCGTTGAGACGCAGGGCGAGGTCGCGTTTGGGAACTTGCTTCAGACAGACGATGATCCGCATAGACTCACTCCTCATATCGCTTGAAGAGCAGAGCGGCGTTGGTCCCACCGAAGCCGAAAGAGTTCGAGAGGGCATATCGGATCTCGGCCCGACGAGCGCGATTCGGGACGTAATCCAGGTCGCATTCGGGATCCGGATTCTCGTAGTTGATCGTCGGCGGGAGGAGCTGGTGATAGAGAGCCAGGACGGTGATGCCCGCTTCGAGACCTCCGGCTGCGCCCAGCAGATGTCCGGTCATGGACTTGGTCGAGCTGACGGCCAGACGATAGGCGTGCTCGCCAAAGACGCTCTTAATCGCGTAGGTCTCCAGCTTGTCATTGTAATAGGTCGAGGTCCCGTGCGCGTTGATGTAATCCACCTGCTCGGGAGCGACGCGCGCGTCGCGCAGGGCATTCTGCATGACGCGAATGGCTCCGTTGGCATCCTCCGGGGGTTGCGTGATGTGGTAGGCATCGGCGGACATCCCATAGCCGACGATCTCGGCGTAAATGCGCGCCCCTCGGGCGCGGGCGTGTTCGAGGGCTTCCAGGACCAGGATTCCCGCTCCTTCGCCGATGACGAACCCATCGCGATCGCGATCGAAAGGTCGGCTCGCGCGTTGCGGGTCGTCGTTGCGCGTCGAGAGGGCGCGCATGGCCGCGAAGCCTCCGACGCCCATGGGCGTGACGGCCGCCTCGGCTCCCCCGCAGATCATCACGTCGGCATCTCCGCGTTCGATGATCTTGAACGCATCGCCGATGGCGTGGGCGCCGGCCGAGCAGGCCGTGCACGTCGCACTGTTAGGCCCCCGCGCTCCGAATCGGATCGAAACCTGGCCCGCCGCGAGATTGGCGATCGCCGCCGGGATGAAGAAGGGGGAGATGCGACCAGGCCCTCCCTCGAGGAACTTCTGGTGCTCTCGCTCGATTGTCGAGAACCCTCCGATCCCCGACCCGATGTGCACGCCGACGCGCTCGGCATTCTCCGGCGTGATGCGCAGTCCGGCATCGTCCACCGCCTCTTGAGCGGCCGCGATGGCGAAGTGGATGAACAAGTCCATCTTCTTGACCTCTTTCTTCTCGATATACTTCAGCGGATCGAAATTCTTCACCTCGGCCGCGAAGCGCACCGGGAAGTTCGAGGCATCAAAGCGCGTGATGTAGTCCACACCGCTTCGCCCTTCGATCAGACCGCGCCAGGTCTCCTCCGTCGTGTTGCCGAGGCCGCAGACCAATCCGATTCCCGTCACAACGACTCGTCGTCTCACGTCCTCCTCCCGCCGCTCCTTTCTCGCCCGCACCCGGAGCGCTTCCGGACGCAGGCGAGAGGGATCGCTCATTTTTTGTGCTTCTCGATGTATTCGATGGCGTCGCGGACGCTGACGATCTTCTCGGCGTCTTCGTCCGGGATCTCGATGCCGAATTCCTCCTCAAAGCGCATGACCAGCTCCACCGTGTCCAGAGAATCCGCACCCAGATCGTCTACGAAGCGCGCGTTCGGCGTGACTTCGGATTCGTCCACACCGAGTTCATCCACGATGATCTGCTTGACCTTCTCCTCGATCGTCGGATCTGCCATACGTCTCCCTCCTTGGTCTGGCGTTGATATGTAATTTTACGCTGCGAGCGGCTGAGCGAGCAACGGACGCGCAGAGCACTCACATGTAGAGCCCTCCGTTGATGTTGAGGACGTGGCCCGTGATATAGCCGGCCTCTTCGGAGGCGAGGAAGAGAACGCCGGCGGCCACGTCGGCTCCGGTGCCCATGCGCCGCAAGGGGATCAGCGCGAGTATCTCTTGTCGCATCTCTTCGCTGAGCGCTCGCGTCATCGCCGTATCAATGAATCCGGGGGCGACGGCATTCACCGTGATGTTTCGAGAGGCGACCTCGCGCGCGAGCGCTTTCGTGAATCCGATGATCCCGGCTTTGGAGGCCGCGTAATTGGAGACGCCCACGTTTCCCATCTGTCCCATGACCGAGGTGATGTTGATGATCCGGCCGTAACGCGCCCGCAGCATCGTGGGCAAAACGGCCTGGCAGCAGAGAAAGACGCTCGTCAGATTCGTCTGCAGGACCAGATCCCACTCCTCGCGCTTCATGCGAAGCAGCAGGGCATCGCGCGTGATGCCGGCGTTGTTCACCAGAATGTCAATGCGCCCCCATTCTGAGAGGACGCGGCTGACGGCTTGTTTCACCTGCTCGGCGTCGGTCACATCGGTCGGCAGTGCGAGCGCGCGCCGCCCGCGAGAGCGGATCTCCTCGGCGACGCTTTCCAACTTCTCCCGCGTGCGCGCGAGCACGGCGACATCGGCTCCGTGCTCGGCCAGAGCGAGCGCGCAATCCCTCCCGATCCCTTGCGACGCTCCCGTGACGATCGCAGTGCGTCCGTCCAGGCGAATCACAGACCCAACTCCTTGAGAGTCTCTTCCAGAGAGGCCGGATCCTCGACAGTGAGGGTGCGGGCGGAGCGCTCGATCTGCCGGATGAGGCCCGAGAGCACGCGCCCCGGCCCGACTTCGATGAACGTCGTGACACCCTCACCGAGAAGCCGACGGATGGACTCCTCCCATCGCACGGGGCGCGAGACCTGCCGCCGCAATCCCTCGCGCGCGGCCTCGGCCGTTCGGACGATCTCCGCATCCACGTTGTTGACCACGGGGATGACCGGATCGGAGAACGTCGCGCGCGCCAAATCCTCCGCGAGCCGTTCTTCGGCCGGTCTCATGAGGGAGCAGTGAAACGGAGCGCTCACCGGAAGCGGGACGACGCGACGCGCTCCGCGCTCGCGCAAAAGGGCGAGGGCGCGCTCGACAGCCTCCTTATGCCCGGCGATCACGATCTGCTGCGGGGAATTGAAATTGGCTGGAGCGCACACCTGGCCCTGAGCCGCTTCGCGACAGGCCTGCTCGACGACCTCCGCCGGCAGGCCCAGGATCGCCGCCATTGCGCCCTGACCCACAGGAACAGCCTCCTGCATGTATTGCCCGCGCCGCCGCACCAGATTCACGGCCTCTTCAAAAGCGAGCGCTCGGGCTGCGACAAGCGCCGTGTATTCGCCCAGGCTGTGTCCGGCGACAAAACAGGGGCGCACGCCCGCTTCTTCCAGGACGCGATAGCAGGCCCAGGAGACTGTCAAAATGGCCGGCTGCGTGTTCTCCGTCCGCTTGAGATCTTCATCGGCGCCTTCGAAGCAGAGCCGGCTGAGCGAAAATCCGAGCGCGGCGTCGGCGCACTCGAAGACCTCTCGCGCCCGGGGATACGCCTCGGCCATACGTCGCCCCATCCCACTGTATTGCGACCCCTGGCCGGGGAAGACACAGGCGATCCGATTCATCGGACGTCCTCCGTCACCATCGGAGAACGGCGGCGCCAAAGGTGACTCCCGCTCCGAAACTCGCCATCATGAGCGTGTCCCCGGGCTTGATGCGCCCGGCGCGCACGCATTCATCCAGAGCAATTGGGATAGACGCCGAGGAGGTGTTCCCCACCCGGTGGATGTTCGAGTAGACCTTCTCCGGAGGAAGACCGAGACGCTCGGCCACGGCCTCCGTGATGCGCTGATTCGCCTGATGCGGGATGAAGAGATCAATGTCGCTGGGCGACATCCGGAGATCGTCCAGAACCTGACGCGAGATCTCCTCCATGCTCCGCACGGCGACCTTGAAGAGTTCGTTGCCGCGCATCTTGATGTAGTGCAGACGCTGGGTCACGGTCTCAATCGAAGCGGGATAGCGCGTCCCGCCTCCCGGCGTGTAGAGATAGTCCACATAATCGCCATCGCTTTGAATGCGCGCAGCCAGCAGTCCGCGCCCGTCCTCGACCGGCTCGATAATAGCTGCCCCCGCTCCGTCGCCGAAGATGACGCAGGTCGCGCGATCCGTGTAGTCCACATAGCGCGTCAGAAGCTCGGCTCCAATGAGCAGGATCCGGCGCGCGCGTCCGGCCTTGATCATCCCTTCGGCCAGCGTCAGCCCGTAAATGAAACCCGAACAAGCGGCTGCCATATCGAACGCCGCCGCGCGTTTGGCTCCCAACAGGGATTGAATGATGCACGCCGTCGCCGGCAAGGCCATGTCCGGGCAGACCGTCGCGCAGATGATCAGATCCAGATCCCGGGCTTCCACGCCGGCCATCTCCAGAGCCTGACGGGCCGCACGCACAGCCAGCGTCGAAGTGTATTCATCGGGGCGCGCCTTCCGCCGCTCCTTGATCCCCGTGCGCGTGGAGATCCATTCGTCCGAGGTGTCCACCATCTTCTCCAGATCGGCGTTCGTGATGACCTCTTCCGGGAGAGCATGTCCGGTCCCCGTGATGCCCACGCTTTCCTTCTTCATGAGATCTCCTCCCTCTCTGGCAAAACCCTCACTGACACGCTTGGATGCCTTCGCGTTCCTGGGCTTCGTGGACTTTGGCGATCTCCGCCGCAATCCGATGGGGCACGTCGTGTTCGACCAGCTCCTTCGCTCTCCGAATGGCATTGTGAATCGCGCGACCGGTTGAGCGCCCGTGACAGATCAAGCAGACGTGCCGGACCCCCAGAAGAGGGGCCCCTCCGGATTCGAAATAATCGAAGCGTCGCCGGAACCGATCGAAGGCCGGTCGCGCGAGCCACGCGCCCAGCCGCGTCCGCAGCGTGCGAGACAGCTCCTGCTGCAAGCCCGCGCGCAGCAGGTCGAAAACTCCCTCGCTCGTCTTCAAGATGACATTTCCCGTGAACCCATCGCAGACGATCACATCCACGGCCCCCGTGTAGATGTCCTGCCCTTCGATATTCCCCACAAAGCGCAAGCCCGAACGCTCCAGATGCTTGTAGGCCTCGCGCGTGAGATCGTTCCCTTTGGCCTCTTCCTCGCCGATGGAGATGAGTCCGATCCGAGGCGACGCGATACCTAAAATGAGACGCGCGTAGATGTCTCCCATGATGGCGAACTGTACCAGGTGCACCGGGCGGCATTCGGCGTTGGCTCCCACGTCAATCAGAACAGCCTTTCCCCCCGTGAAAGTGGGGACGACAGCAGCCAGCGCGGGGCGATCGATCGGTCCGAGCGTCTTCAGGATCATCTTCGCCGCGGCCATGATCGCTCCTGTATTGCCCGCGCTCACAAAGGCCTGCCCGAGCCCCTTCTGGACAAGCTGCAGGCCCACGTGGATCGTCGAGTTACGTTTCTTGCGGATGGCCTGAGCGATCGGTTCGTCAGGGGCGATCACTTCGGGAGCGTCGGCGATTTGCAGAGCTTCTCCGAACTCTCCCCCTCGCCGTCGCCACTCCTCGCGAAGCCGCTCTTTGGGCCCGACAAGCGTGATCGCGACGCCTCCTTCGCGTACGGCGCGCGCAGCTGCTTCGAGCTCCGGCTCGGGCGCCCGATCGCTCCCCATCGCGTCCAGCACAACGCGCAGCATACGAGCCGTCACTCTTTCACCGGAAGCACCTCGCGCCCCGCGTAATGCCCGCAGCGAGGACACACCCGATGGGGCATGACCGGTTCCCGACATTGCGAGCACGTCGTGAGATTCGGGGGCGTCAGCGCATCATGAGCCCGCCGTTTCCCACGACGAGATTTCGAATGGCGGCGTTTGGGATTGGGCATGGCATCTCCCTCCTTGGAGTCTCAGCACACGGTCTCAGGCCCCTTCTCTTCGTTTTCTCAGCTCCTGGAGCACCGCCCACCGGATATCGAAACTCTTACGGTGCACAGTGGCACGCTTCCCGATTGAGATCGGCCCCGCAGTGGGGGCAGAGTCCTCGACAGTCTTCCCGACACAGGAGCCGGAAGGGAAGGGCCAGGCGAATCTGTTCGCGTACCAGTCCATCCAGGTCAATACGCTCGCCCTCATAGAATCCGAAACGCAGATCGCGCTCGCTCAGCTCGACCTCTTCCTCCGGCGTCAAGACCTCAAGCGGGGCGTAGAGGACATCGAAATCCGGAGCCACCACGAGGCGAAACGCGCTCAAACACCGATCGCATCGGACCTCGACCTCCGTCTCGACTCGTCCCTCGATGCGAATCTCCCGGCCCAGTCGCTGCAATCGAAAACGGAGGCGAGGGGGAACACAGAGCCGTATCTCCGCATCCTCCAGATCCAGCTCCTCCTCCGCGTATTGATGCTCCCCCCACAGCTCATCCTGCTCAAGCTGTGTCAGATCAACGTACATACTCGAAAGCCTCGAATTATACTCGACCGCTTCCTCGTGTCAACGCACCGGCGTCCGCGCGCGGATCTCACTTGTGACCGACCCGGCGACGGGCTTTAGGTTACCAGAAAAGCGCGCGAAGTTCAACGGGCCGGGAGAGATTCCTTGACCGGCGCGCCGACTCCGCATATCATTTCCGCGCGATGCGCATGGTCATTCGGTCGGGGCTGATCGTGGATCCTTCCCAGGATCTGGAGATGAAAGGAGACCTTCTTGTGGAGGACGGGCGGGTGAAGGAGATCGCCCCGGAGATTCCCGTCTCAGGGGCTGAGGTTCTGGATGCCCGCGGATGCATCGTCGCTCCGGGATTCATTGATCTGCACGTCCACCTGCGGGAACCTGGCCGGGAGGACGTCGAGACGATCGAGACGGGAACGCAGGCTGCGGCCGCCGGGGGCTTCACCGCCATCTGCGCGATGCCCAATACGCAGCCGGTCAATGATAATCGCGCCGTCACGCGCTTCATTCTGGAGCGCGCGCGCGAGGTCGGCGCCGTGCGGGTCTATCCCATTGGAGCCATCACCCGGGGGCTTCAGGGGGAAGCCCTGGCCGAAATCGGCGAGATGCGGGAGGCCGGCATCGTCGCTATCAGCGACGATGGGCAGCCCGTCATGAACGCGCAGGTCATGCGTCGCGCCCTGGAATACGCTCGACAACTGGAAATCCCCGTCATTGATCACTGCGAGGATAAGAACCTCTCGGCCGGAGGCGTCATGAACGAGGGCCTCTGGTCCCTCCGCTTGGGACTCAAGGGAATACCCGCGGCCGCCGAACAGGTGCACGTCGCTCGGGACATCATCCTGGCCGAGCTCACGGGCGCCCATGTGCATCTGGCCCATGTGAGCACAGCCTTCTCGATCGAACTCATCCGCCAGGCGAAGCGACGAGGCCTCCGCGTCACCTGCGAAGTCACCCCGCATCATCTCATCCTCACCGAAGAGGCCGTCTGCCAGTACGATACCAACGCGAAGATGAATCCTCCGCTGCGAACGGAACGGGACGTGCAGGCCCTGCGCGAAGCCCTCGCCGATGGGACCGTGGATGCGATTGCGACCGATCATGCTCCGCACCATCCCGATGAGAAGGCGCTGGAGTTCGATCGCGCTCCGTTTGGCATCGTGGGCCTGGAGACGGCCGTCAGCCTCGCTATAGATCGCCTCGTTCATGGAGGAATCTTGGGATGGAAGCGCCTGGTCGAACTCTTCTCGACCAATCCGGCCCGTCTCGCTCATCTTCCCGGAGGAACCCTGCGACCCGGCGCCCCGGCCGATATCACTGTTCTGGATCCCCAGCGCTCGGTCATCGTTCGATCCGAGCGCTTCCGATCCAAGGGCCGAAATACTCCGTTTGAAGGATGGTCTCTGACGGGAGCCGTTCGGGCGACCCTTGTGGCCGGTCGCCTCGTCTATTGCGCCGAGGGGTGAGAGCCTCCCCATCGGTGTTTCAACAGCCGCCGGAGTCGAAGCCGCGCTTTGTGGAGTTGCGACTTGGTCGTCCCTACGGTGATCCCCAGCATTTTGGCGATCTCCTCATGCCCGTAGCCTTCGATGTCATGCAGAACCAAAATGGTGCGATATCCGACCGGCAAAGCTCTCAGGGCTTTCTCCAAGGCAATCCGATCGACAATGCGAGACATCCCGTCATCGGCGCGCCGCGCCTCCAGAAGGGACCTCAACTCCGCATCTTCCAGGGCCTCGTAGATGAATCGCCGCCGCCGTAAGTGCATCAGGACCAGATTCACCGTCAATCGGTGAAGCCACGTCGTGAAGGCCGCATCCCCTCGAAAGCTGGAGATCTTCCGATACAGATGGAGGAAAACCTCTTGCGTCAGGTCTTCGGCGTCCGCCGCGTTGCCCACAAGACGCAGGCAGAGCGAATAGACGCGCCGATGATGCAGTTGATACAGTTGCTCGAAAGCCTCCATCTTCCCCTGAGCTGAGGCACGAGCCAATTCCAGATCTGATACCAGTTGAGCCGTTGCCGTCACCATATCGCCCTCCGGATGGATCCGAATTCTCGGAAAAGGGGGACCCCGTGAAGGGGTCCCCGCGGAGGAGGCTATGAAGAGGCTCGTCGCTTTGACTCACCCCTGTGGTCGCACTGTGCTCTCAGGAAGCACCTTAGGGGGTCGGGCACTGACCCGTTCCCAGAAGCGCCGCCAGAGCCAGCAGAGCGAGCAAAAGAGCAGCCAGATCGAGCTGTCCGATTTGTCGGTTCATGGCTTTTTCCTCCTTTTTGAAGTTTTATTGAGTGACTCCCGGGATCGGGCAGGACCCTCCTCCCAGAAGCTGCAAGGCGGCCAGAATGGCCAGAAGGAGCGCAGCCAGATCCAGTTGTCCTCGTTCCTGTCGCATCTCTGTCCTCCTTTCTTGTTTTGAACATCGCCCTTAGTATAGTATAGTTTTCCAAAAAGTCAAGAAGAAAAATTTAATAGCTGTTAGTTAATTAAAATTAACAAACTTGAGAGAGGGGAGGCCGGGCGGAAAAGGGTGATCGTTGGGCTGCTGGGGAGGGGCACTGTGGTCCATTCCCTGTCCCGGGTCAGAGGAACAGGACGGGGGCACATCTTGACATAGAAAGACGCAGATTATATAATTGCCATCGAATCAAGTTTTGGAGGATCTGAAAACTTTAGCGCAGGAGGTGGGTATGGCACTGAGTATACGTCCCTTGCATGATCGTGTTGTGGTCAAGAGGATAGAAGAGGAGGAGCAAGTGCGTGGCGGGATCATCATCCCGGATACGGCGAAAGAGAAGCCCCAGCAGGGGGAGGTTGTCGCCGTGGGTAACGGCAAGATCCTGGAGAACGGCACCAAGATCCCCCTGGATGTGAAAGTGGGGGATCGGGTGCTCTTTGGAAAGTATGCCGGGACAGAAGTGCGCATTGACGATGAGGAATATCTCATCATGCGCGAGGATGAGATCCTCGCCGTGATTGAGACCGCCGCCCGTGCGAAGTCGGCGGGAAAGTGAAAATCTTGTTGAGGAGGTGAGGAGGATATGGCAGCCAAGATGATTGTCACGGGTGAGGAGTCGCGACAGGCCATTCTTCGAGGAGTCAACAAGCTGGCTGATGCCGTGAAGGTGACCCTTGGCCCCAAGGGACGCAATGTCGTTCTGGAGAAGAAGTTCGGTTCCCCGGTCATCACCAAAGACGGAGTGACCGTGGCCAAGGAGATCGAGCTGGAGGACAAGCTGGAGAACATGGGGGCGCAGATGGTGCGCGAGGTCGCGTCGAAGACTTCGGATGTGGCCGGGGATGGGACGACGACGGCGACGCTTCTGGCTCAGGCGATCTTTCGCGAGGGCGTGAAGATGGTGGCTGCGGGAGCCAACCCGATGGCGCTCAAGCGCGGGATTGACAAGGCGGTCGAGCGCGTGGTCGAGGAGATCAAGAAGATGGCCAAGCCCGTCAAGGGCGATATGATCGCGCATGTGGGGACGATCTCGGCCAATGGGGACACGATGATCGGGAATCTCATCGCCGAGGCGATGAAGAAGGTCGGCAAGGATGGGGTCATCACGGTCGAGGAGTCCAAGACGATGCAGACGGAGCTGGAGGTCGTCGAAGGCATGCAGTTCGACCGGGGATACCTGTCCCCTTACTTCGTCACCGATCCGGAGCGGATGGAGTGCGTGCTCGAGGACGCCTACATCCTCATTCATGAGAAGAAGATCAGCTCGATGAAGGACCTGCTGCCGCTTCTGGAGCAGATCGCCAAAAGCGGCAAGCCCCTGCTGATTATCGCCGAGGACGTCGAGGGCGAGGCTCTGGCGACGCTGGTGGTCAACAAGCTGCGGGGGACGCTGCAGGTCTGTGCCGTGAAGGCCCCGGGCTTTGGAGATCGGCGCAAGGCCATGCTCCAAGACATTGCGATCCTGACCGGGGGCAAGGCGATCACCGAGGATCTCGGCATCAAGCTGGAGAACGTGCGGTTGGAGGACCTCGGTCGGGCCAAGAAAATCGTCGTGGACAAGGATAACACGACGATCGTCGAGGGAGCGGGCAAGCCTTCGGAGATCGAAGCGCGCGTCCGCCAGATCCGGGCTCAGATCGAGGAGACGACCTCCGATTATGATCGCGAGAAACTGCAAGAGCGGCTGGCCAAGCTCGTCGGTGGCGTGGCGGTGATCAAAGTGGGCGCGGCGACAGAGACGGAACTCAAGGAGAAGAAAGCGCGCGTGGAGGATGCCATGCATGCGACGAAGGCGGCCGTCGAGGAAGGGATCGTCCCCGGAGGAGGCGTCGCCTATATCCGTGCTCTGCGCGCCCTGGATAACTTCAAGCTCGACGATCCCGATGAGAATACGGGCGTGAGCATCCTCCGCCGGGCGCTGGAGGAGCCGCTGCGATGGATCGCGCAGAACGCCGGCTGGGAGGGCTCGATCGTCGTCGAGCGGGTGAAGGCGGCCAAGGACGAGAACTTCGGCTTCAACGCCCAGACCGAGCAGTTCGAGGATCTGGTGAAGGCGGGCGTCATTGATCCGGCGATGGTCTCCCGGATCGCGCTTCAGAACGCGGCCTCTATTGCGGGGCTGCTTCTGACGACCGAGGCGCTCGTCTCCGAGATCCCGGAGAAGAAGAAGGAGAAAGCTCCGACTCCGGCGGAGATGGAGTACTGAAGCCTACGGAGCAGGAGCTCTTTCGGAGAGCTCCTCGCGGCGGATGTGCGGAAGGGCGGGGGATCTCCCCGCCCTTTTTATTTCAGGCGGATGCGCGCATCCACGGCTTTACTGGCCTGGGGAAGCGGTGACGCGATAAACGGATTGATGTCCAGCTCGGCGATCTCCGGAAAGTCTCCGGCCAACTGCGAGAGGCGCAGCAGGGCCTCTTCGAGCGTCTCGACATCCACCGGGGGCTCTCCGCGCGTCCCCTTGAGGATCGCGTAGCTGCGGATGGAGCGAATCATCTCGTGGGCGTCGCGATCCGTGAGAGGCCAGATGCGGAAGGTCACATCGGCCAGAGACTCCGCATAGATGCCTCCCAGACCAAACATGATCAGGGGGCCAAACTGCGGATCATGCACCAGACCGAGGATGACCTCACGGCCTCCTCGAACCATCTCCTGGATGAGCACTCCTTGAAAGTCTCGACTCAATCCGTGGCGCTCGACGCGTTCGGTGAGCGCCTGAAAGCCGCGAAGAAGCTCTTCGTCGGTGCGCACATCCACGAGGACGCCACCGATCTCCGATTTATGGGTGAGCGTCTGAGCGATGACTTTCAGGACGACAGGGTATCCGATCTCGCGAGCGACGGTGAGGGCTTCTTTCGCAGTTCGCGCGAACCCGAATCGGCAGACGGGGAAGCCATAGGCCTCTAGCACGGTCAGAGACTCGGCCAGGTTCAGATCGGTCCTCCCCTCCTGGCGAATGCTCCGCAGCAGGCGCGCGACGACATCCTGTGCGACAGAGAATGTGCGGACCTCTCCTTCTTCTCGATTGCGCCTCTTGTGATAGGTGACCAGCGCGGAGAGGGCGCGGGCGGCCGATTCCGGAAACCGATAGATCGGGAATGCGCGGTCGAGCTGCCGGTGGGCCTGCTGGAAGAATTCCTCGGGAGCCATGAAGACGCCCAGAACGGGTTTCTCGTATCGCCCTGTGACCTCGGCGATCGCCTGGGCGATCTCCCGGGGGTCCACCATGATGGGGGGGACGAAGATGACTACAACGGCATCCACGTTCTCATCGGCGAGCATGAGATCCAGGGCGAAGCGATAGGTCGCTGCATCGGCGCTCGCGATGAGGTCTACGGGGTTTTCGACAGCGCATTCTTCGGGCAGGCGGAGGCGCAGTTGCGCGCGGGTGCGCGGGGAGAGTTCAGCCATCTTCAGGCCGAAGCTGATGCAGGCGTCGGTCGCCATAATCGCGGGCCCTCCGGCATTGGTGAGGATGGCGACGCGATCGCCGCGGGGAATCGGGCAGCAGACGAAGGCCATGGCCATGTCGAAGAGATCTTCGACCGAGAGCGCGCGCAGCACCCCGCATTGTTCCAGAAGAGCTTCAGTCGCCACGTCAAGCCCGGCCAGAGCCCCCGTGTGCGAAGAGGCCGCGCGCGCGCCGGCCGCCGTGCGCCCCGCTTTCACGGCGATGATGGGCTTTTTCCTGGTCAGGCGTCGGGCCAGTTGCGTGAACTTCCGCGGATTGCCGAAGGATTCCAGGTACATGAGGATGACGTCCGTGTGCGGATCGTCTTCCCAATACTCCAGCAGGTCGTTGCCGGAGACATCGGCCTTATTCCCCATGGAGACGAACATCGAGAACCCCAGGCCCAGTTGCGCGGCCATGTTCAGGATCGCCGCCCCCAGAGCACCCGATTGCGAGGTGAAGCCGATGCGCCCGGGCAGAGGGGGTGTCGGAGCGAACGTGGCGTTGAGCCGAACATCGGGCTCGGTGTTGATGATCCCCATGCAGTTGGGGCCGATCATGCGCATGCCGTACTGCCGCACCTTCTCCAGGAGCCGATGTTCCCGTTCGCGCCCAGCCGGTCCCGTCTCCTTGAATCCCGCCGTGATGACGACCAGACCGCGCACGCCTTTGCGCCCGCATTCGTCTACGACTCGTAGGACTTCCTCTTTAGGGACGACGATGACGGCCAGATCAATGGGGTCGGGAATGTCGAGCACGCTCGGGAAGCACTTGATCGAATGGATGACGTCGGCGTGAGGGTTCACCGGGAAGACTTTCCCCGTGAATCCGTATTCGACGATGTTGTGCAAGATCTCCCACCCGATGGACCCTCTCTTTCGGGAGGCGCCGATGACGGCCACAGAGCGAGGGCGGAAGATGAAATCTAGCGGATGTCGCTCTTGGCTCATCATCCGGCAATAATCCTATCCGAGCGGACGCGTCCTGCGCAAGAGAAGCCCCCCGTTGCCTGTGCTCTGGAGCCTTGATACAATTCTCCGCGTGTCGGAGAAGGAGCAACTGGGACCAGCGATAGATTACCGGTATTATTGGGATCTGCTCCGTCGAGGGAAGTGGACGATTCTGGCCACGACGCTCCTCGGCCTGGGGCTGGCTCTGGTATCGGGGCTTTTGCGCACGCCGCTCTATCAAGCGCAGGCGACGGTCTCGGTCGAACTTCCCCCTCCCTCCATTGATCCTCTGCAAGCGGTGATGACTCCGCAGTACAACAGCTACTTCGATTACGAATACTACTTTCAGACGCAGCTCCGCGTCCTCTCGGGCAGCACCTTGGCCTTGCGAGCGGCCGAGGCGCTTCGGCGTCTGCCACAGTATCGGGATCGGAGCCGAGAGGAATTGGCGGCGGAGATTCAGGCCTCGGTCGTGCCGCGCCAGGTGGAGAACACGCGGATCATCCAGATCGCCGTGACGCGGGAATCTCCCGAGGAAGCAGCCCTTTGGGCGAACACGCTCGCCGAGGTTTATGTCGAGAGCAACCTGCAGGAGCGGAAGAAGAGCTTTCAGGAGACGCTCGCGGCGCTGAAGTCTCTCCTGGAGAAGGCCGAGGCGAATCAGGCGCAGGTCATCGAGCGCTTGCGAAGAGCCTTCTCCGAATTCGGATTCATCCTGAGCGAAGGGGCGGGGGGACGGCTGGACACGAGCGCTTTGGACGCAGCGACTGAGAACCTCTTGCGCGCGCAGCAGGAGCGGCGGCAGGCGGAGGCGCGGTATCAGCAAGCGTGGGCCGCGCGCGCCACTCCCGCGCGCGTCGCCTCTTTGCTCGCGGGTCCTCACGAGCTGAACGCGCTCCTGCAGCGGAAGGCGGCTCTGGAACAGGAGCTGCGGGAATTGAGCGAGAAAGGATTTCTCGCCGAGCACCCGCGCGTGCGCGAGCGCCGGATGCAGTTGGACGCCTTGCAGGATCAGATCGCGCGGGCGACCGAGGCGGCCCTGCAGGAGCTTCAGAATGAGGTCGAGATCGCCCGTCGCCGGGAGGAAGAGGCGCGACGAACGCGCGAGCGCGAGCAACAGCGCGTGCAGGGCGCGAGCACGAACCCCCAGTTGCTGGATCAGATCCTGCAGCAGGCCGTCGCTTCGGAGATCACCCGCGAGTTGAAGCAGACGTTGAACCGCGTGGAATTGAGCGGGCAGCTTCTGCGTAACAACGTCGCGCTGGTGGATCTCGCTCGTCCGCCGCGCGCTCCCCTGAATCGCCAGAGTCCGCGCGTTCTGCTTCTGGGCCTCTTCGGAGGGATGCTTCTCGGTGTGGGGATTGTCGTCGTCAAGGATTTCGTGGACAATACGATCCGGGATTCCGAGGAGGTCGAGCGCCTCCTCGGACTGCCCGTCCTTGGGGAGATCCCTCGCTTCGCCGATGTCGAGGAATTCGCGCGGCGCGAAGCTTTCCACGCGATCTGGACCAATCTCAAACTCGCGCATCGAGGGGGGGCGTCTCGTGCCGTTTTGATCACCAGTTCTGTGATGGAGGAGGGGAAGACGACGGTCGCCTGCGAGCTGGCGCGCACGATGGCCGTTCTGGGCGCGCGCACGCTCCTTGTGGATTTGGATCTGCGCCGGCCTGACGTCCATCGCCGATTTCCGAGCTTGCAGCGAGCGGGAGAGCCGCTTGGAGCGGTCCTGGTCGTGGACGATGAGGACGCTGTGCGCGAGATGGTCGCGCGCGGGCTCTCGGCTTGTGGCCTCGTGGCGCCGGGGAATGGAGGGAAGCTAGGACCCCTCCTTCTGGCGCAAGATGCACATGCGGCTTTGGAGAAGATTCGAGAGAACGACGTCGCCGTGGCCATTGTAGACATCAAGCTTCCGGGAATAAGCGGGGTGGAGTTGCTCGGGAAGATCAAGGAGCTGAGCCCGCACACGGAAGTCGTCATGGTCACCGGCTACGCCTCGCTGGAGACGGCCATTGAGGCCATTCGGAAAGGGGCTGCGGATTATCTGTTGAAGCCCTTTGGGATCGAAGCGCTGCGGGAGGCCGTGGATCGCGCCGTGCAACGGCGGAAGCAGCACGCGGTCGCCAGCCCGCTCTCGCGCTCTTCGGAGGCGCAGGGCATTGTGGCCTATCTCGCGGGGGAGGCCGAACTCTCCGCGCTCATATGCCGCACGGACTTGCCGAATCTTCACGTCATCACGGCCGGACATCCTCCGCAGAATCCGTTCCTTTTGCTCGATCGCGCGGTTTTGCAGGAGATGGTCGGATCGCTCAAGGAGCAGTTCCAGTGGATCATCTTCGATTCCCCGCCGATCACTGCCGTGAGCGATCCTGCGGTGATCGCTCCGGTCGTGGACGGAATCCTTCTGGTCGTCCGGTTCAATCGCACGGACCGCAAGGTCGTCCGGCGCGCGGTGCGTTCGCTCGCTCGAGCGAGCGAACATATCTGGGGGATTATCCTGAACGACATTCGGATGGCGGACGTCCGGTATGGGAGCTACTATAGCTACTCCTATCGTCCGCGGGAGAGCGAGTCGCCGCGGAAGCCGTTCTGGAGAAAGATCGCCGTTATACGGCGGGAGCGAGTGGTCTCCTGAAGCCGATCGTCGGCGGTCGAAAGTGATCGGGAGTGCGCCTATGCTTGAGAGAAAACGTCGCGTGGGGCTCATGATCCTCTGCGCAGGGATTCTCGGCCTTCCTGCGATGATCTGGTCCAGAGGACCGGTTGTGGGGTCTTCCGAGAGAGAGCAGCCGATCGCCCTTGCAGAGGATGTGTGTTGCGGAGAGATCACGCAAGGGGAGTTTGCGATCGAGCTGGCGTGGGCTTTGGGGCTGGCCGAGCCTCCGGAAGGCTGGACGGCCGAGCGCGCCATGGAAGAGCTCGCGCGTTTGGGGCGTCGTCCGGAACGAGGCTGGCACGCAGCGGCTCCGCTTCGGGAGGCGGATCTGGGGCTCTTGCTGCGGGGGACTCGGTTCGCGCGCATGCCGGCGGCTCAACCCGGATGGGGAGCCGTCACGCGAGCGCGCGTCCGGGCGATCTTTCGCGACGGCATGCCGATCACGCACGGAGGATTCGCGCGCCTGTTGGCCGAAGTGCTTGCTCCCTCCCGAGCATTCACCGAAGAGCAAGCGATCGCCTGGCTTCGCGCGCGAGGGCTGGCTCCGTCGGCTGGATGGAAGCCCGAGGAGTGGATGACCGAAGCCGTGATGTGGGAGGTTCTCTCGCGAGCCGGATGGCTTGCTTCGGCCTATGCCTCCATCATCCCGGAGGCCGGGACACTTCTGGTGGATCGCGTGCGCGCGCAGGCGATCGTGCGGCAGCGGCGCGATGTCCTCACACAGGCTATGCTCGCTTTGCTTCTGGTGAAACTGGCCGAGCTTCCTCCTCCGGAGGGAGGGTGGACGTTGGCGGCCGCTCTGGCTGAGCTGGAACGCTGGAACGTCCGTCCGGAATATGGATGGACGCCTTCGGCGCCGGTATGTCAGGATGATTTCGCTCGGCTCCTGCGGCGCGTGGGTCTTTTCCTGGAACCGGCCGATCGCTGTCGCGTGACTGCCGCGCCTGTGGGAGAGAGGATCGGCCTCTCTGCTGTCGCTTTAGCTGAAGCGCTGAGTCCGACTCCGCAGGTCGCGCGCCTTGTGGAGACGCCGATCTTTGCGCCGCTTCAGACGACGGCTCTGATTGTTCCGCTCTCCCCAAACATCGCGTCCCGGGGCATCGTGATGCCGGTCGCTCCCGTCCCTCCGGAGATCGTCGGTCCGGAGATCCCCAGCCGCTATTCGGTCTCGCGTCCGGGTCCGGGATTTTGAAGGTGCCTTCGCGGTGGCCCAGGGAGTGGTGAGCGATGAGAATTCGACGCGTCGAACTCCGAGAGATTCGCATGCGCTTGCACGCCCCCTTTGAGACGAGCTTCGGCCGCACAGACTGGCGGCGCATTGTGCTCGTGCGCGTCTGGGATGAGGAGGGCGCCCAGGGATGGGGCGAATGCACGGCCCCCGAGGAGCCGTTTTACAACCACGAGTTCGTGGATGCCGCCTGGCTCGTGATGAAGGATTTTCTCATCCCCATGCTCGGGGGGCGGGAATTTCAGAGCCCGGAGCAGGTCGCCTCCTTTTTCCATCCCGTTCGAGGACATGGCATGGCTCGGGGAGCGCTGGAGGCGGCCTGCTGGGATCTCTATGCGCGTCGAGAAGGGAAGCCGCTCTGGCAGGTGCTCGGGGGAACGCGGACCCAGATCGAATGCGGCGTCTCCATTGGTATTCAGCCCTCTGTGGGAGATCTCTTGAAGAAGATCGAGCAGGAGCTTGCCGCCGGATATCGGCGCATCAAGGTGAAAATTCGGCCGGGAATCGAACGGGAGATCGTGCGGGCGGTGCGCGCAGCCTTTCCCGACGTCCCCCTCATGGTGGATGCGAATGCCGCCTATCGGCTGGAGGACGTGGAGGTGCTTCGCGCGCTCGACGAATTCGCCTTGATGATGATCGAGCAGCCGCTGGATCATGATGATCTTTTGGATCATGCGGAGTTGCAGCGGCAGATGCGCACGCCCCTGTGCCTGGACGAGTCCATCACCACGGCGGCGCGAGCCCGTCAGGCGCTGGCGATCGGAGCCTGCCGGATCATCAACATCAAGCTGGGGCGCGTCGGCGGATACACGGAAGCCCGGCGCATTCACGATCACTGTCGGGAGCGCGGCGTTCCCGTCTGGTGCGGAGGGATGCTCGAATCGGGCATCGGGCGAGCGCATAACATCGCCCTCTCGACGCTGGAGGGCTTCTCTTTGCCGGGCGATGTCTCGGCGAGCCGGCGCTACTGGGAGCAGGACATCATCGAGCCGGAAGTCGAAGTCACTCCGCAGGGGACGATTCACGTTCCGATGGGAGTCGGAATAGGTTTCGCCGTCAACGAGAAGTTGATCGAGCGGTGGACAGTGCGCCGCGAGGTGATCGCGCTATGAGGCCAAGGAAGTGGAATGGCCTTTTGATGCTTCCCCTTGTGTTGACGGGATGGCTGGTAGGTGGAGCCGTCCAGACAGAAGGGTGCGAGGAGATTATGTTGATGGCCGGGCGCTCGATCTGGGCGAGCTTCGATCGGGGGAGGAGCTGGAGTATGCTCCCGCTGGGATTTCGCGTGCGGCGCTTTCATGCGGTGAGCGAGGGACAGGAGGGGTATCTCCTGGCGACCAGCGAAGGGCTTTTCCGCCTCAGCCGATCGGGCCGGCGCTTGAAGCGTCTTTTGGTCGAGGAGACGTTCGCCGCTGCCGAGAGCCGGGGGCGAATCTTCGCGGGCACACGGCGCGGACTCCTGGTGAGCGAAGATGGAGGAGAGCGGTGGAAGCGCGTCAGCTCCCTGCCCGAACGGCTCGTTCCTCTGGCGATTCGGCCCGCTCCTTCCGATCCGAGCATCCTCTACCTGGGAACGGCACAGCATGGTGTCTTCCGGAGCGAAGATGGGGGGAAAACGTGGCGTTCCGCAAGCCGGGGCTTGCCTCCGGCTCTCGGAGCGGCCCCCGTCACGCCCGTGCGCGCGCTGGTCGTTCATCCCCGCGATCCGCGCACGGTGTATCTCGGAAGCGAGGCGCACGGCATCTATAAGACGACCGACGGAGGGGAGAGCTGGCGCGCCGTGAACGAGGGCTTGCCGTGGGCTTCGGCCTATCCCACGCGTCCCCCTCTTTTGGCGATCCATCCCGAGGACCCCGAGACGGTCTACGTTCTCCTGCAACGTCGGCTCGATTCGGCCCGCGTGGAGAATGCGCTCTACAAGACAGTGAACGGAGGCCGGTTCTGGCGCGAGCTGATGGGCCTTTCGGCGCGACACGCGTTCTTCGCACTGCGCCTTGATCCGAACGAACCGCGCCGGCTGCTTCTGGCTCACGAGGGAGGGGTCACGGAGGTCTTCGATGATCCGGCCTGGGACGTCTTCTTTCAGGCGCCGGCTCCGAGCGTTCGCCCGCTGAGGGTATCTGACGCCACAAACCAGGCGACTTCGCGAGCCGCCGTGTGGACCGTCGGGGACATCACCGTCATGGAGGCGGATCGGGAGATCTTCCACGAGTTCGACCTCAACGGACGCAGCCTTCAATTTGTCCCGGTCTCCAACTCGCAAGGGCGATTTCTCGGCTATGACGTTTCGTTCGTTCCGTTCCTCTTCCTCCCCGAGGGAGAGTCGGTTCGTCTTGGGGACAATGAGTCGCTCGAACTCCCCTTGCCCTTCGCCTTTCCTTTTTACGGGCAGCCGCGGACAAGCCTCTTCCTCAACGCCAATGGGAATCTGACCTTTGACAGTCCGGATCCGGATCCGATACCGACGGAGCTGGAGTTCGTCACCAAACAGCCGCGGATCGCTCCACTCTGGCTCGACCTAGATCCCGAGAGCGGATCGCTCTGGGTCTGGAGGGAGTTCGATCGCGTGGTCGTGACGTGGCGGCAGGTGCCGGAGGTCCCGGAGGCGCCGGACATCGAGATATTCCCCCGCAACACGTTTCAGGTCATTCTCTTTCGGGATGGGCGGATCGTGTTCAGCTATGCGGGGGTCGAGTCGGTTCGGGGTCTGGTGGGGATCTCGTCCGGGTATCGCCAGGTCTTCTGGAAGGTGAAGTTCACGACGGACATCTCAGCGGATCCGCAGCGGCCTTCGTCCTTTCGCCCCCCGCTGCGTCAGGGAGATCTCCCCATCGGCGAACTCTTCCGCGCCGGTCTCCTCTTTCGCGAAGTGGCGCGTCGCTTCTTCTCCGTCCATCCGGATGACTTCGACCTTTTGATCGTTTACGGAGCGAGCACGTTCGAGCGTCTGACGATCACCGGACGCCTGGTGCAGAAGGGAGCGTTCACTTTGCCTGTCGCAGCGCGGGCCAAGAATGAGATCGAGGGGATCGGTCTTCCTCTTTTCGACGACACGGCGACCTTTGGCAGCGCGGGCCGCTTGCGGCTGGTCGTGAACATGGACCTGCTCCGATCTTATCCAGCGGATCCGCTGGAGAAGTTCCGCGGGACGAAATCAGCTATGGACATTCTGGCGCAGATGGTCGGCCACGCCTGGGGGGCCTACGTGCGCTTCGATGATGGAGGTGTCCCGAGCGATGCGCTTCTGTCGGGAACGGAGCGATTCACCTGGAGCTTCTTTCTGGATACGGAGGCTTCGGAGCTGGACGGCCACAAGTGGGAGTTCTCGCCTCCGGATGCGTTCCGCTCTGTGGCGGCCAACGAGAAATATAGTCCGCTCGATCAATACCTCATGGGATTGCGCTCGCGCGACGACGTACCCCCCTTCTTTTTGATCGAAAATCCGACGGAAACCGGAGGGAGGACGCGCGGCAGTCCACCCGAGTTGGATATAAGCATCCGCGGGATGCCGCGTCGGATTGAGCTGGCAGATATTCTGCGCGTCGAGGGTCTGAGGTGTCCTCCCTTCGAAGAGGCGCCGAAGGTCTTCCATCTGGCCTTCATCCTCGTCGTCCCGGAAGGGATTCCGGTGACGGCCGTGGATCTGAACAAGCTCAACCTCTTTCGCCTCACCTTCGAGGAGTTCTTTCAGCGCGCGACCGAAGGGCGCGGGCGCGTGGAGACGCGCCTGATCTTCTGAAGAAGGCAATGTGCACGCTTCGTCAAATCTCAGCCGGGGGAGTTGTCTACCGCGAGACGGGAGCGCAGCCGGAGGTCGTCTTGATCGCTCGGGAGGGGGGAAAGGTCTGGTGCTTGCCCAAGGGATTAGTGGAGCAGGGCGAGCGCTTGCGCGAGACGGCCCTGCGCGAGGTGCAAGAGGAGACGGGCGTGCGCGGAGAGATCGTCGGCAAGATCGGGCAAGTCCATTACTGGTACGTCGGTCGGCAGGGGGAGGAGCGCGTCCGATTCTTCAAAACGGTCCATTTCTATCTCATGCGATATGTGGAGGGCGACGTGCGCGGGCATGATTGGGAAGTGGACGAGGCGCGGTGGATCCCCATTGAGGAAGCGATCGGCCGGGTCGCGTATGCGGGCGAGCGGGAGATTCTGGAGAAAGCCCGGCGCATGATCTCCTCCGGCGTAGGTGCGAGGTCGAGACGGCGGGCGCGCGCCTCCTGAGGAAAGCCCTATGGCGAATGCTGTTCTCGTGCTGGATCGCCTCACTCATCGGTACCGAGAGCGCGTGGCGCTCGAAGACGTGAGCTTCGCGGTGCACGAAGGAGAGATCTTCGCCGTGCTCGGGCCAAACGGCAGTGGCAAGACGACGCTCTTTCGCATCCTGACGACTCTCCTGAGGCCGACGTCGGGGCGCGTCCTTCTGCTGGGGCGCGACATTCGGGAGGAACCCGAACGCGTGAGAGGGCACCTGGGGGTTGTCTTCCAGTCCCCGAGCGTGGATGGGAAGCTCACCGTGTGGGAGAACCTGCGCCATCAGGGACACCTCTATGGATTGCGAGGACGCCTCCTGCAGCAGAGGGGCGAGGCCTTGCTTCGAGCTTTTGATCTCTGGGATCGAGCCGACGATCCCGTGGAGCGACTCTCCGGAGGATTGCGGCGCCGTCTGGAGATCGCGAAGGCCCTGCTGCACGAGCCGTCCCTGCTCCTTCTGGACGAGCCCACGGCCGGGCTCGATCCGCGGGCGCGGATGGATCTGTGGTCCTATCTCCGGACTCTTCGCCAGCAGCGGGCGCTCACTGTCGTCTTCACGACGCACTTTGTGGATGAGGGGGAACAGTGCGATCGCGTGGCCCTTTTGGATCGCGGACGGCTTGTGGCGCTCGATACGCCTGAGGCGTTGAAGGCGGAGATCGGCGGGGATGTCCTCTTCGTCCAAGCGCATGAGCCCGAGCTTCTGCGCGGCGAGCTTCGCGCTCGATGGGGGATCGAGGCGACGCTCGTGGATGGCACGCTCTGCTTTCGTCGGGAGCGCGGACATGAGTTCCTCGCTCGGCTCGTCGAAGCATTTCCGGGACGCATCCATTCACTCATGGTGCGACGCCCGACTCTGGAGGACGTTTTCATTCACCGAACGGGACATCGCTTCGAGACGGAGGACCTCGCGCGGTGACGGAACTCCCGAGGGAACGTTCTCCTCTCGGGCCTCACAAACTCCCGGAGGCGGGTTCACATCCACTCGTCGTCGGGGGGAGTGGGGAGGGGTTTGGTCATGAGTAAGGCATCTTCCCCATTGGTGTAGTATCGAGGCAGATGCTGCGTGACCGTATAACCTAATTGGCGGTAGAGGGATTGAGCGGCGTAGTTATCCACCCGAACCTCCAGACGAGCGATCGTCGCTCGGTGTTCGCAGAAGGCCTCTTCCAGAGCGCTCATGAGCATGCGCCCGAAGCCGCGGCGGCGCCATTCCGGATCCACACCGAGCGCAATCACATGACCCACACCCCCGGGCTCCAGGCTCCCGATGGCGAAGCCGATCATGCGGCCATCGGGCAGCTCGATCTTCCGCGCGACGACCAGAGGATTGGTCAGAAGGTAGTGGAGCGTATCCCGGTCGTACGTCTCCCCATCGGCGAAGCACCGCTGGTCCAGCTCCCAGCACCGATCCAGGTCGCGGATCGTCATCGGTCGGACGGAGATTTCGCACACCATCCCGTGCCCTCCCGGAAGTCTTCTCGGCGGCTCCTGCGCATCGAGAATCCTCCTTCGGCGGAGAAATCATACGCCGGAGATCAGGAGGAGGCAAGACCTAACGGATGAACATGGCATCCCCGTAGCTGTAGAAGCGGTAGCGCTGAGCGATGGCGTGTTCGTAAGCCCGCAGGACGTGCTCTCGACCGGCGAAGGCGCATACGAGCATGAGGAGCGTTGAGCGCGGCAGATGGAAGTTCGTCACCAGCCCGTCCACGACCTTGAAGCGGTAGCCCGGGTAGATGAAGAGGTCGGTCCAGCCCGATCCCGCGCTGACGAAGCCCTCCGCATCGGCGGCCGATTCCAGGGCGCGGACCGTCGTCGTCCCGACGGCGATGATGGGGCGTCCGCTCTGCCGGGCCCGATTGATCGTTTGAGCGGTCTCGGCAGAGATGACGAACTGCTCCACATCCATCCGGTGCTGTTCCACCTGCTCGACGCGGACCGGCTTGAACGTCCCGTAGCCGACATGAAGCGTCAGTTCGACGATCTGAACGCCGCGCTCCCGAAGCGCCGCGAAGACGCGCTCGGTGAAATGGAACCCGGCTGTGGGCGCCGCCACAGAACCTCGATGCTTGGCGTAGATGGTCTGATAGCGGAGCACATCGCGCGCCAGTGCTGTGGTCTCTGCGCGTTTGATGTACGGGGGAAGAGGGGGCACGCCGATCCGATCAATCCACGCATCCAGCTCCTCTTGCGGGCAGAGGAATTCGACCAGCCGTCTTCCGTCATCCTCCACCGCGAGGATGCGGGCGTGCAGTCTCCCTTCATCGAAGAGAAGCTCCGTGCCCGGTCGGGCGACGCGCCCCGGCTTGACGAGGGCTTCCCAGCGCGTCCCTTCGCGCCGATGCAGAAGCAGCAGCTCGACATGACCGGTGAAGCCCTTCCGCTTCCCGAAAAGGCGCGCCGGGAAGACGCGCGTGTTGTTCAGAACAAGAACGCTGCCCGGCCAGACCTCCTCGGGGAATTGATAGAAAAAGCGGTCCCAGTATGCGCCCGTCTTCCGGTCTAGAACCAGCAGGCGCGACTGATCGCGCTCGGGCAGCGGTTCCTGCGCGATCAGTTCTTCCGGAAGATGATAGTCGAAGTCCGACACGCGCATAGGCGGCTTCACGCTTTCCGACCAACGGCCAGGGTCGCTTTGACGGAGAAGTCGAATTCTCGCCGGCGCCGATCCCGTTCGATGATCCGAGCCATCTGGCGCTGAACGCGCTCGCGCTGCGTCGCATTGGGCAGAAACGCGAGCCACTGCGGGAGGAAGTAATCCGCAATGAGCGGAGACTCGAAGAAATCCGCAGCCGTCTCAAAGACAAACTCGGTGCGCTCGACGAAGCAGTGCGGGTACTGAAGGCCAGAGCGTCGGAAGATCTCCTGAACTTCGGTCACCGTGGGCCAGCGCAGGCTGAGCGCCTCGACGTGAGATGCATGCTCCCCGAGCCCGCATCTCTGAAGAGCTTCCCAGAGGATCGAATAGCATTCGTCAAAGCTCCCGCGCGTGATGAGCTTCAAAGCGACCGTCGCCTGATACTGAGCGACGCGCGCCATCTCAGCCACCATGGGAGCGATGTAAGAGGGCGGCAGAAGCGTCGCATCGCCGATGACCAGGGCGTAGGAGTCGGCCTCCAGTCCCAGATCGGTCGGATTTTTCTCCAGGAAGGTGATGTTCTGCAGCCGCTTGATCGCCGCCTTCGAGCGCGCGATCTCCAGCATCTCCGCCGAGCGCTCAGTCGCGACGATCTCTCCCTTCATCCCCACGCGCACGGCCAGATCGAGAGCCAATCCGCCGGTCCCGCTGTTGACCTCCAGGATCGTTCCTTTCTCGGGGAGGGCAATGTGCTTCTCCACCATCTCATCGAACGGCTCGCGCCAGATCGGGACGATGTACAGGTCGTACCGATAGGCCAGCTCTCGCGCCGATCGGTCCATAGATTCACATTGTATCGGCATCGCCATGCCTTGACCAGAGAGGGGATCTGGTCGGAGGAGCGCGACGCGTCGCAGCGGATCCAGAGGCCCTCTTATTCGGCGAAGGCATAGCCGCTCAGGATGAGAGCCGCGCCAATGGCGTTATACACCAGATGCGTGACGACGCACGGAAGGAGCTGTCCCGTATAGGCGCGAATGATCGTGATGACGAAGCTGAGCACGGTGACGGCGACCAGAATGAGCGCGCTCGCGCTGTACTGAGGGTAGTGCACGACAGCGAAAAGGAGGGTGACGAGGAAGACGGCGCGCGCGCGCCCCAGGCGGATCTGCAGTGCCGGATAGAGGACGCCTCGATAGACCAGCTCCTCCACAAGGGGAGCTGTACCCACGGCCAGAAGCGCGATGACCAGGCGGACCTCCCATGACGTTTGAAGCAATCGGTCAAAGGCCGTCTCTCGCGAAGGCAGAAGCAGCGAGAGCAAGAAAATGAGCCCATAGAGGCCTCCCACGGTCAGCAGAGCATGGCGCAGGCGAAAGCGAGGATGCCAGCGCCATCCGAGCGTCTGCAGAAAAGGCCAGCGCCTCCCCTGGGTGACGAGCGCCCATCCGATCAGAAGCGTCAACAGGTGGGCCAGAAAGAGCATCAGGACCTGAACCAGTGTCGCCTCCGGACCATGCCAGGCCGAAGCGTCCGTGGGGGGATGCCCTCGCGCCATCGCCCAGAAGAAAACGCCAAAGGCCGGAAGGAACGAGACCAGGAAGATGAAGGCGATCCAGAAAGCCAGCGCCCCTGTCAGACTCCACGCCGGGCGTCCGGATACGGCCGAAGGAGAGATCTCGCCCTGCGGCCAGCAGGTCGGACACAGAGCCTGTGCGCTCTGGCCCGGCACAAAGGGCCGACCGCAGAGGATACACGTCTTCTGCGTTCCCGTCATGGTCACAAAGGAGGATAGATCTTAGACGGAAAGCTTCGCGACATCAAGAAAAGCGCGCCGAGAGAGACAGCACCTCCCCCCACGGCTCGCGGCGAAACGAGCGCTCTTTGGAAACGTCCTCAGTAGATGCGCGGGATCAGACGAGCCGTCCGAAGCTTATAGGCCGCGTATTCGGGGAAGATGCGCTCGAGGATCTGCTCCTCATAGGCCATGCGCCGAAGCTGAGCCGCGAGGAAAGCCAAAAAAAGGACGAGCGCCGGTCCGGAGAGGGCATAGAGCGTCACGCCGAGCCCGGCCAGGATCTCGCCCAGATACATCGGGTGGCGGACGACGGCATATGGGCCTCGCGTGACGAGTCGGCGCGCTTCGGGAAAGATGCTGAACGAGCGCCCGAGCGCTACAAGAGCCGCCAGGGCGAGCGCACCTCCGGAGACAATCAGAATCGTCGCCCCAATCGCGCGGAATAACGTGGGTTCGGATTGTGGCGAGATCACAATGAAGGTGAGCAGGAAAGAGCCCAGCAGGGCCATGAGGCGGGGGCGCCAGCCGTGGCTCTTCCGAATCGGGGGGAGGCGCACGACGAAAAGCACAGTGACCAGAAGCAGAAAGAGGATCGCCGAGATGTGGTACGCTAGCTGGGCGAGCGCCGTCGCTCGCCCAAGGACGTCCTCACTTCTCAAAGGAGGAAGAAGCTCGGGAAGCTTCCCGAGGCGCGCCAGAGCGACTGTGAGGAAAAACGTGGCCGGAAGCATGCGCGTCGTGAGGAGAACGCCCACACCTTCGCTCAGAAGGCGCGCGGAGGTCAGCTCGGAGGATGTCGTCGCCGATGTTCGGAAGAAGGAGCTCATAGCGGGAGGAAGATCGTCACGGTCGTGCCCCGACCGGGACTGCTCTGAACGGTGATCTCCCCACCGTGCGCTTCGATGATGCGACGCGCCGAGGCCAAACCCAGCCCCGTTCCGAAGGGCTTGGTCGTGAAGAAGGGATCGAAGAGTTTCTCCATATCGCTCGGAGAGATGCCCACCCCGGAATCGCGAATGGCGATGCGCACGCAACGCACAGAGGGACGACTCGGGCTCTCGGCGATATCGGTCGAGACGACCAGCTCCCCGGCCTCGGGCATCGCCTGAACGGCGTTCAGAAGAAGGTTCCAAAGGACTTCTTTGATGAGATCCGGATCCAGGGAGCAGAGCGTGACCGAAGGGGAGAAGTCTTTGCGAATACGAATGCGCGGGTCAAACTGCGGATCCCGCTGCAGCAGATCGAGCGCTTGCTCGATGACCTCATGCACGCGCGTCAGCTCGGGCTCCGGATCCGGCATGCGCGCGTAGGTCAGGACCTGTCGCGTGAGATCGCTCAGACGCCGCGCCTCGGAGGAGATGAGCTGCAACAGCTCTCGTTCGTTCTCATCGGCCTGAGGGAGAAGATGCTGCAGGAGTTCGGCCGCATTGGCGATGGCTCCCAGGGGATTGCGGATCTCATGGGCGAGGATCGCCGTCATCTGGCCGATGATCGAGAGCTGACGCTCATGCGCCGCTTTTTGCTCCACTGTCCGGAGCTGCTTCCGCAACTTCTCCACCTCGCGCGTCAATTCCTGGAGGCGGGCTTCGTAGGCCTCTTCCTTCTGGCGCGTCTCGGTCATGTCCAGAAAGACCGTCAGAACGCCGATGATCTCTCCCGCGTAGCCGCGAAGCGGAGTGGCCCATCCGGCAAGCAGCCGTCGTTCTCCTGCGGGGGTCACCGCCCGCATGTCCTCAACGAGGACGGGCGCACCGCTTTTGACCGCGCGCAGGGCAGGGAACCATTCGGTCGGATACGTCCCCAGATCCGCGGGATAAAAGCCGTACTCCTCGACGCAGTTGAAGAGCGTCGCGCGAGGATCCAGTTTTCGGCCCAGAAGCGTCTCCGAAGCGCGATTCATCGCGCGAATCCTTCCCGAAGGCCATTCGGCGAGCCACGCCGCCAGGGGGAAGTGGCTCATCACAGCCTCCAGGCCGCGCAGCAAGGATTCATTGATCTCATAATGCCAATGCGCCTGTTCACGGGCTCGCTCGCGTATGTCGTCAGTGGAAAGATCCGAAGTGAGGCGATGTCGAAAGGCTTTCTCCTCAAGGGGAGGCCTTCCGGCGAAAAGAAAAAGAACCAGAAGCGCAAGCCCTCCGATCTCCGCGCCGACAAGCGAAAATCCTTCCCCCGGTATCGCGATCGTCATCCCCCATCCCTCCCGAAGTATGGATACGGCCACCTGCTTATTTGGCCCCATTTTGCGCCTCACGTCAATACGGCAAACGCCGTATTTCTGTCGGGGCGAAAGGGGGAGGCCTTTTGGCCCGAACTGAAGGTGAGATCTGCGCGATCGCGCTCCTCGACGCGGGCGCGCGACTGGGCTAAGATTGAATCCGGCATCCCTTGAGCGCCTCAGTGCGCCGAGGGAGATGTGTCATCTTCGCGCAGGCGAGAGGAGGAATTATGGGAGAAGGACGGCGCGAGGTCGTCATCGTCGGTGCGGCGCGAACGCCGATCGGATCTTTTCTGGGAACGCTCAGCGGGGTGTCGGCCCCGCGGCTGGGGGCTGCCGCCATTGGCGAAGCGATCCGTCGCGCGGGAATCGCGCCCGAAGAGGTAGAGGAAGTCATTATGGGGAATGTGCTGCAGGCGGGCGTCGGACAGGCTCCGGCGCGACAGGCCGCGCTCTTTGCCGGACTGCCGACGAAGGTCGAGTGCTTGACAATCAACAAGGTTTGCGGATCGGGTTTGAAAGCCGTCATGCTCGCCGAGCAAGCGATCGCGCTTGGAGATGCCGAAGTCATCGTCGCCGGAGGAATGGAGAGCATGAGCAATGCCCCGTACGTGCTGGAGCGCGCGCGCGTGGGATATCGGCTGGGGCATGGCGACCTGCTGGACAGCATGATCAAAGATGGCCTTTGGGATGTCTACAACGACTTTCACATGGGGAATGCGGGAGAGTTATGTGCGCGTCGGCTCGAGATTTCTCGCGAGGAGCAGGATGAGTACGCTGCCGAGAGTTATCGGCGTGCTCTTCGAGCCCAGGAGCAGGGCCTTCTGGCCGAGGAAATCGTCCCTGTCGAGGCGCCTCAGGCCAAAGGGGGGACGCTCTTGGTCTGTGAGGACGAAGAGCCTCGGCGCGTGAACTTCGAGAAGATGAAGACTCTGAAGCCTGCTTTTGAGCCAGAGGGGACGATCACGCCCGCCAACGCCTCGAAGATCAACGATGGAGCGGCGGCCGTCGTGCTAATGTCGCGCGAGCAGGCGGCGGCTCGGGGACTACAACCGCTCGCGCGCATTGTGGGTGCGGTCGCTGCTGCGCGGCGACCGGAAGAATTCACCATTGCTCCTGTGGATGCGATTCAAAAGGTCCTGCGGAGAACAGGGCTCTCGCTGTCCGAGATTGATCTGTTTGAGATCAATGAGGCTTTTGCCGTCGTTGCGCTGGCTGCGATTCGCTTGCTGGAACTGGATCCGGCGAAGGTGAACGTCAACGGGGGGGCTGTGGCCTTCGGCCATCCTATCGGAGCCAGTGGCGCGCGGTTGCTCGTGACGCTCCTTTATGAGATGAAGCGACGTGGGGCGCGTCGCGGCCTGGTTGCGCTCTGCATCGGCGGAGGAGAGGCCGTCGCCATGGTGGTCGAGCGGTGACGCGCGAGGTGTCCTCACCGCCTCAGGAAGTGCGAACCGAAGTGGTGCCGGTCACGCCCGAGGCGCCCGAACCGGATGTGATCGAGCGGGCGGCACGGGTGCTCCGGCAGGGGGGGCTTGTCGCCTTCCCTACGGAGACGGTCTATGGCCTGGGGGCAGATGCTCTGAATCCTCAGGCCGTTTTGCGCATCTTCGCCATCAAGGGGCGTCCGCCGGATAATCCCCTCATTGTGCACATCGCGCAGGAGGAGCACCTGCTTGAGGTCGCGCGCGAGATTCCCGAATCGGCGTGGGTTTTGGCCGACGCGTTTTGGCCCGGCCCTTTGACGCTCGTTCTCCCTCGACACGAACAGGTTCCGCGGGAGACGACCGGAGGACTGGAGACGGTCGCCGTGCGCATGCCCGACAGCAGAATTGCTCTGGCGCTCATTCGTGCTGTGGGGCGTCCGATCGCGGCGCCCAGCGCCAATCTCTCCGGGCGTCCGAGTCCGACCGCAGCCGAACATGTCTACGAAGACCTGCAGGGGCGCATCGAGCTGATCCTGGATGGAGGGCCGACGCGCATCGGCGTGGAGTCCACTGTTTTGGACCTGACGACCTCCCCGCCGAAGATTTTACGTCCGGGAGGAGTATCGCCCGAGCAGTTACGTCCGATTCTCGGCGAGGTTCATCTGGGAGCTGAAGCGGCGGAAGCGCACCGTTCGCCGGGCACGCGCTATCGGCATTATCGTCCTCGAGCTGAGGTCCTTTTGATTGAGAGCTGGCAGGAGCCGGAACATCGGCGGCTGGTCGAGCAGCTCGCGGCGCGCGCGCGCCGCATCGGATATGTGGGGTGCGATCGAAAGCTCGCCTTCGGAGGAGCCGAAGTGCATCTGGTCGAGTTGCCCCCTGATCCCGAAGTCTACGCGCGGCGGCTGTTCGCCATTTTTCGGGAGCTGGATCAAAAAGGGGTGGAGGTGATCATCGTCGAAGGGGTCGAGGAGAAGGGTTTGGGAATCGCGGTGATGGATCGGCTCCGTCGAGCGGCCTCGCGCGTGTTGTGAGACGCCGGGAAACGGCGCGTCTATTTCCCGCTTCTAAAGGGATGTTCAGGTGCGAGTCGGAAGCATGGGGAAGAAGCCGATCCGTTTCGTTCGTCGCGTGCTGCGGAGTCGGGCGTCTCCCCGAGAGATCGCTGGCGGAGTGGCGCTCGGGTTGATCATTAACTTCACTCCGACGCTTGGGTTTCAGATCCCCCTGGCGCTCTCGCTTTCGGCGCTCTGTCGCGTCAATCCGCTCGCGGCGCTCGCCGGGATTCAGATCACCAACCCGATGACGGCCCCGTTCGTCTACACGGCGACCTATCGCGTGGGGAAATGGCTCCTCGGTCAGCGGGATCATCGGCTGGAATTTCGAGATCTGGAAGCGATGGATCTCGTGCGCGCGGGCGCGGCGCTCTGGGTGGGAGGGCTAGCGGTAGGCATCGCCGCGGCTCTGCCCGCCTATTTCCTCATGCTCGGAATATTGCGGCGGAGACAAGCGACAGGGACCGAAAGCCAAGCCTCAGAGCACATAGACTGAGGCCTTCCCTTCCTGCGCTCGCGGGATCAGAACGCGACCCGACTTATTCCTTCAGCGCGCGGGTGAGAACATCGAAGAAGGTGGCGATTTCCTCCGGCTGCGTGAAGATATGCGTGGAGATGCGCAGGCGCGGTCCTCCCCCTCCGATGCGAATCCGCTGTTCGGCCAGCGCGCGGCGCGCGCGTTCGGCATCCGCTTCGGCGAAGTGAGATGTCGTCATCGCCCCCCACAACTCCGGATGGTCCGGCGTGAGGAGCGTGGCCCGTGGCGTGCGTCGGAAGCCCTCGTAGACGAGACGGGCCAGTTGGCGTTGTCGGGCGAAGATGCGCTGCGGTCCGATCTGGCGGTGGAAGCGCAGGGCGGCCAGAAGGCCTTTGAGCAGAGAGAGATTGCACGTCCCGAGATTGCTGAAGCGATAGGCTTTGAGCGCCTTGTTGTTCCATTCTCCGCTGGCGATATTGACCCAGAGCCGATCCTGAACCTCCTCGCGCAGATAGAGCACGCCGGTCCCTTTGGGCGCCAGGAGCCACTTGTGCGGGCTGGTTCCATAGAAGTCGCAACCCAGCTCCCGGAGATTGAGCGGGATTTGACCGATCGCATGCGCTCCGTCCACGACCGAGAGAATCCCCCGCTCGCGCGCCATGGCACAGATCTCGCGGGCGGGCAGGATGAGTCCGGTCGTCGTCGTGATATGACTGAAGCTGACGACGCGTACTTCGGGCGTGAGGGCTTTGTCGAAAAGATCAAGGATCTGCTCCTTGGATGCCGGCGGGAGCGGAATCTTCACATAGCGCAGTCGGATGCCGAAGCGCGCTTCCTTTTGCTGCCAGCAGCAGAGGCCGCCCGGATGCTCCTGATCCGTCGTCACGACGACCGCTCCTCGATCCAGATCCAGGCCGTTGCAGACCGTGTTCATGGCTTCGGTGGCATTCCGCACCAGAGCGATCTCGTCGCGCGACACACCCAGGAATTGGGCCAGCTCCTGGCGCACTTCGCGAATGTGCTCGTTCTCCCCGTATCCCCACCAGGGGTAATCGGCCTCGTTAAACGCCTCCGATGTGAAAAGATGCTCGACGACGGCGCGGATCACGGGCAGAGGGCAGACGCCGAGCGAGCCGCAGTTGAGGTTGATGTGATTGGGATCCAGCAGGAACTGGCGGCGCATCTCGGCCCAGTACCATTCGGGATCTCGCGCGTAAAGGTCCTCGGAGGGCAGGGGAGGCGCTTCCGCGCGAAGCAGTTGAGCGACCTGCTCGCGCGAGAGTCCGAGTACAGCCGCGGCCATAGCCCGCTCGAGGAAATCCCGTCGTTTCATGGCCGTCCCTCCGGAGAAGCGGATCCCGAGAGCGTGCGCGCACGTTGCCGCTCCCGCTGAGCGACCAGTTGATTGGCCAAAAGCAAGCTCTCGAACGTCCCAGCGTCGGTCCACCAGCCATCCAAGATGTCGTAGGTCAGCTCTCCGCGCGCCAGATAGGCGTTATTGACATCGGTGATCTCCAGCTCCCCCCGCGCGCTCGGCTTGAGCGTCCGGATGATGTCGAAGACCTTCTCGTCGTAGAAGTAGATCCCGGTGACGGCATACGGGGAACCCGGCACTCGGGGCTTCTCTTCGATGCGGACGATGCGTCCGTTCTCGATGACCGGCACGCCGAAGCGGGTCGGATCGGGGACTTCCTTGAGAAGGATTTTGGCGCCCGAGCCCTGTTCCAGATAGCGGGCGACATAAGGGGCGATGGATTTCTCGACGATGTTGTCGCCCAAGATGACGCACAGCAGATGCCCGTCGGCGAAGTGTTCGGCCAGACTGAGCGCCGCGGCGATCCCTCCCTCGCCCTGCTGGTATGTGTAGTGCAGGTGCTTCAATCCGAACTCCGCCCCGTTGCCCAGCAGGCGCAGGAAGTCCCCGGCATTATTCCCTCCGGTCACGATCATGATGTCGCGAATCCCGGCCTCGACCAGCGTCTCCAGCGGATAATAGATCATGGGCTTGTTGTAGACAGGAAGCAGATGCTTGTTGGTCACCTTCGTCAGGGGATAGAGTCGCGTCCCCAGCCCTCCGGCTAAAATCACGCCTTTGATCGTGCGCTTCATCCGCTCTCCCTCCCTAGATGTTTTCGGGGCGGAGAAATTGTGGCACGATTCAGCGGGAGCGTAAAGGCCCAGCTTATCGGGCTATAAACATTTTCCACTTGATCGCCGACGGGATGCTGCACTATAATCGTCCCCCGCCTGGGGAGTGAAATACTAAGGCTAAGGAGGAAGTGGTTATGCGCAAAGTCAGCGCCTTATTCCTTCTACTCCTTCCCCTGGGGCTTCTTCTCACCGTGAGGACCGTCTCGGCACAGACGGCGACGAGCCGGATCACGGGCACGGTCGTGGATCCGACAGGAGCCGTGATCCAGGGAGCGGCCGTCACGGCTCGGAACGAGGCCACAGGGGTCGAGTATAAGACGACGACGACGACGGCCGGGACGTTCGCGCTGGAATCATTGCCGGTCGGCAGCTACACGATCACGGTGGAGTATCCGGGATTCCGGACCTATGTTGGCACGCGCAACGTGCTGACCATTGGATCCCCCCTGGTCGTGAACGTGACGCTCGAAGTCGGTCAGCCGACGGAAGTCGTCGAGGTGACCGGGGCTTACGAACGCATTGAGACCAGCCATGCGATGCTCGGAGGTGTGGTGACTCAACGGGCTATCGTCGAGCTGCCGCTCAACGGTCGGAATCCCTTGAGCCTGATCATTCTTGAGCCGGGTCTTGTGCAACGCACGACGGGGGCGGCCGGTTCGGGGACGCACGTCTTCGGCTCGCGCGATCGCGCGCATAATGTGACCATTGATGGGATTGACGCTAACGAATCCTCAGTGCCGAACCCGCAGAACAACGTCTACCGGCTCAATCCGGACAACGTGCAGGAATATCGCGTGGTCACGCACAATGCGACGCCGGAGTTCGGGCGCAACAGCGGGGCCAATGTCAACATCGTCACGCGCTCGGGGACGAACGAGTTTCATGGCGACCTCTTCTGGTTCCATCGCAATACGGTGCTCAATGCCAACGAGTGGTTCAACAACGCATCCGGGCTGGAGCGGCCGACGCTTCTGCTGCATCAATTCGGAGCGTCCGGAGGTGGGCCGATCGTCAAGAACAAGACGTTCTTCTTCGTGAGCTGGCAGGGGAATCGGATCAAGCAGACAATGCCGATCGCCCAATCCTTTGGCGTCCCGCTCGTGTACACGGACACGCTGAAGAAGCAGGGGATCTTTCGATATTTCGTTCCGGATCCGGCCAATCCGCTCATTCTGGATGGAGTGATCATCACGCGGAATTCGCCGCGACTTGTGGACCCGATCACAGGCGCCTTGCGACCCGGTGTGCGCATGTGTTCGACACCGACGGAGTTGGGATGCATTCGCACCTACAATATCTTCGCGAGCGATCCGGCGGGCATCGGCCCGGATCCCCTCATGATGGAGATGCTCTCGAAGTTCCCCTCGCCGAACACCTTCACCGTCGGGGACGGACTGAATACGGCGGGATTCATCTGGAATCCGCCCTCGCGTTTCCGGGGTCCGCACAATCTCTTCCGGATAGATCACAAGTTCGATGAGAACAACAGCATGTTCGGGCGCTTGCTTCTGTCGGATTGGGATACGACCGAGGGAGACTTCCTGAACGCGCGTCCTTCGATCTTTCCGGGATTCGCTCCGCTGGGGGAGGTGCGGCGGGAGTCGCAAGGATTGGCTCTCAACTATCGGCGGGTCATCTCCTCGCGCATGGTCAACGAGTTCACGACGGGATTCAGCCGGTTCATGTTCACCTTCCTGCTGCGCGAAGCAAACACGAAGCTTGGTGTCGAGCCTCCGCCGTATGGCCAGGAGTGCTTTGGCAATGATTCTCTCTCGCTCGTTGACACGCCGTTTTGCAACACCCCGTTCACGCGTCGCGCGGTGAGCACGATCCAGTTCATTGACAATCTGAGCTATGTGCGCGGAGCGCATACGGTGCGCACGGGGATCAACTTCCGGCTCTATCGGCACAATGACAATCGCGGTGTGCCGGGCGGATTCAACATGTGGCCGACGATCATCTTCAGCCAGAGCGTGCGGCCGCCGACATCCAATACGGCGCCGGGCGTGACCGCCGGATTCCCGGGCGCTCCGGGGATCAATTCGAGCGATAACGTCAATTTGCAGCAGGCCATTGTGGAGCTGATGGGGATTCCGGCGCGCGTCCAGCAGGGGTTTGTCGCCGATTTCCGGCGCGATCAATATATCTTCGCGCCCTTTGTGATGGGCACGCGCGTTAAGCAGTACAACTTCTACGCGCAGGACGAATGGCGCCTGCGGCGGAACTTCACGCTGACCTACGGATTCCGGTGGGAGATCAATCTGCCGCCGAAGGACTGCTGCGATCGCGTGTTCGTCCCGGATCGGCCCGTGGATGGGAGCCAGGGGCCGGTGACGTATGTTCCGTCGGACAAGTGGTTCCGGAGGACGAACTGGACGACGATCGCGCCGCGCGTGAGCTTCGCCTGGGATCCGAAGTCCTCGGGGAAAATGGCCATTCGCATGGGGTGGGGGATCGCCTTCGATACGCTCTCGACGTTCCAGGTGACGGCCATCTCGGGGATGATTCCGGGCAGCGTCTTGCGCTGCATTGTGAACGTGCAGGATCCGCCGACCGGACCGTGTCGGGACATCCCCAATGATGTGCGTCTGAGCCAGCTCATGGCTCAGGTGAAGCCGCTCGATCTGGGTCCGCCGACGCAGAAGCCTTCGGAGCTGTTGCGCTTGCCCGAAAGACCGCTCGGCCTGGCCCCGCAGGTCGGAGCCTTCGATCCCAACCTCAAGGTCCCGACAGTCCATGAGTGGAGCCTGACCATTCAGCGGGAATTGCCGCATGCGTTTGTCGGGCAGGTCGGATACATCGGCAAGCGAGGGATGCGCCTGTACCGCGCCTATGACCTGAACCAGTTCCGGTATCCGCCGGAGTTCTTGCAGGAATTCCTCAACGCCCAGAAGAACATCATGATCTGCAAGCTCAATCCAGATGCCTGCCTGGCGGCGCAAGCGGCGGCCGGTATTCCGGCTTCCAGTCGGACGGTGGACAATTTCGCCTACTTCGGCTTGCCGGGGCAAGTGCCCTTGCCGCTGCTCAGCCGCTTGCTCAATGCGACATCGGTGACCTCCTCTCGCTATCGGGGAGCATTTGCGACCGACGTGCTCAATGGAGGAGTAGGCGATCTGGCCGTTCGGATCGATCAGCTCTCGGGCTCGGACTGGATCGTCAATCGTGGCTTCCCGGCCAACTACTTCCGGCCCAACGCACAGTTCGGGCAGATCTTCTACTTCGATTCGGGAGGCAGCTCCAGCTACCACGGGATGATCGTGCAGTTGCAGCGCCGATATGAGAAGGGCTTGACCTTCGGACTGTCCTACACACTCTCCAAGTCCATTGACGATATGTCCGTAGATCCGGTGGCCGCGACCTCGGGCGGGGGCTTGAGCACGACCAATTCGCGCACGCCGACCGACGTGCGAAACTTCAAGCTGGATCGCGCGCGTTCGGACTTCGACAACCGGCACGTGCTCGTCGTCAACTGGCTCTACGATATGCCCTTCGGACGTGGACAGAAATGGGGAGGCAACTGGCCTGGTCTGCTGCAGCACCTTCTGGGCGGATGGACGGTCACGGGCATTTACATCTACCAGAGCGGTGAGCCCTACACGCTCAATTCCGGCGTCCGCACGGTGCATCAGACCAAGCAGTCGCGGGCTGAGCTGCGCGGACCGATGCCCAAGTCCAAACTGCAGTTCGTCCCGGGAATTCCGGGACCCGTGGTCTTCCACGTCGGGGATCGCATTGTGGATCCGGCCAGCCCCTTCTTCAACTGCCGTCAGGTGATCGGGACCGAGAGCTACTTCTGCATCCCGGCTCCGGGGCAGCATGGCATGGGGCGGAACACAGTGCAGGGGCCTGGGTTCTGGAACATGGACATGGGGATCATCAAGAAGTTCCAGCTCACTGAGCGCGTGAAGCTCGACTTCCGCACCGAGATCTTCAACGTCTTCAACCATCCGAACTTCGAGAATCCGCGCAATGCGAGCGTCGGGTCGCCGACGATCACCAGCTCGCTCTTCGGGCAGACCTGCTGCGTGACAGCGGCTGTGCCCAGCTCCGCGACGATCATCGCCACCGGCGAACCCAATCGCGTGATCCAATTCGCTCTGAAGCTCAGCTTCTGAAGCGAGATCGGTCCACGCGGTGAGGCTCTCAGCAGGGGCCAGGACGACGCGGGATGTCCTGGCTCCTGCTTGTTTTCATCCCGGTGCCCGGTGGCGTGCTTTTCTCCCCGAAAGGGATTCGTTGAGAGAGGCTCCGGCTTCGTGGTATTCTCCTGAAGGGAGTGTGGCGATGATTCGCGTCGGGCCGGCCGGATGGTCGTACGAGGATTGGAAGGGAACGGTGTATCCGGATCCTCCCCCGCGCGGGTTCGATCCGCTCTCGTATGTGGCCACCTATTTCGACGCGCTCGAAATCAACAGCAGCTTCTATCGCCCTCCCACCGAGAAAATGGCGCGCAGTTGGGTCGAGCGCGTTCGGCATAATCCGAAGTTCAAATTCACGGCCAAACTCCATCGGAGCTTCACGCACGAGCGCGGGACAGCCGGGGCTGAGGACGAGCGCCTCTTCAAGCGCGGCCTGGAGCCCCTTCGAGAGGCGGATCGGCTGGGCGCTCTCCTGGTGCAATTCCCCTGGTCGTTCAAGAACACGCCCGAGGCTCGGGCGTACCTGGAGGAGTTGCTCGACCGATTCCGCGAATATCCGCTGGTGGTCGAGGTGCGTCATAGTTCGTGGAACGTCGAGCCGGTCTATCGGTTCCTGGCCGAGCGCGGCGTGGGCTTTTGCAATATTGACCAGCCACTCTTTCACCGTTCCCTCCCGCCGACCTCGCGCGTGACGGCGGCTGTCGGGTACGTGCGACTCCATGGTCGGAACTACGAGAACTGGTTCGCCGAGAACGCCGATCCGGGAGCCCGCTACGACTACCTCTATTCGCCCGAAGAGCTGGAGCCCTGGATCGCCAAGATTCGGGATATTCACGAACTGGCCGAGGACGTCTATGTCATCACGAACAATCACGTGCGGGGGAAAGGGGCCGTCAATGCGCTGGAGCTGAAGGCGGCGCTCCAAGGGGAGAAGGTCGCCGTCCCGGCGCCGCTTCTGCAGCATTATCCGCGTCTGCAAGAGATCGCACGCCTCTCGCCATGAGAGAACGAATCACTGTGGGGATCGGCTACGAGGACGAATCGGCCTTCGAGCAGCAGCGAAGGTCTCTTCAGGAGCGGGTGGGGCTGCTGCCAATTCGCGGAGTGCGGCTCAGTCCCGGATTCTCCGGAGAGGCGCTCGGCGCGCTTCTCACCTCGGTGCGGACCGACTATCTGGTGCTCCTTCAGCCGGGGGCCTGGGTGGACCTGGACCAACGGGCCCTGGAGCGATTCCTTCAGGTCGCCGAGGAGAGCGGAGCGGGCCTCGTGTATTCCGATTATTTCGAAGTGAGAGGGGGGGAGTGGCTCGCGCGTTCGACGAACGAGTACCAGTTGGGGAGCGTCTGCGAGGATTTCGATTTCGGATCGGTCCTGGTGTTCTCGCAGAAGGTCCTGCAGCGCGCGTGGCGGGAGTGCGGTCCGATCCCGGCCGATCTTCGATGGGGGGGATTGTACGATCTGCGGCTGAAGGTCTCGACGGTCGGAGAGATCGTGCGCGTGCCCGAGTACCTCTACGCGCGCCGGAGCGCGAGCACAGGGGCGTCGGCCGAAGAGATCGAGGAGATCTTTCGCTACGTGGACCCGCGGAATCGCCCCGCGCAGCAGGAGATGGAGCGCGTCTTCCGGGAGCATCTCAAGCGCCTGGGAGCTTATCTGGAGCCGACGTTCGCTTCCATCTCTCCCCCCGAAGGCGACTACCCTGTGCTCGCGAGCGTGATCATCCCGGTGCGGAATCGGGAGCGGACGATTGCCGAGGCCCTCCGCAGCGCGCTTTCGCAGCGCACGTCCTTTCCCTATAACGTGATCGTCGTGGACAACCACTCAACCGATGGCACGACGGAAATCCTGCGGCGGTGGGCGGCCTCTTCTCCGCGGCTCGTTCACAAGATCCCCGAACGTCGCGATCTGGGAATCGGGGGATGCTGGAACGAGGCAATCTTCGCCCGAGAATGCGGGATGCTCGCCGTGCAACTGGATTCGGATGACCTCTATGCCGACGACCGGGCATTAGAGGAGATCGTGCGCGCCTTTTTCGATCCCGACGTGTTCGCCCGAGCGGCCTGGGATCGGCCTTCTCAGGAGTGGCCGACGCCGCGATATGCAGCAGTCATTGGAGCCTATCGCACGGTGAATTTTCAACTCCAGGAGATCCCGCCCGGCGTTGTGGATCATCGGGAATGGACGCGCGAGGATGGGCGCAACAATGCCTTGCGCGTGAGGGGATTGGGCGCGCCGCGCGCCTATTACGTTCCGCTTCTGCGTCGCATCGGGTTTCCGAATGTGAGCTATGGGGAGGATTACGCTGTCTGCTTGCGCCTGAGCCGCCAGTATGAGATCGGTCGGATCTTCGAACCGATCTATCTGGCCCGTCGGTGGGAAGACAATACGGATCGCGCCGTGCCGTGGGATGTTCGACTGCGGCACGAAGCCTACAAGGATTGGCTCCGCACGCTGGAGATTCGGGCGCGGCAGCGTCAGAATCGCTCTCTGACGTCAAGCGGCCAAGGCATGGAGCACGAGGGGTGAAGCCCCCCTAGGGGAGAGGAGGAAGCTGTGATCCTCCTGGATGGAAATTCTTTGACGCTCGAACAGATGGAAGCCGTCGCCGTGGGCGAGGAGACGGTAGAGATCGCGCCCGAGGCCATCGCGCGCATGGAGGCGTCGCGTCGGGTCGTGGAGGAGATCCTCCGGAGCGGGCGCGTCGTTTACGGAGTGAATACCGGATTCGGGAAGTTGAGCACGGTGACCATCCCGCGCGAGGCGACGCGCGCGCTACAGGTGAACCTTGTGCGCAGTCATGCCGCGGGCGTAGGAGAGCCGCTCAGCCCGGCCGAGACGCGAGCGATGATGCTGGCGCGCGCCAATGTCCTGGCCAAGGGATATTCGGGAGTGCGCCCGATCCTGGTTGAGACACTGGTGCGGATGTTGAACGCGAAGATTCATCCGGTGATCCCTTCGCGCGGGTCGGTCGGAGCCAGCGGCGATCTCGCTCCGCTGGCGCATCTGGCCCTGGCGATGATCGGAGAAGGAGAGGTCGTGTATCGTGGGGCGCGTCGGCCGGCTCGGGAGGCGCTCGCGGAAGCGGGGATTGCTCCCCTTGAGCTGGAGGCCAAAGAAGGCCTTGCTCTGTTGAACGGCACGCAAGCGATGGTCGCTGTCGGAGGTCTCTGCGTGCAACGGGCCCGGCGTCTGGCGGACGTCGCCGATGTGGCCGGCGCGATGTCGCTCGAAGCCCTTCACGGGACGAACGCGGCCTGCGATCTGCGGCTTCAGGCCGTGCGCCCGTATCCGGGACAGCGCGAGGTGGCCGAGCGGATCCTTCGTCTCACCGAAGGGAGCGAGATTATGCTCTCGCACAAGGACTGCCCTCGCGTGCAGGACGCCTACAGCCTGCGCTGCATGCCGCAGGTGCATGGCGCCGTCCGAGACGTCATCCGTCACGTGGCGGATCTGGTGAGCATCGAACTCAACAGCGCGACGGATAATCCGCTGGTCTTCGCCGAGACAGGCGACGTCCTCTCCGGGGGGAACTTTCATGGCGAGGCTCTCGCGCTCGCTTTCGATTACCTGACGATGGCGCTGGCCGAGCTGGGCGCGATCTCCGAACGGCGGATCGAACGGCTGGTGAACCCGGATCTGAGCGAGCTGCCCCCGTTTTTGACAACCAACCCGGGGATGTGTTCTGGAATGATGCTCTTGCAGATCGTCGCTGTCTCGCTGGTCGGCGAGAACAAGGTCCTCGCGCATCCGGCCTCGGTGGATTCGCTGCCGACCTCGGGGAACAAGGAAGACCATGTGAGTATGGGGATGACGTCGGCGTTAAAGCTTCGACAGGTGCTGCAGAACGTCGAATACATTCTGGCCATCGAGCTGCTCTGCGCGGCCCAGGGGCTTGAGTACCTGGCGCCCCTGCGACCGGGTCGCGGCGTGCGCCGGGCGCAGGAAAAAGTCCGCGCTCTTGTCCCTGCGCTCGCCGAGGATCGCGTCCTGGCTCCCGACATCGAACGCCTGCGCGCGCATCTGGAGGATTTCGCCGGGGTTCTGGGCTGATGCAGACCCCTCTTCCAAAAGGGTCAGGCCTTGAAATGTCTCCGGAGGCTTCTTATCATAATCCCCTTGTCCGCGCCCTGAACGAGCGCAGGCGAGGGACAAGATCCTTCACCGAGGTGGTCGGGATTCGCGCAGACCGTAAGGAGGAACGTTCGATGGGAGATACGATCAAGGAGACAGTGATCATGAATGCCATCTCCCTGGCGATCGCTCTCATCTCCCTGGGGCTGGCGCTCTGGACGGCGGTGAGCAGTCGGTTCCGGGGAGGCATTGATGACCTTTTCCTTGTGCTGGCGGGTGTGCTCTTGGCCCTGCTCTTTTCGATCCAACCGATCCTGATGCTCAAGCGGAGTGGGATGTTCGAACGTCTCCGCGCTCGTGCGAAGCGCCCGGCCCCTGAGCCCGCTTCTTCGGTGGCCGAAGAGGAGAAGGCCACGGTCAAGTGAATCGTCCGGAGATGTCTCAATCCCAGGGACTTGAAACCGCGGTCGCGCAAGAGACCGCTCCCTCGGCGACACGCTTCACCGTAGGGATATGGGCGACCTTCTCCTTATGGCATCGCGAAGTGATTCGCTTTTATCGCCAGCGCAGCCGCGTGGTGGGCGTCATCGGATCCCCTCTGGTCTTCTGGTGGCTCGTCGGATCGGGATTGGGCGATTCCTTTCGAGCCGAAGGGCATGGGACGGGATATCTGCAGTACTTCTTCCCCGGAACGATGCTGCTGATCGTCCTCTTCACCTCGGTCTTCTGCATGATGTCGGTCATTGAGGATCGGCACGCGGGCTTTTTGCAGTCGGTTCTCGTCTCGCCCATTCCGCGCGCGGCGCTCGTTCTGGGGAAAGTCCTGGGGGGGACAACGCTCGCCGCTCTGCAGGGGATCATCCTCTTGCCTCTGGCGCCTTTGGTCGGCATTCCGCTGACGCTCGGACAGGTCGTGGGTCTGATGGCCTTTCTCTTCTTGCTGGCCTTCGGACTCACGGCGTTTGGCTTCGTGCTGGCCTGGCAGCTCGATTCGACGCATGGGTTTCATGCCGTGGTCAACCTGATCTTCATCCCCATGTGGCTTGTCTCCGGAGCGCTCTTCCCAATGAGCGGGGCGTCCGCCTGGGTCGCTTGGCTCATGCGAGTGAATCCGCTGACCTATAGCACGGCGGGATTACAACGCCTCCTTTTCCAGCATCCTGCGGACGCCCAGACGCCGAGCCTCTCCCTGTCGCTCGGCGTGACGCTTCTTTTCGGCCTTTTGGGATTCCTCGGGGCTTTTGTGAGCGTCAGCCGGCATCCGGACCGGGTCGTCGGATAGAAGCTCAGAGAAGGTGCGATCTCACTAGAACGACCGGAGGATCCCTTGCGGTCGGCGTCAGAGGTGATAGAGCATCACGTAGATCACCACGCCCGTGATCGAGACGTAAAGCCAGATCGGAAGTGTCCGCCGAGCGATCCGCTTATGCCGGGCGTACTCCCCGCGCCAGGCACGGGCCAGGGTCACAAGCACCATCGGGAGGATGACAAGAGCCAGGATCGTGTGCGAGATGAGGACGGCGAAGTAGAGGATTCGAAGGAAGCCCCCTTTCGGGAACGGAGTGGCCCCATGAACGGTGTGATAGGCGACGTAGGAGAGAAGAAAGAGAGCCGAGCAGGCGACGGCTCCGAGCATACACGCGCGGTGGGCCGTGACATCCCGCTTCCGAATGAAGCGGTATCCGCAGAGGGCCAGTAAAGCGCTCGTCAGGTTCAACAGCGCGTTCACTGTCGGCCAGAGGATACGCATGAATCACCTCGCCACAAGGACGAATTATACGCGATGCCTCTCTCGGGCGCCGAGGCATCCGCGCTTATCCGCGACGGGAAGGCTGAACAATTGACGTGGGCGAGTCCTTGGACTACCTTCTCCGAAGGCATGGAGAAGCCAAACGTCCAGGTCGTGATCCCGACCTACAACGAGCGGGAGAACATCGCGCGTCTTATCGCGGAGATTCGCGCGCGTTATCCGGACATCAACCTTGTCGTCGTAGACGATGATTCGCCCGATGGGACGGCCGAGGTTGTCGAGGAGTTGAGAGCGCGCGATCCTCGACTGCACCTGCTGCGTCGGCAAGGACGTCGGAGCTTCGCGCGCTCGGTCGTGGAGGGGATGCTCTGGGCTCTCTCGCGCGCGCCGCAGTTCATCATCCAGATGGATGCCGATCTCTCGCATCATCCCCAGTACATCGCGGATCTCTTGCGCGCGGCTCAGGAGGCCGATGTGGTCATCGGGTCCCGCTATGTCGGGCGTCGGGTGAGCGTCGTCAACTGGCCGCTCCATCGCCTGATCCTGAGCGTCTCCGCCAACGCCTACGTTCGCATGATCACGCGCCTTCCGGTCCTGGATGCCACAGGAGGCTTCCGCTGCTGGCGAGCCGAAGCGCTTCGGGCGATTGATCTGCCCTCCGTTCGGTCCGAAGGGTATTCGTTTCAGATCGAGACGCTCTATCGGGCCTATCGGCGCGGATGTCGGATCGTTGAGGTCCCCATCGTCTTCACCGAGCGAAACGCCGGCGTGTCCAAAATGAACGCGCGCATCATCCTGGAAGCCACCGTTCGACCCTGGCTGCTCCTCTTCAGCCGGGGATCGTCTAAATCCCCCGAGTGAGCCTGTCTCCGAGGCGCTGCCGCCACCTGGGGACCTCTCCGGCCAGACGCGGTCCGAGATACCGACCCAGAGGGAAAGCCAACCCCTTGGCGATGGCCTTGAAGATAACACCGGGGGTCACGCGCTCGTGCGGAAGCCGGAAGAGGTTCACGTAGATGTGATAGGGGATGGCGTTGAACAGCGTGAAGGCGAGCGAGGGAGGATCGCCGCCAAACAGTTCGTGATAGAGACGGTAGCTTGCGACGAAGCGCTTGAAATCGTACCAGGCCGAGCGATCGTGCGAGTGGAGGACGACAGATGCGGGCTGATAATAAATGGCGTAGCCGGCCTCCATGACGCGCTTGGCCCATCGGATGTCTTCTCCAAACGCGACGCGCCCAAAGGGGAATCGTTCCCAGACCGAGCGCCGAATGGCCGAGGAGACATTGTCGAAACTGAAAAGGGCGATCTTCTCCTCCAGCGTCATCGTCGCCAGATCCGTCGAGCTGTGGAGTTGTTGCCGGCGCGGTTCCAGACGCGAGGCGACATGATCGCTCACGTGTCGCCTCACGAACGCATCGCTTCCCGGGCGGGAGATCTGTCGGCTGTAGGTTCCGGCGATGGATTCATCCTGAAGCATGGGTTCAATGAGATGCTCCAGCCAATGCTCGTCTGCCGGGAGCGCATCCTGGACAAGCAGGGCGGTGAATTGCCCTCGCGCGTGGCGGATCCCCAGGTCGCGCGTCTCGCCGTGATTGAAGTCTTCCGGAGAGATCGCCAGAAGCTTCACCGGAAACCGCGCGCAGTGCTCCCGGGTCCGATCCGTCGAACCGGAATCCACGATGAGGACTTCGAAGGGAAAAGACGCGCGTTGAGAGAAGAGGCGCTCCAGAAGGTGCGGGAATTCCGGTCCCGCGTTGCGCGTCGGAATGACGATGGAGACCCACTCCTTCATGATTTCACAGCGGAGGAGACGCGCTCGGCGGATTCCTGCCGTTGAGGAAGCAGCAGAGAGCGAACCTCATGCCATCTCCCATGCAGGAGCATCGCGAGGGCGAAGACGTAGCCGGCTCCTCCAACAAGAAGAAGCCCCAGCAGCCTTTGCCAGGCCGAAAGAGACCACGACTCCGCCGCCTGCAGGAAAAGCCAACTCGCCAGAAGAACGATTCCCGAGACAACTCCCGTCGGGCTGAGGGCCTTCGGGGAATCGGTCAGTTTCCACCGGAGCGTGCGAAAAGCGATCAGGACCAGGGCTCCCGCAAAGGCGACGGTGACGATCGCCGTTGCGGCCGCAACCCCTGCGATCCCCCACCGCAGGCCGAAGGCGAGAGCGGCAATGAGAACCGGCGCGACACCGAGTGAGCATGTGAAGTTGAGATCGGGCCGTCCGATCGCGTTGAAAAGCTCTCCGATCCCGAGAGCCAGGCATCGTCCGATAGCATGGACGAGGAGCAGGCGAAGGGGAAGCACGGCGGGCGTCCATTTCTCGCCGTAGATGACGCGCACATAGTCTTCGGCCGCGATGATGAGAAGCACTAGAGGCGGGATGGCGAACCCAGCGCTCGCCCGGACGAATTTCACATAGGCGGCGCGCAGCCCATCGGAGTCTTCGCGCAGCCGCGCGAAAATCGGAAAAGCGACCTGCGAGAAGATGCCCATAAGCAGCGTGGGGAGAATCAAGCTTTGATTATAGGCGAACGTGTAGAAGCCCAGTGCCGAAGCGCCCAGCCATTTTCCGATGAGGATGTAATCGGCATTCTGCAGGGTGTAAGCCGTCAGGTCGTTGCCCAGGACATGCCGCCCGTAGCCGAAGATCGCCCTCCATTCCCGGCGAGATCCCGGAGGTGGCCCGGGACGCCAGGGACAGAGTCTCCAATTCAAGAGCACAGTAGTCGGAGCAGCGGCGACCCAGGGGACGACGAGACTCCACACGCCGGCCCCCGCCCGAGCCAGGGTGAGACCTATCCCGATTCCGACCAGCGTTGTCACCACCTGCGGGAGGACGAGCTTCCCGATCTCTAATCGGCGGCGGAGAAGAACGGCATGCACGGCTCCCCACGGGGTGATGAGAGACGTCAGGCTCAAGGCCAGAAGGATCGGGACGAGATCCGGACGCCCGTAGAACCAGGCGACCCCTGGAGCCGCCACGACCTGCAGGACGAAAAGACCCAGCCCGATGAAGACGCCAAGCCAGAACCCCGAGGTCAAAATATCCGGCCGCTCTTCCCGATGGTAAATGAGGTAGTGTCCGATCCCGACGTTTCCGAAAAGAGCGATGAGCGTCGTCACGGTGAGACCCAGGCTCATGAGGCCGAAATCCTCAGGTGCGAGCCAGCGGGCCAGAGCGATTCCGGCCAGGAAATTGACGACGCGGATGAGAATCTGCGCGCCCAGCCAATAGATCGAGCCGATGTAGAAGGCGCGCTCCGTTATAGCGAAGGTCCCGGCAGATCTCTCTTCCGGCTGCGCGTTAGCGCTCATGCCTTGTCCTCACTCGCCGTGCTCTCGCTCGTATGATAGGAGGGGGCGTCGGGTTCAAGCAACTTCGCGCGCGCTTGAGCCCTTGCCGGACGCAAGAAGGCCACGTATCATCTCCTCTTCTTCGAACGGAAGCACGGAGCATGGAGATCACAGGCCGAGGCGCATTAGTCACCGGAGCCGCGCGACGAATCGGCCGGGCGATCGCCCTCGCTTTGGCTGAACGGGGAGCCGATGTCGTCGTTCACTATCATCACTCGGAGGAAGAGGCGCAAGCGACCGTGCGCGAGATCCAAGCGCGGGGCGTTCGTGCGCTGGCTCTGCGAGCGGATCTGTCCGATGTGTCGCAGATCGAAGGGCTGATCGAGAACGCAGCGCGCTTTTTGGGCCGCCTGGACATCCTGGTGAACAATGCGTCAGTCTTTTTCCGAACGCCCTTCGGTTCGACGACCGAAGAACAATGGGATCTCCATCTCGATGTGAATCTCAAGGCCCCGTTCTTCTGCGCTCAATATGCCGCGCGCATCATGCGAGAGGGAGGCGGAGGGAAGATCATCAACATCGCCGATTGGGCGGGGTTCCGACCCTATGTGGGGTATATTCCGTACTGCGTCTCCAAGGCCGGATTGATCGCGCTCACGCAGGTCCTGGCCCGGACGTTGGCACCGACGATTCTGGTCAACGCCGTCGCGCCCGGTCCGGTCCTGCTGCCGGAAGAGTACGGCGAGGAGGAAGTCCGTGCGATCCTCGCGGGCACGCCCCTGAAGCGGCTCGGATCTCCCGAGGACGTGGTGCGCGCCGTGCTCTTTCTGATCGAAGGGAGCGATTTCATCACCGGACATACGCTCGTCGTGGATGGCGGGCGGCTCATCGGCCCGTGATCCGAGCACACAAGGTCCAGGAGGGGGGAGATGTTCAAGGCGACAAAGGAGATTTTCTTCTGCTATGGCCATCGGCTCTTGAACTATGCGGGCAAGTGCCGGAATTTGCACGGGCATAATGCCCGCGCCGAAGTCGAATTGGCTGCCGAGCAGTTGGACGAACGCCACATGGTCGTAGATTTCGATGAGATCAAAGCCGTCGTGAAGTCGTGGATTGATGAGCATATTGATCACAAGATGGTCCTGTGCAAAGATGATCCCCTGCTTCCCGTTTTGCGAGATCACGGTGTGGCCTGTTTTGTCCTGGAGACGAATCCGACGGCCGAGGCTCTGGCGAAGCTCATCTTCGATGTGGCGGCCGAGCGAGGCTTTCCCGTCGTGCGCGTGACCGTGTGGGAGACCGAGAGTTCGTTCGCGACGTACGAACCGTCGCGTCCGGAGCGAAGCTGAGCAAGGAGGAGGCGCATGGCCTGGCTCCTGAGCGAAGCGGATGTGGAGCGCGTGCTCACGATGGAGATGGCGCTGGAAGCTGTCGAGGAGGCGTTTCGCGAGCAGGCGGAAGGCCGCGCGATCAATGAGCCGCGTCGTCGCCTTCGCCTCCCGCAGGGGATGCTGCACATAATGAGCGCAGCCGTGCTCTCGCGAGGCGTCCTGGGATTTAAGGCCTACACATCCTTTCGCGGCGGAGTGCGTTTTCTCGTCTGCCTCTATGAGGCGGAGACAGGAGCGCTTCTGGCCCTGATCGAGGCGAACCGACTCGGGCAGATGCGCACCGGAGCGGCCAGCGGCGTCGCGACCAAGTACATGGCGCGGCCCGATGCGCAGACACTCGGGATTTTCGGAACGGGCTGGCAAGCGCGAAGCCAACTAGAGGCCATCTGCCGGGTGAGACCGATCCGACGCATCCTCGCCTACAGCCGCACGCCGGAGCGAAGACAGGCTTTTTGCCGAGAAATGGCTGCGCAGCTTGGCCTGGAGGTCATAGCGGCCGATCGGCCCGAAGAGGTCGTCACCCAGGCGGACGTTCTTGTGACAGCGACGACGGCTCGCGAGCCGGTCTTCGACGGACACTGGTTGCCCGAGGGAGTTCACATTAACGCGATCGGGGGGAATTCGCTCCTGCGCCGCGAATTCGATGATGAGGTGATCCGACGGGCGCGCACGATCGTCGTGGACTCCAGGGATCAAGCCCGGATCGAATGCGGAGAGTTCCTCCACGCGCTGGAGCGCGGACGCCTGACGTGGGAGGTCGTCCACGAGTTGAAGGATGTCGTCGCCGGTCGCATCCTGGCGCGAAGACATCCTGTGGACATCACGCTCTTCAAGTCTTTGGGCATCGCTTTGGAGGATGTGGCCGTCGCTGTCCGCGTCCTCGAGCGCGCACAGGAAGAGGGGCTGGGGCAGCGCGTGCGCCTGTTGGATTCCGAGATCTCCTGAGGAGGTGACTTGATGAGGCGTGCCTACGCAGTTGTGGACATCCATGTGCACATCATGCCCTGGTGGATGATCAAACCGGAGATCCTGACGCGAATGCGGAGAGATCCCCAGGCGTGGGAAGCTCTGGTTCGCCTCATGGAAGATCCCGATCGCTTCATCGCGCTTCTGGATGAAGCCGGAGTTGAGAAGGCCGGACTCATCAACTACGTGAGTCCGGACATTATGGGCTTCACCGAGGAGGTCAACGATTTCTCCGCTCGCTATGCGCGCCGGTATCCCGACCGATTGATCCCCTTCGGTTCGGTCCATCCCCGCTTCAGCCAGGATCCGGCCGGGGAGATGGATCGGCTGGCTGATCTGGGGATTCGCGCGATCAAGATTCATCCCCCGCATCAGTTGATCTATCCGAACGAGTACCTGAATGGCCTCAAGGCGCTTGAGATCATCTACCAGAAGGCCATCGCGTATCGGATGCCGGTGATGATCCACACGGGGACTTCCATCTTCCCGGGCGCGCGCAATAAGTTCGGCGATCCGATGCCCGTAGACGATGTGGCCGTTGATTTTCCGGAGCTGACAATCATCCTGGCCCATGGAGGGCGTCCCCTGTGGATGGAGACGTGCGTCTTTCTGCTCCGGCGGCATGAGAACGTCTACATGGACATCTCGAGCATTCCTCCCAAGCGCTTGCTTCACTATTTCCCCGAGCTGGAAAGGCTGGCCGATAAAACGATGTTCGGATCGGATTGGCCGGGCCCTGGGGTTCCGGGGATCGCTTCCAACATCGAGGCGTTTTGTGAGCTTCCCCTCTCGGAGGAGGCGAAGCGGAAGATCCTGCGGGAGACAGCCCTGAAGGTCTTCGGGACATAAGGTGAGGCCGGCTTTCTCTGATGCCTTCCGCGGCAAGCCTCGGCGTCCGAGCCAAAAAAAAGCTCCGTTGAAGATCGGCTCCAACGGAGCGAAAGGGTCTCTATGAACTGTGGCGGGCTTCAAGATAACGGAGAGCCGGGCGGAAGACCATACGCCGATCGCCGTATTTTCGCGCCGCCGGAGGGCGTATTTTCGCCGGTGCGCGCTCTTCCGGAGTGACCTCTTTGTCCAGGGATCTCTTGACGTCATCGGCGGGAACGTATTATAAGGCATAGGCTTTTGATGAGTGGGTGAACGAAAGGACGGTCATACCATGTCTCAGAGCAGCGAAGGGCTTCGAGAAAGGCTCTCTCACATGTCCCCCCGTGTCGAGATGGCCGTGGTCTTGCGGAATCTCAAGCAGTGGGATCGGGAGGCCGAGCATCTGCCCCCCGAGCAACGACTCCTTTTTCTGGCGGAGGCATTGCGGGATCGGAACTTCTTCTCTTCCTTCCAGGAATGTCTGGAGATGGCGACGCTCTGGGTGCATTCGGACCTTCGCGAGCACGCGGATCCGGCGCTTCTGTGGGATGCGGCGCGCGCCCTCTCCGGAGGCGAGGCCACGTCGCGAGGATTGAGGGCTGCTGCGTCGCCACTCACGCGGGGAAACGAGGCGCCGCGTCCGAGCGAAGAGAGAACGGAGTTGATCCGGGGGTTGATTCGTCTGGTCATCCATCAGATCGAATCGGCGTGCGGATGGAGCGAACGCGAGCTGGTGAGCGTGGAACGGGATGGGATCGTTCAGATCCTCGAGCTTCTGCGGCTGCTGCGTGCGGAGCCGGAATTCTTCGAATATGCCCTGGAAACCCTGCGCGAGCTTCTGGATCGGCTTGAGGCCGAACGCAAGGCCCACCTGCAGAGAGTTCGACGCGAGGCACAGGCATCTCTTGAGCAATCCTCGGATCGCGAGGGGACTCAGCGCGACATCCCGATGGAAAACCCGTGAGGGCTCCCGGTCCCAATCAGGAGATGATTTGCAGGGGCGCGATCCCCTCGACGAACTTTCGCTTCCCGAGGCCGGGGAAGACGATGACCAGCACGGTATGGCTTCCCGTGTCCTCTCGGCCGATGATCTGTCCGATGCCGTAAAGCGGGTGGCGCACGCGCATTCCTGTCCGAAAGGGCGAGGGCGTTCCCGAAGGCGGTTCTCTCCGTGCGGGCTTCGCGCGCTCGCCCGGAGAGAGAGCGTGCAGAAGCTCGCGCGGCAGCTCCTGGAGAAAGCGAGAGGGTTTTGTGGGGAAGGGATGTCCCTGACGGCGTCGCGTGCGCGCGTGGGTGAGATAGAGATACTGCTGGGCGCGCGTGATGGCAACGTAAAAGAGGCGTCGTTCTTCTTCCAACTCTTCGGCGTCTTCATGTGAGCGAGCGTGAGGGAAGAGCCCTTCCTCCAGGCCGACGATGAAGACGACGGGAAATTCGAGCCCCTTGGCACTGTGCATGGTCATCAGCGTGACGGGGGCATCGGGGTTGTACTCGTCGGTTTCGGAGGCGAGGGCCATCTGATCCACAAACTCGCGCACGGAGTGGCCGCGCGCATCGGCTTCGGCGGCCGCGCTAAGAAGCTCTTCCAGATTCTGGATCCGACTTTCCACGTCCGGCGAGGCCAGAGAGGAGTGGGCGCGCAGGGCCTCGATGTATCCGGTCTCATGGAGGACGGCGCGGAAGAGATCGGCGATCGCATGGGTCTCAGTGCGCGCGCGAAGGCGTTCGATGAGCTGAAGGAACGCCTGCGCGCTCTCCTGCACGCGCTCGGGCAGCCGACGCTCGATCACCGCCAGCCGCAGAGCCTCCCAGAGGGAGATCTGCATCGCCTGCGCCAAGCGCTCGAGCGCTTCCAGCGTCTTCTTCCCGATCCCTCGCGGGGGGACGTTCACAATGCGGCGCAGACTCTCGTCATCCCAGGGATTGAGCGCGAGTCGCACATAGGCGAGGATGTCGCGAATCTCCGCGCGCTTGTAGAAGGAGAACCCACCAACCATCTGAAAGGGGAGACCCGCCCGGCGACAGGCCTCCTCGAAGAGCCGCGATTGCGCGTTGGTGCGGTAGAGTACGGCCACGCGCGTTCGGGGATCTTGCTCCAGATGAGCGCGAATTTTCTGCAGGACGAACTCCGCTTCGTCCTCAGCGGTCTCGGCCTGGTAATATCCCACCGGCGATCCCTCTCCGTTCTCCGTCCAGAGCGTCTTCTCCTTCCGACGCTGATTGTGACGGATCAGCGCATTGGCCAGCGAGAGGATCGTCTTCGTCGAGCGATAGTTCTTATCGAGCGTGATCACGCGGGCGTTCGGGAAGTGGCGCTCGAATTCGAGGACATTATGGAGATCTGCCCCTCGCCACCGGTAGATGCTCTGGTCCGGGTCGCCGACGACGCACAGATGTTGGGCGCAGTCTGGAGCCTCCCCCTCAGGGACGGAGACCTCGGGGCCGACTCTCTCACTGAGCAAACGCAGGAGGTCGAATTGGAGGGGATTCGTATCCTGGTACTCATCTACCAGAATGAAGCGAAACTGCTTCTGATACCGCCGGCGTATGTGGGCCTCGCGACGCAGCAGGAGTGTGGCCTTCAGCAGGAGGTCATCGAAATCCAGAGCATTGGCGGCGCGCAGGTGCTCTTGATACCGCTCGAAAAGAGAGAGGAGGCGGGCGCGCTCGGATGTCGCAGTCCACTCCGGATCATCCCGCAGATCGGCCGGGACCAGCCCCCGACACTTGGCCCGACTGATGAGAGCCAGAAGCCAGCGAGGAGCCAATCGCTGCTCATCGAATCCGCCTTCGCGCAGGCAGAGCCGGATGAGGCGGAGTTGATCCTCTTCGTCGTAGATGGAAAAATCCGATGTGTATCCCTCGCCGAGGCTCTCGATATGACGCCGGAGCAGGCGCGCGCAAAATCCGTGGAAGGTCCCGATCCAGGGGAGCGACAGGCGGGAGGGAAGCAGGCGCGCGACGCGATGCTTCATCTCCTCAGCCGCTTTGTTCGTGAACGTGATGGCGAGAATGCGCGAGGCGTCCGCCCCGAGCTGCTCCAGCAGATAGGCGATCTTATAGGTGATGACGCGCGTCTTTCCCGATCCGGCCCCCGCCAGAACAAGCAGAGGCCCTTCCGTGTGAAAGACGGCCTCCCGCTGGGCGGGATCCAGATCGGCCAGATAATTCATCGCTTCTTCTCCCCCACATGAAGAGTTGCGATCCCTCCCGTCAGAGGGACGAAACGAACCGCAGAGAAGCCGGTCTCTTCCATCAGCCGGGCCACCTCCGGCGGACTCAAAAACGCATGCACGGAATCGCGCAGGTACTCATAGGGGCCGGGCACGCCGGAGATCCACGCTCCCAGGCGCGGCAGGAGCTTTTGGAAATAGAATTCGAAGAGCTGGCGGAACAGGGGGACCGAGGGGCGAGAGAATTCGAGAATTGCTGCTGCTCCTCCCGGACGGAGAACGCGATAGATCTCCCTCAGGCCGCGAGCGGGCGATTCCAGATTGCGCAGGCCAAACGCGATGGTCACGACCGAGAAGAGATCGTTGGGGAAAGGAAGCCGCAGGGCATCACCTTCCACCAGAGACACAGACGCGCGACGCCGCGCGATCTTCTCCTGCCCGATGCGGAGCATGGGACGGCAGAAGTCCACGCCGATGACCGATACGGAGACCTTGCGGGTCCTCTCGACGAATCGGGCCAGCTCCAGGGCGAGATCGCCCGTGCCGCAGCAGAGATCCAGGGCCAGAAGGGGGGAAGAGTCCAAATAGGGGCGCAGCCGACCGACCGTGAAACGGCGCCACCATCGGTCCACATTGAGCGAGAGCAGATGGTTTAACAGATCGTATCGCGAGGCGATCGCGGCGAACATGCGCCGGACGCTCTCAGGATGTTTCGAGAGCCTCTCGCTGGAATTTCCTGCTTGCCTCTCCATTTTCACGGGAATTAAAATACCCCGTGCGGCAAGAGAGGGCAACGGCAGGCTCGCGGGGAGAGGAGCCATGTGGGTGACCGAGATCTTCCACTCCATTCAGGGGGAATCCTCGTACGCGGGACTGCCCTGTACGTTCGTGCGCCTGACCGGATGTAACCTCCGCTGTGTTTATTGCGATACGACCTATGCCTTTTTCGGAGGCGAGCGCATGAGCGTGGAGCAGGTCCTGGCGCGCGTGGCCTCCTTTTGGGAGGGAGTGGGGGGTCATCGCCTGGTCGAGATCACAGGAGGAGAACCGCTCTTGCAGAAAGACGTCTATCCGCTTACGGAGCGGCTGTGCGATCTGGGCTACACGGTCTTGATTGAGACAGGCGGCAGCCTTCCCATCCGGCATCTCGATCCGCGCGTCATCCGGATCATGGACATCAAAACGCCGGGAAGCGGACATGAACACGCGAACCTCTGGGAGAATATCGAACACTTGCGCCCTCCGGATGAGGTGAAGTTCGTTCTGCTGGATCGGCGCGATTTCGAATGGGCCTGCGAGATCATCCGCCGATACGATCTCCCGCGCCGCGCGCATGTGCTCATGTCGCCTGTCCACGGCGTGCTCGATCCCAAGACCCTTGCCCAGTGGATCCTGGAGCATCGCCTCCCGGTCCGCCTTCAGATTCAGCTCCACAAATACATTTGGGGACCGGAGGCGCGCGGGGTTTAGGAAACATCAGCAGGAGCTGCGGCTAGCCTCTCCACATCAGGGAGTGGTACACTTAATAGGCCCGGTGGTGATCCATCGGGTGCTGTATGCCGAAAAAGGAGCGCGATTATGAATCGAATCCATATCCTCGTGGGAGCGTTGATCGTCAGTGGTCTTCTGGGGTGGTCTTCCCGGGCCTTGGCTCAAACCGCAGGGATTGAGGGGGAAGTGATCGTCGTCCAACCGGACGGATCGCGGGTTCCCGCTGCCAATGCCCTGGTCGAATTGTATCGTCTGGATGTTCGGGGGAAGTATCAAACGAAGACGGACAAGAAGGGACATTTCGCGCACATTGGTCTCCCCTATGGGCGATATGCCATTATCGTGTCGGGCGAGGGGCTGACGCCCTATTACGAGTACAATGTGCGCATCCCCCCTCCTGGAGAGGCGATGCTGCGCCGCACGATCGAGATGGTTCCTGGAGATGGGCGACGCCCCACGCTTGAGGAGATTCAGCAAGCGGTTGCCCGTTCGGGACAAGCGGGCGAGGCCGCTCCGCGCATGACCGAGGAAGAGCGGAAGCGGTTGGAGGAGCAGGCGCGACAGGTCGAGGAGCAGCGAAAGCGAGCTGCGCGCGATGAGGAGATGATCAAGCAGTTCAACGCGGCCAATGAGTTGGCCCGAGCCGGGAAGTACGCCGAAGCGATCCCCCTCTACAAGTCGGCTCTGGAGACCAGTCCCGATCATCCGCAACTGTATGTCGTGCTGATTCGCATGGCCGAAGCCTATCACAATCTGGGCGTGGAGCGCTTCAATAACAAAGAGCGCGACGCGGCCAAGGAGGCGTTTGCTCTGGCAATTGAGACAGCCCGCAAAGCGATCTCGATGATGCCGGCCGATAAGCCCGAGCAGAAGCCGGACTACCAGGGGATGCTCTGCCGCTCGCTTGCCGTTATGGCGACGTACCTGGACTCCTCGCGCTTGCCCGAGGCGATCGCCGAGCACGAAGCGCTCATGGCCATGCAAACGGCACCCGCCGACCGGGCGCGCACGCAGGCCCAGATCGCCAAGATCTATCTCGACACCGGGAGGTCGGAGGAAGCGGCGGCAGCCTATCGCAAGGCCCTGGAGATTGACCCTCAGAACCTGGATGCCCTCTTCGGGCTGGGGAATGCGCTCGCTCAGTCGCCCGATCCCTCGAAGTATCCCGAGGCTCTGGCGATCTTGAAGGAGTTCGTCGAGAAAGCGAAAAGAGATCCTCAGCGCGCCAATCAGGTGCAGCAAGCTAATGAGATGATCGCCGCCTTCTCGCAATTCCTCGAGGAGCAGAAGAAGGGGACGCGCAAGCGCCCCTGAGAGCTTCGGGGCGAGAGATCTCGGCGCTTTTCAGAAAGGGGGATCGAGACATGGCTCGCGAACGGGGATTTTCGCTCATCGAGCTGCTGATCGTCATTGCGATCATCGGCATCATTCTGGCTATTGCGATCCCGCGCTTCACGCGCGTTCGCATCCCGGCCAATGAAACGGCAGCCATTGCCAATCTCCGCGCATACAATCAGGCGCAACTCTCGTTCTCGATCTCGCACAATAACCTCTATGGCGATCCTGCCGATCTGCTGGCCAGCGGGGACATCTCCGAGAGTCTGGCCGAGTTGTTCGGAGCCAAGGGGGCGCCCGTCGCGCGGTCCGGCTATGAGGGGAGCGCCGCCGATACGGGCGATGCGCCCAATGGTCTGGGGACCGGTTATGCGGCCGAGCTGCACCCGACGGCTCCGGGCTCAACAGGGACGCGCTACTTCGGCACCGATCAAAGCGGCACGATCTATGAATCCTCGACGGCGGCTTTCTCGGCCAGCAACGGCGTGCTCTCCAAACCCGGAGATGCGCGCCCTGTTCAGTGAGACGAACGCGCCGGGATGAATCAGGCGGGCAACACCACAGGATGAGGGCGTCTGCGCGCGCAACGTCAGCGGTCGGAAGCCTTGCCGTGACGTCGCCTCGCTTTGTCTCGTCTTTCCACAGGAGAGTTCTCGCCGTCGCTCTCGTCTCCTTCCGTGAAGCCATTCGAGAGAAGGTCCTCTACGCGCTTGTGGCCTTCGCGATGCTTCTGATCGGGACCGCTCTTCTGCTCGGAGAGATCTCCGTGGGCCAGGAGCGTCGGATCGCCCTCGATGTGGGATTGGGAGCGATTCGCCTCATGGGGACCCTCATGGCGGTCGTCCTCGGAGTGCGCCTTCTGGAACGGGAAGTCGAGCGTCGGACGATCTCTCTTCTTCTGGCCAAACCCATTCGACGCGAGGAAGTGGTCCTCGGGAAGTTCCTCGGCGGCGCGCTCCTCCTGTTGAGCGGCGTAATTCTGATGGCCGGAGGGCTTCTGCTTGTCCTCATGCGGGTGACGCCGACATGGGCTGCCGAGTTGCCGCGGCTGCTTCCCGCGCTCTTTCTTCTGTGGTTGCAGTTTCTGATGACGGCGGCCATTGCCTTCCTCTTCTCTGCGTTCTCGACGTCGGCGCTCTCGGCGATCCTCACGCTGGGCGTCGTTCTCATCGGCCATGCGAGTCGGGAATTCCTCCTGTGGGCTGAGGCTGTGCGTTCGCCGCTTCTGGCGTTCGGGCTGCGGGCCCTGTATTATGTGCTCCCGAATATGCAGAGTTTGAATGTCACCGCAGCCGTCGTGCATGAGCGGAAGATCGCGCTCGGGATAGTGGGGATCGCCTCGGCTTATGCTCTCCTCTACGTGATCGTCTTGTTAGTTCTGGCCGCGTGGATCTTCCACCGGCGGGAGATTCGATGAGAGGGCGGGCCGTCATCGCCGGATTCGTTCTCGCGCTCGGAGTTTCAGGGATCGTCGTCCTGCAACGGCATCTGGAGGCGCACAGGGAGGCATTCTCACCCGCCGAGGAGACGCTGTGGCTCCCTTCGGCGGAGACACTCAAGCGCTGGAGCTTTGGTTTTGAGGGGCTCTGGGCCGATCTCTACTGGGTGCGCACGGTGCAATATTACGGACGGCGCCTCTTTCGTCCCGGGGCGCGCTTCGAGCATCTGGACGAGTTGCTCACTCTGGTGACGACGCTCGATCCGCATTTTCTGGCCGCCTATCGGTTTGGAGCGATCTTTCTGGCCCTCCCCCCTCCCCGCGGAGCGGGACAACCGGAGCGCGCCCTGGCGCTTCTGGATCGCGGGCTGGCAGCCAATCCTGACGAGTGGCGGTTATTGCTCGATAAGGGATTCGTCTTGCTCTGGGATATGCGCGAGTATGCGCGCGCGGCTGACGTTTTTCTGCAGGTGAGTCAGCATCGGCATGCGCCCGCGTGGACGCGGGCGCTGGCCGCCGCCGTCTCAGCGCGAGCCGGGCGCCGCGAGATCGCCCGGCGCATCTGGCGCGATCGTCTGGAGCACGGCGAGACGGAACATGTGCGCGAGAACGCTCGCTATCAGTTGCTCTGCTTGCGCGCCGAGGAGGAGCTGGAGTTCTTGCGGGAGATCGTCTCGGCTTTTCGAAAAGAGCGCGGACGATGGCCCTCTTCCTGGCAGGAGCTGATTGAAGACAGGAAACTGAAGCGCATACCGCGCGATCCCTTGGGATACCCCTACAGGCTCGATCCGGAGACAGGAGAGGTCGGTCTCTCCCCCGAGTCTTCGCTCGTCCTCCCCCGGTTGTGAGAGGAAGCATGCCTCCGATTCTCGTCACCGAGAATCTGACCAAAGATTATGTGAGCGGGTGGATCCGCCGCCGACGCTATCGGGCTGTGGAGCGCCTCTCGCTGGAGGTGCAGGAAGGGGAGATCTTCGGACTGCTGGGGCCAAATGGAGCGGGAAAGACGACGACGATCAAGCTGCTCCTGCACCTTCTGCGTCCGACCTCAGGAAGCGTGCGAATCTTCGGGCGCTCGCCCGAGGATCTGACGGTGCGCGCGCAGGTGGGATTTCTGCCTGAGCACCCCTATCTCCCCGACGTCCTGACGGCCCGCGAGCTTCTGGATTATTTCGGTCGGCTTTTCGGCCTCTCACGCGCTGAGCGAGCTGCTCGCATGCGGGCTGTGCTCGATCGGGTGGGGTTCCGAAAGGACTTGGCCGATCGGCCCTTGCGGCAGCTCTCGCGCGGCGAGCGTGTGCGCGTCGGCCTGGCACAAGCCCTGCTCCAGGACCCCAAGCTTCTCATCCTCGATGATCCCATGGACGGATTGGATCCGATGGGACGCCGCCATCTGCGCGAGCTGATGTTGAGCCTGCGGGAGGAGGGGAAAACGATCTTCTTCAGCGCGCCTCTGGTGGCCGAGGCCGAGACGTTATGCGATCGCGTCGCTTTGCTCTCCCGGGGACGCCTCCTGGCCTGCGGATCACCGGCAGCGTTAACGTCCGCCCCCGAACGCGGGATCGTCGAGATCTTGGCGCGAGATCTTGACCCTCAGGCGTGCGAGTCGCTGCGCGTTCGGGGATTCCAGGTGCACGCCGATCGCGCCCTGGTGCGCATTCAGGTTCCTGCTTCAACCGACATGTGGGAGGGGATCGAAGCGATCCGGAAGCTCGGCGGACGCCTGATCGCCGTCACTCCCCTTCGAAGTCCGCTGGAGCAGTTTTTCGAGATCGCTTCCCATTCGGAGGAAGAGAGATAATGCTTCTCTCGCGGTTTCACTGTGCGACAGCATGGGAGGGGCAGCCTCCAAGCGGCCCTCCAGAAGCCTTCACTTTCGCACGTGCCTGAGCAAGAACTGTTCAAGGAGATCCGTGCTCCGCTCCCAGGTGAACTCTTGAATCCTCTCATGTCCTGCCTGCGCGAGCCGTACGCGCAGCTCATCATCCCGCAGGACGCGAAGCAGATTCTCGGCCAGCGCTTCGGGATCCCCGGGCGGGGAAAGCAGAGCCGTCTTCTCGTGCTCCGCGTATTCGCGAATGCCTCCGCTATCGGTGGCGACGACCACGCACCCGCACGCCATAGCCTCAGCCGGAGGGAGAGAGAACCCCTCAGCGAGACTCGAGGAAAGGAAGATGCTCGCCGAATTGTAAATTTGAACCAGAGCCCTAGCATCAGGACAAACCCGATATTCTATCCAGGGGGGAAGCTCTTGAGGCCTGTCAGGATACGGAGCGAAGGCGATCGCTCGGAAATCCTCGAACTCTTTCCTGCAGGTTTCGAGCGCCTTTACCCCATCTTCGGACGCTTTATAGCGCGCGTACGAATACATCATCACCACGACGCGCGGGCGCCCGGGGATGTCGTTCAGAAGCTGAAATAGCTGGTGATTGATGCCGTTCGGGATATACGCGATATCGTCCTTTTCATTCGCCACCGATGACACCTGGTCATAAAGCCACCGCGAGATCGTCACCTTTTTGAGCGGCGCTCGCCAGGTGGCTTCCAGGTTCTCTCTTGGACCGAAGAAAGAACCAAAATCTTGAATGAGATAGAACTTCTCCCCCTTGTGGGGCGGATAGTGCAGGACAAGTTCTGCGGTCGGCCAGAATGTGGCAAAGACAGCGTCCCCGTCGGGAATGGCGCGGGCTCGCGGTTCGGACACATAGAGCATTCGAACCCTTTCATCTATGGGCTGCCAGGTAATCCGTGGCGTCACCAGAAGCTCGAGCAGCCGGCGGCGAAGAGGCGGCCTTGGCGAAGGAGTCCAATTCGGCAGGCGCCGCGGATGAATCACCGTGACCTCGTGGCCTCGCTTCACCAGATGGTTGGCATACTCGTAGACCACTCGGAATCCTCCTATGGGCTCCCAGGGATAGGCCGGAAGGACGAACGTGACGCGCATGACCGACCTCACGGGATGAAAATAAGGTTCAGATAAGGATAGAAAGCTTGCCGAGGCCATCCCCATCTCATGAGGGTTTCCCGCGGCAGACGCATTCCGATGAAGATGCCTTTGGAACGTATTCTCACACTCCAGCCGATGTGCGTGACCGGTGGAGATTTCTCCAGGGGCGGGTAGATGAGGTCATCCGGGGGGAAAGCAAGGGCGAAGCCGTATCGGCGGAATATGGAAGCGATCCTCCCCAGAGTCCTATAGTGAACATCCCAGGACTGACTCCGTGAGATGAAATATCGGTGCTTTTCGCCGCGCATCTTCACGTAAGCAGCAGCGAGCCATCGCGGCATCACGGGAACGCCTTCTAGTCCCGTATGGTCGTCTATGGACTTCAATCGGTTGGGAACGAGAACGTAGATGACTCCGCGGCAGATGCGGCGAAACTCCGGCAGCAGCTTCTTCAGCGTGGAATCGTCCAGATGTTCGAGGACGGAGAACATCGTGACGACGTCTACGCTCTTATCCGGAAAGGGCAGCCTCTCCGAAGCGCTCAAGATGAACATTTCCGGGCTGAACCCGTTCTCCTCAGCGAGAATTCTCGCCAGTTTGAGATGTTTTTCATGAACGTCCAGCCCGTAGGCCTCGTAGCCGAGGGACCGTATGTGCACGGTCAATTCCCCGGTTCCGCATCCAAAATCCAAGACGCAGTTCCCCGTGAGGGCATAATTCTGGACGAGGAACCGAAGCATCCGGTCGAGCCACTGTCTGTATCCAGCATCCACACGACCGGTCTTCTCCATGAAATCGCGCACCATCGCATCGTAGAGGTATGTGCCTTTGAAAGGCTCCAGATATTCCCAAGCGGCTTGGAGAAACTTCTCTGCTTGAAGCGGGCTCTCAGTCATAGATTGCGCTCACTGGTTTCCCCCCAAGCCGAGGGGTGACGTTCGTGTGCTGACGCACCCTGCAGGCGCCATCGTCTCCTCTCCGGGCATCAGGGGCGAGCCTCCGCAAGCTCATCCAGGGCGCGGAGGTAGGCGGCCGGAAGACGCGCGTGAAGCCAGGGGCGCTCGGCCTGATAATAGGCGCGCATTCCTTCGAGGTCTCCAGCGACTTTGAAGGCGAGCAAGGCCTTTGTCAAGGCGCGAAAAAGTAGAAGGGACGCCCCTTCCCTGAGCTTCCTTTCTCTGACACTCTGTCTGACCGCCTCGTATTCGACGCAGGCGGCTTTCACCTGCTTGGCGAAGTAAACCATGTGCTGGGAGGGAGAGGCGCGACGAAAGGCCCCATCTCGATAAGCGAAGATTTGGGCGGGATAGAGGAGCGCGTCCTGCGGCTTCATCGGTCCCACGTATTCTGCATGAAGCAGAATCTCCATGATTCCATCGCCATCGAGATCCTTCAACTCGGGGGCGCCTTCCCAGGCAGCGAAGAGCTGGCGGAGATAGGCTCCGCGCTTGGCCAGGATCATCAGACCCCAGATGTTGGGCTCTCTTCGAGAGCGGATGAGGATTTCTTGCCGATTGTCTTGATTGACATCCTCAAGAGTCACCACCGTATGGGCCGGGAAGAGGCGGGATTCGCTCTCTTGACTCTCGTTGGTGATCTCAGTGGCCTTCCATGTTCGGGATTTCGCATCGAAATCGAAGAAGCGGATGCGGAGATCGGCTGTCTCCTCTTCTGCGGGCGAAGATTTTCTCAGGATAGCGAGGTACTCCGGCTCGGGATCCTCATCCGTGTTTCCCACAAGCGTTGTGACCAGCAGCCATCCCTGCTCCGTGAAGGAGGGAGGGGGGAGGTGCTGGGCGGTTCCCAGAGCGTGCGAGCAGGCCCAGAGGAGAAGCGGTAGGGCGAGGCGACCCATCGCGAAGACAGAGTGTCGGGATGTGAGAACGCTTCCGGCGATCTCTCGATCGCCGGGAGATCTCCTCTGCCCGGAGCGCGCGATCGGGTGCTCCGCTCCCGGAGCCGGAGGGCGCACGAGATTATCGCACGACGCCTTCGAGCGGGCTGCTGGCGCTCGCATAGAGACGCTTCGGAATGCGTCCGGCCAGGAAGGCCTTGCGACCGGCTTCGATCCCCAGCCGCATGGCTTCGGCCATGAGTGGGGGGTCTTTCGCCATCGCGATCGCCGTGTTCATCAGGACCCCATCATATCCCATCTCCATCGCGATGACGGCATCGGAGGCAGTGCCCACTCCTGCATCCACGATGAGCGGAACCTCGGTGATCTGCTCGCGGAGGATGCGAAGGTTCGTGTAATTTTGGATGCCCAGGCCAGAGCCGATAGGAGCCGCCAGCGGCATGACGGCGGCGACTCCCAGATCCACCAGCTTCTTCGCCACGACCAGGTCATCGTTGACATAGGGGAGGACGATGAATCCCTCCTTGACCAATTGTCGGGCCGCTCGGATCGTCTCCTCGACGTCGGGAAAGAGCGTGAGTTCGTCGCCGATGACCTCGAGTTTGAGCCAGGGCGTCCCGAGCACCTCGCGCGCCAGATGAGCCGTGCGAATCGCCTCTTCCGCCGTGTGGCATCCCGCCGTGTTCGGGAGCAGCAAGTACCGGTTCGTGTCAATGTAATCGAGCAGGGAAGGCTCTCGTCGGTCCAGATTCACACGCCGCACGGCGACGGTGACGATCTCCGCTCCGCTGCGCCGATGGGCCTCCACCATGATTTCCGGCGAGGGATATTTCCCCGTCCCAACGATCAATCGCGAACGGAAAGCACGACCGGCAATGACGAGCTTGTCCTCATCCATAGGCCTTTATTGTACTTCGTTTCCTGAGGAGGCGGAAGAGTCGGATGCCCTGAGCAGGCCTTCGATCGTGCGACGCATCCTTTCGACGTGCGTTCCAGCCCAGTACACGTGCGAACAGTCAGGGCAGAGGAAGAAATCCTCCTGTTGCTCGTAGACCTTCGCGGGGACCTGGGCGCGCACGGTCTCTTTCGGCACGGCGACAAGAGGCGTATTGCACTCGGGGCAACGGGTGAAAGCGGCGATGAGGTCGTGCAGGTGAAATTCGGAGAGGACTTCCCGCACCTGATCCTCCCATCGCGTGCTCCGGACCAGATAGCCATTGACCCGCGCCTGGCCGAGCAATCGGGCATCCCGGGTGAGGAGCGTGCGCTCCTCGGACGCGGCGATCTCCAGAAGCTGCTCATCACGTGCGTCCGGTCGGTAGATGACGTCGAAGCCGAGCAGGCGGAGCCATCGGGCGAGACGCCCCAGCATGACATCCACGACGAACCTCATGGCGGCGGCCTAGAGATATCCGGCCTCTCGAAGCCAGGCCTCTGTGCGGCGCATCCCTTCCGGCAAGGAGATGCGCGGGGAGTATCCGAGTCGCTCTCTCGCCTTCTCGATGCGAAACCTCGCGCGGTGTTGCAGATAATCCACGACCTTCGGACTGAGCGGCGGTGTGCGCCCGCGCGCGCGAGAGATCCAGCCGATCAGATGCAAAAGGGCCTTGGCCGGAGCAGCGGGCAAATGCGGGATCGTGTCTCGGCCAAGCATTCGCGCGTAATAGCCGAAGAACTCCCTCCAGGTCGTCTCCTGCCCGTCGGTGATAATGAACGCCTCGCCGAGAACGTCATCCCGCGCGAGGGCTAACTGAATCGCATCCACAACATGATCCACATAGACGTGGTTGCACACCCCTTCGCCCCGACCGAGAAGGAACAGCCGATTCGCCTTCAGCAGTTCGACGATGCGGATCGTCCAGTGCACGGAGCGAGGACCATAGACGATCCCCGGCCGGAGGATGACGACGGGCAGGCTTCGCTCGCGGAAGTAATGGAGCGCGATCTTTTCGGCTTCGATCTTCGTATCGCAGTAAGCGTTCCCACAGGGTTGATAGGGGAAGGATTCGTCCGTGTGATCTTGGGGGAAGAGCCCGTAGACGGCGATGCTGCTCAGGTGCACGAACCGCTCCACGCCGGCGCGGGCGGCCGCCTCCAGCATGTGGCGTGTGCCTTCGACGTTGCTCTGCCAGAACTCCTCCCAGCGCCCGCGCTCAGTGACGCGCGCCGCGCAGTGGATGACGGCGTGACATCCGGCGACGGCTTCCCCGAGTCCTTCGGGGCGAGTGATGTCTCCTTGGACGATCTCCACTGAGAGGGCGCGAAGCTCTTCGGCTCGAAGGGAATCGCGCACGAGCGCGCGGACCATGACGTCTCCTTGTTCCCGAAGGCGTTCTACGACGCGTCGGCCGATTAAGCCCGTCGCGCCGGTCACCAGGATGCGTTTGCCCCGGAGATCCATCGGCTCTTCCCTCCGCGCGGGAAATTCTTCTGAGGGCGCTGCTCGGCCGGGCTTTCCCACGAGTTCCCGCGAAGGCATCGCATCGTTTTCGCGTGATGTCTCCGGACGGGGTTCATCGTTCTCTCACCGAGGAAGGCGAAGGAGCTGTCGGTCGGAGTGCTTCCCAGAGGATCTTTCCTGTCGCGTTCGCGGGACGCTCGATCCGCAAAAGGGCTGCCAGAGTCGGCGCGATATCGGCCGGCGTGCACTCTTGCCTGAAGGTCCCCGCAGAGATATTACGGCCAAAGAAGATCACCGGGACGTGCGTGTCGTAGCTATAGGGAGATCCATGCGTCGTCCCCATCCTCCCCGCGGAGATGAACGCCAGCGGTTCGGGAACAAGGATGACGTCCGGAGAGCGCAGAGGGTGAAAACTGTTGGCCACGCGCCGACCGATGGGGTCCTCCCGAAACTGTCCGGTGAGAAGCTGAGTTCTCGTGTAGTAGCGCGAGAGGCCCGTAACGCGCAGGGCCGCTTCGCCGGCGGCGCGCTCGACCTCGGCGGCATTCACGGACTGCCGCGCTATGCGCTCACGGTCCAGGTAGACGAATCCAGAGGAGAGGAGAGGGAGAGCTCGGGGTTCGATCCACGGTCCCTCCCCAAAGCGCGCGGCAAGCTCTTCCTCGATCGCCTGACGAATGGCCGCGGGGGAGATGCGGTGGGCACCGAGCTTCATCTGGGCCGCATATTCTGGGATGGGAGCGACGCCATGATCCGCCGTCAGAACGAGCACGTAATGGAGATTCGGTCGGGAATCCAGATAAGCCAGAAACGATGCCAAAGCCCAGTCCGTCCGAAGCGTCAGGTCTACGACTTCCTGACTGTCGGGACCGAACGCGTGACCGACAAGGTCATTAGTGGACAAGCTGATGGCCAGAAGATCGGGGAACTCGTCGCGCCCGAGCTGTTCGTTCTGGATCGCCGCCTTGGCCAGTTCGAAGAGCAGTTCGTTGGCGAAGGGGGTGAAGGTGAACGCCGTGTAGAACGCCGGTCCGGGCTCGGAGAGACCTCCAGTGATCACATGGGGGAACGTGCGTCCTCCTCCCGGCAGCGGAGTCTCCTCGGGACGATCGTCCGGCGCCGCCCACGCAAAGGCCGCTTTCGGAGACCCTCTCTCCCATCGTGCGCCGAAATACCGATCGGCCGGACGCGCCGCATTGAACCGCGCGACCCATTCGGGGAGAGCGCTCCCGTAGTAATCGCTCGTGATGAAGGCGCCGCTTCTCTCGTCAAACCACAGGGCGAGATTCGCGCTCCGGCCTCCCAGCAAGATCGCCGAGCGGTCTTTGTACGAGAGCGCGATGACTTTGGATCGAAAGCCCGTGCTCAGGCGCAGCTCATCCCCGAGCGTTGTGCCGATCAGCCGGTGGGGGGACGACGCGCGTCCGGATGGCGCGCCGACGACCTGTCGCGCGGGATCGGAGACGCTCGTCACGATCTGTCCCGTCGGGCGATCGTACCATTCGTTGTTGATGATCCCATGAGCCGAAGGTGTCGCGCCGGTGGCGATCGTCGCATGGCCCGGAGCCGTGACTGTGGGCGCATGATCGTAATGGCAGTTCTCAAAAACCGCCCCCGAGGTCAGGAGCCGGCGAAAGCCTCCCTCTCCGAAGAAGGGGCCCAGCCGGAGCAGGTATTCCTCCCGGAATTGATCAATGACCAGAAGCACGATCAGGCGCGGGCGATCTTCGAAGCGCGGTCGTTGCGCCGGAGAGAGGGGAACGATCGCGAGGAAAAGCGAAAGAAGCGCAAGCCTTCTCCCATGCATCCGTCTCATCGGCATCTCTCCCGATGCGGTGGCCTTCCGCCGAGACGTCGCCCTCTCGCTCACACCGAGGAGAGCAGATGACCGAGCTTCTTCTTCTTCGCGCGCAAATAGGTGATGGTCTCCTCGGAGGGTTCGATCTCCAGCGGCACGCGCTCGACGATGTCGAGGCCGGCCTTCCGAAGAGCGGCGATCTTCTGGGGATTATTCGAGAGGAGGCGAATCTGGCGGACGCCGAGCGCGCGCAGCAGGGCCACGCAGTCCTCATAAGAGCGCTCATCCGGAGCGAAGCCCAGCCGCAGGTTGGCTTCCACCGTATCCAGCCCCTGATCCTGAAGCGCGTAGGCCCGGATTTTATTCAACAGGCCAATGCCTCGCCCCTCTTGCTGTTGATAGATGAGGACGCCCTCACCTTCGTGCTCGATCAGCTCCATGGCACGGCGGAGCTGTTGCCCACAGTCGCATTTGACGGAGCGAAAGACGTCTCCGGTCAGGCACTGGGAGTGAATGCGAACCAGACAGGGACGATCTGGAGAAGGATCTCCCTTCAGAAGGACCACATATTCGCGCCCGCTCGTGAGCTCCTGGAAACCGATCACGCGAAACTCACCGATCTCCGTAGGAAGCCGAGCCTCGGCCACCTTCTGCATGCGAATCGAGGTGTCGGATCCCACCGTTGATCGGCGATCTCCGTTTCCCGCCATCGCCTTCCTCCTCAGCAGCGCCTCTCGATGTGCCGGAAGCGCGAGACTTCCTTCGTCGAAGCGGAAATTATCCCACATTCTCCGGAATCCGGCAATTTCTCGCGTTTGGGGAGAGCATCTTGACAGGGAAGAAGGTTCGCCTCATAATCGCCACTCACGAGCGGGAGGGGGCCTGAGGTGAGCGGAACAGCCAAGTCGTATCACCACACGGGAGGAGGCGAAAGCCTATGGTGCGTCAGCTTTTTGTGAAGAAATCGGTCGAGGCGTTGAGAGCGGAAGCGTTCGATGCCGAGCATGGGTTGCGGCGGGCGCTCGGCCCGATCAATCTCATCTCCCTGGGGATCGGAGCGATTATCGGGGCGGGGATTTTCGTCCTCACGGGGAATGCGGCGGCGCAGTATGCGGGTCCGGCGATCATCCTCTCTTTCGTCCTGGCGGGAATCGGATGCGCCTTCGCCGGATTGTGCTATGCCGAGATGGCCTCGATGATTCCCATCGCTGGGAGCGCATATACCTATTCGTATGCGACGATGGGGGAGTTTCTGGCCTGGATCATCGGATGGGATCTGATCCTGGAATATTCGCTCGGAGCGGCCACGGTGGCCATCGGATGGTCCGGATATGTCGTGAGCTTTCTGCGCGATCTCGGTCTGGAGATCCCCCCCCAACTGACGGCGGCGACGGGGACGCGACTGGTTCAGATCCCGGGCGAGGGGTGGCACACTCTGACGGCGGAGCTGACGCGCCATCTGGCCGAGCGCGGCGTGGATGTCGCGCAGCTTCCTCAGGTGACAGCGCTTTTCAACCTGCCGGCTGTCTTCGTCATCGCCGTGGTGACGGCGATTCTGGTCATCGGGATCCGGGAGTCGGCGACGGTGAACAACGTCATCGTCGGGATCAAGGTGGCCGTGCTTCTGATCTTCTCGGTCGCCGGTTTGATCTACCTCATCCAGCATCCGGATGTCTGGCGGGAGAATTGGAGCGAGTTCATCCCCCCCAATCAGGGGGAATTCGGGAAATACGGATGGAGCGGCATTCTGCGTGGCGCCGGGGTGATCTTCTTCGCCTACATCGGGTTCGATGCCGTCTCGACGGCCGCTCAGGAGGCGAAGAATCCGCAGCGGGATATGCCCATCGGGATTCTGGGCAGTCTGGCCATCTGTACGGTCATCTATATTCTCGTCTCGGGCGTCCTGACGGGGGTGGTTCACTATTCCCGATTGCTGGTTCCGGATCCGGTCGCCGTGGGCATTGATGCGACAGGCCTCAAGTGGCTGGCGCCCATTGTGAAGCTGGGAGCGATCGGAGGCCTGACCTCGGTGATCCTGGTCATGTTATTGGGGCAGCCGCGCATCTTCTGGACGATGGCGCGCGATGGGCTCTTGCCGGCCTCCTTCGCCCGCGTTCATCCGCGATTCCGAACGCCCTATATGACGACGATCGTGACCGGAATTGCCGTCGCCATTGCGGCCGGTCTCTCACCAATTCACGTTGTGGGCGAGCTGGTCAGCATTGGGACGCTGTTGGCCTTTGTGCTCGTCTGTGCGGGCGTGCTTGTGCTGCGATATACGAATCCGGAGGCCCCGCGCCCCTTCCGGGCGCCTTTGGTGCCGCTTGTGCCGATCCTGGGAGCGCTGATCTGTCTTGCTCAGATGGTCGGGCTGCCGTGGCACACGTGGGAGCGGCTGATCATCTGGATGGCGATCGGGCTGGTCATCTACTTCACGTATAGCGTGCGCCAAAGCAAGCTGCGGCAGAGGGAGATCGCCTCAGAAGCTCCTCCGGCCTGAGGCGCTTCGGCAACCCTCGGAGGCGACAAAAGTGAGGGTGAGTTTCTCGAAAAGGAGGGGGAACGATGGCACAACCTCGCGAGACAATCTCTTCCCGTGAGCTGACCTTCGTTCGAGGTCTCGGCCTTTTGGATTCGACGATGATCGTCGCCGGCTCGATGATCGGCTCGGGGATCTTCATCGTCTCGGCGGACATCGCCCGGCAGGTGGGGTCGGCCGGATGGCTCTTAAGCGTCTGGGCGATCACGGGGCTTCTCACTCTGGCAGCGGCGCTGAGCTATGGAGAGCTGGCCGCGATGATGCCTCGCGCCGGTGGCCAGTACGTCTACCTGCGCGAGGCCTATAGTCCTTTCTGGGCCTTCCTCTACGGATGGACCCTCTTTCTGGTCATCCAAACGGGGACGATCGCGGCTGTCGCCGTCGCCTTCGCTCGATTCCTCGGGGTCCTGATCCCGCAGATCTCCGAGGAGCAGAAGTTCTTCGAGTACGGGCGCCTCTCTCTGGCGCCGACGCAGCTTGTCGCCATCGGAGTCATCGTTCTGCTGAGCTGGACGAACTCGAAGGGGTTGCGGACGGGAAAGGTCATCCAGAATGTCTTCACTCTGGCCAAGATCGGGGCGCTTCTGCTGCTCATCGTGCTGGGGCTTGCGGTCGGTCGCAACGCCGAGGCCATAGCGGCGAACTTCCGGGATATGTGGTCGGCGACGTTCACGCAGCCGATCGCCCGCGGAGCCACCGAGTACACGACCACGCCGCTGGGCGGACTGGGTCTTCTGCTGGCTCTGGGGACGGCTATGGTCGGCTCGCTTTTTGCTTCGGATGCCTGGAATAACATCACCTTCACGGCGGGCGAAGTGAAAAATCCCCAGCGCACACTCCCGCTCAGCCTCCTGTTTGGAGTCGGGCTGGTCTCGGTGCTGTATCTGCTGGCCAATGTGAGCTACCTCTGCGTGCTCCCTCTGCGAGGAGATCCGGAAGGAGCGACGGCCCTGGAACGAGGCATTCAATTTGCGCTGAATGATCGCGTGGGGACGGCGGCTGCTGAGGTCATCTTCGGATCCAGCGCGGCGGCGATCATGGCCGTGCTCATCATGATCTCGACGTTCGGCTGCATGAACGGATTAATCCTGGCGGGTGCGCGCGTCTACTATGCGATGGCGCGCGATGGGCTCTTCTTTCGCCGGGTCGGTCAGTTGAATGCCCATCATGTCCCGGCCCATGGTCTTCTCATTCAGTGCCTCTGGGCGTGCCTGCTCACGCTCTCGGGGACCTATAGCGAACTGCTCGACTACGTCATCTTCGCCGTGCTCATCTTCTACGTTCTGACCATTGCCGGGCTCTTCGTGCTCCGGCGAAAGAGGCCCGAGGCGGAGCGGCCTTATCGAGCTGTCGGGTACCCGTGGGTCCCGATGCTTTATCTTCTCGCCGCGTCTTTCATCGCCCTGGACCTGCTCATCTCTCCCAAGACGCGAGCTAATACATGGCCGGGGCTTCTGCTGGTTCTGGCCGGCGCGCCGGTCTATGCCTTCTGGAGGCGGAGGGCTGCGCGCCAGCCCGTTTTGGAGACCGGACAGGTGATGGCGGATTGAGCGTATGACCGAAAGGCATGAGCGCACGACGGGAGAGCGGCCTCGCCTCCCCCTGCATACGAAGATCTTTCTGGGATTGATCGTGGGAGCGAGTTCGGGTATTGGCGTCAATGTGTTTCTGGGCCGAAGGCCAGAGGTCGAGATCTTCGTCCAGATGGTGACCGAGCCGCTGGGGCAGATCTTCTTGCGCATGCTCATCATGGTCGTCATCCCTCTGGTTTTCGCCTCGCTCGCTCTGGGCGTCGCGGGATTGGGAGACTTGCGAAAGCTCGGGCGCGTTGGAGCGAAAACGCTCCTCTATTTCCTCTGTGTGACCACCCTCTCTGTCCTCATCGGGTTGATTCTCGTGAACCTAATCCGTCCTGGAGAGGGATTGCCCGAGGAGATGAAAGCGCAGTTGCTGGAGACCTATCGCGGGCAAACGGCTCAGACCCTGGAGCAGGCCGGTCAGGCGCGTTTCGGCATTCAGACGCTGGTCAACATCGTCCCGCGCAATCCGATCGCGGCGGCCGTGCAGGGCGATATGCTGGGGATCATCTTCTTCGCCCTCATGTTCGGCATTGCTCTGACCTTCCTGCCCGCCAGCCGCGCTCAGCCGGTCGTGGCCGTCCTCTCGGGGATCGGGGAGGCGATGGTCGTCCTCATTGACCTGGCGATGAAATTAGCCCCGCTGGGCGTCGCGGCTCTGGTCTTCAGCGTCACCGCGCGCTTCGGGTTCGACCTCTTGCTCAAGCTCGGACTCTACGTCGTCACGGTCATTCTGGGGCTTGCGATCCAGCAGTTCGGCGTCTATTCGGTTCTGGTGAAGCTGCTGGCTCGACTGAATCCGTGGCATTTCTTCCGCGCGATTCGCACGGTGATGATCACCGCTTTCTCCACAAGCTCCTCCAGCGCCACGCTGCCGACGACCATGCGCGTTTCGGAGGAGAATCTGGGCATCCCTCGGGAGATCGCCGGATTCGTCCTCCCGCTGGGAGCGACGATGAATATGAACGGGACGGCGCTCTTTGAGGGAGTCACGGTGCTGTTTCTGGCGCAGGTCTTTGGCGTCGAGCTGTCGCTCACGGCGCAAGCGATCGTGGTTGTCATGTCCGTGCTGACGGCCATCGGAGCGGCCGGTGTGCCCGGCGGTTCGCTCCCCCTCCTCATCCTCGTGCTCCAGATGGTCGGGGTTCCCGGTGAAGGGATCGCCATCATCCTGGGGGTGGACCGGCTGCTCGATATGTGCCGGACGACGCTGAACGTCACCGGAGATGTCACGGCCGCGGCTTTCGTCGCCCGCTCGGAAGGATATCTGCTCTCTCCCGCGATACGGTCGGCGGAACCGGTCCTCGAAGTCGAGCAAACGGACCTGAGAGGAGAACAGCCATGGTAGAGCGCACGGAGCCGAAACGTTTCAGCTTCTGGGGCATTCTCTCTCTGTTACTGCTTGGCGTGGTGATCTATCTCTTCCTGCAGGGCGGTCATCTGATGCTCCTGTATGCCGGAGCGACCGTCGCCCTCTGCGTCCTTTTGATTCTGGTCGCCTTCGACATCGGCGTCCGAAAGAAAGGGGAACAGTCTTAAGCGGTTCCGCCGGAAGGGGGACTCGCGTGGAATCTCTCAAGGCGAGGGGGTAGGACGTTCCTCCTCCTTCGGATGAGCGGCACGGTAGTGCGCCCGGATGATGCTCCTCATTCCCCCGCGGACGTTGAACTCTCCGATGACTTCCGCCCATACGGGACGACATGCCGCGACGAGGTCTTGGAGGATGCGATTGACGGCATTCTCGTAGAAGATCCCAAGCTGGCGGTAGCCCAGGATGTAATACTTGAGCGACTTCAGCTCGACGCACCACTGGTCCGGCTCGTAGCGGATGGTGATCGTCCCGAAATCGGGCAATCCCGTCCGCGGGCATACCGAGGTGTACTCGGGGATGATGATGGTGATCTCGTAGCCCCGGAATTGATTGGGCCAGCATTCGATCTTCGGAAGCTCGGCTTGCAGACCGGATCGGGCGTGCTCTTCAGTATACTCGCTCATGGCTTCACCCTGCTCTGGCGAATCGTTTCTTGAAGCCAGAACTATAGCCGAAGCGCATGCCGCGCGACAAGCCGCGCCCCGTGACTCTCGGGGACAGCCCGTGCGCCGCCGGAGGATTTTGAACAGCTCGCGGGCGATCCGCTACAATGAAGGCCTATGCGAAAGATGGGCGTGGGCTTCTTGCTCCTCCTTCTCGGATTTGGCCTTCTGGGATGTCGGGAGCGCGCTTCCGAACGCGCATATCCGATTCGGGGGCGCGTCGTCTCCGTCGCCGCGAATCAGCGTTCGATCACGCTCGCTCACGAGGAGATCCCCGGCTATATGCCGGCCATGACGATGCCTTTCTCCGTCAAAGATCCGAGCATCCTGGAGGGCATCCAACCGGGGGATGAAGTTGAAGGAGAGCTTGTCGTCACCGAACACGAAGGCTGGATCTCGCGCCTGCGCGTGGTGAAAAAAGGAGGGCCTGCCCCTTCGCGGGATCGTTCCCGAGCGGTTCCCATCGAATATCTGCTCAAGCCGGGCGACGATGTCCCGGACATCGTGTTGACGGACCAGGAAGGGCGCACATTTCGGCTCGGGCAGTGGCGTGGCCGGACGATCGCGCTGACGTTCATCTACACGCGGTGCCCCCTGCCCAATTTCTGCCCTTTGATGAACCGACGCTTCATCGAAGCGCAAGAGGTTTTGCGGAAGCAACGGGCCGAATGGTTCGAGCAGGACCGCGTGCGGTTTCTGACACTCAGTTTCGATCCCGACTACGATACGCCGGCCGTGCTCAAAGCCTATGGGGAGCGATGGAACGCTGATTTCCGCCACTGGACCTTCGCCACGAGTTCGGTGGATGAGATCGCGCGCTTTGGCGCGAGCTTCGGGCTCTCGTTTTGGACCGACGGAGGGACGATCACGCACAACCTCGCCACGGCGGTGATTCGCCCCGATGGGAAGCTGCAGAATGTCCTCCGGGGAAACGAGTGGACGGCCCAGGATCTTGTGCGCGAGATCGAAGCCGCCACGCGCTGAGCGTCCGAAGTCGTCAAGAGCGCGCCTTCGGACGATCCTCGGGCGAGACTGTGGGAGAGGTTCCTTCAGACCGGGCGAGGCCGCGCACGTAATCCCGCACTTTCTTCAAATCCTCCCAGGCCTCTCGTTTCCTCTCGGGCGCGCGCAAGAGGAAGGCCGGATGGAAGGTCGGCAGGACCTTCGTCCCGTGAGCCTCGAAGAAGCGCCCGCGAATTTGGCTGATGGAGGCTTTCGTCCCGAGCAGAGATTGTGCCGCTATGGAGCCCAGGGCGACGACCACATCGGGTTTGATCACGCGAATCTTCCGGAAGAGGAACGGTTCGCACGTGGCGATCTCATCGGGCTCCGGAGTGCGATTGCTCGGAGGGCGGCACATGATGACGTTGGTGATGTAGACCTCCTCGCGCCGGAAGCCCATGGCTTCAATCATGCGGTTGAGGAGCTGACCGGCGCGTCCCACGAAGGGGCGTCCCTGCGCGTCTTCTTCCGCCCCCGGACCCTCTCCGACGAACATGATGCGCGCCCGGGGATCACCCTCTCCAAAGACGATCTGCGTGCGCGAGCAATGGAGCTTGCATCGGGTGCAGTCTCCCACGTCCGCGCGAATATCGTCCAGCGTGCGATCTTCCGTTGCTGGAGTGACGGGGGCTGAAAGAGGCAGATCGCCAAAAAGCGCGGGCTGCGCTTGGGCCGGACGTGTCGTGCGTCGCGTGCTCTTCATAGGCGTGACCTCCTTCTGCCAATCCTGAGATCGCTGTTGGACCGAAGGCGCAGCCATCTCGCGCGAAGGTTCCTCGCTCCGCTGGAACGTCGGAGGGGAAAGCTCCGGCGGGCTCGCCTCCGCGTCCTTCGCCACAGCGAATTCGATGGGAGGGCAAGGATGGGCTTCCTCAGGTGGGGGATCTTCCAGATGCGTCACTCCGAGTTCTTCGAGATAATGAAGCTGCGCGCGCACGGCGTGAATCAGCTCGAGAAGCTCAGACCGAAGTGTCTCGCGCCCTTGATTCATCGAGCCTCCTCATCGAACCGAATCCCTCACGGGATCGCCTCGAATCGGGTATCATGAGGCCTCTCCCGCAGGATCGCGCTGCGAGAGGAAAACCTTCGCTCGATCGAGAATGCGCATGGCCATTTCGTATTTGGACATCCTTGGAAGCTCGACGAGCCCTCCCTGCCGATCCATCAGCCATCCCGCATTCTCATCGGCGGCGAATCCCGTCTCCGTGCCGGAGACGTCGTTGACGACGATGAGGTCGAGGTTCTTCCCGAAGAGCTTCTCTCGCCCGCGCTCCAGATGCGCCTCGGTCTCGGCGGCGAATCCGATGAGCAGGCGAGAGCCCTTGCGCCGTCCGAGTTCGGCCAGAATATCCGGCGTGCGTTCGAGTTCAAGGCGCAGCAGGCCCTGGTCCTTTTTGAGTTTCGAAGGGGAATAGGTCTTCGGGCGGTAATCGGCCACGGCGGCCGCTTTGATGATGATCGTCGCCCCCTCCATCTCCGAGAGAACGGCCCGATACATCTCCTCGGCGCGGCGCACAAAGAGGGTGCGCGCGTCCGGGGGCGGCAGAAGCGATGTCGGCCCGCTGATGAGCGTCACCTCAGCTCCTCGGGCCAGGGCCGCGTGGGCCAGAGCGTACCCCATCTTCCCGCTCGACCGGTTGGTCACGTAGCGGACCGGATCGAGATCCTCGCAGGTCGGTCCGGCGGTGATCAGAACGTGTTCTCCTTCGAGATCGCGGACGTAGGGCTGGGCCGCCAGGATCGTGAGCGCGCGCGCGACGATCTGCTCCGGTTCGGCCAGACGTCCTTCGCCCTCCGCGCCCGAAGCGAGGTATCCGCGTCCCGGAGGGATGAGGGCGACGCCGCGACGCCGCAGCCGGGCGAGATTCTCCTGCGTCGCCGCGTTCTCCCACATCTCCGCATCCATGGCGGGAGCCAGCAGAACGGGGCAACGCGCCGAGAGGAAAAGCGTCGTGAGGAAATCGTCGGCCAGGCCGTGCGCGAAGCGAGCCACGGTATGGGCCGTCGCCGGGGCGATGAGCAGCAGATCAGCCCAGCGCGCCATCTCCACGTGTCGAACGATGACGTTCAGGCCGGGCTCGAACATCTCGGTGACGACGGGATGGCGGGAAAGAGCCTCCAGCGTCACACGCCCGATGAAGCGGCGCGCCGCGCGCGTCAGAACGACGCGCACCTCTGCTCCATGTTGCTGAAGCTGGCGTAAGATCTCCGGCGCTTTGTACGCCGCAATGCCTCCGGTCACTCCCAGAACGATGTGCGGTGCGCGATCTCTCATAAGCTTCTCGTTCCGTCGGGGAACGTCCGGAGGATCTCCCGGACGATCCCTTCCATACGGGATCTTCGATGACGTTCGGCCAGGATGATGGCTTCCAGGCGCGCCAGGGCTTCCTCCAGCCGATCGTTCACGATCACGTAGTCGAATTCTCGATAGTGCCAGACCTCCTGGCGAGCGATCGCCAGGCGATGTTCCAGACTCTGATGCAGCTCCGTCGCTCGCGCGCGCAGGCGCTCTCCGAGCACATCCCATGAGGGGGGGAGAATGAAGATGCTCACAAGTGGCTCTCCCGCCGTCTGCCGCAGCGTGGCGGCTCCCTGCACATCAATGCTCAGGATGACGTCCCGTCCGGACTCCCGCTCCCGCTGGAGCTGGCGGCGCGATCGCCCGTAGAGATGCCCGTAGACTTCGGCCCATTCGATGAGTTCTCCCGCTTCCCGCATGCGCTCGAACTCGCGCCGGGTGATGAAGTAATAGTCCCTCCCCTCGATCTCCGTCGGGCGCTGGGGACGCGTCGTGTAGGAGACCGAGTAAACGAGATCCGGCACGCGCGCGAGCACGCGAGTGACGAGCGTGGACTTCCCGGCCCCCGAAGGGCCGGAGACGATGAAGAGAATCCCAGGTCTATTCGACATTCTGGACCTGCTCGCGAAGTTTTTCGATCTCGGCTTTGATGGCCAAGGCCGATGTCGTCAGGGCCATGCTCCCCGCCTTGGCCAGAATCGTCGTGATCTCGCGGTGCATTTCCTGCAAGAGAAAATCCAGACGCTTGCCGACGGCTTCGTCGGCGTCCACAAGAGCGCGACATTGGGCAAGATGGCTGTGCAGGCGGGTCACTTCTTCGGTGATGTCGGCGCGATTGGCCAAATAGAGGACTTCCTGCAGGACGCGCGCGGGATCCAGAGAGAGTTCTCCCGCCCATTCCCTCATGCGATGGAGCAGTTTCTGCCGGTACGCTTCGGGCACGGCGGCCGCCTCGCGCTCGATCACGCCGAGGTGTTCGGCGATGGCGTCCAGATGTCTGAGGAGATCGGCGCGCAGATGTTCCCCTTCGACAGCGCGCATCTCGGCCAGCGCGCGCAGGGCCGCATCAGCGACCTCTTCGATCTTCTCGGTCAGCTCGCGCGGGATTTCGGTCAGAGGGCGCGGCCGGAGCAGATCGCGCACGTGCGCGAGCGCGGCGATGTCCACCTGGCCCGGCACGCCGAACTCGTTCTGAATCTGGCGGAGCGCCACCAGATACGCCATCACCAGAGGCCGATTGAGTTCGTATTCGAAAAGATCCAGCGTCGCGGGAATGAAATCGAGCGAGAAGAGGATCCGCCCGCGCTCGAAGCGCTGCTGGATCTTCTTCCGCAGGATGGGCTCCCACGCCCCCAGAGCTTCGGGAAGGCGCACGTGGATCTCCAGAAAGCGATGGTTCGTGCTGGAAGCCGTTGCGCGCAGCGAGAACTCCTCGCCCTGGTACGTCGCGCTGCCGTATCCGGTCATGCTCCGAATCATCTTCCTGCCTCGCGCACTTCCTCACGAAGGGCCGGAGAGGACCTCCGATCCGGCTCCGGCGAATTGCCGTTCGTAGAGGCGGTGATATACTCCCCCGCGACGAAGCAAGGCGGCATGCGTCCCTTCCTCGACGATCGTCCCGCCTTCTAAGACGACGATGCGGTCCGCGCGGCGAACTGTCGAGAGCCGATGCGCGATGACAATGACCGTGCGCCCGGCCATGAGATTGAGAAGAGCCTGCTGAACCCCATGTTCGGATTCCGCATCCAGGGCCGATGTCGCCTCGTCCAGGATCAAAATCGGCGCATCCTTGAGGATCGCGCGCGCGATGGCGATCCGTTGGCGTTCCCCTCCGGAGAGACGAATGCCGCGCTCGCCAATCACCGTCTCGTATCCCCGGGGCAGCTCCTGAATGAAATCATGCGCCAGCGCCGCACGGGCCGCGCGCTCGATCTCTTCGGGCGTGGCCTGCGGTCGTCCGTAGGCGATGTTATGACGCACCGTGTCGTTGAAGAGGATGACGTCCTGCGTGACGACGGCAATCAAACGCCGGAGATCGGCCAGACGAATCTCGCGAATGTCCACGCCGTCAATGAGAATGGCTCCTTCGGTCACATCGTAAAAGCGCGGCAGCAGCTTCACGAGCGTCGTCTTTCCGACACCGCTCATCCCCACCAGGGCGACCATCTCCCCCGCGCGAATGGTCAGGTTCACGTTCCGAAGCACATATTCGTCGGCATCGGGATAGCGGAAGGAGACATTGCGGAATTCGATTTTCTCCCGGAACGTCGAGAGGGCGATCGCCTGCGGCCGATCCACCAGCTCCGTATGCGTGTCCAGCAGAGCGAAGACGCGCTGACAGGCCGCCAGGGCATGCTGCATCGCGTTCTGCAGACGGCTCAACTTGCGCACCGGATCGTAGAGGCTGAACAGGAAGAAGAGGAAGACGAAGAACTCCCCGGGCGTCATCTCCCGCCGCGCGATGATCCGCTGGGCATAGAGGATGAAGCCGGACGCCGCGACGATCCCCATCAGCTCGATGATCGGGGGCGAGAGAGCCGCCGTGCGCGCCGCCTTCAGGACGGACCGCATGACCGCATGGGCAGCGCGGCGGAAGCGCTCCGATTCCCAGGATTCGGTCCCGAAGGCTTTCACGACGAGATTGCCCGAGAGCGTCTCCTGCGCGACGTTCAGAATCTGTTCGTATCCCTCTTGCACGCGTCTCCCCGTTCTGCGGAGATGACGCCCGAAATAGACCGTCGCCTGATAGACGGGCGGCCCCAGCCCGAGCGCTAAAAGCGCCAGCTTCCAGTTCAACTTGAAGATGATTCCCAAAAAGACAACGAGCGTGAACGATTCGCGCAGAGCATCCGTGAGCGTGCGCGAGACGGCCATCTCGATCTTCTCAACATCGTTGACCAGATGCGAAGTGAGCACATTGGTCGGATAGCGCGAGAAGAAAGGGGGCGATTGACGGAGCAAGTGGTCGTAGAGCGTGCAGCGGAGATCGAAGACCGCGCGTTGCCCGATGCGCGCCATGAGATAGTTGGAGAAGAATTCGGATATCCCTTTCGCGATCGTGATGAGGATCATCAGGGCCGCCAGGAGATACCAGCTCCGCTCGCTCTCCAGGGGGAGATACCGGTGGAAATCCACGAGATTTCGCGCGCGGGGGGCCGAGGCGACAATGCCGCTGGAGGCGAGCAGCCCATCGGAGATCGGGACGAGCAGACTGCGCAGGGCGCCTTCCAGAACGGCGACCGCATTCATCAAGAGAAGGGCCAGCAGAAACAGTCCCCAATAGGGGCGGACGTAGCCCAGAAGCCGGGAGAATTCCTCCCACCGTCGCGACGACCGGAAAGGGATCGGCGCCTCCGCGTGAAGGAATGCTTTCTGTGACGAATGACGCCTCAGCATGGCGCGCTTTCTACGGGAGATGGGCGGCGACGCGGGCGATCTCGTCGAAAGTGTTGTAAACATGCGGCGCGATGCGGAGCCGTCCCAAACGGGCCGAGACGATGATCCCGCGCGCGCCCAAATGTTCCACGAGCTCATGGGCGGGATATCGCGGATGCACCAGACACACGATGCCCGAGGCTTCGCCCGGACGCCGGGAGCTGATCACCTGATACCCCCGAGCCTGCGCGCGCTCACACAGCTCTTGCCCGAGGGCCAGAATATGCTCCTCGATCTTCTGAACGCCGATGTTCAGGATCAGCTCCACCGAGGCCCCAAGGCCACACAAGCCGCAGGCGTTGAGCGTTCCCGATTCGAAGCGCAGGGCCCCCTCCCGGGGAGTGGGGTCGTAGGTCAGCTCTTCGGCGAAGATCGAGTCTTTCCAGTTCCGGACAGACATCCACCCGACAAGCGTCGGCTTCACGCGCTCCAGGACGCGCCGAGAGACATAGAGGATGGCGGCGCCTTCGGGGCCCAGCAACCATTTATGGCCATCGGCGGCGAAGGCGTCCACCTGAAACTGTTCGACGTCGAACCGAAGGGCGCCCAGCCCTTGAATGGCGTCCACGACAAAGAGGATATCCCGTTTCCGACAGAAGGCGCCCAGCCGTTCCAGGTCCATGCGGAAGCCGCTGGCGAATTGGACGAAGCTGACAGCCAGCACGCGCGTTCGGCGATCCACCCGCGCGAGCAACTCCTCCACATCCACGCGCCCCTGGCGCTCGGGCGCCATCCGGAGTTCCACCCCCTCGGCCTGAAGGCGCATCCACGGATAGACATTGGCCGGGAATTCACATCCGGCGATGACGACATTATCCCCCGGCTTCCAGGCGATTCCGTTCGCGATGGCCGAGAGCCCATCGGACGTATTGCGCATGAAGGCGATCTCTTCGGGGCGCGCGTTCACAAGCTGCGCCACGCGCTGGCGCGTCCGTTCGATGGCCTCCCACCAGGTGGCCCACTTCACCGTCCCATGCTGCATGACCTGTTGGAGCTGCTCATTCATCGCCTCGACCGTCGGCTTCGGCAGAGGCGAGACGGCCGCGTGATTCATGTAGATATAGCGCTCCGTGACCGGAAAGAGCTGGCGGATGGCGTCGTTCATATTCCGTGGAGTCGAAAGCACGGTCGAATTCTTCCCACGATCTCCCCCCGATGCGTCCTCACGCTCCCGTCGCCATAGAAGGAGAGCTTATCAAGAGCGAGCGCATCGAACAACCCGAGCTGCCGCAGGACTTCCAGGACGACGAGATTTCGCGCGCGCCGTTCATCTCCATCCTCGATCTTGAGGGCGAGGCCAAAACCTTCGGGAAAACGCGAGCCGGGGAAGACGCCCAGGGCGTAGACACCTTCGGCTCCCGCTTTGGCGAGGATTCTTCCCCCTGTCGCGCGCATGAGGTCAGTATCCAGGCGGCGCGTTCCCCCGACCATCTCGGGATGCTCGCGCATGGCGCGCGTGATCTCGCCGATCGCTTCGGTCAGAGGGGCTTCCAGGCCCGCGGCCTCGGGATTCGCCAGACGCGCATAAGCGAGCGCCACGCGTTCCAGCGGGAGCGCGAACGTCGGAGCACCGCAGCCATCTGTCCCCAAACCGATGCTCTCCGGAGAAAGGTCGGTCAGGCGGGCGAGCGTCCGCAGGATCTCCTGTTGCACGGGATGCTCCGGTTCAAGATAGCGCGTGACGTCGGCGCCCAGAAAGCGGGCCAGCGCGAGCATTCCCGCGTGTTTCCCTGAACAGGCGTTGTGCAGCACCGTCGTCCCTTCAGGGCCCAGGCGACGCGCCGTTTCGGAATCAAAGGGGGGATGAATCCCGCACTGAAGCGCCGTCTCGGACAGCCCGATCTTTTGGAGAATCCGCGCGACTGCCTCCGTGTGTATGGGTTCGCCGCTGTGCGACCCGCAGATGACAGCCAGCTCCTCACGCGCGAGTCCGAAATGCCGGGCGGCTCCGCTCATCACAAGCGGCAGAGCCTGAATGGGCTTGGCCGCCGAGCGCAGATACGTCCTGAAATCGGGAGATCCCAGGCCGAACACCCTCCGCCCATGCGCATCGCACGCGACCAGCATCGCGCGATGGCGCGACTCTACGAAGGAACCGCGCATGACCTCAACGACCACCGGCGCTTCGTCCATCGGCAGAAGGGTATCAAACCCCTCCGAGAACGGCAAGAAGAGCCTTCCGCAGTGATTGCTTTGACCCATCACAGGGATGCGCCCCCGGCCTCTGCCGAGAAGACTCTGTGGGAGCGGTTGCATGGCCTGAAAGGAGTCGGGTATTTTCATTCCCTCCATGGGAAGAGGTTCGTGGGCTGCCGGGAGAACAAAAGGGACGGGACCATGAAGAGCGCCATTCGCATCATCTGTGCGAGTTTGGTCCTCAGTCTGAACTGCACGGCGATCGTCCTCTCCGTTCCCTCGCGCGGAGAAGATGCGCCTTTGCCCATCGTCCCGCCGGGCGCTGTCGGGATGTCGGCCGCGCAGCTCCGGCATATTGATGAGATCGTTCAGCAGGCCATCGCGCGTCGCGAGCTTCCCGGAGCCGTCATCCTCGTCGCACGACAGGGGCGCATCGTGTACTGGAAGGCCTTCGGGTATCGGGCTCTTGAACCGGAGCGCGTTCCCATGACGCGCGATACCGTATTTGATCTGGCCTCGCTCACGAAAGTCGTCGCGACGGCCACCTCCATCATGATCCTCGTCGAGCGGGGGAAGATCCGACTGGGAGATCCGGTCGCCCGTTACATCCCGGAATTCGCGCAGAACGGGAAGGGACGAATTACGATCGAGCAGCTTCTGGTGCATCGGGGAGGCCTGATCGCCGACAACGATCTGGCCGATTATCGCGATGGGCCGGAGAAGGCGATGGAGCGGATCTATGCCCTGGGGACAATCGCCGAGCCCGGCACGCGCTTCATCTACAGTGACGTCGGATACATTGTGCTCGGAGAGCTGGTGCGGCGCGTCTCCGGCCAGCGCCTGGATGAGTTCGCGCGCGAGAATATTTTCCAGCCGTTGGGGATGACCGAGACGACGTTCGCACCCAGCGGCGCTTTGCGCGCGCGGTGCGCGCCGACGGAGCGACGCGAGGGCCGATGGATGCAAGGCGAGGTGCACGATCCGCGCGCGTATGCCCTGGGGGGAGTTGCCGGTCATGCCGGCCTCTTCTCGACGGCGCGCGATCTGGCCATCTATTGCCAGATGATCCTCAACGGGGGAACGTTTCGCGGCGTGCGTATTCTCAGCCCTCTGAGCGTGCGACGCATGACCGAAGGACGCGGCCTTCCGCCGGGCGAGATGCGCGGCCTCGGATGGGACATCAACACGGGGTACTCTTCCAATCGTGGCGATCTCTTTCCGATCGGGTCCTTCGGGCACACGGGATTCACGGGGACGTCCCTCTGGATTGATCCCCTGAGCCAGACGTTCGTCATCTTCTTGAGCAATCGCGTGCATCCGGACGGTCGGGGAGACGTGACCTCGCTTCGCGGGCGCGTGGCTTCGATCGTCGCAGCGGCGATCCGGCGGCCTCCTCTGCCGAACCTGTGGCCTTCTCCGCAAGCCCTCACTCGCGAGGTGGAACGTCCCCAAAGGCCAGCGGTCGCGGAGACAGGAATCGTGCTCAACGGAATTGACGTCTTGCGTCGCGAGGGATTTCGTCTTCTCGAAGGCCGACGCATCGGGCTGATCACCAATCATACGGGACGCGCGCGCGATGGAACGAGCACGATCGACCTTCTGGCCGCGGCGCCCCATGTGAAGCTCGTGGCGCTCTTCAGCCCAGAGCATGGACTTCGAGGACAGGCGGATGAGCCCGTCGGGGATGGGGTGGATGAGAAGACGGGACTTCCTGTCTACAGCCTCTATGGGCCGCGGCGACGACCGACGGCCGAGATGCTGCGCGATCTGGATACGCTTGTCTTCGACGTGCAGGACATCGGAGCGCGGTTTTATACCTACATCACGACGATGGGATATGCCTTGGAGGAAGCCGCCGCGCGTGGCATTCGCTTCATCGTGCTCGACCGTCCGAATCCCATTGGGGGGGAAGATGTCGAAGGGCCCGTGGCTGATCCCGACGCGCTCTCCTTCACGGCCTATCATCCGATTCCCATTCGACATGGGATGACGATCGGGGAGCTGGCCCTACTGTTCAACGCCGAACGAAAGATCGGCGCCGATCTTCATGTCGTTCGGATGGAGGGGTGGAAGCGATCGTACTGGTTCGATCAAACGAGCCAGGAGTGGGTGAATCCCTCGCCCAATATGCGGAGTCTCACCGCCGCGGCGCTCTATCCCGGAATCGCCCTTTTGGAGACGACCAATGTCTCGGTTGGACGAGGGACGGATCGGCCTTTCGAACTCTTCGGCGCCCCCTGGATGGATGGACAGCGCGTGGCCGAGGAGCTGAACCGGCGGGGTCTTCCGGGAGTGCGCTTCATCCCCATTCGCTTCACGCCTCGCGCGAGCACGTTCGCCGGGCAAGAGTGCCACGGCGTGGCCATTGTTGTCACCGAACGCGCCGCCCTGCGCCCCGTGCGCCTAGGCCTGGAGATCGCCGTCCTGCTGCGTCGGCTGTATCCGACACAGTGGCAGGTCGAAGCCTTCGGACGTTTGCTCGCGCACCGTCAGAGCCTGGAGCTTCTCAAAAGCGGCGCTGACGCGGAGACGATCGAACGCTCCTGGCAAGCTGAGCTGGAGCGATTTCAGCAGATCCGACGCCGATATCTGCTCTATTGAGCCGGGGAGAAAACGCGCGCCGTATCCCCTTCGGCCGGACACGCGCGATTCGGAGATCCTCATTCGGTCTCGCCCCGAAGGATGGCCGGAATCGTCTTCAGAAGGATCTTGATGTCGAGCCAGAGGGACCAGTGCTCGATGTAGTAGAGATCCAGCTCTACCATGCGCTCGAACGGAAGCCGGTTGCGCCCGCTCACTTGCCAGAGCCCGGTGATCCCCGGCTTCACGTCCAGCCGCTTGCGATGCCAGCTCGAGTAGTGCTCCACCTCGTAGGGGATGGGAGGGCGCGGTCCGACTACGCTCATCTCCCCCTTGAGGACGTTGATCAACTGCGGCAGCTCATCCAGACTCCAGCGCCGAAGCCATCGTCCGAGACGCGTGATCCGCGGATCGCCCGGGACCTTCCCGTAAAGACCGGACGTGACGTCACGGCGTGGAGCGCGCGCCCTCTCGATCGGAGAGGACGCTTCGGGAGGCGTCGCGCGCAGCGTCCCACGAATCATCTGAGCCATGACCTCCTGATGCGGCCTCGGGTCCGCATCCGAACGCATCGTGCGGAACTTGTAGAGCGTGAAGAGACGCCCGTCCATGCCGACGCGCTCCTGGCGGAAGAGAATCGGCCCGCGAGAATCGAGCTTGACGAGTACGGCGATGAGAATCAGCAGGGGGCTGAGAACGACCAGGGCCGCGAGCGAGAGGGTCAGGTCGAACATCCGCTTGAGATAGCGATTGGGTCCTCGCAATGGGTCCTGAAAGAGCTTGACCAGAGGGAGCGTGCCGATCTGATCCGGTTCGGTCTTGCGGGGAAGACAACTCAGGAGGTTCGGCACAAGACTGAAGGTGACGCGACTCGTGCGCCCGCAGCGCAGGATCGTTTCAAAGAGGAGGTCCGGGCTGAGCGTGGGATCCGTGATGAAAACCTGCTCGATGCGAAAGTGCCGGACGATGTCCGGTAAGTCCTCGATGCGCCCCAGGCGCGGGAGGGGAAGGGCGGCGGGGCTCTCCGGGCTCGACGCGCTGCAGAGCACTCCGAGAAGACGGTAGCCCCGCTGCGGCTTCTCCTGGATCTCGGAGAAGCAGAGATGGGCCAGTTCTCCTTCCCCGACGATCACCGCCGGGATGAGATTGCGCCCCCGCCGCCGCACGAAGACCTGGATGCGCCGTACCAGCAAACGCGTGCCGAGCAGAGAGAGCGTGAGCAATCCCCAGTGAAGCAGGAAGATGCCGCGCGAGTAGGAGAATTCGCGAAACTCGAAAATCCCGCGATACATGAAGGCGACCGCAATCAGAACAAACAGCGTCATCGTCGTCGCGCGCACAACTCCCAGGGCGTCGTCCAGCAGGGAGAATTCTCCCTTGAGGGCGTAGAGTCGCGCCGATCTCAGGCGAAGGATGAGAGGCAGGGGAGCGATGAGGGCGATCTCCCGATAGGGCCGAAAGGAGGGCAGATGAAGCGTTCCCACAAGCTCGCGCGGATGCAAGAGCGCGAGAACATCCGCTGCCGCGGGCGGCCAGGGGAGATAGCGCAGGCGATAGGCGAGCAGAAATGTCCCCCAGGCGAGCAGGGCGTCGGCGAGCCCCAGAAGAATCTGCACAAGTGGAAGAGGCAGCGCGCCGAGCGGACTGGCGCCCCCCGACTTCTTCGTCTTTCGCTTCGCCCTTAGGGGTGAGATGACGCCCGCCACAGGTCGTGATTATATCGGCGCGCTCCAAACAGATGCAATGGAAGGCTCAAAGAAGAGATGCCGCTCGGATGGGACATCACCGATCGTCCCTTCCTTTCTTCTGAGAGAGCAAAGCGCGGTAGAGGCCCGTGATCGTTTCGAGCATGCGCTCTCGGGAGAAGTGAACGCGCACGCGCTCGCGGCCTCGCCGGCCCATCTCGCGGGCTCGATCCGGATGGGCGAGAAGATGAAGGAGGGCTTCGGCCAGGCGCGGGGGATCGCGCGGAGGGACGAGAAGCCCCGTCTCCCCATCCACGACGACCTCCGGCACAGCATCCACGCGCGTGGCCACGACGGGACGCGCGGCCGCCATGGCTTCCAGAATCGCGAAGGGCATCCCTTCATAGAGCGAGGGGAGGACGAAGATGTCCATCGCTCCCAGCAGGCGCGGGACATCTTCGCGATATCCCGCGAAGCGAACGGTCGAGCCCAGGCCGCGCTCCCGCACAAGACGTTCTAAGGCGGCGCGTCGTTCTCCCTCCCCGACGATGAGAAACTGCACCTCGGGGACGTGGTGCTGTACAAGCGCTGCGGCTTCGATGAGATCCTCCGTCGCTTTCTGAACCGAGAGCCGACCGACCGTCCCGACAATAGGTGCATGGACCTTCAAGCCGAATTCTTCAGCCACAGAGGCGCGCATGTCTTCTCCGGGGAAGTCCTCGAGGCGAATCCCGTGAGGGACGACCAGGAGCCTCTCCGAAGCGATCGGATACTGAGCGAGTGCGCGCCGCCGGTTCGTCTCCGAATCCACAAGCATGCAGTGCACGCTGCGATAGGCCAGTCTCAGAGCGAGACGGCCCTTCCAGGTATACGCGCGCGGGGAGATCGTGGGCAGATGGTTCGTCGCGATGCGTACGGGAACGCCCGCCAGTGTCGCTGCCAGGATCGCATACCGACAGGCGAAAGGATGATGCAAATTGAAGTGCACGATGTCTGGCCGACGGCTCCGAAAGAACGTCCAGAGAGAGAACACATCGCCGGGACGCTCGCCCGGAAGCTCCTCAATCGGAATCCGCGCGCGCTGCGCCCAGTCCCGAAGCGGAGCGAGCGCTTCCGTCGGCGGGCACACAAGGCAGACCTGCCACAGCTCGCGATCCAGGCCCTCCAGGAGATGGCGCACATAGGCCTCGGCTCCCCCCCACTGGCGACTCTCAAGGACATACATGATCTGCGGCACCTTCTTCGCCGCCACACTCACTCCTTCGAGTCCCCAGGATGAGCCCGGTCCGCTTCGGGCGGAACAATCGGGACATCCCCCTTCTGCTCCGGCATCTTACGGGCGTACGCTTCAATCCCCTCTGCGTAATCCAGGGGAGAGAGCCAGAGCGTGTGGTGGAGAATGACGGCCGAGCGGACGGCACGCCGGGCGATCGAATAGAAGAACCACAGGGGAGTGCGTCGGTCGTGGCGATCCCCAAGCCGCAAGCGCGCGCGGGCGATCTGACGCTCGATCCACTCCGGAGCCCGGTAATCGGGGACGATCGGACGAAGAAGGAGCGTGTGGAACCCGCACGCCGAGAGCAGACGCCGCAGCGTGCGCGCGGTGAAGAAGTTCACGTGTTCGGGAGGCTTGAATTCTCTCCAGAGGGCAGGGGCGCGCTGCACCCGGCGCTGTCCGGCATTGGGCGTCGAGAGGGCGAGCAGGCCTCCGGGCCGCAGCAAGCGGCTCATCCGCTGAAGTTCCGCGCGCGGATCGGGAACATGTTCCAGGTACTCCCACAGGGTGATGACATCGAATGTTCGCCCCTCTTGGAGCAAGGGGTCCGCCGAGGAGAAGATCGGGCTGCTCGTGAGTCGGTGGGCTTCCTGAGCGGCCTTCGGCGCGATCTCAATCCCGCAGACCCTCCATCCGCGCTCCCGAGCGACTCGGAGGAAGATGCCCGTGGCGCATCCGACGTCCAAAAGCTCGCCTCCGGAGACGTAGCGCTCGATCACGTTCAGACGCGCGTGCGCCTGAGCTTCCCACACGGCGCGTTCGGCTTCGTAGTCCGCATAGCCGAAAGGACCCCGGCTCCGAAAGTATGAGGGATCAGTGTAGAGAGCCTGAAGCGTCTCCGGAGCCGGAGGGGGGTGAACGAAGAGAAACGAACAAGCGAGGCAGCGCACGATCGTGTACCCGTTCTTCTCCAGAAATGGGGCGAAGCGATCGTGCTGACAAACGGCGCACGTGCGCTCCATGAATCAGCTCTCCGGAGTGATCTCCTCCGGTGTCAGGCCAGCCATCTCCTCAAGGACTTTGAGGACCGATGAGTAATCCTCCTCGCCCAAACCTCGCGCTATCGCGGCGACGAAGAGCTCACGAATGGAACCCAGGACAGGCATTGGAACATGAAGGCGATGGGCCGCTTCCAGAGCCAGATCCACATCCTTGAGCATGTGTCGGGTGTAGAAGTTCGGGCGGAAATCTCGCTCCCGCATCGTTCGCCCTTTGGACTGGTACATCGGAGCGTTCAGGGCCGAGGCTTCCAGGACCTCCAGAAGGCACGCCGGCGAGAGGCCTGCGCGACGGCCGAAGACGAAGGCCTGAGCGAGCGTGAGGATCATCCCCGCGATGAACGAGTTGGCGATGAGCTTCAGATGCGTGGCCTGTGTGATCTCTTCAAAATACCAGATCCGCTGCCCGAGTGCGCGCAGAACGGGCTCGCACCTCTCGTAGGCCGCGCGGTCTCCTCCCACGAAGATGAGGAGCGCTCCCTGGGCGGCATGTCTCCAGTTCCCCAGCACGGGCGCGTGCAAGAAGGCCGCGCCGCGCTCGGCATAGAAGCGCTGCAGACGCTGCGTCGTCTCGGGAGAGACCGTGCTCATGTCCACGTGAATGAACGAAGGGCGGAGCGCCTCGCACAAGCCGCGTGTTCCCCGTGCGACCTCTTCCAGGGCGTCGGAATCGGTGACCATCGTGATGACCATCTCGCTCCGGCGCGCGACGTCTGCGGGCGAATCGACCCATTGCGCTCCTTGCGCTCGAAGCGGCTCGGCCTTCTCCGGCGTGCGGGTGAAAACCGTCAGAGCGTATCCGGCCTCCCGGAGGCGCTCGGCCATCGGGCGTCCCATGATGCCTAGACCAATGAATCCGATCGTGCGCATCTTCGATCCCCTTGTGTTTGCGGTGACGCGGTTTCGTGGAGAAAGCTTAAAGCGGGCGTGCCTTCGCGCGCAAGGACTCTGACGCCCCGGAATTTGCCAAGTCTCTCGCGCGTCCTTAGAATTAGGGGAGAAAACACTCGAAGGGAGGATGCGGGAGCATCGTGAGAGGGATGGCTGGGAAAACGCTCGGGCATTATAAGCTCCTGGAGGAGCTCGGGCACGGAGGCATGGGAACCGTCTATAAGGCGCGCGACCTGACGCTGGATCGAATCGTCGTGGTGAAGATCCTGCTGCCTGATCTCATGGCCGATGCGGAAGCGCGTCGCCGCTTCTGGCGCGAAGCGCGGCTGGCCTCGGCTCTGGATCATCCCAACATTTGCACGATTTATGGGATCGAAGAGGCCGACGGGTACTCCTTCATTGTGATGCAATGGGTCGAGGGGCGGACGTTGAAGCAGCTCATCAGCGGACGCCCCCTTCGACTGGAAAGCGTTCTCTCCATCGCCCTGCAGGTCGCCGATGCCATAGCCACGGCTCACGCTCGCGGGATCATTCACCGCGATATCAAGTCGGCCAACGTCATGGTGACTCCGCGAGGACAAGCCAAGGTGCTCGATTTCGGCCTGGCGAAGCTCGTGGAGAAACCCCCGCCGGTGGAGACAGGACATCTGACGGAGTTGACCCAGGGGGGAGCGACACTGGGGACGCCCTCCTATATGTCCCCCGAACAGGCGCGAGGCGAGCGCGTGGATCATCGAAGCGATATTTTCTCCTTCGGCGTCGTGCTCTACGAGATGGCCACGGGGCGCTTGCCGTTCAAGGGGAAGAGCCGCGTGGAGACCATGCATGCGGTCATTCATGAGCGACCGCGGCCGGTTCGGGATCTGAATCCTCGCCTCCCTCCTCGTCTGGCAGCGATCATCGAGAGGGCGATCCAGAAGAATCCCGACGATCGGTATCCGTCCATGGCCGATCTGCTCGCGGATCTGAAGCAGGTCGCCGTCGAAGTGGGTCTTATGGCGCGCGTGCCCGATGGTGTGACGGCCCCCTATATCTCCGCCGATCCGGCGACGCGCTTCCGGACCGTGATCCGACGGCTCGCCCATGTGGGGGGATACTTCGGCCGTTTGTGGCGTCGGGGAGACGCTCTCTCCGGCCAGACGCCAGCTTCCACGGGCCGAGAGTTCTCGCTCATCGAAGGTCCTCGGCGGACACTGGCGATCCTCCCTTTTCGAAATCTGGGAGATCACCCCGAGGACGAAATCTATGGGCGCTCGCTCGCCGAGAATCTGACGACCGAGTTGGCGAAGTTCAAGACCGTGACGGTGCGTCCGGCGAGCATGCTCGGAGGGGAACGACCCCGGGATCCGCGCCGGATCGGGCGAGAGCTTCAGGTGGATGCCGTGTTGACCGGGGCTTTCTTGAGATCGGGAGAGAGACTGCGTGTGACGACGCAGCTTTTGGATGCGCGCAGTGGGGATATTCTCTGGAGTGAGAAGATTGATTCGCGCGTCGAGGACATTCTGACCCTTCAGGATCACATCTCGCAGAGGGTGATCGAAGGGCTCATGGGAGAGGGCCGACCGGTCAATCCTCTGCAGCTCATCCGCGATGAGGATGAGGCCGTTCGAACCGATGCCGTGCGTATGCTCGCATTCTCGCGTGACTGCCGCGCCGTCGCGGCGCTGGCGGATGCCCTGGCTGATCCGAGTCTCCGGGTGAAAGCCGCGGCTTTGGAGGCCCTGGTGCGGAAAGGGAGTTCGGCCGTGGGTCCGACGATCGAACGCTTGATGGAGGCGCTCGATACCGGAGACGCCGTGACGGCGCGCTTTGCCGCCAAGGCCCTCGGGGTGATCGGCGATGGGACAATCGCTCCGATCTTGCGCGAGTTGCTCGCCAGCGAGGATCCGTTTGTCGTTTCCGAGATCGCGCTGGCTCTGGGCCGACTCCGGGATTCGGCGGCTGTCCCTCGGCTCATCGAGTTGCTGGGCGTCGAAGATCGCAATGTGCGCTTTGCCGTCGTCTCGGCTCTCGGACATATCGCGGACGCGCAAGCCCGCGCGGCGCTTGAAGAATGTCTCCGCGATGAGGATGAAGGCGTGCGGGCGCAGGCTCGATGGGCTCTGGCGCGCATCGGCCGACGCGCCGGGCTCGCGGAGACTTATCGGGATCTGCCGGAGCCGACCCCATCGGGAGAGAACGGGGATTGGCCGAGGGCTTCTCAGGCGCTGTGAGAGAATGCCCCCTTTCTCTTCGTGTGCGGACATGGACGGGGAGCCGAAATCGGCATTCTTCATCGGCGTGGATGTCGGCCGGACTATTCGCGCCGCACTTGTGGATGAGGACGGTCGCATCTGGCTTCAGAGCCGCGTCCTGACCGAGCGGCGCGATCCGCGCGCCTTTCTGGCGCAGATGCTCTCGGTGCTGCGCGCGCTCAGAGAGTCCGATCTCGGGCGAGGGCGCGTCTTGGCCGTGGGGATCGGATGGCCGGGGTTGGTCCATCGGCGAACTCAGCGCATCGAGCTGGCCACGCATCTGGTGGATGTCACCGGGTGCGATCTCTATGAAGAGATCCGCCACGCCCTCGGTGTGCCGCTTCTCTTCGAGAACGAAGCCAACGCCGCCGCGTATGGCGAATGGGTGCGCGGTGCCGCCCGGGGGGTCCGCGACCTCTTCTATGTGGCCATTGGGACCGGCATCGGGGCGGCGCTCATCCTGGATGGACGCTTACACCGCGGGGCGCACGGATTCGCGGGAGAATTCGGGCATGTGAAGGTCGAATCCCGAGGGATCGAATGCGGCTGTGGGGGGCGCGGGTGCCTGGAGACGATCGCTTCCGGCCCCAATATTGTGCGCCGCGTGCGCGAACGGCTCTTCTCCGATCCCGCCTTCTCGCTCTCCCCGCTGGCCGCCCAGATGGAAGGGACGCTGACTGTTCCGCTCATCATCCAGGCCGCACTGCAGGGCGACGAGCTGGCGCGCACAGTTCTTTGGGAGACCGGCCGTTATTTCGGGCTGGCCGTCGCCAATGTCCTGAATCTGCTGGACGTCGAGATGGTGTGCCTGGGAGGACCGGTCATGTTGGCCGGAGAGATCCTCCTGGAGGCCGTTCGACGGGAGGCTCGCAAGCATGCGCTGCGCGCAAGCTTCGCCCAGTGCCGTTTCGTCAGTGGCGAGCTGGGGCAGGATGCGGGTGTCATCGGAGCGGCCTTGCTCGCCCGCGATGCCCTGGCCTCCGCAGTCCCGGAGCAGACCTGAAGCGAGATCACACGAAGCGACTGGGCCGTGAGAAAATACACGAGAGGAGGAACGTATGCCTTTGCGTATCATCCAGTATGGTGTTGGCCCCATTGGGAGCGCTATCGTGCGCGTGCTTCTGGAGCGCACGGGGGCCGTCGTTGTCGGTGCCATTGACATCGCCGCCGATAAGGTCGGGCGAGATCTTGGCGAGGTGGTCGGCGTTCATCCTGTGGGGGTCATCGTCTCTGACCGTGCCGAGGAAGTCCTCGCCCGCAAGGCCGATGTCGTCGTCCATTCCACGTCCTCATACTTAAGGGAGGTCTTCGATCAGCTTCTCGCCTGCGTGCGAGCCGGAGCGCATGTCATCTCCACATGCGAGGAGCTGGCCTATCCGTTCCGAAAGTATCCGGAACTGTCGCGCCGCTTGGATGAGGAAGCGAAAGCTGCCGGAGTCGTCGTCCTGGGAGCGGGCGTGAACCCGGGCTTTGTGATGGACAAGTTGGTGCTGACGCTGGCGACGGCCTCGCAGCGCATCGAGCGCGTGTCAGTCCGTCGCGTCGTGGATGCCTCGCGCCGCCGTCTTCCGCTGCAGAGGAAAATCGGGGCGGGGATGACGGTCGAGGAGTTCCACCAGGCCGTGCAGGCTGGGCGCATCCGGCACGTCGGTTTGCCGGAATCGGTCGCCTTGATCGCCGAAGGATTGGGAATCGACGTGGACGAGATCTCCGAGACCATCGAGCCGATCCTGGCCGATCAGGACATCTCGACCGAGTATCTGCAGGTGCATCGAGGGCAGGTCGCCGGAGTCCACCAGGTCTGTCGCGGATTGGTTCGAGACCAGGAGCGCATTCGACTCGATTTGCAGATGGCCGTGGGAGCCAGGGATCCTGTGGATGAGATTCAGCTCTTCGGAGTGCCGGAGGTGAGCCTGCGAATTCCTGGAGGGTTGCATGGCGACTTGGCCACAGCCGCCGTCGTCGTCAATACGATCCCTCTGGTCGTCCAAGCGCCTCCGGGATTGCGGACGATCACGGATATTGCGGTGCGGTTCGTCGCGACGTTCTGAGCGACGCTTTCGGGAAATCGGAGGGAGAATATGTCGGAAGGCTTGGCATGGCTCAACGGCGAGATCCTCGACCTCGCGTCAGCGAAGGTCTCCGTTGAGGATCGAGGGTTTCAGTTCGGCGATGGGGTGTATGAGGTCGTGCGCGTGTATGAGGGCCGGCCCTTTGCTCTTGAGGAACATCTCCATCGGCTGCACCGCAGCGCGCAGGAGATCGAGCTGGAACTCCCGCTCTCACTCGGGGAGCTGGCCGAGGAGGCCACGCGCCTCATCGCGCGCGCGGGGATCGCTGAAGCGGAGCTCTACATCCAGGTCACGCGCGGGGCGGCCCGGCGAAATCACCTCTTCCCCTCGGGCGTGCCCCCGACGCTGGTGATGACCGTGAGATCCGTTCGCCACATTCCAACGGAATTGCGCCAACAGGGCATTCGCGTGCTCACCGTGCCGGATGAGCGGTGGGGGCGCTGCGACATCAAGTCCATCTGCTTGCTCCCCAATGTCCTGGCCAAGGAGCGGGCGCATCGCGCGGGAGCCTTCGAGGCGCTCTTCGTCCGAGACGGCCTCGTCCTGGAAGGGACAAGCAGCAATGTCTTCGCCTGGACGGGAGACGAGCTGGTGACGCCCGTGGCCGATCACCGCATCCTCTCGGGGATCACGCGCGGCTTCGTCTTGCACCTGGCGCAGCAGCGGGGCTATCGCACCGTGGAACGCGATCTTCCGCTGGCCGAGATGAAGGCGGCGCGCGAGGTGATTATCGCCGGCACGGTCACCGAGCTTCTGGCCGTCATCGCCGTGGATGACGATCCGGTGGGATCGGGATCGCCAGGACCTCTCTTTCGAGAGCTGTACGCGGCCTATCGGGAGATGATCGCGCGACGCCTGAAGCTGTGAGGATCTCGCGGGCACAAACGGCCGATCTCACTCGGCGTGGATCGGCTTCTGCCGCTCGCGCAAGAAAGTCCCCATCCGGCGGTTTCTCACCGCCAGCATTTCGCTCACAATCGAGAGGGCGATCTGCTCCGGTCCTTCCGCTCCGATGTCCAGTCCGACCGGAGCGTAGAGCTTCTGCACCTGCTCGGGAAGAAGCTCCATCCCGTGCTCGCGCAAGTTCCGCAACAGGCGCTCGCGCCTTTCCTTCGGCCCCAGAAGGCCGATGTAGGCGAGAGGGCTTCTGAGCAGCCACGCGAGCAGAGTCACGTCCACGTGAAAGTTGTGGGTGAGCAGAATCGCATAGTCTCCCGGCGCGAGGGCGACCTTATCCGGGGCTTCTTCAGGATGGGCGAGGATCAGACGATCGGCCCAGGGGAATCGCTCCGGCACGAGGAATTTCGGACGATGGTCCACGAGCGTGATCCGAAAGCCCACTTCTTTGGCCAGCCGAACCAGGGGGACGGCATCGGCTCCCGCCCCGAAGACGATCACATGCGGAAGGGGGAGGAAACATTCGATGAAAACGCGCGCCTCTCCAACGGATGAAGGAGTCTCGCCCTCCAGGGAGGACAGTTCGTACGTCCGTGTCTTCGATCTCCCTTGAGCCAGAAGAGCGCGGGCATCCCGTTCTACAGCCCTGTCCAGAGAAGCCTCTCCGAGCGTGCCCGAAGGCGATCCTTCCGCCGGAACCAGAAGCTTCGCCCCGAGCTTCAGGGGGGAACCTTCCGGAGCCGCGACCAGTGTCGCCAGAGCCAGAGAACTCCCTCGCTCCAAAGCCTCCTGCGCGCACTGCAGGTAGGGGCGCACCCGAGCCAGAGGTTCAATCCACACATCAATTATGCCATTGCACCCCATCCCAAAGCCCCACACCAGCTCATCCTCGCTCGTGAGATCATAACGCCGCAGCACGGGATCCCCTTGCTCCACAACGCGGCGCGTCCATTCCAGGACGTCTCCCTCAAGACATCCGGCGCTGATGTTCCCCACCATCTCGCCTCTTGGCGTGATCAGGAGTTTCGCTCCTTCGCGCCGATAGGCCGATCCCTCAACGTGAACGACTGTCGCTACAGCCGCCGGCTCCTGAGAGGGGTCAAGGTTTTCCAGGGCCGAGAGAATGTCTTTCAGGTCCTTCATGGCCGATTCCCTTCGCCTGAGCTTTTGCTGCCAGGCTCAATTGTAAGAGTGAGGGAGCGCTCCTCACAAGGCCGCAGGAAGAGCGCTTTCGCACAGGCGTCCGCACCGCGTCTGTAGGACGGGCGCGTCTCTATCGCGAACGGCGTTGCCAGAAGCTGAGACCCGCCGTGAGGCTCAAAAGCCCTATCCCCAACACGCGATAGAGAGTCGGCAGTTCCCATACGGTCGCCAGGCTCGCCGCTATCGTCAGAGCGATCGCTTGGGTCACCAGCAGAAGAGACCACGCCAGACCGCTCAAGCGCCCGAGAAAATGCGGAGGCGTCCGCTCGTGAATGAGCGTTTGAGCCGAGATGAGAAACGCCGCCGCCGCTATCCCCATGAGAAACGCTCCGATGAGGACCTCGACCAGGTTCGTCAGGAGAGTGAGCCCGATCAGGCCCAGGCCGATTGCGGCTGAGCTTATCTGAATGAGCGCCAGACGCGAGACCGCCCGAGCATATGTTCCCACGAGCCAAATCCCCACCACGGTGCCCACAGCGAGCGAGGAGAGAAGCATGCCGAAATCGCGTGGTCCGCCGCCCAGGACATCTCGCAGATAGACGACTCCCAGGACATTCACACTGCTTGTGGCCAGGATCAGTCCCATCGCGAGACTCAGCACGCAGACCAGGGGACGATCTCGAAGGAGCACGCACGAGGCGCTCTGGAGATCGCGCAGCAGTTCCCGAAAAGAACGGGATCGGCGCTCGCGCGGAGGCGCCTGAGGCGCCCCAAGACCGGAGAGGCAGAAAGCTGCGAAGAGGAAGCTCAATCCGTTCAATGCGAAACACGCGCGCTCGCCCACGCGTGCGATGAGCGAGCCTGCCAAAAGGGGAGCGAGAATTCCATTCATCTGCTGGGTCTGAAGGCTCGCCGCGTTGGCAGTCATCAGCTCCTCCCGATCCACAAGCGAGGGGATTACCGCCACCTGCGCCGAGAGGAAAAAGCACATCGCCCATCCGCTCAGAACGAGAACCGGGTAGATGAGAGACCATTCCCAGGCGATCCCGAGAAGGAACATGAGGCTCGCGCGGAGGCCGTTGGCCGCTATCATCACCCGGCGCGGATTCGCGCGGTCTACAAGAGCGCCGGCCAGGGGGAAGACCAGAGCCAGCGAGAGGAAAAAAAGCGCGGCCATGCCTCCGAATTCTCCTGCCGAGAGTCTGAGCCGAAATCCTCCGAGACTCATCAGAGCGATCAGGGCGAGCCAATTCCCCATTCCGCTCACCCCTTGCGCGAGCCACAGTCGGCGGAAGTTCGGATTTCGCAGAAGACGCACAAAGGGGCTTCGTCTCAGCATGTGAAGGTCCCGCGAGCCAGATCAGAGCCGACCTCTCTCATCGTCACCAGCCCGAACGAAAATGGCTGGGAGCCAGGGATTCGAACCCCGATTCGCGGATCCAGAGTCCGCTGTCCTGCCTGTTGGACGAGCTCCCAGCTTTCGCTTTTTCACTATAGCGAGCACCTCCGAGGGTTGTCAAGGAGGACGTCGTCGGAGGCTGGGGATCCTCTCCCGGGAGGAAGGGCGCGGCGCTCTGGCGGGAGAACGCCTCCCGTTGACACGCCGGCGCGGCTCGGGTAGACTCTTCGGCGAAGTTTGAACCGGAGATCAAAGTGTTGAACAGACGGTCAAAATCTCCACGGCGGAAGCAGAGGATCGCGCAGACGAAACTCGAGATCCTCCGATGCGCCGCCGAAGCGTTTCGGCGAAACGGCTTTCACGCGACGACGATGGAGGAGATCGCCCGACGCCTGCACATGACCAAGGGCAATCTCTACTACTACTTCAAGAGCAAGGAGGAGATCCTCTACTTCTGCCAGGACTATTCTCTGGATCTGCTGCTGGCCCGGCTCGAGGAGGTGGAGAGAAGCTCGGCCTCCCCTGAGGAGAAGCTCTCGCGGCTCATCCGGGAGCAGGTGGGAATCATCCTGGATGAGTTGAAAGCGTCGGCCATGCACGCCGATTTCCATTGGCTCTCTCGGCGCCGCCTCCAGCGGATCATCCAGAAGCGCGATTGCTACGAACAGGGGATTCGGCGGATCATTGAGGAGGGGATGGAGCAAGGGATCTTTCGGCCCGGGGATCCGAAGCTTCTCACCTTCGCGATCCTTGGGGCGATCAATTGGACGGTTCGATGGTTCTCCCCGCACGGTCCTCTGTCGGCGCAGGAGATCGGCGCCGCCTTCGCCGATTACCTGGTCCGGGGATTGAAAGCGTGCGAGACCGTCGGCGTGACCTCACAGGCGGAGGGGATTCATGGAGAAGCAGATCATCACGTTGCGAGTCAACGGGGAGTGGCACGTCCTGGCCGTGCCCGTCTACAAGACGCTCCTTGAGGTCTTGCGCGAGGATTTGAACCTGACCGGGACCAAGCACGGATGCGAGCTGGGGGAATGCGGAGCGTGCACGGTTCTGGTGGATGGAGAGCCCGTTCTCTCCTGCCTGGCCCTGCCCATTGAGTTACAGGATCGAGAGATTCTCACCGTGGAGGGCCTCATGGAAGGCGGGCGTCCACATCCGCTGCAGATCGCTTTCGCCCAGACCGGAGCCGTCCAGTGCGGATACTGCACGCCAGGCCTCTTGCTCGCGGCCAAGGCCTTGCTGGAGAAGAATCCCTGCCCGACGCGGCAGGAGATCAAGGAAGCGCTCTCGGGGAATCTCTGTCGCTGCACGGGATACCTCCAGATCCTGGAGGCCGTCGAGCGCGCCGCCGCCTGGATGCGCGGAGCGCGCGATCTGGGCTCCGGGGTGGCAAGAGCGGAGGAGGGAGGAACATGGAAGAGTTCGCGGTGATCGGTAAACCGTGGCCCAAAGTGGAAGCGCTTCAGAAATGCACGGGCCAGGCGCAGTACGCCGATGATCTTCAACTGCCGCGCATGCTCTATGCGAAGATCTTGCGCAGTCCTCATGCACATGCGCGCATCCGTCGCCTCGATGTGAGTCGGGCGCGGCAGTGGCCGGGCGTTCACGCCGTCCTCACCGGGCGCGATCTCCCGACGCGGTTCGGGATTCTGCCGGTCAGCCAGGACGAAGAAGCCCTCTGCACGGAGAAAGTGCGCTTTGTGGGGGATCCGGTCGCCGCCGTCGCCGCCGTTGATGAATGGACGGCGGAAGAAGCCCTGCGGCTCATCGAGGTCGAATACGAGCCGCTGCCGGCGCTCCTGACGCTGGAGGAGGCTCTCGCCGAGTCCTCCGTGCGCATTCACGACTACGGGGATGGGCCGAACATCCACAAGATGGTCTCGCTCGAATTCGGCGACGTGGAGGAGGGGTTCGCGCAGGCCGAATACGTGCGCGAGGACATCTTCTTCTATGCCGGGAGCACGCACTTGCCGCTCGAGCAACATGCAGCCCTGGCGCATTACGGGCCCGATGGGAAGCTCACGCTCTGGAGTTCCACGCAGACCCCTCACTACGTGCATCGCACTCTGGCGAAGGTGCTCGGAGTGCCCCCTCATCGCATTCGCGTGATCGCTCCTCCGGTCGGAGGGGGATTCGGGGGCAAGAGCGATCCCTTCTCGCATGAGATCATCGTGGCGAAGCTCGCGATGATGACCGGTCGGCCGGTGAAGATCACGCTCACGCGCGAGGAGGTCTTCTACGTGCACCGAGGCCGCCACCCTGTGCTCATGTGGATCAAGACAGGCGTCCGGCGCGATGGGACGATCACAGCCATGCATTTTCGCTCCTTCCTGGATGGGGGCGCGTATGGGAGCTATGGCGTCGCGACAACCTATTACACGGGAGCGTTACAGACAATCACCTATCGCATTCCGCGTTACAAGTTCGAGGGCGTGCGCGTTTTCACGAACAAGCCTCCTTGCGGTCCGAAACGGGGACATGGGACGCCGCAACCGCGCTTCGCCCTGGAGGTTCATCTGGACAAGATCGCTGAAGATCTGGGGCTGGATCCTGTGGAGATGCGCCTCCGTCAGCTCGTCCGCGCCCCGTCGCTCACGGTGAACTGGTTGCGCATCTCAAGCTGCGGGCTACGGCAGTGCATCGAGCGCGTCGTGGAGGCCTCGCGATTCCGCGAGAAGTTCCGACGTCTTCCTTTCGGACGGGGTGTGGGATTCGCCTGTAGCGCGTACCTGAGCGGGGCGGGCCTGCCCATTTACTGGAACGATATGCCTCATTCGGGCGTCCAGATCGCGATTGACCGGGGAGGAGGGGTGACCGTCTTCTGCGGGAGCACGGATATCGGGCAGGGATCGGACTCTATTCTCGCTTCTATTGTCGCTGAGGTTTTGGGCCTCTTTCCCGAAGACGTTCGCGTGGTGACAGCCGATACGGGTCTGACGCCTGTGGATCTGGGGAGCTATTCGAGCCGCGTGACCGTCATGGCGGGGAACGCGGCTATCGAGGCGGCGGAGAAATTGCGCCGGCTGCTCTTTCGCGCGGTTGCTGAGAAGCTTGATGTTCCCGAAGATCAGCTCGCGGCGCGCGCGCGGCGTATTTTCGATCGGGCCGACCCGGAGCGCAGCGTGGACTTCGTCGAAGCCGCTCAACTGGCCGAAGCGCGCTTCGGCACGCTGGGAGCCGTCGGCAGCTACACGCCTCCCCGATCGCCCGGACGCTATAAAGGAGCGGGAGTCGGACCTTCGCCCTCATACAGTTATTCGGCGTGTGTCGCAGAGGTCGAAGTGGATCCCGAAACCGGATTCGTTCGGGTCCAGAAGCTGTGGATCGCACACGATGTCGGACGGGCGATTAACCCTCGCCTGGTCGAGGGGCAGATTCACGGAAGCGTCTACATGGGATTGGGCGAGGCGCTTATGGAGGAACAGATCTTTCGCGCGCGCTCGGGATTGCACCGGATCCCCTCGATGCTCGATTACAAGAGTCCGACGATGCTGGAGATGCCTGATGTCGAGTGCTTCTTGATCGAGACGGATGATCCTCATGGTCCGTTTGGTGCGAAGGAAGCTGGGCAGGGGCCGCTCTTGCCTGTCCCTCCGGCCATCGCTAACGCCGTGTATGACGCCATCGGCGTGCGTATTGACGAATTGCCCATCACGCCGGAGAAAGTGCTCAAAGGCTTGGAGGAAAAGGCACGGGGGGGGACGGGACGCGTCGGCCCGAAATCCATCCCCTCGCTCGCCTGGCCCGATCCGATCCGCGTCGAACCTCCTCCGGAGTGGCGCGGCGCTTCATCATAACGCCTGAGAGGAGAAGCAATGCTGCGACTTCCGGCCTTTCGCTACTATGCGCCACGGTCTCTCGAAGAGGCCCTCAGGATTCTTGGCGATCACGGGGCACAGGCTCGCCTTGTCGCCGGAGGGACGGACCTCTACCCGAAAATGAAGAGGCGGCAGATCGAGCCGAAGGTCCTCATCAGCGTACGGCGCATTCCGGAGTTAACCCGCATCGCAGAAGCAGAAGAGGTAACGCTGGGGGCGGGGATCACGCTCTCGCAGATGCTCGCCCGCGAGAAGCTCATGAAGGCGTATCCGGCCCTGGCTCGCGCGTGCGCGATGATTGCTCATCCCTCGATCCGTTCGATGGGAACCATTGGAGGAAATCTGTGCGTGGACACCCGCTGCACCTACTACGATCAGACGTTCTTCTGGCGCGAAGCGCTCGGATTCTGTTTGAAGAAGGATGGGACGGTGTGTCCGGTGGCTCCTGGAGGGAATCGGTGTTGGGCCATCTCGTCTTCCGATGGGGCGCCGGTGATGATCGCTTTGGGCGCCCGACTTCGGCTCATCAGCCCGCGCGGTGAACGCCTCCTCGCGGCCGAAGAGTTCTATCGTGACGACGGCATTCACTACCTGGCGAAAGAGCCCGATGAGATTCTCGTCGAAGTGAAGCTCCCACGAGAGAACGGGTGGAGGAGCACGTACTGGAAGTTACGCCGGCGCGGGTCCATAGACTTTCCTGTTCTCGGCGTGGCCATAGCTTTACGGCGCGAATCCCGGCAATGCCATGAGGCTCGTGTTGTCCTTGGGGCCGTCGGCTCTTGCCCGAAAAGGATTCGTGAGGCCGAAGCCCTTTTGGTGGGAAATCTGCTCGAACCCGAAGTCATCGAAGCAGCAGCTCACGCGGTCGCTCGTGCGATCAAGCCGCTCGACAACGCCGATTTCCTCCATCTCTATCGAAAGAGAATGGCTGCTGTCTTCACCCGACAGGCTCTCCGCGAATTGGCTGATGAGCGTGCTCCGGAGTAAGCTCCGGCGAGTCAGCGAACGAGGGGGGGGATATTGCTCTCTTGATAAGCGCCATGCCATAATTGGGGTGGTTTGGTCAGGTACCGCAGGAGAGAGTTTCTGAGAGAGGGGACTTGTCGGTGAAGGAAGAGTTCTTAGAGCTTTTGCGAACGGATCAGGCGTTCCGCGAGGAAGTGCGCCGCCAGCTCCTGACGGAGGAGCTGCTGGCGCTTCCGGAGAGGTTTGGGCAATTGGTGGCATTGGTGAGGGAAGCACTGACCTTGCTCGGTCACGTCGTAGAGGCCGTTCAAGGATTGGCGGCAGCCCTGGCACAGTTGAGAGAACAAGTAGGGCAGTTGGAGGAGCGGGTGGCACGGCTAGAGGAGGCGGTGACACGATTGGCTGAGGCGCAAGCGCGGACTGAGGAGCGGGTGGGGAGGTTGGAGGAGGCAGTGGCACAATTGGCTGAGGCGCAAGCGCGGACGGAGAGGCGCGTTGAGGAGTTGGCCCAGGCGCAGCTCGATGTGCAGAAAGCCATATACTCTTTAGCCCAACAGGTCGGTCGGTTAAGTGAAGTGATCGGATTCACTTTAGAAGACCTGGCTCGCGAAGTGACCCCAGCTTACTTAGCGCAGCATTACGGGATCCGTGTGGGGGAGTTAGAACGCCGGTTCTTCACAGTTGGAGGCGAAGAGATTGAGATTGATCTCTATGGAGAGGGGTGGCGGGACAGCGAACCGGTCGTTGTGATCGGAGAGGTTCGGAGCCGGATCTATGGGCGGGATGTCGAAGCCACGGTGAGGCGGGCGCGCGAGGTGCAGTCTCAAGTTACCGGGACGCCTGTCGTCGTTCTTTTCGGGTTCGTCATACACCCTTCGGCTCGGGAGGTCGCCCACCGATTGGGAGCGATCGTGATCTCCTCTTCAGGCCGATGAGAGGTCTGGAGGCGGCGCTGGGATTCGAACCCAGGTATCGAGGTTTTGCAGACCTCCGCCTTACCACTTGGCTACGCCGCCTCGTCTCGCGGTCAAAATTATAATCGGCGAAGGCTCATATTTTCAACCGCCCGCTCTCGCCCGGACGATCTGTCAGGACCCGAGTTCTGACAGTCAGCCTTCGCCGATCCTATAAGTCCCTGGAGCGGGAGACGGGATTCGAACCCGCGACTTCAACCTTGGCAAGGTTGCACTCTACCGCTGAGTTACTCCCGCTCTCACCGCTAAAATTGTACTCACGCGACCGCCCATGTCAAGAGCGATGTGTCTCTCACGAGAGGGTCGCCCGGGCCATCTCCTCAGCCGGGATGTCGAAGTTCGCCGAGACCCGTTGCACATCGTCGTGATCTTCCAGAGCGTCCATGAGCTTGAGCATGAGAGCCGCTTCTTTGCCTTCCAGGCGAACATAGGATTGCGGGATCATGGTGATCTGGGCCGTCACCGGATGAATCCCCGCGTGCTTGACCTTCTCCAGGACCAGATCAAAATCTTCTGGGGCTGTGAGGATCTCATAGTTCCCTTCATCGTCCACGCGCACGTCTTCGGCTCCCGCTTCCAGAGCGAGATCGAAGATCTCCTCCTCCGATCGCGCCCCCTTTTCGATGGCGATATAGCCCTTCTTCTGAAACATCCAGGCGACGCATCCGCTCTCGCCGAGATTGCCTCCGTATCGGGAGAAGATATGCCGCAGCTCGGACACAGTCCGATTCCGATTACTGGTCATGGCTTCGACCAGGACGGCCACGCCCCCGGGACCATAGCCCTCGTAGATGACCTCTTCGTACTGTTCTCCGGCGATCTTCCCCGTGCCGCGATCAATGGCCCGTTGAATCGTCTCCTGCGGCATATTGTTGGCTTTGGCCTCGGCGATCGCCTTCCGCAAGCGCGGATTCGCTTCCGGGTCGCCTCCCCCCAGGCGGGCGGCCACGCTGATCTCGCGGATGAGCTTACTGAAGAGCTTCCCCCGCTTGGCATCGGCCGCGAGCTTCTTATGCTTGATCTGGTGCCATTTCGAATGTCCTGACATCGGTTCATCCCCTGGCTGAATAAGTCGCTTGGGAAGGTAATCATATCATGGCGGGCGCGAAGGTGCAAACGCTTCTTTCCGATGGCGCCCGGGATCACTTCGGCGAGAACTTACGATAAAGCCCATAAGCTATCAGGAACGAGAGAAGAAAGATCAGGGAGGGGACGATGACTCCCCAGAACACACTGTGCGAACGGGAGGTCCAGAGGAGAAATCCCTCAGGCATGTTCGTCCTCCCGATGCGTCGTGGCGCGTTCTCGTTGCCGTCGGCGGTAGGAGATATAGGCGAAGAGCATTCCCAAAAAGGAGGCTACGTAGGCGATCGAGAGACCGATGAGAACCGAGAGCCCTTCGTTCATCGGACCTCCTCCCAGCGGATGATTTTGTCCAACTGCTCCAAATACTCCTTCTGTCTCCTCTCGTACTCGGTGGAGACAGCTCGGAGCTTCGGATCAATGATCCAGTGCATGACGGCGGTCAGGAGGACGCCTCCGATGAGGATCGCCCAACCGGCCCACAGTTGGAGAAGCGCAAGAGCCACACCCAGCATGAGCGCCATGTAAGCGAGCGGAGAGATGAGGATCGCGAGCCAATCTTCGCGCGTCCATTCTTCGGCTTCCTCGGCCGACCACTGGCGCTTGAGGAAGGAGTGGCGCGTCACATTCCGGGGGGCAATCAAGCCGAGGCGTTCGGCCTCAGCCCGCACAGGACCCCACCAACCGATGGGGCGAGACATGACGTAATAGCGGACAAGCTGCCTCATATCTTCAGGAGGCGTCATGTACGTCACCGGCACATAGATCGCCGCACCGAGCCCCATCAGGATCCAGAATTGCAGATAGTCGGGCAGATTCGGGATCACCCCGAAGGCCGGCAGGACCCAAACGACTAACCAACTCAAACCGAGATTCGCGATCCAGGCGATCAAGTATCCCCACGCGTTGAAGCGCCACCAGACGACCTGCAAGATGTTGGGCAGCCACACTCCGGCAGCCATGATCCAGAGGGCGAAAATGAGCCATTTGGTGATCTCCTCCATCATCAGGCCGTAGAAGAAAGAGCCGATGAGCACCAGGAGTGTCGAGAGACGCCCCACCCATACCAGCTCGCGTTCGGACGCCTGCGGTTTGATGTAGTGGTGGTAAAGATCGCGCGTCGCGTACACGGCTCCGAGATTCAGGTGCGAGGCGACCGTCGAGAGGTGAATGGCGACGATCGCGGCCAGAAAGAATCCGAGCATCCCCGCCGGCAGCAGCTCCAGACCCAGCCGATACCATCCCAGCTCATACTGCGCGCGATCGGGGATGTTCGGATAAAGAACGTAAAAACCCAAGATCGCGACAGCCCAGAGGGCATTCCGCGTGAGCACGAGCATCGTCCCCCACCAGATCGAATAGGAGGCATCGCGCACGGTTCGCGCCGATTGGATACGCTGGGCCTCGACGTACCAGTCAATTGCCGTTCCCATCCCGAATCCGCCCACGGTGGCAATCATGAGCATGGTCACAAACCACGCGATGGGGAAGTCGCCCGAGAAGAGTCCCGTGAAGGCGAAGGGATCGGCGCGCCACGACTCCCCCATCGCTTGCAGCTTCGCGAGAATCCCTTGCGGCCCTCCCGCTTCGAAAATACCCCACAGCGAGACGATCAAAATGGCGATGAAGGCGATAACCCCCTGCTGGAAGTCAGCCATGACGACGCCCCAATATCCGGCCGCGAGGACGTAAATGGCGCATACGGTCGAGAAGAGAACCAGGCCGACCCAATCCGGCCATCCGAAGATGAGATGACAGAGCTTCCCCATCGCGATCCCCACCCAGCCCAGGATGAACATGTTCATGAAAACCATCCATCCGGCGATCCATCCGCGCAGGAGTTCACTCCCGAGACCGCTGAAACGCAGGCTCTGCCACTCGGCCTGGCTGTAGGCGAGCGATCGGCGAAAGATGCGCGCGCTGACGAAGGCGCTGATCGCGCACCAGGCGGAGAAGAACGTGTACCAGAGTCCCCGCAGGCCGTGCTGGTAAATGACGCCCGTCACCCACATCGGCGTGTCCGTGGCCGTATGCGTCGCGTAGACCGATGTGGCCGGGAGCCACCAGGGAAGACCGCGCCCGGCCAGGAAGAAATCCGCTTCGGAACGTTTGCCCAACCGGTAGAAAAGAGCCCCACATCCCACCATCAAAATCAGGTACAGAGCGATCCACATCCAGTCCAGGAACGTCAGCCGAACCATAGGCCTCTCCTTTCCGTTCCCGTGGACACTTCAACGCTCTCTCTCCGCCAACGACGCCGCGCGCGCATTCTCCCATCTCCGAAAGAACCCCCTGAGACCAAACCGGAGCCGCAATTATAACAGCATGTCCCAGCAGGGTGAAGCTTCTCGAGCGATTGAGATCCAGACGCTAGTCGTGCCGAAGGAGAATCCGTAAAATTGAGGTGAGCGGAGAAGCGGAATGCCTCGGGCGAGGACTCATGATGTGATCACACTGGCGCTCGTAGCGCCGACTTTTCTCATGGCGCACCATCTCACCGGGAGCCGCGACCTCGCGTGGGTGGTGACGCTGGCGACTTTCTTCTCCGGTTTTCTCTTCAATCCCGATCTGGATATTTCCAGCAAGCCGTATGCTCGATGGGGACCCCTCCGATTCCTCTGGTGGCCCTATCAGGTGATTTTTCGCCATCGCTCGCGACTCTCTCATGGTCTGGTGCTGGGGACACTCATTCGTCTTCTCTACTTCTCGGTCGTGCTTCTTCTGCTGAGCGCTGTTGCGCTCTTCCTTTGGCATGGGCTCACGCAGCAGCCCGGATCTCAGGAGAGCTGGCGCCAGATGTTCGCGCGGACTAAGAGCGTCCTCCTCTCGATAGACGTGCGATACTGGTTGGCGGCTCTCTTCGGCTTGTGGTGGGGAGCCGCGGCGCATACGCTCGCCGATTGGATCGAGAGCCTCTGGACGGCGACCAAGCGCATCCTCTGAAGGGGGACTCTGCGAATGGAGTCCCCCCTCTGCTCTCTGGATCGCGCGAGGTATCCCGCATAGCCCTCATGGCACCGCGAGCGCGTAGATCGCCAATCGAGAGTCAGCACGTTGCAGAGCCCCCAGGAAGATGACCCGCCCCCCGATCGCCAGAAGGGGAGGGAGAGGTGTCAGCTCTTCCCCTTGCGGCCCTATCTGCCCGGAAAAGATGAGGCGCTGCACGCTGCCTTGCCTCCAGAGGTAAAGAGCCGGTTCATCCGCCTCCAGGCCCAGAAAAGCGATTTCCCCGGCGGGAGCCATGGTGTGGACGGGAGAGAAGGGATATAGTTTCAGGGGCGGCCCTTCGGGTGTCGGATCCCCATCGGCGACGACCTTCGTGAGCGATCCTCCCGAGTAGGAGAAAAGGCCACGCACGGTCTCTCCGCTGGGCAGACTCACGGCTCCGATGAAGCTGATGATCCCCTGAGCGTTGATCTGGAGGGACGAGAAAACCTGGGGCGCGAAAGCTCCGATCTGTAACTCCGATCCTCGGAGGAACTTGCCTCCTGCAGGAGTTGTCCCATCGCTTTCGGCGATCTTGGTGAGGGTGTAGCCGGATCCCGTTTGCCGAGGCGTCGCGACGAAAACCGCCTCATCGCGCGGCGCGCGCACCGTGAAGGCGATCCGGCCATCGTCTCCCAGAGCGACGTCCATGAAGAAGACCGGGCGCGTGTTCCGAATGCTCGGAAGCGTGCTCAGATCGGTGACGGAATCAATGGCATACCCTCCGGAAGTCGGTCGCGCCAGCAGGAGAAGATGATTGAGATTCGCCCCCGTATCGTCCGTCAGGTTCGCGATGAAGGCGATGCGCCCGTTTTGATTCAGGCTGATGTCGAAGATGTCGGTCACCCGCTTGTTGAAGAGAGGATCTCCGGAGGCGAGCACCTTCTGGAATGTTCCCCCTTGACGGACAAAGAGGGCTGATCCGTCTTCGATCTCGACCTGCAGCGCGATCGTCCCCGCGTCGTTGATAGCTGCGTCCGTGACCGAGCGTACTTTCAGTCCGCCGATCACTTGACCCTGATAGGCGACCAGCTCGATCGTTCCCCCCGAGGCCGAAACGATCGCTCCGCCCTCGGATGCGCCCGAGGTCGAGCCCGCCGTTCCCCGAACCAGAAAGAGATGGCGTCCCCCGTTCACATTCCCGATGAAGAGAAGATCACCGCGAGTATTGGCGGCGAAGTTCGAGAAGCCCAGAAAGGGACTATCCGAGGGGGCCTGTTGCGCAGGGCCAACGAGTGTCTCGGGAGCAGGCGATCCCGTATAGAGTCGAAGCGAGATGTTCAAGCCGAAAGCCGGTTTATCGAAAGGTCCCGTGGGCGTACTGAAGTTCGGATTCAAGACGACCGCGACATGGTCATACACGGCATGGCCCAAGCGATTGATTGCATAAGGGGGGAGATTCTCCGTCGTCTCCGTAGCCTCGGGGAATTCGATGGCCTGCCTCTGATTCCCCGAGAAGCGAAGAATTCCCCCTCCGAGGATCGCCCGCGAAGAGGCGCCACAGTAGATCGCTCCTTGCTCCCCCCAGGTCGGCGCGGTGAGAAATTGTACGGTGAAGTTTCCCACGCTCTGTTCCGTTCGGATGAGTTCTTGAAGGCCGCTTCCCCCTGTATACCGATAGAGAGCCAACCGGGGATTCTGATTCGGCCTCTGAAGAGATCCGATGAAGACGAAGTCTCCGTTGGATGCGAGCGAATTCGGGGAGACGAGGAAGGGCACGGCGGGAAAGATCGTATCAATGGGAGGCACGACATCGGCGAATGTCCAGCCTGGAGAACCAGGCGCGGCGTCGCCGATCTTCACCACACGGGTGGGCAGCGAGCCTGCCTTCACGTAGAGAGATTTGTCCCCCTGATCCAGGAACACAAGAGCTTCGCCCTGGGGCGCTACGGCTTGAAGGAGGGGGATGGCGATCGCTCCCCCGGCAGCGTTGGGGTCACCCGCTCGCACGAGCAACTCCGGCGTCTGCCCCACCAGGCGGAAGATCGCGTTCTCAAGGGCTCCGGATCCCCTTCGGATTTGCGCTGTGAAATAGGCCCGGCCATCAGGGGTCAGCCGGGGGGTTGAGAAGCGGACGAAGGTCCCCAAAGATGTGGTCTCTCCCGTGCGCAGAAGAGTTCGAATCGTCCCTCCCTCAGCCAGGAAAAGGCCAGCGCTTGAGAAGCCCTCGTCGGGAGGGGCGCCGGATGTCTCCGCCGTGAAGAGAATCTGTCGCATGTCGTTGAGCGAGAATTCCAGAATCCGTGTGAAGACCTCGCCTTCCGGCGTGCGATCTCCGATCTGAACGATTCGTCGCAGAGAGGACGTCGCCGCCTCCCGCAGAAAGATCGCCCCGCGGAGCGCGCCCGTCTCTTCGGCGATGGCGAAGGCAACGTCTCGCGTTGCATTGATCTGGTGATCGCGCAGGACCGGACCGAGCCATTTCCCCCGATACGTTTGCCTCACACCGAAGAGGCCTTGGCGAATGTCTACGCCGTTATTGTTCATCACGCTCAGGCGGTATTCGTAGGCTGCCGCCGGGGGGAGTTCACCGGTCCCTACGATCCGCTGGAGAGGATTTTGGGCGAGAGACCATACGGGGAGAGAGAGCAGCAAGCTCCCGCTCAGGATACTGGCGGCGACGAGCTGCCCTCTGCGCTTGTGGCCGAGGGAATTTCTTATCGTTTTGACGATACGCATAGCACGCTTTCCTCCTCATGCCCTCATTTCGCCGGGAAAGGTCTTCCTCCATCCGGCGTCGGCCAGCAATATAGTGAGAGGGACACGCGCTGTCAAGACGATTCTCGCTGTTCCCCAGCGGGCGCCCTGTGTGAAGGCCCCTTCTCTCGCTTTCCCGAGAAGAGGCGGCGGAGCAGACCCCAGAGGTATCGCAGGAAGGTTCGGAGGATCCCGTGTCGTGGGGGGACGAGCGGCGAGCGGGTTGCCTCCGCCGTTGCAAGCGCGCGCGCTTCCGCCTCAAGGGCTGTGAAGAATTGTCCGGCGAGCACGCGCGCTGTCCCCTGAAGCATGCGCTGTCCGATCCCCGCGATAGGTCCTCCCACCTGCACGTCTCCGGAATAACGGATGCGCGTCTCCGCATCCTGCTCTTCCAAAGCGATCGAGCCAACCCCTCGGGCGAAGCCTTGTGGTCCTTTTCCCTCAAAGACGATCGTGTAGTGATCCGGCGGCGTGAGGTCTTTCAGCTGAAATGTCCCCGTGTACTTCCCCCGAATGGAAGCGATGCCGATGTTGAGGATAGCCCGATAGACGTTCTCCCCTTGTGGGGTCAACTCCTCGCATCCGGGGAGGCATCGCGCGATCACCTGCGGATCATTCAAAAGCCGCCACACGATCTCCCGTCGCGCGTTGAGCGTGTGTGTCCCCTCGATCTTCATCCTCCCTCCTCTCGCTCCGAAGGAGTGTCATTCGGCGAACTCCACCAAAACGGGACCGGGCACAAGCCCTCGCTCGTACCCCATCTGGAGGAGTCGGCGGATGGCTTCCTTTCCGCGCTCTCCGCATTCGAGCGTCAGCTCGTTGACGTACATGCGAATGAAGCGATCGGCCGAAGCGGCGTCCAGACCGCGTCCGAAGCGCACGGCGTACTGGAGCGCTTCATCCCGACGCTCGAGTCCGTAGCGGATGCTCTCTTTGAGCGCTCGGGAGAGGGCGCGCAGCTCATCCCGTCCCAGATCGCGTCGCACGGCATTGCCCCCAAGAGGGAGGGGAAGCCCTGTCTGCTCGAACCACCAGCGGCCCAGATCAAGAACCTGGCGAAGACCCCAGGAGGCGTAGGTCAGTTGCCCCTCGTGAATGAGAAGCCCCGCCTCGGCCTTCCCTTCGGCGACGTACTCCGGGATGCGATCGAACGGGACGATCACAGGCTGAATCTGTGGGACGAGCAGACGGAGCACGAGGAAAGCTGTCGTCAGCGTTCCCGGAACGGCGATCCGGATGCCGGGGAGATCCTCGAGGCTCAGGTCTCGCGTGGCGACCAGAAGAGGCCCGTAGCCCTCCCCCATGCTCGCGCCGCTTGTCAGCAGGAGATACCGATCCGCCACATACGCGTAGGCGTGAAACGAGAGCGCCGTCAGCTCATACTCTCCGGCCAGTGCGCTTCGGTTGAGCGATTCGATGTCCTTGAGGACATGCTCGAAACGAAAACCTTCGACCGCGATCTTTCCCTGCGAGAGGGCATAGAACATGAACGCATCGTCGGGATCCGGACTGTGCGCAAGGCGAATGAGTCGTTCTCCGCTCATACGGATGCCCCTTCTGGCGAATTTGAACCCATCAAGTCTATCGAACCAGGGATCGGACGACAAGTTCGCCTCGCGCGCTCATTCGTGCATCAAGGTTCGGATCGGATCTTGGAGAGCGGCGCGCACGGCCGGATAAAGCGCGCCCAGGGCGCTGCTGCCCAATCCGGAGAGGATCGTGGCGAGCACCCAGCGCGCGTCAATATCCACGCGAAGGGAAGTGAATCCATCCACGGCAAGCTTAAGCACCGAGGAGAGTCCCAAGGCCATGAGAATGCCCAGGCCGCTGATGACGAGCGCTTGCTTTTCGATCAGCGCGGCGATGAAAGCCTTCGAAGCGCCGAGGCTCTTCAGGATGCCGATCCAGCGCGTTTGTTCCCACACGGTCGTATACATCGTGAGCGCGATGACCAGGGCGCTCATGAGGGCGGCCACGGCGAGGATGGCTTTGAGAAATCCGGTGATCAACGGATTCCCATCGGCATACAATCGCGGCAGATCGCGCGTGAGCAGGACCTGCCGCTCGGGGAACTGTCGCGCGATCTCTCGGGCGAGCGCCTCCTGCTCCTCCGGGCGCGCGCACTTGATGAGCACGGCCGAGCCGCGAGCCGGAGCGTTCAAGGCCTGTTGCATCGTCTCCAGAGGGATTTTGATGCGCGGACCAATGGGAGGAGCATAGATGCCGACGATCCGGAAGGGACGTCCGAAGATCTCGATGACGTCGCCCACCTTCGCCCGCCGCGAGCGCGCGCGCACGACATCAATGAGGGCTTCATCCCCCCCTTTGAGGCCACGCCCTTCGAGGAGGCGCAGACCGGTCAGCGAGGCATACTCCGCGTAGCGAATTCCCTCGATGAGCCGCAATTCCAAACCTCTTCCCGTCGGCTGAAGATATTGACCGACGACCGTGACTCCGCGAACACCCGGGAGTCGAGCGATCCGGATCGCAAGCTCTTCGGGAAGGGTGAGCGCCGCCGCGCTCGGCGTGAGGCCGGCCGCCCCGCGTTCGCGCAAGAGGATCTCCACCCCGACGCTCGCCTCGCGCCGTCCGCGCTCTTTCAACAGCCCGCGCACCAGCCCGCTCGTCATGAGTACCAGCGTCATGGCCGCGGTGATGCCCAGGACGCTGGCCGCCGTCCGCTTCGGATGATGCAGCAGCAGGCTGAGGACCAGGCTATCGCGCCAACGACTTCTCATCGAAGACCTCCCACACGACCTCCCCGGGGAGCGATCGGAAGTCTCGTGCGCACCCCTTCGAACCCGCGGCGATTCCTATCGCTTCCAGCAACGTGGGGACAAACGAGAGGCTCTCATACGGGCGCTCGACGATGTAGCCGCGTTTGAGACCCGTTTGACGCCCTCCCCACATCATCCACGTCGCATGCGCTGCCATGCGGTAAAAGCTCCCGTGATTCCCCCCGGGGTTGAAATCGCGAATGTTGAAGTTCCAATAGGCGTTCGCATGCAGGAGAAGATCGGGTTCGACATGGCGACGCCGCCGGGTGAAGAAGCGACTGAGGAGCGCCTCTTCGGGCGAATCCCCATTTCGGTTGATGCCGTCGCGCGAGAGTGCTCTCGTCTTGTCGGCAGCGCCGGCCTCTTCCCAAGAGACGATGTGGGGAGGAACTGCGCGCGGGCGCTTCCCGAAAAGTTCGTACAGCCCGATGATCGCGATGGCGTATTGGGTCCGATGCGTCGCCTCGATCCACTCTCGCTCGGAGTGAAAGTCCTCGAGCCAAGCGCGCCGATCGCCCGGCACGCGCAGATCGGCATCTTCCCACAGCCGCAAGGGGTGATTCGGTCGGAACTCTCTCCGCTCGAATGTGATCTCGCCCTCCGGGGATTGGCTCAGGCGCGCGATCGGCACATAGCGCAGGAGCACGCGATCGTCCTCGCGAGAGAGGGACTTGGCGACAAGAAGAGCCTGATGCTCCTCGCCTCCGTAGAGCCAAACGACATCCTCCCCCGTATCCAGGGGCGTCCCCTGCAAAGCCGAGCGAATCTCCTCGTACGGGATGCGGAGGGCGATGAAATCCACGGGGTAGGGTGACACCTCCGGCTGCACGTTGTTGAGCGCGCGGTGTTCTTTCAAGAGCCGCAGGTAGTTGATGCGGCGAAACGTCGCCTCCTCATCCAAACGTCCGTCCGCGCGAAGGTGAATCGTCCCGTCCTTCAGCCCCACGACATAATTCTGCAGTTGATAGACCGAATTGCGCGGGCCGAACACCCGGGGCCGGATGAGGTCTTCGATCCGCACGGCGCGCGGATCGAACGTCTCCTCCCTCAGGAAGAGAAGGCGGGAGAGCGTGCCGAGATATTCTTCATACTCGGCGTAATACTCGGCCAGGTTTCTCTCCCACACCTCCAGCTCTTTTCGCATCTGCTCGCGCTCTCCGGAAAGAGACGTCCGAGCCGCGCGCAGACGCTCGAGCCATCGCTGCAAGGCCCACAGTTCTTCGCGCAGCTCCGCGCGCTCGCGCTCCCAGCGGGCGCGGTTTCGCTCGAGGACCTCGAAGAAGAAGGCGCGCAGAGCGCGGGCCACGCGCTCCGCATGAGGCCGCTTCATCTGCTGCAAGAGAAGATGCAGGAGGTTCAGATCGGAATTCCGGAAGTGAAGCATCGCGCGTTCGTTTCCGTCGTAATCAATGAAGAGCGTCGGATAGTGCGTCTGTCCCTTCAGGTAGAACGACTCGCGGCTCTCGTTGACGAATCCGCGCGCGAGGAAATTCACGCTGCGGAATTGAAAGTCGTGAAGATTCGCCCTCTTGGTCAGAATATGGTGTCCCCCCCACGGAGCGCGCGTGAAGTAGTTCACGAGATTGAAGCCCTGGCTGTAGACGTCGGGGCGCGTCGTGAATCCATGATCGGAGACGAGAACGAGCACCGTCTCCTCGGAGCGCGGTCCTTCGCGAATGGCTGTGTAGATGCGTCCGACGGTGCGGTCCACTCTCTGCAGGAGCTGTCGAATCATCTCCTCGTCGTTATTAGTGTGCACGAAATGATCGAAAAGCGAGTAGAAGGCGCTCAGGTAGAGGAAGCGAGGATCCTTCATGTTCGCGAGCAGATGCTCTTCGTTGGCCATGTCGAAGGTCTCGTGAGAATCGGGTCCCCCGAGAAGGCGGGCCAGCGATTCTTCCGCCGAGCGGAGAGGGAATCGCGCCCGGAGCACGCGAGCCAGTGTGGTCCAGCTCGTCCCGCGCCGAATCAGCTCCAGCCCGATCCGTTTCTCGTCCGGCTCATAGAGATCTTCCATCAGGGGAGCGCCTCGCTCATCGAGGACTTCCACGGCGCGGGCGTGCAGGCGTCGTCCGCGCAGCAGCTCGTATTGGATCAGGACGTTGTTCAGGTAATCCTCCAGACGTCCGGTCGCGCGATCCAGCTCCACATTCGAGATGAGGGGATGCGGACGGCCCGTCGTGAGCATTGCCCAGGAAGGGCCCGAGAGCGATTGCCCCCGGACGTAGAAGTTCTCAAAGACGATGCCCTCCTCGTAAAAGACACGGCGAATCCAGGGCAAGAAGCTTTTGCCTGTGTGCGGATCCGTCTTGTGGACATACTGTCGGATGAGGTCCGGCGAGAGACCGTCAAATCTCAACAGGATGATGCGCCGCGGAGGACGCGCGCCGGCCTTCATCGGCCAGCCGAGCACCCCCACGATCCCGAGCAGAAGGATCACGCTGACGACTCGCCGCAGGCGCATCATAGAATATAGAATGCCCTCATTGGGGATCTCTCGGTGGGGAGGGGGGCTCACTCCCCTGGGATTCTCCGCGCGCTCGTCCCGCAGAGCGCGCCATCGGATGGGCCGAGGGGAGACCTTCCCGCCACGGACGCTCGCGGGAGAGAGCCTCTCGAAGGTGGGGGCTCGTTTGGGGATCTCGCTCGAGAGCGAGCAGCGCGCGCTGCGCCTTCGGGCTCCCGATCTCGGCGAGCGTGCGCACGCATTGCCATTGGAATTCCGGATCGCTTGAGCGGAAGAGAGCCTCCTTGAGGAGATCCACCAGATCCGATCCGGCCAGATGGGCGTGCGCGCGGATGAATTCCAGAGACGCGCGCAGTGGGGAGAGATCGCGCTCTTCATCCAGACGGATGGAGTCCCGCAAGGCCGCCTCCAGTCGCGCCCGGTGAAACGCCATCCGTCGCACCAGATCATAGCGGGCGCGCAGCTCCAGCGTCAGCTCCTCCTGGTGCGTATAGAGCCCGGCCGTCAGAATGTGCGCCAGCGCGAGGAACACGCGTGCCGCCGGTCCGTGATTCAACTTCCGATATTCTCGCTGGCGATCCCGCTCCACGCGGCGGGCCAGAGTCGGCTCCTGCGTGGCCGCGCGCACGAGCGCCTCATGCTGCCGTGCGGCGATCGCCGGTTGATATCGGAAAGAATTCTCCAGAGCAGAAGCGCGCGCCTTCTCAGCTTTTCGGGCCAGAAAACTCTTCAGGTGAGGATCCAGTTGATCGTCTGTCAGAAGCAGCGCGCCCAATTCCGCCTGCGCCTTCAAACGGCTCGGCTGATTGACGTCTATCCCCTTTTTCCGCGTCACGTAGTTCAGAAGCGAGCGCGTCAGAAGATATCCCAGGTCCCGATAGGGGGAGAGATTGAGCGCGTATCGCGCCGAATCCGCGATCGCCCGGCCCGAAACCTCGCGCGCTTTCGCGTTGAGCGTGTTTCGGAAATCGGCCAGCAGAATGGGGATCTTCGGAAAATCCAGCCCGTAAAGGGCCAGAGGGATCAACTCCACGGGGCGCGCCTCCGGCTGATCTGGCGTCACGCGCCGATTCTCCTGATCCAGATAGATCGTCTTCGTGTATCCCGACCACCGGAGCAGCCGCTCATCTCCCCACGGACTTTTGATGTTGAGGAAACGCTTGTTGAAAGCGCGCCGTCCGGCATGTTCTCGAAGAGATTCCCGCGAGACCCACAGCAGCGCATGCGAGGGTGGTTCTCCTGGAGGACCCAGGGGCTCGAAGAAAAGGCCTTCTTCTTCGGCGCGCTGCCGCAGAAGATCCCAGTTCGTCGCCCGCCGCTCGCGACTCTTGTGCAGCTCGCGGGCGGCCAACTCCGAGAGCGTCAGATCCCCCAGGAAAGCGCTCAGGAGGCTCTGCTGGGACAGATACGATGTGATCCGCGCGATCTCATCCGGCATGAGCAGCGAATTCTCGCTCTTGCGATAGAGGGAGAGAATGGCGAGGGCCTTGGCGAGTTGCGCCTCCCGATACTCGTCCATATTCCGTCGCAGAGCTCGCGGGAAAGCGCGAAAAGCCCAGCCCTTGGAGTCCAGCACAGCATTTTGAAGAACGAGATGCGAGGTCTTTTCCCACAGAGGGTGCTTCGGACGGGCGAGATCCAGAGCCACGGGCGGCGGACCCTCGGCGCTCCGGCGCGTCATCACCGAGTGATAGAGGAAGGGGATCGCCGCCACGATCTTCTGTGTGAGCGTCGGCGGGGCATAGGTGTAAATCCACACGTAACGGAGAAGATCGTTCTCGCGCTCCTCATCCCCGAGCGTATCGCGCAAAATCGAGAGGATCGGAATCGGAGCGGGATGATCCGCCGGCTGACTGTAAATCGTGATCAGTTCGGCCCCATAGTCGAGCGAGAGGCGCGTCGCGGTGATCCGCGGTCTCTGAGAAGCCGAACGCTCGGGACGCCCCGAGAGGTCCTCAGTCTCTTCTTGAGGGGGACGAGCCGATACGCCGGAAGCCAGAGTGAGAACCAGGAGAAAAGACCATCCGGTGAGTCTCCTGCGCACCGCGTGTCGTTTCATCCCAAATCACCTCCACCAGTACGAGGGTATTCATTGTAGTTACGTGAAGAAGCGCACGTCAATGACGCTTCTTGGGGACAGACGTCCCCGGGAGGTTTTTCGCTCGGGCGCGCCTCTGTGGTATAGTACAAGCCGGCGTGTGAGCAGTCGTCTCTGGTACGGAAGGCTCACGCAGACCTTCATTCGGGACCGCCGGGGTGGCGGAAGGGGCAGACGCGAGGGACTTAAAATCCCTTGCCCGAAAGGGCGTGCGGGTTCGAGTCCCGCCCCCGGCACCACATCTTCTGAACTGCGGCCGAACGCTTTGACCTTGACTCACATTGCTGAGCCCGAACGGGCCACTAAGGCGCTCCTCTCGTCCTATCGCGCCGCCGGTGCGGACTACGTGAACTTCCATTGGTACATCGCCGATCCTCAGGCGTTAGAAGAGGCTGTAGTGTACCTACGAGCGCAGACGGGCCTGCCGGTGATCACCAATGAGATAGGCCAGTGGACCGACGATCCCGAGCAGACCACTGCAGTCATGGGCACGATCGTGCAGTTGGGCCTGCCCTTGGCCGTGTGGTTCGGCCTGGATGGGCCGAAAGCGCGGGGATTGGTCAACTTGGATGGCAGTCTGCGGCCCACCGGCCAGGCGTTCCAGCGTTTTCTCGAGTCTCCCTTCGGGGATGTCCATTGCCGCTGATGGCCCAACGAGCAAATGGGCGTGACGGCGCTCAGGCGAGGAGGCCACTCCCTGCGACAGGTTGGGTGAGCTGATGCGCTTCCGATAACTGCGCTGCAGATCCTGCACAGGTTGGGCAGCTCGGATTCCTCGCTCTGTGCGCAGAGAGGCTTCCACCTCTCCCCCCACGCTCCTATTGCCGAAGACTATTCTGCTCAGGATCGCTCCGCGATAAGCGTGGCGAATCCTCCGCTTGTCAGCCGAAGGGGCATTCGCTATGATTTCCCTTTCGCGAAAGGGGGGAAGCGATGCTCGTGCGTTCTCTGCTCGGGATGATTGGCGCCTATCTGCTCGGCTCGATTCCCTTCGGGTACTTGCTGGTCAAGTACGTCTTCACGGATCGCGTGGATGTGCGCACCATCGGGAGTCGGAGCATTGGAGCGACCAATGTGAGTCGGATCGCGGGGGCGAAAGGAGGCATTCTCACGGGGATTTTGGATGTGGGGAAGGGCATGGCGGCGGTTCTCTTCGCGGGCAAGCTCACGGCGAATGATCCGTGGTGGATGGGCTGGGCAGTGGCCTGTGCCGTTGCCGGACACATCTTCCCGGCGTGGATTGGATTTCGCGGGGGGAAAGGGGTCGCCACCGGGGCGGGGGGGTATCTGCTTCTGTCGCCGCTGGCGGTTCTCTCGGGGCTTGTGCTCTGGGCGGTGATCGTGTGGGCGAAGCGCTATGTCTCGCTGGGCTCCATCTTCGCGACCGCTTCGATCCCCTTCTGGATCTGGTTCTGGGAGGGGCACATCGGGCGCTCTCCGGGACGGGAGATCGAGCCTCTGGTGGTGACCGCAGCGGTGACGGCCGGATTGATCATCTTTCGACATCGGGAGAATATTCGGCGCCTCTTGGCCGGGACCGAGCGCAAGCTGGGAGTCGCGGGGCCTCCGGTGCAAGGTCCCCGGAAAGCGTCATGAGTGAAGAGAAGCGGCGCATGGCGATCATCGGCGCCGGCAGTTGGGGGACGGCGCTGGCGATCCTCGCCGGGCGGCAGGGGCATGAGGTCCGGCTCTGGAGTCATGAGCCCGATGTCGCACAGGCCTTGAGCGCGCGTCGGGAGAATCCCTTCTATCTGCCGGGATTCTCGATCCCGCCGAACGTGCGCGTGACGACGTCGCTTGAAGAGGCATTGGCAGATGCGGACGTCGTCATTGCCGCCATCCCCTCTCATGTCTGCCGACCGATGTACGAGCGCATGCGCCCCTTTCTGCATCCCCGCATGATCTTCGTCAGCGCGACCAAAGGGATCGAAGTGGAGACGCAGATGCGCATGTCCGAGGTGCTGCGCGATGTCTTGCGCCCGTATTTCGAGCCGCGCTTTGTCGCACTCTCGGGCCCGAGCTTCGCCGAGGAGGTCGCGCGGGGCGATCCGACAGCCGTCGTCGCCGCTTCCTATCCGCTCGAGTACGGCGAGTACGTTCAGCAGTTGCTCTCCGGCCCCTCTTTTCGAATCTACACGAGTCCGGATGTCGTTGGGGTGGAGATCGGCGGCGCGGTGAAGAACGTCATTGCCATCGGGGCCGGTGTGGTGGTGGGGTTGGGCTGGGGAGCCAACAGCGTGGCGGCTCTCATCACGCGCGGGTTAGCCGAGATGACGCGGCTGGTCGTGGCGCTCGGGGGGCGGGCGGAGACGATGGCCGGATTGGCTGGTGTTGGGGATCTCGTGCTCACCTGCACGGGGCGGCTCTCGCGCAATCGGCAGGTCGGTATCCAGTTGGGAAAGGGACGAAAGCTCGAGGAGATTCTGGCCGGCATGCGCCAGGTGGCCGAAGGGATCAGAACGACGCGCGCCGTGTATCGGCTCGGACAGCGCTTGGGCGTGGAGATGCCGATCACCGCCGGCGTGCACGCCCTGCTCTACGAAGGATGCGATCCGCGCGAGGTCGCGGCCGCCCTGATGGAACGACCGCTCAAGCGGGAGGTGTGAGCCGAACGATGGCGGCCGAGAAGGTCATCGCGACCAACCGGCAAGCGTATCACAACTACGATCTGCTGGAGACGTACGAATGTGGCATCGTGCTCACGGGAACCGAAGTGAAGTCCGTTCGCGAGGGGAGAATCAGCCTGAAGGAGGCCTATGCTATAATTCGGAATGGCGAAGCATGGCTGGTCAACGCGCACATCAGTCCCTATCCGCACGCGGGACGATTCAGCCACGATCCAACGCGCACACGGAAGTTGCTTCTGCACAAATCGGAGATCCTGCGGCTGATGGGGAAGGTGCGGGAGAAAGGGCTCACGCTCGTTCCGACCCGCTGCTATCTCAAGGACGGATGGGTGAAGGTGGAGATCGCTCTGGCGCGCGGGCGAAAGCTTCACGATAAGAGAGAGGCGGCGCGCCGAAAGGCCATCGAGCGGGAGACGCAGGCCATCTTGAAGGAACAGGGGGGGTGATATGCGGATCCGACCCGACTTCCGAAAATTCTTCGACGTGGACGTCGAAGCCCTCTGCCTCAGCCTCTTTGAAGGAGAGGGGCTGGAGGATGAGCTTTTGCGCGAGCTGGACCGGCGTCTGCACGGAGTAATCGCCTCGGCGCTCGCGTCGGGAGAAGTGAAGGGGAAGCTGGGGGAGACTTTCTACGTGCCCGCAATGGGCGCGTTGGCCGCGCGACGCGTGCTTTTAGTAGGGGCGGGGAAGCGCTCGGAGTTCACGTGGGAGAGGATCCGTCAGGTGGCGGGGACGGCAGCGCGCCTGCTGCGCCAGCGCGGCGTGCGTTCGATGGCGCTCGTGCGCCGCTCGACGCTCGAGCTGAGCCGGAGTGCCCAAGCGGCTGTCGAAGGGATCCTGCTGGGCCTCTTCGATCCGGGGACCTACAAGACGCAGGAGAGGGAGGAGCGGACGATCGAGGAGGTGAGGCTTGTGGCCGAAGGAGAGTCCGAAGCGGAGATCCAGCGGGGGATCGAGCGGGGGATGATCCTGGCCAAGGCGACCAACTTCGCGCGCAATCTGGTGAACGAGCCTGCCAGCGTCCTCACGCCCGTGGAGATGGCGCGTCGGGCCGAAGACATGGCCGCCCGATACGGACTGGATCTGGAAGTGCTCGATGAGGCGCGCATGAAAGAGCTGGGCATGGGAGCGCTGCTGGGGGTCGCGCGGGGCAGTGACGAACCGGCGCGCCTGATCGTTCTGCGCTACTTCCCAGAAGGAGACGAAGCGCTTCTGAGCCGCCTGGAGACGGTCGCGCTGATCGGCAAAGGGATCACCTTCGATTCGGGAGGCCTCTCGCTCAAGTCGGCCGAAGGGATGGAGCAGATGAAGTACGACATGGCCGGAGGAGCGGCCGTGCTCGGCGCCCTGCGCGCTCTGGCGCAGCTTCGGCCGAAGATCAAGGTGCTCGGGTTGGTGCCCGCGACCGAGAACATGCCCAGCGGACGCGCGCAGAAGCCGGGCGATGTCGTGCGCACGATGAGCGGGAAGACCGTCGAGGTGATCAACACCGATGCCGAAGGTCGGCTCATTCTGGCCGATGCGATCACCTATGCGCGTCAGCTCGGCGCGCAGAAGATTGTGGACCTGGCGACGCTCACCGGAGCCTGTGTGGTCGCCCTCGGCTCGGTCTATGCGGCCATCTTCGGCAATGATCAGGCGCTTGTCGAGCGGTTGATCGCCGCCGGTCGCACGGCGGGAGAGAAGCTGTGGCCGCTGCCTCTGGATCCGGAATACCGCGAGCAGCTCAAAAGCGAGATCGCCGATCTCAAAAACGTCGGAGGACGCAAGGCCGGAGCGATCACGGCGGCCTATTTCCTGAAAGAATTCGCCGAAGAGACACCGTGGGCGCATCTGGATATCGCGGGAACGGCGTGGCTGGAAGAGAGCAAACCCTATCTGGCGAGCGGGCCGACGGGAATGGGCGTGCGGACGCTCGCGGAGTTCGTGTGCCAACTGGCTGAAGAGGGAGCATCCGCCGAAGGATCATCGCGGGGACATGGTGGGGAGCCTCCCGCGGGACGTACGTGAGCGTATGGTCGCCTCGGGCGACCGCGCTTGGGCGATCTCAAGGGGACTCCCGCAGCTCATCTCTCTTGAGGGGGAAAGGCTATGGCGACGGCAGCAACAGTGAAGACGAAGCGCGAGATGAAAAAGGCGTGGATTCGGGCCAATCCGGAGAAGTATCACGAACAGAAGCGACGCTGGCGGCAGCGTCGTCGCGAGCGCCTGGCGAGCGGGCGCATTCTGGTCTCCCCCGAGCAACGCCAGGGGAAGGTCGTCGTGGCTCGCCTGCGCTTTCGGAACGGGCAGAATCCTCATGCTATGGTCGAGGAGTTCATGAAGCAGTACGGGAAGTCGGGTATCTATTACGCCCTGGGGCCGGTCACCAACAGCCAGTTCCGCACTATCACGATCTACGCCGATCCGAAAGCGGCCGAGCGCATCCGGCGCGTGAAGGCGGCTCTGAAGGGTTGAACGTCCGCTGGGGGTGACCCTCGCCAGACAGAAGAGAGGGGACGCCGATGCGAATCTTGGTCCTTGGAGGGACGCGCTTTTTCGGTCTTGAGCTGGTCCATCGGCTGGCCGCAGAGGGGCATCAGGTGACGATCCTGACGCGCGGGCTCACAGAGGCTCCTCTGCCTCCTTCCGTGGAACGCCTGGTGGGAGATCGGCAGAAGGCCGCATCGCTTCGAGAAGCCATCGGTTCGAGGACCTGGGATGTCGTCGTGGATAACATTGGCTTTACGGCTGAGGATGCCCGCCTGGCTGTGGACGTTTTCGCCGGACAAACCCGAAGGTTCCTCTTCACGAGCACGGCCGCGGTCTATTCCTGCTTGCAAGGCCTGGTGAACCCGTATCGCGAAGAGGATACGGAGCGGCTCCCCGAACGCGCGCATCCGGATCCCTACGGATATGGAAAGCTTTGCGCCGAGCGCGTTCTGCAACAGGCCTATCGCGAGCGGAGCTTCCCGGTCACTATTGTGCGCCTGCCCATTGTCATCGGTCCGCGTGATCACACATTACGCGCCTACAGCTACTGGGTGCGCCTCAAGGATCGGGCGCCGCTCATTCTCCCCGATGGGGGACGGATCAGTTGGCGCTTCATCTATTCGAAGGATGTCGTCCGCGCTTTCCTCCGGTTGCTGGAGGAAGAGCGCGCGGTGGGACAGGTCTATAATATCGCGCAGGAGGAGATCATCTCCGTCCGGGAGTTCGTCAAGCTCTCGGCGGAGATCCTGGGAACCGGAGTGGAGACCGTGGATATTCCTCTTCAATGGCTGCGCGCGCAGGGGATTGAACCCACGTTCTCCCCGTACTCGATCCCTCGCTCCTGGATCGTGGACATCGCGAAAGCGCAGTGCCAGTGGGGATGGCGCTCCACACCCTGGCGCCAGTGGATGCAGGAGACCATCGAGTGGTTCGAGCACCACTACCAGGGGCCACCCCCGGAGAATTATTTCCGTCGAGCCGAAGAGCTGCATCTGATCGAGCGATGGCGGAAGATGACCGCCGCCTGACAGCTCCCTCATGAAGGGATGACGTTCGCACGCGACGAACTCTTCTCCGGCGAAGAGAATCGCGCCTTCGGAGAACGTCTGGACGCATCCGCTTCGGCTCCCGATTCTGGACTGAAGGCCCTTCAGGGGCCCGAGGAGGTATAGCGATGGCCGATTTCTATCAGATCTTGGGCGTCTCGCCTCAGGCGAGCGAGCGGGAGATCAAGGCGGCCTATCGCCGATTGGCCAAGCGCTATCATCCCGATGTGAATCCCTCTCCGACAGCCGCGCAGGATTTCGCGCGCATCACGGAGGCCTACAGGGTCCTGAGCGATCGGCGACTGCGCGCCCTCTACGATCGCGGAATGCTCGCCGATTACGAGCAGTATCTGCGACAGCGAGAGCATGCCGCCGTCTTGTATGAGCGCCTGAAGGTCGTCCTGGAAGAGTTGCTCCGGAAAGAACGCGAGGAGACGGCGATTCGCCAGATGGCCGTGATGCTCACGGTCTCGCTCTTCGCCTCGGCGTTCCTGGTCGCTTTGTTTCGACCGCCGATCTTCGAGATGCTCGGGCTGCTGGGCCGGGCGATCTGTCTCGGACTGTTTGGGCTGGGCATGTGGGAGCTTGTGCGGGATGTTCTGATCTGCCTGGACTACTACACCTATCCGGACGATGTGACGCCCTCGTTTTTGCGGATCCAGGAGGAGACCCGGGATAAGCCCTTCTCGCGAACGGAGGCGCTCGCTTTCCTTGTCGGCGGATATGCCCTGGCGCTTCTTTTGGGATCGCTTCTGCGGTATGCGCTGGTGCAGATCAACGGACGATTGCTCGTCAGTTATGGCGTGATCAACCTGATCTTGCTCCCGCCGATTGCGGTCCTTATCCTTATGAGGCTGCGCGCGCTCAGCGAGCGCTTGTCCGAACGGGGATGACAAACGGGAGGGAGATGCGATGAGGCCAACGGTCATGCGGCTCAGAGTTGCCGAGCCGACGGCGATCGGTCGGGGAATGGCGGTCGTGGGCTTCAGTTTTCTGACTGCCCTTTCGGCGCAGGTCGCGATCCCTTTGCCCTTCACGCCCGTGCCGATCACGGCGCAGACGCTGGTTGTGCTGCTCAGTGGGGTTGTGCTGGGGCGCCATTGGGGTGCCCTGTCCATGCTCCTCTATCTCGGATACGGGGCTGCGGGATGGCCCGTCTTCTCCGGCGGACGCGGAGGGATAGCGCATCTCCTCGGGCCGACAGGGGGGTATCTGTGGGGATTCGTCCTGGCCGCCTATGTCGTGGGCGCGCTCGCCGAGCGCGGATGGGATCGCCCGTGGCTGAAGGCCGTCGGAGCAATGGGGATCGGACAGGTGGTGATTTATCTCCTGGGAGTGGGAGGGCTGCTGCGCTTTGTGCCTCCCGAACGCGTGCTGGCGCTGGGCGTCTGGCCGTTTCTGATCGGTGATCTTCTGAAGATCGGCCTGGCAGCCACCCTGCTCCGTCTCCGTCGGTCCTGGCTCCCCTCGCCTCTGCCCCCGCAAGAGAGCGTTTGACAGACCCGCGGCGACTTCATTATATTGGGGCTTGCTTCGTGCGGCATCACATATCTTGTGGATGTTGCCCAGGCGATGCTGAGACTGGAGAAGATCGAGTTGCGCGGGTTCAAATCGTTCGCCGATCCGACGGAGCTGGTTTTCCCAAGCCCGATTACGGCGATCGTCGGTCCGAACGGATGTGGCAAAAGTAACATCGCGGATGCCATCGCGTGGGTTCTGGGCGAGCAGAGCGCGCGGCTGCTGCGCGGGACGCGCATGGAGGATGTGATCTTCCAGGGGACGCGCGCGCGCCCGGCTCTGGGAATGGCCGAAGTCATCCTCACCCTGGTGGCGACAGAAGACATTCGGCTGGGGGGGGAGCCGGGAGAGGAGGGGGATGAGGAAAATCCTCGGCCCGCCAGCCTCATCCCCTCGGGCACGACGGTGACGGTGGCCCGCCGCCTGTATCGCTCCGGTCAGAGCGAGTACCTCATTGATGGGCGCCCCGTCCGCCTGCGCGATATTTACGATCTGTTCGCGGGAACGGGATTGGGGCCAGGGCACTACGCCCTGATCGGGCAGGATCGCGTGACGGCACTCATTCAGGCCCGGCCCGTTGAGCGTCGCGCGGTGATCGAAGAGGCAGCCGGAATCACGCGCCTCAAACTGCGGGAGCGTTCGACCGAGCTGCGCCTGGAGTCGGCACGGCAGAATCTGGCGCGCATTAATGACCTCATCGCGGAGGTCGCGCGTCAGGTGAGCGCTCTGAGAAGACAGGCTGCTCGCGCCCGTCGGTATCGGCGCCTTCGGGAGGAATTGCGCGCCCTGTTGCGGTTCCTCTTTCGGAGCGAGTATCGGCGCCTGGAGTCGGCGCTTGAGGAAGTCAGTCAGCGGATCGCGGCTCTCGAGAGAGCGCGCGCTGAGGTGCTGGCGCGCCTGGCGGCCGTGGAGGCTGAACACCAGCAGCTCCTTCAGCAGGAGCGCGCGCGGCAGATGCGCATCGCCACGGCTCGGGATCGGCTGGCGCAGATCGAGGTCGAGCTGGAACGCATCCGAGGAGAGAGGCGTCAGTGCGAGCAGCACCGGGAAGATCTTCGGATGCGCGAACAGGCGCTCGAGCGCGAGGAGAGCAGTGTGGCCGAACGCCTGCGGGTCATCGAGGAAGAACTGACCCGCCTCGTGAGCGAAGCGGAAAAGGTCTCTGGCGAGGTCGCCGAGCAGCAGGAGGCCGTTCGGGCCGAGGAGCACATGTATCACCAGCATTGGGAGAGCGTGAGGGCCCGCGAGAAGCAACTGGAGCAGATGCGCGCGCCTTATGTGGAGGCGATCGGACAGGTCGCGCACTGGCGCAATGCCGAGCAACAGATCGCCGAAGCGATGCGACGCCTGGAAGCCCATCTCCGCCGCCTGGCCGCCGAACGGGAGCGCGCCGCTCTTCGCGAGACGCACCTGGTGGGGGAACAGGAGCGGCTGCGACAGCAGGTGGAGGTTCAGCGCGCGCATCTTGAGGCGCTCCGCCGCCAGTACGAGGACGTGACGGCTCGCCTGCACGAGGCGCGTCAGCACGAGGCGCGCGTGCGCGCAGAATGGGCGGACGTCGAGAAAGCGGCGATCGCCGCCGAGCACCGCCTGGCTTCGCTTGTTGAGCTGCAGCAGCGCTACGCCTATGCCTCGCGCGCCGTGCAGTATCTCTTCGAGCTGAGTCAGCAAAACGGTCACGTCCGCCTGCTGGGAACTCTGGCCGACATCCTGCGCGTGGCTCCCGAAAGCGAATCCATGGTGGAAGGATTCCTGGGCGAGCGGTTACAGGCTGTTTTGGTCCCCTCACTGGAAGATGCCCGAGCCGCCCTCGCAGCTCTGGATTCAGCTCGGATCGGGCGCGCGCAATTTCTTGTGGTCCAGGAGGAAACGGCCGGGGAGGAGAAAAACGAGGAAATGAGCGGGGGGCCGTCGGATGGAGAAGATGGGGAGGGGCCGCGCGAGAGATTTTGGGAGATTCTGGGGGTCAAACCTTCGGTGGCGCGCGCTCTGCGTCGCGCTTTCCCCGAGTGCGAACAGGTCACCATCGCCGAGGATCTCGAGGCCGCTATCCGACGATCCGCCGAGGATCCGAAACGCGTCTTTCTGACCCGACGCGGGGAATGGATTCGGGGAGGGGTACTTCTGGTCGGGGGGAGAGAGGGGGAACAATCGGCGGGCATCCTGGCCGTGAAACGAGAGATTCTTGAGTTGCGCGAGCGGTGCCAGGATCTGGCGCGGCAATTGGAGGAGCTGCAGCAGAAGCAGCGCTCTTGCGAGACCGCCCTTGAGGAGCTGGCCCGGGAGAGCACTCACCTGGAAACTGCGCTGAAGGAGCAGGAGCGGGCGCTTTTTGAGAGCGAGGTCCGTCTTTCGGAGGTGGAGCGAGATTTGGCGCGCGCGCGGCAGCATCTGGCCGTGATCGAATTCGAGCGCGCGGCAGCCGAGCAAGAGAGGGCCCGTCTGGCTCGGGAGTACGAGAACGCCCTCGCCGAGCGCGCCCGGGCCGAAGAACGCCTTCGCGCCCTTGAGGCCGAGCAAACAGCGGAGCAGCAGGCTCTGGCCGAGTTGCGCCGTGCCGGAGAAGCTTTGGCCGAACGGCTCGCGGCGCGACGCATCCACGTGGCGACCGTCAGCGAGCGAGAGCGCGCCGTGCAGGCTCAGGTGCACCGTCTGCAGCAGGAACAGCAGCACGTCGCGGAGCGCCTGGAGGACCTGCGTCGGGAGCGCGAACGCCTGCGCCAAGAGCAGGAGCAATGCGCGCAAAGAGAGCAACTGCTGCAGCAGTGCGAGCGCCAGTGCGAGGAAGCGCGCCAGCAGGCCTACGCCGAAGTCCATCAAGCGAGCGAGCAGGTGAGCGGAGCGCACGCGGCGACGGACTCTCTGGCCGAGCATCTCAACACCCTGCGGCGTGAGGAGTCGGATCTGCGCGAGCGCTTGACCGCCGAAGAGGTCCAGCGCGCCGCTCTTCTGGCCGAGATGCGGCATGTGAGCGCGAGCTGTCGGGCCGAACTCGGAGAATCTGTGGAAGACCTCATCGCCTCGGCTTCGGAGACCGAAGGAGCGACTGATCTCTCGCCGGATGATCCGCAAAGCGTGCGCGCGCGCATCGAAGAGGTGCGACGCAAGATCGAAGAGCTGGGACCCATCAACCTCATGGCCCTTGAGGAATTGCAGCAAGCGGAGGAGCGCCTCTCCTTCCTTCAGACGCAGCGCGAGGACATCGAGCGCTCCATCGCGACGACCGAAGAAGCTCTGCGCGAGATCCGCCGGCGCGCGCGTCGCCGTTTCCTGAGCGCCTTCGAGGTCATTAACGCGCATTTTGAAGAGACCTTCCGCGAACTCTTCGGAGGGGGGCGTGGTGAGATGCTCCTTCTGGACCCGGACGATGTCCTGCAGAGCGGCGTGGAGATCGTCGCGCAGCCTCCGGGCAAGCGGCTCCAGAATCTTCATCTGCTCTCGGGGGGAGAGAAGGCGTTGACGGCTCTGGCTCTGCTTCTGGCGATCTTCCGCCACCGGCCGAGCCCCTTCTGCGTCCTCGATGAAGTGGACGCCCCTCTGGATGATGTGAATATCGCGCGCTTCTGTCGCCAGATCACCCAGATGAGTTCCCGCACGCAGTTCATCCTCATCACGCACAACAAGGAGACGATGGAGATCGCCGATGTCCTCTACGGCGTGACGATGGAAGAGCCCGGCGTTTCCAAGGTCGTCTCCGTTCGGTTAAAATAGCCAGGGGCGTGTCGTGGGGGAACGGTCCGGGGGATCAAAAATGGCGCAAGCGAAAGGGAGGGTCGCGAAGATCCTGTGGCTCCTCGCCACGAGTATAGGGAGCCTTCTGGATCCGGCGGTGAGATGGGGACAGGACGCCCTGCCACCTCGGAGTTCGGAATCTTCCCCCTGCTATTCCTACCGGTTCGAACATCCGCATCTGGACCCCTCGCGTATGGAGTTGCGCTTTGATGCCACCGGGCGCGGGACGTTCTCCTTCTGGCGGCAAGGGGAGGAGGAGCCGATCGTCCTTCCCCTGCAGCTTCTGGCGAGCACTGTGGAGCGAGTGAAGGGGTATCTGGACGCATTGCACTTTCTGGAGAGCACCGAGGAGTATCAGGCCGAACGGGAAATGCCCTCTCTGGGGACCGTGACTCTTTCGGTCTCTCACGGAGAGCGCCAGCGTCGCGTGCGCTTCACCTTCACGCGGAACGAGAAGATGCGGGAGTTGGCTCACCTGCTTCGGGGAATCGCCATGCAGGAATATCGCGTCTTCTTGATCTCGATGGCCCGGCAGTACGGCCCGCTCGATCTGGACAAGCAACTGCGCGGGCTCGAATCCGAGCTGAAGAACGGATGGCTCGGGGAGCCGGAGAAGCTCCTGCCCCTTCTGCGCGAGCTGCAGCAGGATGAGGACCTGTTGCTCATCGTCAGGCATCGCGCCGAGCGGCTCCGGCAGTGGATCGAGCGCCAGAGTCAGCGTTCGGAAGGAAATGGGCCTCGGAAGTCGAACCAGAAGTAGGACTGTCTCCTTCCGATGTGTTCGAGATATGAGGGAGAAGAAAGACGTCGTGCCCTCTGGGGGGCAACGTCTGAAAGAACGCGCCCCGTTCGCACCGCGCCAATCCCCTTGCCGGACCTTTCGGTGGGGATGGGTGTTCGGTCTTCTCGGGCTCATGACCCTGAGCAGCGTGGGGCAGATCCCGATTCATGTCGGGCAGACGGTCCAGGGAGCCCTCGAAGAGGGAGATCGCAAGATGCCGGATGGATCGTATTACGATCTCTACGTCTTCCGAGGGAATCGCGGTCAGAAGATCGTCATTCATCTTCGGTCCAGTGAGTTTCATCCGTACTTGACGCTCCTGGACGAAAACGGCGTGGAGATTCTCAGCGACAGCAGCGAGCAAGGGCATGCGCGGATTCACTGCACGCTCTCTCATACGGGGCGCTACTTCATTCGCGTCAACAGCGTGCGGAAGGAGGGGAAGGGGAAGTATTGGCTGCAGCTTCTGCAGCCCTGAAGGGCCTCATCCGGTGAGCGTGAGCTTTTCCGATACTTCGATGGAGATCCTTTCCGCGGAGACTTCGGGGCGGAAGCTCCCGCGCGCATTCTACGCGCGCCCGACGACGCGCGTCGCCCGAGAGTTGCTGGGGAAGTATCTGGTGCGTCGCACCGAGGGCGGCGCCCTGATCGGGCGCATCGTGGAGACGGAGGCTTATGTCGGCCCGGAAGATCGGGCCTCGCACGCCTGGCGCGGACGCACGTCCCGGACAGCCATCATGTTCGGTCCCCCGGGATTCGCTTATGTCTACCTCATCTATGGCATGCACCACTGCCTCAATATCGTGACGGAGTCCGAAGGATATCCGGCCGCTGTGCTCATCCGGGCTCTGGAGCCGATCGTTCCCGAGGCTGCGCGCGCTCCCGTCATCCCGAGCGGACCGGGACGCGTCTGTCGCTATCTGCAGATTGATCGCTCCTTCAACGGAGCGGACGTGTGCGGATCGGTGCTTTATGTGGAAGATCGGGGGGAGAAGGTCCTCCCCGAAGAGATCCTCTCGGCTCCGCGCGTCGGCGTGCCGTACGCCGGGCCCTGGAGCGAGAAGCCCTGGCGGTTTTTCATCCGGGGGAATCCGTTTGTGTCGCGGCCCAGGTGAAAGAGAAAGCCTCATTCGGAGGGGAGTTCTTCGGCAGAGGGACGCTCTCCTTCCACCCAGACGCTTCCATCCTCGAAGTGTTCTCGCTTCCAGATGGGGACGATCTTTTTGAGCCGATCTATGGCATAGCGGCAGGCCTCGAAGGCCGGGCGTCGGTGAGCGGAGGTCACGACGATGACGACGCTGGCTTCGCCGATCTCCAGGCGCCCGAGCCGATGCACGATCCCCAGCCGATCAATGGGCCAGCGCTCGCGAATCTCTCGCCCGATCTGCCGGAGCATGCGGAGAGCCATCTCCTCATAGGCTTCGTATTCGAGATAACGAACGCGCCGACCGGCCGTCTGTTCGCGAACGACGCCTTCGAAGATGACAATGGCTCCGACCGCGCTGCGCTGCAAGCGCCCGACGAGAGCCTGAGTCTGAATCGGCTCGCGCACAAGCTCGAAGATATCCTCCGCGTCTCCTCCGCTGACCGGAGGCAGCAGCGCCAGGACGTCTCCCGAATGCAGCGGCGTCTCCGGGGAAGCGTACCGTTCGTTCACAGCGACCAGAACGCGCTCCCGAATCTCCCGCAATGAGGGAAACCGACGGCATAGCTCTTCCAGTGCCGTGGCGACGGTGGCCGGAGGCGAAAGCTCCAGTTCGTCTTCGGACGTTCCCGCCAGCTCTCGACACTGGGCAAAGAAGCACACGCGCACGGTGATCATCCCGGCCTCCTGAGGATCCGACGCGCCAGCACAAGAGAAGCGCGGCCCATATCCTGGCGATCTTCGCGCGCTCCCCATCGCAGTGGGCGCGTCAGTGGATTTCTGAAGAAGATCCCCTCTGTCCATTGCGCCTCGCCTCGATGTGGGCTTGTGCGCGACGCTCGTAATCCGGAATGAGTTCCTCTAGCTGAGCGAGCACAATCTCCAGGCGCGCTCGCGTGGAGACCGTCTCCAGAACGCGCAGCAGATCGGAGGGCTCATGCAGAACGGCAGCCGCGATCGTAAAGGAGAGCTGCTCGGCGCTCCGGGGCAAAGCGACAGGATGCGGCGGCAGATCATGCAGACGCTGCAGCGCGCGCAGAAAACGCGAGAAGCGCGCAATGGCCTGAGCGACCAGGCCCTTCAGCTCCTCCTCCTCATCTTCGGCGACCGGCTCATCGTGGAAGAATTCGACTTCGGCCAGAAGATACGGGTCGTGGGAGAGGTAGCGCCCGATTCGGTAGCGGTTCGTCCCCAGGGTGAGAATGTCCGCTCGCCCATCAGGAAGGGGACGCACATGGAGGATGCGCGCCGCGCAGCCCACGCTCTTCAGCTCGGGGACGGCCAGCCGGCCCACTTCAGCGTCCGGATGATAGCTCAGCCCGAAAAGACGCTCCCCCTCCAGGCAATGGCGCAGCATGAGCCGATAGCGGGGCTCGAAAATATGAAGAGGAAGAGTCATCCCCGGGATCAGTACGACCGGCAGCGGAAAGATCGGTAATCGCGCCTTGCCATTGACCTTCGTCATCGAGCCTCTCTCCCGTCCAGAGCATAAAGTGTAGCATGAAAAGAGCGTTTGGGCGGCTCTTGGGGCCCAAAGCCATTGAAATCCGTCCCCGGAGAGTGTATGATAAGATCGCGTTATTAGGTGAAAAAATCGGCATATGGACGGTCCGGGGGATATGAAGGAATTGGTTGAGGAGATCGTGAAAGCGATGGTGGACTATCCCGATCAGGTCCGAGTTCGCGAGGTCGCCGGAACGGGAACTGTCGTTTACGAATTGTGCGTGGCGAAATCCGATCTCGGAAAGGTCATCGGGAAGGGCGGAGAGAATGCGAAGGCGATTCGGACGATCCTGAGCGCAGCCGGGATGAAGCAGAAAAAGAGGGTGGGGCTGGAGATTCTCGAAGACTGAGCCGGTGAGAGTGCCCGCGCACGCTCTGGAGATCGGGTGAGGTTCCGGCACGCACGCTGGTCCCCTCGCCTGGGCGAAGGTGTGAATCCCAGGTGAGGGAAACCCGCATCGGGACGTCGTTCCGGCCCAAGACATAATGGGAGGATTTTTGTTTCCCACACGGCGCGCCCATCCCGCAGCGGGAAATGCCTGTCTGACGCCCTCTATCCGCGACTCGCGCTGCGCATCCGCGGCTTCATGAAAAAGCCCGGAGCGCCGACGCTCGCGCTCCTTTTGCATCGAGTCCAGGAGATAGACGCGAATGCGCAGGGTATCTGAACCAAATTCTTGACAGAAAGCTTGCGCGTGGGTTATCCTGAGTCCTGCCGCAGGCAGGATTCAGGTCACGGGGGAAAGAAACGTGATCCCACACCTCTTTTGGCGATCCGCCGGAATGAGGAATCCAGGCGTTCTGCTTCTTTTGCTCTTCATGGCAGTGCCTGGCCTATTCGCTCCTTCCTCAACAAGTGGGCCAGAGGCCGCGCGGAGGGACCGCCGCCTCGATTCCCGGGGGAGTTTCAGAAGCGCGCTGTCTGTCCCTGCCCCTTTTGCGCCCGTGCCTTTCGGCATGGTGGGACTTCGCGCGGACACGCTCACGGTCTGTCCCGAGGGCTGCGCCTTCGCGCCCATTCAGGAAGCGCTCGAGAGGGCCAATCCGGGAGATACGATCCGGATCGAGCCGGGAACTTACGAAGAGAATCTCCTCATCGCCAAAAAACAGCTTGTCCTTCGGGGTGCGGACCCGCAGCGCGTGATCATCCGGGCCAAATTCCCCGACGAGCCGGTCGTGCTGCTTCGCGAGTCCGATGTGCGGATCAGCAGCGTGACCCTGAGCGGAGGAGTCCGCGGGATTCAGATTAAGAGTCGGGGGGAGAATCCTGCGCTTTCCAACCTGATCATCCGGGACAATCGAGCGGAGGGCGTACTGGTCGAAGGCATCCGGAGGTGCGCGGCTGCACGATCGTTCGAAACACCGTGGGCGTATTTGCCGGACTGCGCGCGAACCTTCGCCTCCTGAACAACGTGATCGCGGAGAATCGCGATGGCGTGGAAGCGCTGGAGGCCGCTCGCCTGGAGCTGCGCGACAATGCGATCGCGCGAAATCTCAACTGCGGGCTCAAAGCCGATGACCGCTCGACGCTGGTCGGATCGAACAATGCTCTCTTTGGCAATGGGCAGAACCTCTGCGGGGCGGCTTCGGGCCGTTCGGCTCTGCTGGATCAGACGCCGCCTCCGGCGCCGCAGAACGTCACCGTGACGCCCAGCGACTGGACCAATCAGAGACCCATCGCGGTGAACTGGACGAATCCGGAGGACGTCGCCGGGATTGCCGCATATTACTTCAAACTGAACGCTCCGCCCACAGGGCCCACGGATGGAACGCGACGAGAGATCGCGCAAAAGCCCCTTCTCCTTGAGGATCCTCCCGAAGGAGAGCGTCCGCTCTTCCTCTGGCTCGAAGACGGGATGGGAAACAGGACGCATCTGAATGCGGCGCGCGTTGTGATTCGGTTTGACCGAACGCCCCCCTCGGGGAGTTTGCTCATCAACCAGGGAGCCCAGCGGGTTACGGATCTGCGCGTCACGTTGACGCTTCAGGCTCAGGATGGGGGGAGCGGCCTGGCCGACATGCGCTTCTCCAACGATGGGCAGACGTGGTCTCCCTGGGAGCCTTTCGCGCAGACAAAGCCGTGGGACCTCTCGCAATTTGGGGGAAGCGAAGAACCCGGCTCTAAAACGGTCTTCGCCCAACTTCGGGATCGCGCGGGGAATACGGTGGAGCTTCGGGCCCAGGTCCAATACATTCGCCCACAGCCGCCCACGGTCGCCTTCCGCGCGACTCCGGAAACCCCTCGCCCCTACCAGTCAGTGACTTTCGATGCCTCGGCCTCTTCCAGCCCTAACGGGCCGATCGTCCGATACACCTGGAGCTTCGGGGATGGCACGCAACGCGAGACGGACCGACCTACCACCGTATACACCTATGCGTCCGAAGGCCAGTACACCGTCCGCTTGACTGTAACCGATGATCTGGGATTCACGGCTTCCGCCGAGAGGACAATTCGAGTCGAGGCGCGTTCGGACGTCTTGCGTGTCCCGCAGGATTTTTCAACGGTGGAAGAAGCCCTGGCGGCTGCTCAGCCTGGCGATGTCATCGCGATCGGTGCCGGAATCTACAGCTTCAATGCCACCGTAGAGAAGCCCCTCACGTTCCGGGGAGTCGGGGTGCAAACGGTTCTGCGGGGGCGAGACCCCAATCGGCCTGTGCTCACCCTCCAAGGTGGCCGCGTGCGCCTGGAATCCATGACTGTCGCGACGCTCGCAACGGCCAGCACTGCTGCCGTGCTCGTTCAGGGGGCTTCTTTGACGGTCGCCGGAGCGACGCTTAAAAATCTCGGAAGCGCGCCCGCTCTGGAGCTGGCAGGATCGTCCACGGTCTCACTGGAAGGAACGAGCGAAAATCCCGTTGTCATTCAGAGCGAGGGCGCAACAGCCCTTCGCGTCCGAGATCAAGCGCAGCTCAGAGCCGTTCATGCCCGGATCGTCGGGAGAGGGGGCATCACCCTTGCGGGCTCTTCTCAAGCCGTGCTGAGCGATTCCACCCTCACGGCAGCCTCCGGAATCGGCCTGACGCTTTCAGAGACCGCACAAGCGACACTCGCGCGGGTAAAAATCGAAGCCACAGGCGATGGCCTGGTCTTCTCCTCTTCCGGCTCCCTAGAGGTGGATGCTGTAGAGATCACCGCCGGTCAAGTGGCCTTCCGAGCGACAGGCTCGGCCACGCTCGTGCTCGATCTCACAGACTCCGTGCTTGCCGGAGGGGAGACCGGCGTCCTGTTGCGCGGGGAGCTGCAGGTGACCGCCCTGGGAGGCCGAATGCATGGAGGGGTTGTGGGCCTGGATGTGGGCCAGAGCGTGCGACTCGTCCTCGAAGGGGCCGAGATCACAAGCGAAGGAGTAGATGTGCGCGTCGCCGAGCAAGCGCGCGTTCGAATCCAGCGGACGAAGATTCATGGTGGTCAGGCTGGCATTCTCGTCCGCGATTCCGCTTTGCTCATTCTTCAGGAGAACGAGATCACGGACCATCCTCTGTGGGGAGCCTTCTTACCCATCCCTTCCTGCGTGCTGATACTTAACACGCTCACGGGGCATACGGGCTGGGTCCTCTCAGTTGCCTTCAGTCCGGATGGGCGGGTTCTGGCTTCGGGGTCTGATGATCGGACGGTTCGGCTGTGGGGGGAGTTTCAGCCTCCCTGGAGTGTCATACTCCCGGTCGTCGGTCAGGTGATGAGGGAATTCACCGGCACCATTAGCGGAGGGGAGAACGTCTTCAGGCAAAACGGCGAACGCTTGCATGAGAGCTTCAAGCAAGTGGCGACTCAAGAGAATGTCTGTCCGGCGGAGCTGCTCTTTCTGGTGAAGCCGACTGACTCGGCCGGGACGACCTCTGATCCCGCCGCTCTGCGAGCTGAAGGCAGCTCTCTCCGATCGCCTTTTTGAGAGCGACCCGTCACCTGGCGCCCCATAGGCGGCAAAAGATCAGGACCTTGCGCCCTTTCTTGAGGCCAAGCAAAAGGTGTGACAGGGTTCGCCACGATGAGCCCGTCCTGTTTGCGCGCCACAAGCAGCGCCCGGCACAACCTCTCCTCGTGAGGGATAATGGGAGCCCAGGAGGCGATGTCCACATGGCCGAGGAGATTGCCTCCGGTGAACTGTGGGCGGTGATCCAGCCGTTCCTTTCCGCCTCTCCCAGGCCTGAAGGGCCGACCGTGGGCTTTCCTTCCCGTCGGCTGTGCCTGGATTTGCCGGACGTTCATCCAAACCGGGCTTTGTGAGGCGCACTTCGCTTGACAAGCCGTTGGAGAGGGATATAATGCTGCTGAATTCTTCCGAATCGGGAGGTGAGGGGCATGCGCGCGATTGAGGTGACTATCAATGGAGTACGGTACCGGCATGAGGTGGAGCCCCGACTGTTGCTCGTGCATTACATTCGGGACGTGGTGGGATTGACGGGGACGCACGTGGGATGCGAGACGAGCCTTTGCGGCGCGTGCACAGTTCTGCTCAATGGAGCGGCTGTGAAGTCCTGTACGCTGTTAGCCGTTCAGGCGGATGGAGGGGAGATCACGACGATCGAAGGATTGGCTGAGGACGAGCGGTTGCATCCCCTTCAGGAGGGATTCTGGCAAAAGCATGGGCTGCAGTGTGGGTATTGCACGCCGGGGATGATCCTGGCGGCGTACGAGCTGCTTCGGCGCTCCCCGGAACCGACCGTCGAAGAGATCCGGCATGGGCTCGAAGGGAACCTCTGTCGCTGCACGGGATATCAGCATATCATCGAAGCCGTTCAGTATGCCGCGGAGAAGTTGCGAGCGGGACGGTGAGGAGGACGCCGGAGCGACCGAGCGCGAAGGAGGGAAGGGAGTATGGCGCACAAGTACGTGGGCGAGCGTATTCCGCGCGTCGAGGATCGGCGGTTGATCACCGGACGCGCGCACTATGTGGATGATATTGTGCGGCCGGGGATGGTGTATGCCGCGATCTTGCGAAGCATTTATGCGCACGCGCGCCTGAAGGAGATTCGTGTGGAGGCCGCACGACAGGCGCCGGGAGTGATCGCCGTCTTCACGGGCCAGGATCTGCGCGGGAAGGTCGGACCGATCCCTGTGGCGAGTCGGCTGCCGGATTTGAAGATCCCCGAGCATTCGGTATTGGCCGTGGAAAAGGTCTGCTATGTGGGGGAACCGGTGGCCGTGGTGGTGGCCACGGATCGGTATCGGGCGCGCGACGCTCTGGATCTGATCGAAGTAGAGTACGAACCGCTGGAAGCCGTCGTGGATCCGGAGAAGGCGCTCGAAGAGGGCGCGCCGGTCATCCACGAGGGGTTCGGAAACAATGTGGCGTTCACCTGGGAGTTGAGCGGAGGAGATGTGGAGCGGGCTTTTCGCGAGGCGGATGTGGTCGTCTCGCAGCGGATGGTGAATCAGCGGCTCATTCCTGTGGCGATGGAGCCGCGAGGCGTCGTGGCCGAATACGATGCGGGCGAAGGGCAGCTCACCGTGTGGACCTCGACGCAGATCCCTCATCTTCTGCGCACGCAGTTGGCGGCCATGCTGGGACTGGCTGAGAATCGCGTGCGCGTGATCGCGCCGGAAGTCGGCGGAGGGTTTGGGAGCAAGCTGAACGTCTATGCCGAGGAGGCGCTGGTGGGGTATCTGGCCATGCGGCTGCAGCGCCCGGTGAAGTGGATCGAGACGCGGCGGGAGAATTTCCTGGCGACCATTCACGGGCGCGGGCAGATCGCCTATGTCGAGGCTGCCGTCCGTCGCGATGGGACGGTCCTGGGTCTGCGGTATCGCATCATTCAAGATGTCGGCGCGTATCATCAACTCCTCACGCCCGCGATCCCCACACTGACGGGGTTGATGGCCACCGGTCCCTACAAGATCCCGAATCTGCGCGTCCAGGTCACAGGCGCTTTCACCAACAAGATGGCGACCGATGCTTATCGCGGAGCGGGACGGCCCGAGGCCACCTATTTCCTGGAGCGCATGATGGATTTGATCGCCGCTGAGTTGGGAATGGATCCGGTCCAGGTGCGGCTGCGCAACTTCCCACAGCCGGAGGAGTTTCCGTTCCCGACAGCCAGTGGGCTTCTCTACGACAGCGGCAACTACCCGCAAGCGCTTCAGCGCGCCGTGGAGATGATCGGCTATGAGAAGTTGCGGCAGGAGCAGCAGGCCTTGCGGCAGCAGGGGCGATATCTCGGAATCGGCATCTCCACCTATGTGGAGATCTGCGCTCTGGGACCGTCTCCGGCTCTTCCGGCCGGAGGATGGGAGAGCGCGACGGTCCGCGTGGAGCCGACGGGAAAGGTCACCGTCTTGACCGGTGCATCGCCTCATGGACAGGGGCAGGAGACGTCGTTCGCGCAGATTGTGGCCGATGAGCTGGGCGTAGACCTTTCGGACGTGCGCGTCATTCACGGGGATACGGCCATCGTGCAGTACGGCATCGGGACGTTCGGAAGCCGAGCGACGGCTGTCGGCGGGACGGCCCTCTATGGCGCGCTGCAGAAGGTCAAGGAGAAGGCGACGCGGCTGGCCGCGCATCTTCTGGGCGAGGAGAATGTCGCCAATGTGGAGTTCGCCGAGGGCAAATTCTTCGTCAAGGATCATCCGGAGCGAACGATGACGTTCTCCGAGGTGGCGCAAGCGGCGTATCTGGCCAAGAGCCTGCCCTCCGGAATGGAGCCCGGTCTGGAAGCGACTTCTTTCTTCGAGCCGAGCAATTTCACCTTCCCCTTTGGGGCGCACATCGCTGTCGTGGAGGTGGATCCGGAGACGGGCGAGGTGCAGTTCCGCCGCTACGTGGCCGTGGACGATTGCGGGCGAGCGATCAATCCGATGCTCGTGGATGGGCAGGTGCATGGCGGGATCGTGCAAGCGCTCGGGCAGGCCCTTCTGGAAGAGGCCATCTATGACGAGAGCGGTCAGTTGGTGACCGGGGAGTTGACCGATTACGCGATCCCCAAAGCGACCGACGTCCCCTGGTTTGAGGCGGATCGGACGGAGACGCCCTCGCCGGTGAATCCGCTGGGAGTGAAGGGCGTGGGGGAAGCCGGGACGATCGCAGCGACTCCGGCGATCGTCAATGCCGTCATGGATGCCCTCTCTCCGTTTGGGATTCGGCATCTGGATATGCCGCTCAAACCGGAGAAGATCTGGCGCGCGATCCGGAAGGCATGATCCGGAAAGGAGGCGACGATGATCCCTGCGGCTTTTGAGTATTTCCGACCGGCCAGTCTCTCGGAGGCCCTGGGGCTTTTGCAGCAGTACGGAGATGAGGCGAAGGTCCTGGCGGGAGGACACAGCCTGATCCCTCTGATGAAGTTTCGCCTGGCGCAGCCGCGCTATGTGATTGACCTGGGTCGGCTGAGCGAGCTGGAGTATATTCGGGAGTCGGGCGAACATCTTCTGATCGGAGCGCTGACCCGGCATGCGGCGCTCGAACGATCCGATCTCTTGCAGCGGCGGTGTCCGCTTCTGGCCGAGACGGCGAGCCGGATCGGAGACGTGCAAGTTCGGAATATGGGGACACTGGGTGGGAGTCTCGCTCATGCCGATCCGGCCGCCGATTATCCAGCGGCCATTCTGGCTCTGGAGGCCGAGATGCGGGCCGTCAGCGCACAGGGCGAGCGCTGGATTCGGGCGGAGGACTTCTTCGTGGATATGCTCACGACAGCGCTCGCTCCGGGAGAGCTGCTTGTCGAGGTGAAAGTCCCCGCCGTGAAGCCCCGCACGGGGACGGCTTACGTGAAGGTGCCGCAGAAAGCCTCCGGCTTCGCTCTCTGTGGCGTGGCCGTGCGGCTCTCGGTGAATGCCGAAGGCGTGTGTGAGGAAGTGGCCGTTGGGATCACGGGTGTGGCTCCGAAGGCCTATCGGGCGACGGCTGTGGAAGATGCGCTGCGCGGGCGAAAAGTGGATGCCTCAGCTCTGGCCGAAGCTTCTGAGAAAGCGGCCGAAGGGGTGGACCCTCTGGAGGATATTCACGCTTCGGCTGAATATCGTGCCCATTTGGCTCGCGTGCAGTGCCGTCGCGCTCTGGAGCGAGCCCTCTCCCGCCTGTAGCTTTCAGAACGGGACGATGAGGTATCCGTCCTGCAGGATACCCGTTTTCGGATTCGCTCCGGACGGGGCGCGGACGATCGCGCTGCGTTCGAAACTCTGTCCCGGAGCCAAATGGACGTCATCGCCCACGATGCAGTAGCGGAGTCGAACGGCGCGCGAGATCCGCGCGCGCTCCCAGATGACGCATTCGGAGACATCGGCGCCTTCTTCCAGGATCGTTCCGGGGCCGCAGATCACCTCTTTGCCTTCCCGGTGGAGAAGTTCCAGACTCGCTCTCAAATAGCGTTCCAGTGTGCTCAGTTCGTACCACTGCCCTTCGGCGATGTGCGCGGCGATCGCCCGTCCCTGAGCGATCGCTCGGGGATAGACATCCACGGTCGTATGCGAGAAAGTCCCTCGCGGGATGAACTCGAAGATCTGCGGCTCGACAAATTGGATGCCGGTGAAAAGTAGAGGGGGAAGCTCATCCGATGCGGCTGAGGAGGGCATTCCTCCGAACCGAACGACCTGACCCTGCTCGTTCACTTCGACGATGCTGAAGCGCTCGCGCCGGACATTACGCAGGAGCACCAGTGTGGCCAGAGCCCGGCGCTCGTGATGCGTCTGTCGCGCGGCGTGCAGGTCAATATCGGTGATGATCTTGCCGTTGATGACCAGAAAGGTCTCGTCCTCAAGTAAATGGCGCACTTTATCGAGCGCGCCGCCTGTTCCCAAAATCTCCGGCTCCTCGGAGTAGGTGACCCGCACGCCCCAGGCCGAACCATTCCCAAGAATGCGACGAATGGATTCACCCTGATAGTGGAGGTTCACGATCAGATCGTCGAAACCATACCGCTTCAAATACTCGACAAGATGCACGATGATGGGCTTGTTGAGAAAAGGGACGGCCGCTTTGGCCCGATCGGCCGTCAGTGGCCACAGGCGTGTCCCCAATCCGGCGGCCAGGATCATGGCGCGCATACGACGCCCCGCTATCTTTCCGGTGGGAAGAGCATATCGCCGAAGGGTTCTCCCCGAGCCCGGCAGAATTCAGCATAAAGCGCCGGGTAGCTCGCGCGCACCAGAGGCTTGTCCTCCAGATGAAAGTGGCGGAGGAATTCCCGAACGCTTCGCTCGTCTCCTTCCAGCTCCAGGAAGTTCCCCATAGGGGTCTCGTCGAACGTCACCGAGAGCGCGGCTCCCGAAGGGAGCGTCACTTCGTATTCTGTGCGGTACTTCTGGTAGCGATACACCGGTTTGAGTCCCAGGCGTTCCAGAATCGCCAGCGCGCGCATCGGATCGCCGATCTCCGTCTCCAGCTCTTCCCGGATTTTGAGTTGCGGATGGTCCCGGGGCGGTCCCTTGAAGGTGAGCTGCCCGCGCTCTCCCGTGCAGCGGATGCGCAAGAGGCTCTGCGCGCGCCGCAAGCGCCCGTCTTCGAAATCGAGCACCCAGTTGTCTTCGAAATGGCGCGGTCGCGTCATCCGAACCTCCGGTTGGGCGAGGCCTTCAAAAGGATTCCGCTCCAGAGGAATCTTCACCTCAGCTTCGATTGTCATCGCACGCTCTGATTTCATGGCTTTCCCCAGGCTTCGCCCTGCAGGCGATCAACATATCGAAGCTCCTGGGGAATTGCAAGCAGGGGCGCGGCAGGTGGGGCCCCAACAGCTCACCAACGTCCTCCGAGCAGGGCTGTGCGGGAAATTTCCAGATTTTCGGATGAAATTTCCAGATTTTCGGAAGCGTGTCGGAGGAGGGGCTCGATCGGCATGCTTCTAATGAACTCACAGGAGAGGACTTATCGCAGAACGGCATGTGTGGCACGATTTTTGCTAGACAACACTACCGGCATGACGAAGCAAATGGACGTAAGTCGGTGTGAGGATCCGGACGGGTGTTCGGATCCTGTGAGTCTTCTGGCCGCATGGCCTGAGTGTGAGATCGGGGGCCTCCCTCAGGTATGTTATGAGGGATCGTGTTCCCGGAGAGTTCCCGCAAGGAGAAACCTTGCGAGGGAGATTTTCTCGTGAAGGAGGTAGGCGATGTTCGGACGTTACAGACACCTGCGGTATCTGGTGAGGTTTCTTTCGATTCCCCTGCTGATTCTGATCGGGATGGGTCTTGCGCGCGCGCAGACCGAGACGGGACAGATCGTCGGGGTCGTCCTGGATCCCAATGGGGCCGTGATTCCGGGAGCGACCGTGACGATCCGGTCGGTCGTGACAGGGGCTGAGCGCCGGACGACGACCGATCAGATGGGGAATTATGTTGTGACCAATCTCCTTCCGGCCGTATACGAAGTCACGGTCGAGGCGCCGGGGTTCGCTCCGGCCAAACGGCGCGTTCAAGTCACTGTGGGTTCGCGCGTGGCGGTGGATTTCACGCTGGAGGTGGGGCGGCCTGTCGAGACGGTTGAGGTCATCGCGGAAGCCGGAACGCTCGTGAATACGGAGACGCAGACTGTCGCCCAGGTGATTGACGCGCGGAAGATCGTCGAGCTGCCGACGCTCACGCGCAATCCCTAGGCCCTGGTCGTGACGGTGGGGAACATCTCTCAAGCCGATCCGACCGGCCGGGGCGTTGGGGTGGCCATCAACGGATTGCGCGCGGCCGGCACAAACGTCCTGCTGGATGGAGCGGCGAATAACGATGAGTTTGTCGCTTCGGTCGGGCAGAGCATCCCCCTGGATGCTGTGCAGGAATTCAGCGTCATCACCACGAACTTCACCGCCGAATACGGACGGGCGTCGGCCGGGATCGTGAACGTCGCGACCAAGTCGGGGACCAACGAATTCCACGGCACGGCCTACGAGTTCAATCGCGTCTCGGCGACGACCTCCAACAGCTTTCAGAACAACGCCAATGGGATCCCGAAGCCCGTCTTCACGCGCAATCAATTCGGGTATTCGATCGGAGGACCGGTGAAGAAGGACCGAATCTTCTTCTTCCAGAGCACGGAGTGGATTCGCGTGCGAAGCGCGGCGACGCGGTTCGTCCTGGTGCCGACCGAGCAGTTCATCGCGGCTGCCGCTCCGGCGACGCGGAACTTCTTCCAGCGATATGGGGCGTTGAAGCCGGGATTGACGCGCTTGGCGACGCTCACGCGGCGGGACCTGATCGCGGCCGGGGCCGATCCGTGCGCTCCGGGCTCGCTCTGCGATCGGACGCTGGGTCCCGATTTCCCGATCTTCCATCGGGTGAGCTACAATCGGCCCTCGAATTCCGGAGGAGGCGATCCGCAGAACACCTATGATCTGGTCGGTCGCGTGGATTGGAATATCAGCGATCGGACCCAGTTCTATGCCCGCTACGCTCTGGAGAAGGGAGAGTTGTTCCGGGGGACCGTCAGCGATAGCCCCTATCAGGGATTCGATACGGGACAGGAGACGACCAATAACAGCATTCTGCTGTCGCTCACGCACACCTGGAGTCCGCGCCTGATCACGCAGTCCAAAGTCGTCTATAACCGGTTGAACGTCCTGCAGCCGCTGGCGGAGCAGCCATCCAGTCCGACGCTCTTTTTCCGCACGGTCCCGACACGCTTTCTGGGGACGTTGGCGGCGCTGCCCGGCTACTTGCCCTTCAATCCCGGATCGGGCATCCCCTTTGGCGGGCCGCAGAATTTCGCCCAGTTTTATCAAGACGTGAGCTACGTCGTGGGCGCGCATCAGTTCCGCTTCGGCGGCTCGTACGTGTACATTCAGGACAATCGCACCTTCGGCGCATATCAGAACCCTTCGGCGACGTTGGGCGCCACGATCCAGCAAGCGATGGATAATTTCCTGCGGGGAGAGTTGCGGCAATTCGCCTCGGCGATTGATCCGCAGGGGAAGTTTCCCTGTCGGAATCCCGCGCAGCCGGATCCGACCTGCATCGTGACGTTGCCCGTCGGCCAGCCCAATTTCAGCCGCAGCAATCGCTATCACGAATTCGGCCTCTACATTCAGGATTCGTGGCGCGCGACGCGGCGGCTCACGTTCAATCTCGGGATGCGGTGGGAGTATTTCGGCGTTCAGCACAACAAGAATCCGCGCCTGGATTCGAACTATTACGATGGTGGCGGCGGGAACATCTTCCAGCAGATTCGCAATGGGGATGTGGCCATTGTCCCCTTGAGCCCGATCAAGGGGCTCTGGCGGAAGGATTGGAACAACTTCGCGCCACGTCTTGGGTTCGCCTGGGACCTGTTCGGCGACGGGAAGACGAGCCTGCGCGGGGGATACGGGATCGGCTATGAGCGGAATTTTGGGAATGTGACGTTCAACGTCATCCAGAATCCGCCCAACTATGCCGTGATTGCGCTCATTGCGGGCGTGGATGTCCCCTCGATCGCCATTCCCACCGACGTCGCCGGACCCTTGGCGGGAACGCGCGGGGAGAAAGCCCTGCCGCCGGTGAGCTTGCGCAATGTGGATGCGAACATTCGCACGGCGTACGCGCACCTGTGGAGCCTGACGCTGGAGCGGCAGATCCTGCGCAACCTCTTCCTCGCTCTGGACTATTCCGGGTCCAAAGGGGCGAAGCTCTACTCGCTGGAGAACCCCAACCGCGCAGGAGCTGGAAACGTCTATCTCGGCGATCCGTGCCAGGTGGGGAATCCTTTGAGTTGCAACTCGCGCTTGCGCCCGACGCAGTACACGTTCCTGAACCGACGAGGGAACAACGCGTTCTCCAATCACAATGCCCTGAACGTGCGCGTGACCGGCAACAACATCGGCGGGTCGGGGTTGACCTTCGTGGCCAACTACACCTGGGGGCATACGATTGACAACCTCAGCTCGACCTTCAGCGAATCGGCGAACAATTTCAATCTGGGCTTGTTGGATCCCTTCAATCCGGAGCTGGATCGCGGGAATGCTGATTTCGACATCCGCCATCGCTTCGTGATCAGCGGGATCTGGGACATCCCCTTCGCGCGCAATCTGCAGGGATGGTCGCGGCGCGTCTTCCACGGCTGGACGATCGCCCCGATCTTCTCGGCCAGCACGGGGTCGCCCTTCACCGTCTTCGATTGCACGAACGCGTTCTTCGAGGTCTGTCCGCGCATGTTCGCGACCGGACCGGTTTCCCGGACGGGACCGGATAATCCGCCTCCGGATCCGACGACGCCGGGCACCTTCACCTATCTCAACCTGGCGGGTCGGTTCGACAGCAGCTATGTCCATCCGATCACGGGGACATCGGAGTTCGGACCCTATCCGGCGAGCATGACGGGACGAAACCTGTTCCGGGGACCGGGGTCCTGGGTCCTCGATGTGGGGATCTACAAGACGACGGCCATCACCGAGCGTATCAGCTTGCAATTCCGCGCCGAGCTGTATAACGCGTTCAACCATCCGAATGCGTTTGTGCTCGGCAGCGAAGCGGACGTCTCCTCGACCGAGACGATCCGAACGCAGAAGGATGGTCGTCGCAACGTGCAGTTCGCCGTGAAGCTCATCTTCTGAAGAACAGATTCTCCGGAGGCTTCTCCTCCGAGGAGCTGTTCTCTCACCTCCGAGGGGCGCTCGTCAGGGGCGCCCCTCATCCTCCTGTCGCCGATACCAGATGATGTGATCTCCGTCGTCCGGGCGATCTGAATAGACGGTCGTCGAGTAGCCCAGAGATCGAATGCGCGTTGTCGGAAGCTCCGGAAGGGCGTTGTTGCTGAGCAGGATCCCGCCGGGGCGAAGCATCTTCTCAATGTTCTTCAAAGCCAGGCTCTGCTCGAAGACGTCGTAGTAGACCAGGACGTTGGTCGCGATGACCAGATCCAGAGCTTGCGACGCGGGCAGGTCCAGGTGCTCCAGCACGATGTTGACATTCACGGGGATGACCTGACGCACGACATCCGGGCGGATGCGAATCGCGCGGAGTCGAAGCGAAGCCAGAGCCGGGGGGACGCGCGCGGGAGCAACCCGCTGGCCGATCTCCGTTCCGAAGCGTTCCCAGAACGCGAGGGCTTCCCGCCGCCACGGGATCGTCGGATCCAGCGGAAGCTGGACCGTATAGCCGAGGCCTCGGGCCGCTTGGCGACGCGCGCGCTCCAGATGTTTGATCACCCGCGGGCTCACATCCAGAGCATAGACGCGCACTGTGGGTCCTTGGGCCAGGCCGAGACGGCGAAGCATCTCGATCACCGCGAACGGCTGAATCGTCTGCAGGGGATAGAAATCGAATCCCTCCTGCTTGTCTGTGAAATCCAGGCCGGGTCCGATGACTGCTACTGAGCACACGCTTCGCTCGCGGAGCAGACCGCGCACGTGAAGAGCCTTCAAGGCTTCTTCGAGGGCGAGATTGGGCCAAAGCGACGTATCCGGCGAGAGCCCGCGCTCGCGATAGAGGGCCGAACGGCGAAGGAATTCTTCCGCGGGATTCCCAAGAGCTTTTGCCTCTTCGAGAGCACGCGCCAGAGCTTGTTGTTCCCGAAGCACGCGCGCGAGCGTCTGTAGCACGTGAGCGCGCAGACGAGGCCGATCCGCCGCAGACGCCGGATCGTACCCCTGTCGCCGCAGGAGGTGTCGCACAAAGAGCAGGCGCTCGTTCGACCCGGGCCGAGCCAGAGCCTGTAGCAGATCATCCAGACGTCCGCGCAGGAGGCGACTGACGGTCTCCTCGATCCCCTCCGCCTTCCCCCGAGTGAGAGCCTCCAGCTCTTTCTCCGTCACTCGGGGATGGCGCGTGAAGGATGTCCCGAAGAGCAAGAAATTGATCAGCGAGTCCTCTTCTCCGCGGATGAGGCGCGCGCGAATTCGTGCGTCCTGACGCTTCGCCCATTCGGTCCAGAGCCGGGCGAACGTCGGGACTTCCAGAGAGGAAGCCAGCTCCTCGGGAATCTCCGATCGCAGGGCGCGAAGAACCGAACGCGCCTCCTCGGGGGCGAGCAGAACGACCGCGGGCGTCCGCTGCGAAGGTCGTTTTCTCCCTTCCCCCAGCCCGGGGAAGATAAGGAGCAAGAGGACTAGGCCCAGAAGCAGCCCCCTCTTGCCCATCCCGAACCGAAGAAGACGAAGTCCCGCGCGCATCTTGAACAGACCTCGCATGGAGCGAGCTTAGAGAGTGCCGTCGCGGGAGTCAAGCGCGTAGCCGCCTGGGCTGTAGAGCCCGTCCGCACGTAGGTCTGATCTTTTGAGGCAGGGACCGGAGTGGTTCGCCCTGGCATGGGCTTCGGGATAAATCGCTGGTCGTGAAAAGACCGTTGTCACCGAAGGAGATGCTGGTGACCGAATGGAGACCATTACTGTAAGCATTTCGATTCCACGATCCGTCCACACGGTGGCGAGGGGTGAAAGGGGCGGGGCGTGGACATCTATTCACCGGCGAGGTGCACAGCACCCGCGGGCAGGGCGTGGTGACGTTTTGGATGCCGCGATGGCATGACCTTCCGTATCTGCCAGGCCTTCTTCCCCGGCGACGCGGATGAACGCGCCCTCCGTGCTACAATTGATCCCGAGACCTTTGAACGGATGCGCAGGACCGTCCCCTTCCCCTTCCGACCCTAGGAGTGGCTGGTTGCAGTTAACGACAGACTTCAAAGAACCGGATGCGACCCATGCCCTTTGACTGGAGAGAATACCTGGAATTGGCCAAGGGCCTGGTCGGCCAGGTCGGTGCAGGTTATTCATTAGAGACGGCCGAACGCTCTGCCGTGAGTCGAGCGTACTAGGCGGCCTTTTGCTGGGTTCGGAATTATGCTCAGGTAAATCTGGGGCTCGCTTTCTTGCGCCCTGTCCGCACATCTTCCTGATGCCGATCTCTCGGCGCAGGGACCCGCGACGGTTGTTTGTCCCCTCCGGTTCGTTATAAAATTGGCCCTCTCATGCGCGAGAGCGGGAATTTTCGAGCGGAGGAGGAAAGGGTTTGAAGAAGGTGGCCATTATTGTCTCCAACGGAAGTTTCAACAACCTCTTTCAGGTGAGCACGCTCATTCGCGCACTGACGGCGTCGTTGGAGACGTCGGTGCGCGTCTTCTTTCGCGACGAGGCTGTCGTGAAGGTGACCCGGCAGCGGATCAACGAGATGAATCTCTCCGATATGGGACGTCCGATGGAGTCGGAGATCCTGCGGCGTCTCCGAGAGGCTGACTTCGTGGACCTGCAGTCTTTTCTGCGCGATTCCAAAGAGCACGGGGATGATGTGCGCCTGTTCGCCTGCACCTCCTCGATGTACATGTATGGCGTTCGGGAGGAGGACCTGATTCCGGAGATTGACGGCGTGCGCACGCTCACCGATTTCCTCCTGGAGGAGGTGAGCGATGCCGAGAAAGTCTTCACCTTTTGACGAGAAGCCGACGAGGCCTCTGCGGATATGAGGAAGAGTTTTCGCATCGGAGATGTTGTGCTGGGGGGAGAGGAGCTGTTTGTCATCGCCGGACCGTGTGTCATCGAGAGCGAGGAGCATGCCCTTCGGATGGCTGAGCAGTTGGCGCGCGCGAGCCAGCAGCTCGGTCTCCCCTATATTTTCAAAGCCTCCTATGACAAGGCGAACCGTTCTTCGATTCATTCGTTCCGGGGGCCGGGGCTGGAGGCCGGCCTGAAGATTCTGGCGCGGATCAAGCGGGAGCTGGGCGTGCCCGTGACGACCGATGTGCATGAGACGGTTCAGGTCGGTCCGGCGAGCGAGGTGGTGGACATCCTGCAGATTCCGGCCTTTCTTTCGCGTCAGACCGATCTCATCGTCGCTGCGGCGCGGAGCGGACGCGCTGTGAATATCAAGAAAGGGCAGTTCCTCGCCCCCTGGGATATCCGGCATGCGATCGAGAAAGCGACCTCCGTCGGATGCGATCGGATTCTGGTGACCGAGCGCGGCACGACTTTCGGATATAACAATCTGGTCGTGGACATGCGCTCGTTGCCCATCATGCGCGCGTTCGGGTATCCGGTTGTGCTGGATGTCACGCACAGTCTGCAGTTGCCGGGAGGGGCGGGAGCGACCAGCTCCGGACAATCGGAGTTCATCGAGCATCTGGCGCGTGCCGGGGTCGCCTGTGGCGTGGATGGTGTCTTTATGGAGGTGCATGATCAACCGGAGCGCGCCCTCTCCGATGGTCCCAATTCGCTTGCTCTGGAGCGGTTCGCTCCGCTTCTTCGAATGCTCAAAGAGATTCATCATCTGGTGCGCTCGGCTGAAGCAGCCGCTGATCATGCCGATGAGAGAACGAGCACACAGGTCCGCTGAGCGCCTGAAGAAGGCTTCGGCCCAGAAGGGCGAAGGGGATCGCCTCCATCTTCATCTTTCCGGCGCGAGGAAAAGAAGGTCGGCCTTCGGGCGACGCTCCCGGAGTGCCGGGATTCTCGTGCTTCTGTTTCTGATGAGCCGGGGGAGCATCACGGAGGGACTGCCCCGGCTCGGGCAGGAGCCTTCGGCGCCTGTCTATTTGTCCTTGCGCGTAGAGCGGTACGACGTGACCGTGCAGCTTTCGCCCGCGGAAGGACGAGCGGAGGTCCAGGCCGTGCTCACGCTCACCAATCCCTCAATGCGCCCGGTGGATCGCTTGAGCGTGCGGATGGGGACGCTCGGCGAGGTCAAAGAGGTGCGCGTGGAGGGAACACCTCGCTCTCCCACATCGCGTAAGGACGAGCTGACAGGACTGCTCGTCTATTCCCTCGAGCTGGGAGAGCCGATCCGACCCGGACAGACCCTGCGTCTGGCCTTCACCTATAGCGTGCATGTGGAGGAAGCGACCCCGCGCGCGGCTTTGACTCCGGAAGAGTGTGTGCTCTTGCCCGAGAGCTTCTGGTTCCCCATGCTTCATACGCCGTTTCAGGTCGAGTATCGAGCGGATCTGTCGCCTTTCACGCTGAGCGTAAGCAGTCCCGCTTCGCTGCAGCCCCTTTCGTCGGGGCGCGTGGTCTCCGAGAGGGAGGAGGACGGCAAGCGCACGGTCACCTTCCAGGAGCCGATGCTCTCGCAGCCCGTCTTCATCGCGCGAGATGTGGAGCAAGTTGGGGGAGATCAAGGGGGCGTGGAGTTCTATCTTCCGCGCGGGTTCACTCTCGTGCACCCGGAGGCGCTCGAGAGTCTGCGGGCCGAGATCGTGCGCCTGCGGGAGTTTTACACCGAGTTCTTCGGCGCGCCTCTTCAGCGGACGCTCCGCGTGGTCGCCTCAAGTGAAGTCCCGGCTTATGGGGCTCCCGGCCTTCTTCTGCTCGATGAGCGGGTCTTCGCGCGACATGTGCTCGATGAGGACATCCTCTTTTTCCTGGCCGGCCAGTTGGCGCGGCTCTGGATGGGAGCGCAGCGAGAGATCCAGGGTATCGGACATGCGGTTTTAGATCACGGACTGCCGAGCTATCTCGCCTTTCTTTATCTGGAGCATCGCTTCGGCCCTTCCGGTCGGGATCGCGCGATCGAGCGCTTTCGCCGCGCCTATGCGACGCTGGTCAGCGGAGGAAGCGCTTATGATGTTCCTCTGCTGCGGCAGACGCTCATGACGCGCCAGTACTATACGAGCATTTTCAACAAGACGCCGATGGTCTTGCGCCTGATCGAGAGCCGGATCGGGCGAGAGCGACTGCGCGCCGTGCTCCGGGATCTGTTCGGACGCGCCTCGCCCGTGACGTTTGAAGATCTTCAGCGCGCGATCCTGGCGGCCGATCCCTCCCCGGAGATGAAGGGGCTTTTCGATCAGTGGTTCTCCGATGTCGTGCTGCCGGATTTCGCCGTGGGGAAGCCCGTCGCTGAGGAAGGGAAAGGGATGTGGACCGTGCAGGTGGCGAATTTCGGAAGCGGCGAAGCCCTCGTCTCGGTGGAAGCTGTGACGGCATCCGGAGCGCGTCTTCGACAGAATGTGCGTGTTGAAGCTCAAGGGTATGCCCAGGCGCGCTTTCCGCTGGCCGAGGAACCGACGCGGGTCGAGGTGGATCCGGATCGCCTCTACCTGCAAGCGGACTACACGAATGACGTCTGGCCCCGACGTCCGGCTGTAGATCGGCTCGTCAGCCAAGGCACGTTGGCTCTGGCGCAGGGGAGAGCCCAGGAGGCCGAAGCCTCTTTGCGGCAGGCACTCGCTCAGGATCCGGAGCATGCGCTGGCGCAGGCCGCTTTGGCGCGCGCCCTGTCTCTTCTGGAGAAAGGGGATGAGGCGGAATCCTACGCTCGAGAAGCCCTCGGGCGTGAGCCCCTGACACTCGCCGTCTATGCCTGGGCCCAGATGGCGCTCGGAGAGGTCGCTCTCAGGCGCGGACAGGCCTCTCAGGCCGTCCTCCATTTTCGTCAGGCGAGTTTGGCCTTCGCTGAAGATGTTTCCATGCTCATGGCGCGCGATGCGCTCATTGGCGCCGAACAGGCCGCCCATGCCTTGCCCGCGGCGGAGCAGCCGGTTCAGGACTTCGTTCGCCACCTGGATGAAGTGCTCAGCACAGGACGTCCGGCCGCCGTGCGAGAGATCGTCACGCCGCAAAATCTGAGACGTTTCATCTCCGGGGCGTCGTTCCTCAAGGAGTGGAAAACAGAGATCCTGCGCGCCGAGGCGCTCGATCGGAATCGCGTTCTGCTGGATGTGCGGATCCGGGCGACGACCGTGGGAGGAACGCAGCGGACCTCGCGAGCCCTTTACGTCGTGCGCCGGACGGAAGGACGGTGGATTCTGGACGACATCCCCGTCTTCCTCGAGCGATGAAGAGATCCGCAGGGGAAGAAAACTATGGACGAAGAGATCCTGCATCGCGCGCGGGCTGTGCGCGCGCTCCTGATGGACTGCGACGGGGTTCTCACCGACGGGCGTATTATCCTTCTGCCTGAAGGGGACGATATCAAGCTCTTCGATGCTCATGACGGCCAGGGCCTGAAGCTGGCGGCTCGGGCCGGAGTGCGCACGGGCGTCATCACCGTGCGCAGATCGCGCGCTCTGGAGCGGCGCGCTCAGGAAGTCGGCATCCATCGCCTCTTTCAGGGAATCGAGCGGAAGATCGAAGTCTACGAACAGTTTCTGCGCGAAGAGGGATTGCGCGATCAAGAGGTCGCTTACATCGGCGACGATCTCCCCGATCTTCCCCCAATGCGGCGCGCAGGTCTGGCCGTGGCCGTCCCTGATGCTGTGGAAGAAGTGCGGCGGATCGCGCACTATGTGACCCGAAACGCCGGAGGGCGCGGAGCCGTCCGCGAGACGATCGAGCTGATCCTGAAAGCCCAGGGGAAGTGGGACGCTCTTCTGGCTGAGCTTTTCGCCTGAGTTTGTCCTAGTGTGGCACGGGCCAGGGGAGTATACTGGTGCCGATGAGGTCATCCCAAAAGGGAGGATACGGACGATGAGGAAGTATTGGGCTTATGTGGGGATCGCCTTGCTGCTGTTGGCGGGCATGCGTTCGGGACAGGCGCAGGAGGCCGAGAGTCAGGAACTGCAGGCCGTCAAAAGAGAGCTGGAGGCGCTCCGAGAAGGACAGAAACGCATCGAGCAGGAGCTTCAGGCCATCAAGGAGCTTTTGCGAACGGTGTTGGCGTCGCGTGGAGCTGAACCGCGCGAGATCTGGATCACCGTGGACGGGAAGCCTTCAAAGGGCGATCCGGCGGCGAAGCTCCTGCTTGTGGAGTTCTCCGATTATCAGTGACCGTTCTGCGCGCGCCACGTCCGGGAGACGTGGCCTCAGATCGAACGAGAATACATTCAGACGGGAAAGGTTCGCTATATCGTGCGGGATTTTCCTCTGGCGAATCACCGCTATGCGTTCAAGGCAGCCGAAGCGGCCCGGTGCGCGCGCGAGCAAGGCAAGTTCTGGGAGATGCACGCTCAGCTCTTCGCCAATCAAGGGGCGCTCGCCGTGGAGGACCTTCTTCGGTACGCTCAGGGGCTCGCTCTGGATCTCCCGCGATTCCGACAATGTCTCGAAGAAGGAAAATATGCCGCGGCTATCCGTCAGGACCTGGAAGAGGGACAGCGGGCCGGCATTCGGGGGACGCCGACCTTCTTCCTGGGCTTTCTGGAACAGGACGGCTCTCGGATGAAGGTTCAACGGGTGATCGTCGGCGCTCAACCTTACGCCGTCTTCAAAGAGGCGATAGACGCTCTTCTGTCGGCGCCCAAGCGGTAGTCCTGTGAATGGTGTCGGGCGCATGTCTCAAAGCGTTGCGCGTCTTCAGGGGAAGCCCTCCCTGGTTTCAGCCTGCCGGATTGTGGTATAAGATGTTCTTGGTCGTGTGGGGAAGGGGGCTTCCGCATGGAGGTAGATCGAAAGCTCATCGCCGACATCACTGAAGCCATCCTGGCCAAGCTGCGGGAGCTGGCGGTCATCGAGGGGGCGGCACCAAGCCCAGGCTTCACCGAGCCGCCCGAAGTGCTCCGGCGGGCGATCGAACGAGGGGCGAATCGGCTGGGCGAAAAGCCCGAACCGGCGACGGCAGCGCGCGAGCTGGCCCGCCATATTGATCACACGCTTCTGAAGCCGGAGGCCACGCGCGAGGAGATCCGGCGCCTGTGCGAAGAAGCCCTCACGTATGGATTTGCTGCGGTCGTCGTCAATCCCTATTGGGTCGGCGAGGTCGCGCGGCGACTTCAGGGCTCCGCGGTCAAACCGTGTACTGTCGTGGGGTTTCCTTTGGGAGCGACGCCCACCGATGTGAAGGCTTATGAGGCGCGGCGGGCGATCTTCGACGGCGCGCGCGAAATTGACATGGTCATGAACATCGGGGCCTTGAAATCGGGAGAGGACGATGTCGTCGAGCGGGATCTGCGCGCCGTGGTCGAGGTCTGTCATGAGCATGATGTCCTCTGCAAGGTCATCATTGAAACGGCTCTTTTGACCGAAGAGGAGAAGGTGAAGGCCTGTGTGCTGGCCCAGCGCGCGGGAGCGGATTTCGTGAAGACCTCGACGGGATTCGGCCCCGGGGGAGCGACGATCGAAGACGTTCGGCTGCTGCGCCGCGTGGTCGGTCCGCAGATGGGAGTGAAGGCGGCCGGCGGCATTCGCGATGCCCAGATGGTCCGTCACCTGCTGGAAGCCGGAGCCACGCGCATTGGAACAAGCGCGGGAGTGAAGATCGTCCAGGAAGCGGCCCGATGAACCGAAGTTGCGCCGAGAGAGTTCGCTCTGCGCATCGAGAAGACGTTTGACAGGCCAGCCGGTGAAGCCTAAGATTTAGTCGCGTCGAGACATGTTCAGCGAGATCATTGGACGCTATGGCCGGATCGCGCGGGATGCGCTCGCTCAGTGGCTGGCGAAGTATCGCCTTCATCCCAACCTGCTGACCGTCATTGGGCTTCTCATTACCATTTACGCAGCCATTCTCTTCGCTCTGGGGCGCTTTATCACAGCCGGTCTGGTGCTCATCGTGGCCGGGGCGTGCGACATCCTCGATGGAGCCATGGCTCGCCTGACGCGCCAGGTGACGCGCTTTGGGGCCTTCCTGGATTCGGTGCTCGATCGGTATTCGGATGTCATTCTCTTTCTGGGTCTGATCGTCTATTTCGCGCGTCCGACGGCCGGCCCGAACCTTTTCTATGTCGTGTTGACGGGGATCGCGATGATCGGCTCTCTGATGACCAGCTATACGCGCGCGCGGGCCGAGTCGCTGATCCCGCATTGTCGCGTGGGGTTTCTGGAGCGTCCGGAGCGTCTGGGGTTGTTGATCATCGGGGCCTTGACGGAAGTCCCCGGGGCCGAAGGGAGCTATTTCCTGCATAAGATGCCGGCGGCTCTCTGGCTCATTGCGATTCTCTCGCATTGGACAGTTGCTCAGCGGATCTACTACACGTGGAAGATGACACACGCTGTGGAAGCTTCCGAAGCCCTTTCGGCAGTCTCAGAATCGCACGAAGTTCCTCAGGCGCTCTCGCGGGCGGAAGTTTCCCTGGCGCCGCCGCAGGCTTTCTCCTCAACCCATTCGGCTTTCGCTCAGGGAGCCGGAGAGGAAAGGGATGTGAAGCGATGAGGCGAGAGAAGCAGTGGGAAAAAGCGTGCCCGAGTTGTGGACAAATGATCGCCCGTGAGACCATGCAGTGTCCGTGTGGGGCGCGATGGGTTGCGTCGCAACCGGCGGGGACCGAATTCCTCGTGCCCCGTCTGGGCATGCCGCTGGCCGCTTTGGGGTTGATCGGCCTGAGTGTGGTGGGAGAGGGGCTGATCCTGGCACATGAGCTGTATGTGAGCCCGCTTGTGTGGACGGAGGCGGCGGCGGGGATGCTTCTCTTTCTGGCGCGCTTCTCGGTGCCGATGATTCTGGTGGCCTTCTATCTGGCCTTTCGGGGGCTCAGGGCGGCGCGGCGGGATCCTCAGCGATATGGGGGCGAGCGTCTGGCCCGAATGGGCCTGGCCGCGGCGACCCTTTTGCTCCTGGTTCATGGAGGGGTCTTCCTCGCGCGCGTTCCCAGAATGATTGAGAATGGACGTCTTCGTCGAGAGGCGGCCACGCGAGCGAACCTCTATCGCCTGGCCTGGGCCATTGAGGCCTATCGGCAACAGTACGGGACCTATCCCCGGCGGTTGCTGGATTTGCAGGAGATGGATCCGAACCTGAAGCCGGCTCTGGACGCCTGGGGGCACGAGTTCATCTATCGAGCGATGTCGGGAGATGTCGCAGCGGCGACAGCGCCCATGCCCTTTCAACGCTATGAGCTGGTCTCGAAAGGGCCGGATGGAATCTTGGGGACGGAAGATGATCTCGTCCTCCGCGATGACGTGCTTTTGCTCAAGGAGCGCACGGGCGGGAAGATCCTGCAGAGAGGGCCGTGATGTTTCGCAAGATCCTCATCGCCAATCGCGGAGAGATCGCCGTTCGGGTGATTCGCGCCTGTCGCGAGCTGGGGATCTCCCCGGTCGTCGTTTATTCGGAGGCGGACGCACGGGCATTGCACGTGCGGCTGGCCGACGAGGCCTATGAGATTGGAGAGGCCCCTTCTGAGCAGAGTTATCTCCGTGGGGATCGCATTATCGAAGTCGCGCGGCGAGCCGGGGCCGAGGCCATTCATCCGGGATATGGATTTTTAGCCGAGAATGCGGAGTTCGCGCGCGCGGTGGAAGAAGCGGGGTTGGTCTTCATCGGACCGCCGTGGCGAGCCATGGAGCAGTTGGGGAATAAAACGCAAGCGCGCGCGCTGGCGCGTGCCGTGGATGTACCCATCGTGCCGGGGACGGAAGAGCCGGTTCGGGATTTGGCTCAGGCTCAGGCTATCGCCGAGCGCCTGGGGTATCCGGTGATGCTGAAGGCGGCGGCCGGAGGTGGGGGCAAAGGAATGCGCATCGTGCGTCAGGCTCAGGAGCTGCCGAGCCTTCTGGCCCTGGCACAGGCCGAAGCACAATCGGCGTTCAAGGACCCTTCGGTCTACATCGAGAAGGCCCTCGAACGCCCGCGCCATATCGAGATGCAGATCCTGGCCGATCGGTACGGGCGGGTCCTGTATCTGGGGGAGCGCGAATGTTCTCTGCAGCGGCGCCATCAGAAAGTCATCGAGGAGGCGCCGGCGAGTTTCAACGATCCCGAGCTGCGCCGGCGGATGGGAGAAGCGGCCGTCCGCCTCATTCGCGCCGCCGGATATACGAATGCCGGAACCGTTGAATTTCTCGTGGATGAGGAGCGGAATTTCTACTTCCTCGAGGTGAACGCGCGCATTCAGGTCGAGCATCCCGTGACGGAGATGGTCACTGGCATAGACCTTGTGCGCGAGCAGATTCGCCTGGCCGCCGGAGAACCACTCCGCTGGGAGCAAAGCGATATTGTGCTGCGAGGATCGGCCATCGAATGCCGCATCTATGCCGAGGATCCGGAGAACGATTTCTTCCCTTCGGCGGGACGCATCGAGAAGCTTCAGTTGCCGGCCGGGCCCGGAATCCGCGTAGATAGCGGAGTATATGCCGGCTGGGAAGTCCCCCTTCACTACGATCCGCTTCTTCTGAAGCTCATCGCCTGGGGGGAGACGCGACAGCAGGCTATCGAGCGCATGCGATGGGCGCTTGAGGAGACGATCATCGCGGGAGTCCGGACGACGATCCCTCTGTATCGCGAGATCTTTCGCGATCCGGATTTCCTGGCCGGGCGATTCGATACGGGGTATCTCGGGCGATTTCTCGCCGCGCGCGCGGCCGGCAGCATCGCTCCCGAGACGGATGGGGATCACTTCTGTCGCGACGCCGCGCTGATTGCGGCCGCGCTCTTTGCCGCGGATCAGCGCCAGCCCAGCGACAGGGGGCCTTCGGCTCCCATGAGCGGCTGGAAGTGGCAGGGGCGCTGGATGCGACTCGCGTCACGGCTATGAGGATAGAGATCGAATCCGAAGCGGGAACGCATCAGGTGGAGATCGAACGGCATGGTGAGAGTGTGCGGGCGCGCGTGGATGGACGGTCGTATGAGCTGAAGGTCTTCCAGCCGGAGCCGGGCGTCTATACGCTGCTCATGGGACCGCGCGTGGTCGAAGTGCACGTGGAAGGGAATGCGCAGTCGGAATCGGTGAGAGCAACTGTCCGAGAGCGCCTGTTCCATCTGCGTCTTGTGAATCGAAGAGGACCACGACGAGCGAGCGAATCAGGATCGCAGGAGCGCGTCTCGCTGACGGCTCGTATGCCCGGGAAGGTCGTGCGGTTGCTGGCTGAGGCCGGCAGCCTCGTGCAGGTCGGACAGGGGATCCTCGTCCTGGAGGCCATGAAGATGCAAAACGAGGTCAAGGCCCCCAGATCGGGGCGTTTGGCCGAAATCCGCGTTCGCGAGGGGCAGACCGTGGGCGCGGGAGAGCTTCTCGCCATCATCGAATGAGGGAGTCTTATGCCCACAAAACCACGCATTGAGTTTCAGGTGGGCGACGAGGTGATGTACGCCGCCGCATCCAGCGTGCGCTACGGGACGATCGTTCGCGTCATCGGAGCCGGAACGGCGCAGATGGTCGAAGTGGAGTTCGAGGACGGCAAACGCGAGCTCAAGAAGGTCACCGATCGCGCGCTCCGATTGCTCCGGCGAAAAACAGCTCAAGAGGCGCGCCCGGAATTCCGAGATCGCGAGACCGAAGAGGTGCGCCGAAGCGAGATTCGTCGCCGCTGAGTGCGCCAGAAAGGCGCCCGCTGAAGGCTCATCGCGTCGCCGGTCCCGGGGATTCTGGGCGTGTCAGTTCGCTGAGCGTCATGGCGATGTCGCTGTAAATCACATATCCCATGAGCAGCAAGATGAGCACAAGCCCCACCGTCTGAATCTTCTCTCGAAGCGACATCGTCAGTTCCTTCCCGGCCAATCCCATCACCCATTCCACCAGGAGCATGAGGATGAGCCCTCCGTCGAGCACGGGAATGGGGAAGAGATTGAACAGACCCAGGCTCAGGCTGATGAGGCTCATGACGATGAGCAGCTCCTCCCATCCCTGCTCGGCGGCTTTTCCAGAGATGTCGGCGATGCGGACGGGTCCGGCGAACGTCTCCCGAACCGTGCGCTCGCCCCGGAAGACTTGCGCGAGCGCTTCCAGCGTCATGCGGCTGTAGAAGAGATTCTGCCGGAGGGATTCCCGCAAGGCCGCTCCCACGCCCAGGCGCACACGATCCCGCAGGAGAGGATCAGGCTTCGGCGCGATCCCAATTCGCCCGCGCCCGCGATCGTCAAAGGGGACGATCTTCACCTCGTGCGTCTGGCCCTGGCGCACATAGGTGAGCGTCAGTTCCTTCCCCGCGCTGCGACTGACCAGCGCGACCAGAACCTGAAAGGACGCGATCTCCACGCCATTGATGCGCACGATCTTGTCGCCGGGACGCAGGCCGACGGCTTCCGCCGGTGAGCCTTTCTCCACCTCGGCGATGAGGACTCCGCCTGAGCCCACAGAGGGGAGCATTCCCGATTCGCCAAAGACTTCCGAACGGCTCCTGAAGGAGCCCAGTGTGAGAGGGATGCGCAGGCGCTCTCCTTGACGCTCGACGACGACGGTGACCGTCTGGTTGGGCTTCAATAGGGTGAGGTCTTCGACTTCCGCCCAGGTCGGATTCCGGTGCCCGTCGAACTCGACGATCACATCCCCGGGACGCAAGCCTGCGCGTTCAGCCGCCGACCCGGGCACGACGACTCCGATGCGCGCCTTCTCGATGCGATAGGGCGGTCCCGGGTAGCTCAACATGAAGACCACAGCAGGGAGCACAAGCGCAAGCCCGAGGTTCATCGCCGGGCCAGCCAGAGCGACCACAAGGCGTTGCCACTTCGGGCGTGCCAGAAACGCCTCCGGAGGCAAAGGAGCTGCCCCGACCTCCTCGGGATTCTCCCCGAGCATCTTCACATATCCCCCCAGAGGAATGGCCGAGACGCGATAATCGGTTCCCCCGCGTCGGAATCCCCAGAGTCGTGGGCCGAATCCGAGGCTGAAGACCTCGACCCGGATCCGGAAGAGCTTGGCCGACAGGAAATGGCCCAGCTCATGGACGAAGATGAGCACTCCGATGACGAAGATGAAAACAGCGAGCGTTGTCACGAATCCCAGCATGTTTCCCGTCCCTTAACTTACGCCTCCGGCGTCGCGACGCCCTCACGCGCTCGCCCCGAGACCCTCGACAAGTGTATCCGACTCATGCGCCGCTGTCCATCTCCTCCCCCGCGCGCGCGAGCACCTCGTTGAGCGCTCCCGTGCGATACCCTTCCAAATCGAGCGTCACGAATGTGAACCCGAGCGCTTTGAACTCCCGGACTAGACGTTCGAGCATCCGGGGATCGAAGGCTCGCGGCAGTTCATCGGGGCCAAGTTCCAGGCGGACCAACGAACCATGATGCCGCACACGAAAGATGCGGAAGCCCAGATCGCGCAGGATCTCCTCTCCGCGTTCGATCGTTCGCAGCTTCTCCCAGGTCACCTCCATGCCGTAGGGGATCCGGGAGGCCAGGCAGGCGGAGGCCGGTTTGTCCCAAGTGGGCAGACCATGCCGCCGGGAAAGCTCGCGCACTTCGGCTTTGGTGAGCTGGCATTCGATGAGAGGGCTGATCACGCCAAACTCTCGCGCGGCCTGGCGACCGGGTCGGAAATCGCCCATGTCGTCGAGATTGGCCCCGTCGCAGACGGCGCGAAATCCGCGTTCGCGAGCCAGCCGGGTCAGCTTCTCGTAGAGCTCCTGCTTGCAAAAATAGCAGCGATTCGGGGGATTGCGCCGGTAGCGAGGATCTTCGAACTCGTCAGTCCGGATGAGCAGATGAGGGATGTGGAAACGTCGCGCGAAAGCGATGGCCTGCTCGCGCTCGCGCGCTGCCAGACTGGGACTGTCGGCGGTCACCGCGAGCGCCCTGGGACCCAGAACGCGCGCGGCCATGAAAGCCACATAGGCGCTATCCACACCTCCGGAATAGGCGACGATCACCGATTCCAGAGAGCGCAGCAGGGTGCGCAGGCATTCCTCCTTCTGCTCCAGTGGCCGTGCCTCCCCCATGATGAAACACGAGTATACGACATCCGCGCGCGCTTGATCAACGCGCCGGTTCGAGAGAGAATGAGCAGCTTGACCGCGAGGGAGGAGAGCACGGACGCTCCTTTCTCGCCGGAGAGATCGCGGAGATTCCAAATCGAACCAGGAGAGGGAGCATGATGCGTACCACAAGAAGAGCTGGGATTCTTATCAGCGTGATCCTCTGCGTCGGAGTGAGGAGCGGACTTCAGGCTCAGTCGCCGACGCTTCGGACCGAGCGGGATCTTCAGCGCCGCCTTCAGGAGATCATCCGGCGGCCGGAGTTCGCGACGACGCGATGGGGCCTCCTCGTCCAATCTCTGGATCGAGAACGGGTCCTCTTCGCGCATGAGGCCGATCAGCTCTTCACTCCGGCCTCCAACATGAAGCTCTACACGACAGCGGTGGCTCTGGTTCGGCTGGGACCGGATTTTCGATTCCGCACGTCGGTCTACGCCCAGGCCCGACCCGACGAGCGCGGACATCTGGAAGGGGACCTCATCCTCTACGGACGCGGAGATCCGAATCTGAGCGTGCGGCCTCTGACCGAGGGACACCTGACCCCGTTCTTCAGTCTGGCCGATCAGCTCCTGCAGGCGGGCGTGCGCGAGGTCCTGGGTGACATCGTCGCCGATGAAAGCTATTTCGTCGGACCGCGCTGGGGCGTCGGATGGGAGTGGGATGACCTGCAGTGGTACTACGGAGCGGAAGTGAGCGCGCTCTCGGTGGATGATAATTTCGTGGAGGTGACTCTGCGTCCCGGCGAGCGCGAGGGCGATCCCGTGCAGGTTACTCTCTGGCCCTCGGCCGAATGCATGACGATCCGAAATCGCGCGGTGACCGGCGCACCGGGGACGCCGCAACAGATCGAGCTGGAGCGCGGGCTCCAGGAGAACGTGCTGGAGGTTCGCGGGACGATGCCTCCTGAGAGCGCCGGATACCGGGCGGCCGTCGCTCTATACAACCCCGCGCTCTGCGCGGCCGCGCTCTTTCGGGAGGCCCTCGAGCGTCGCGGGATTCGCGTGCGCGGTCGGGTCCTCTCCGTTGATTGGCGCGAGCGCCGCGCGCATCCTCTGGATCTTCGCCAAATGGTCGAGCTGGCCGTCGTCCAGTCCATCCCCTTGAGCGAGGAGATCCGCGTGCTCAACAAGATCAGTCAGAACCTGCATGCCGAAATGCTTCTGCGCGTCCTCGGCGCCGAGGTCAAAGGGGAGGGATCGGCGGAGAAAGGACTGGAGGTCATCCGCGAGTTCCTCCAGCAGATCGGTGCGCGCACCTCAGGTATTCGTTTGCGCGATGGATCGGGCCTCTCGCGGTTGAACCTGATCGCGCCGGCGACGACCGTGGATCTGCTGCGCTTCATGAGCCGGCACGAGCACGGCGCCATCTATCTGGCTTCGCTCCCTGTGGCCGGAGTGGATGGGACGCTCGAACGGCGCATGGCCGGCAGCAGAGCCGAAGGGAACGTGCGGGCCAAAACGGGCACGCTCGCCTATACGTTCACCCTCTCTGGGTACGTGATGACGGCGCGCGGCGAACGGCTCGTCTTCAGCTTCATGGCCAATCATCATACGGGGGAGAGCGCATCGGTGCTCGCCGCCTTGGACGATCTCTGCGCGACGCTGGCCGCCTTCGCCGGAGGGTGAGACGCCCAGAAGAGTACTTCCCGTGTCGCCTCACCGACGCCAGATCAAAAACCGGTCCATGACCAGATAATCCATCTCGGAGCGAAGGAAGCACTCCAGGGCATCCTCGGGCGTGCAGACGATCGGCTCCTGAATGTTGAACGACGTATTCAAGAGAACGGGGATGCCCGTCAGACGTTCGAACTGGTGAATGAGAGCCCAGAAGCGGGGGTTCACGTCTCGGCTGACGGTCTGCGGGCGCGCCGTTCCATCCACGTGAACGACGGCGGGGATCTGAGCGCGCATCCTGGGGGAGACCGGATGGACGGTGATCATAAAAGGCGCTCGAAGGCGGCGGCCGAAGACATCTTCGACGCGTTCTTCGAGAACGGAAGGAGCGAAAGGCCGAAAAGTTTCGCGCCTTTTCACCTTCTGGTTGATGATCTCCCGAATCTCCGGGCGTCGCGGATCGGCCAGGATCGAACGGTTCCCCAGCGCGCGCGGGCCCCACTCCATGCGCCCTTGAAACCAGGCGACGATCCGCCCCTCCGCCAGAAGCTGCGCGACCCGGTGCAGCAGCGCGTCTTCCTCCAGCTCCTCCCACGCCAGGGGAGTTTGAGCCAGAGCCCGCAGATAATCGGCTCGCTCGAAATGAGGCCCCCAGTAGGCATGCTCCATCACAAAGCGACGCGGGCGCTTCAGACGGCTGTGATAAATGTAGAGCGCCGCCCCCAGAGCCCCTCCGGCATCATGAGCCGCCGGCTGGATGTAAACGGCATCGAATTCCGCCTCTCGCTCGATCCGCCCGTTGAGTACAGCGTTCAGGGCACATCCTCCGGCCAGGCAGAGGAAGCGTTCGCCGGTCACTTTCTTGAGCCATCGGAGCAGATGCAGGGCGGTCTCCTCGAAGACCTTCTGCGCGCTGGCCGCGATATTGAAGTGGCGCTGAGTGAACGGTTCATCCGGACGGCGCGGGGGGCCCAGCACGCGCGTCAGCTCTTCGGGGAACTGATAGCGTTTGGCCAGATGATGATCCAGCAGCGCGATGTTCAACTGGAAATCGGCTTCGCCCGTCAGGCGGAGCACATTCTGGCGGAAGAAGTCGTAGAATTCCGGCTCGCCGTAAGCGGCGGCCCCCATGACCTTGTACTCCTCGCCCTGGAACATGTCGAAGCCCAGGAAATTCGTGATGGCCGAATAGAACTGTCCGAGCGAATGCGGCAGGCGAATCTCTCGAAGCTTTCGAATGCGCGTCCCCTCTCCGTGAGCCAGAAGCGTCGTCGTCGCTTCGCCTGTCCCGTCAAAGGTGAAGATGGCCGCTGAGTCAAAAGGAGAGCAGAAGAACGCGCTGGCCGCGTGAGAAAGATGATGCTCGATGTAGTGGAATGTGAAATCGCGACCTCCGTGGACCTGACGGAGCAGGCGCGGCAAGCGCATCATGGGGAAGTAACTTCCGGAGACTTGCTCGCGCCCGCGCACAACGCGCGTGACGAAATGATCGGGCGAACGCGTGAGCGCTTCCAGCGTCGTCCGGATGCGGTGCCCCAGCACCCAGGGACGCCAGTACAGACCCACATGGGCGACATCTTCCAGGCCGATCCCGGCCTCCTGCAAGACGTAGCGCAGGGCATTGTGCGGGAAGCCAACATGATGCTTGATCCGCGAGAAACGCTCTTCTTCAGCGGCCGCGACAAGCTCCCCATCGCGCAGAAGGGCCGCCGCTGCTTCCCCCATTGTGGCAAGACCCAGAACGTACATTAGGGTGCAAACTGTAGCCTCTGCGCCTCTCTCCCGTCAATCCCTTCCCCAATCCCTGTAATGGGTCCAGAGATCGTCACCAGGGGCTCGGGGCCCGTCGGCCAGGGGCACGGCAGGCCCTGCCCGTACTCCTGCCCCGGGTAACAATTTTTTTGCGCAGGAACCCAAAGGGCTTGACACGTGGGGGATCAGGGTGATATACCGGCTGCGCCAGTTCAGTCAGGAAAGGGGGCTTATTCTAGGACTTCGGAGGAAGATCCACAGCCCGGGGGTGATAAGGCGTAGTGTCCCACCGCTTGTGGCGGGCGATACGGAGCCCACGGCCCTGCCGAAACCCAAGCTCCTGGATCACGTGCGCCAGGCCATCCGGGCGCAGCATTATGGCCTCCGAACCGAGGAGGCTTACGTCATGTGGATCAAACGATTCAGCATCTTTCACGGCAAGCGCCACCCGCTGGAGATGGGTGAGCCAGAGGTGAATCAGTTCTTGACGGATCTGGCGGTCGGCAAAAAGGTGAGTGCCTCGACACAAAACCAGGCTTTGAGTGCGCTCCTGTTTCTCTATCGGCACGTGCTCAACAAACCCTTGCTCGCGAGACGCTCGATCGCCTGCTACTGGCCGGTCGTGGCGTTGCTGGCCTGGTCGAAGAAGCGTACGGCATTGACAGTCAGACACTCGGCATCGCAATGGAGGAGGTCGTCTTCGAGTTCGCCCATGAAGCGTTCACGAACCTTCGCGAAGCGGTGACAACCGATATAGGTGAGCAAGCGTTACTTGAGACATACCATGAGCGAATGGATAAGCTCCTTTCAGTCGTTTACAGCACACTCCGTGAGTACTGGGCGCAGAAGGGAATCGAACTCGATGAGCGAGTTATCGAGGTACTACGTGAGGAGGGGTCGCTTCGTGCATGGTGGTCGGTGTATTGGTCACAGGAAAGTTGGCACTCGTGACGCGCCGCGTTGACTGCAGCATAACAACCGGTTGCCGCGGACCGTCCGCTGCGCGGCCCGCCGCTGAACCGGAGCGTCCGGCAGATAAAGGGCGAAGGGCGATCACGAGCGCGCTGCCGCCCGAATTGAGAGGATAAGCAATGCGAATCCTCTGGGCCCTCGTCATCGCCAACGTGGCCGTCTCATTGACCGACTGGTACTTTTTCGGGGTGCTCTGGCACGAGAAGCACAAAGCCTACCCCGAAGTGTGGCGTCGTCCCGAGGGTGGTCCCGGCGAGGGCCGCGCAGTCGGTCTGTCGGCTCTAGTCGGTGCGTTGACGCCAACGGCATTCATTGTTCTCTGCGTTCTACTGGGCATCGTCCGTCTCCGGCAAGCGCTCCTACTGGGAATCGGCGTCTGGCTGATGGGTCCGGTTCCGATGTGGATCTGGACCTACATCTTCATGAAGGGGCATCCTCTCATTCTGGTGTCGGGTATCCTGGGCTGGGGGTAAGCGCGCTCGTGGTCGGGATGCTTCTTGGCTAAACCAACCACGGCGAGCCTGCTTTCTGGACCCTTTTCCCGAACTTTACCCCTCGGGAGGGGGCTCGCTTCCGTGAGTCCGGTCCGCACCTTCCCCCTGGTCATGATCCCCTGGTGCGGGGACCACCCTGTGCTTGACACATGGGCCAATTTTCCGCTATCTTTTCCGTTCGCTTTGACATCGAGAGTCAGGGAAGAGGGATGAAGACCTACGTTCCGAGCGGGAAGGATTTGGAGAAGCGCCGAAAGTGGTACGTCGTGGATGCGGCGGGGATGACCGTCGGACGGTTGGCTTCGCGCGTGGCGCGCATTCTCATGGGCAAGCATAAGCCGGAATATACGCCCTTTCTGGATCTGGGCGACCATGTGATCGTCATCAACGCGGCTCAGGTGCAGTTCACCGGGCGGAAGTGGGAGCAGAAGATCTATCGGTATCACACGGGGTATCCCGGAGGGCTGAAAGAGATTCCGGCCAAGCGGATGCGGGCCGAGCACCCGGAACGGATTGTGGAGTGGGCGGTCCTGGGGATGTTACCCAAGACCAAGCTCGGCAAGAAGATGGCCAAGAAGCTGCACGTCTATGCGGGGCCGGAGCATCCGCATGAGGCGCAGCAACCGGAACCTTTGACCCTCTAGGAGCACGCATGGCGGAACTCATCCAATACTGGGGGACGGGTCGGCGCAAGACCTCGACGGCGCGCGTCATCTTGCGCCCGGGCACGGGGCAGGTCACCATCAATGGGCGCGCGTTGGAAGAGTATTTTCCTCTGGAACGACATCGGGCCGTCATCCGGCAACCGCTGCTGCTGACGGATACCTGGGGGAAGTTCGACGTTCGGGTGAACGTGCGGGGAGGGGGGATCACGGGACAAGCCGAGGCCATTCGGCATGGGATCGCGCGCGCCCTGCTGGAGTTCAATTCCGATCTGCGCCCGCGCCTGAAGGAAGCGGGACTGCTCACCCGAGATGCGCGGATCAAGGAGCGGAAGAAGTATGGGCAGAAAGGAGCCCGAAAGCGGTTCCAGTACTCCAAGCGGTGATCGGCCGGAAACGTGCGTCCGCCGAGGGGCCGGAATCCGTGGAAAACACCCGTGGGTCCCGTGTGAGGGCTCCCAACAATGTCTCCCGATATCTCATGCGCCGAGGGATTCATGTGGCCTGGCATGACCGAAGAGGGGAAGCTCATCGGAGAGCTTTCCCTGCGCAGCAGGCCCTGGCAAGGCAGCAGGAAAACCGATTGGGGAGGAGAACACGACGGTGGTCGCTATCACCATGAAAGAGTTGCTTGAAGCGGGCGTCCACTTCGGACATCAGACGCACCGCTGGAATCCGAAGATGCGCGAGTTCATCTTCGGAGAGCGCAACGGCATCCACATCATTGACCTGCAGAAGACGCAGCGCTATTTCCGCGAGGCCGTGAAGTTCGTGACTGAGATGGCCGCGCAGGGCAAAACTTTCCTCTTTGTGGGGACGAAACGACAGGCGCAGGAAGCCATCGCCGAAGAGGCGACGCGATGCGGCCAGTTCTATGTCAATCACAGATGGCTGGGCGGATTGCTGACGAATTTCCAGACGATCCGGAAATCCATCCAGAAGTTGCAGGAGCTGGAGCAGATGAAGGCCGAAGGGCGATGGGAGCAACTCCCCAAAAAGGAAGCCATTCGGCTGGAACGCCGGCGCGCGGCCCTGGAGAAGAACTTCGCCGGCATCCGGAACATGACCCGGCTGCCTGACGTGCTCTTCGTCATTGATACGGAGAAGGAGGAGTTGGCCGTTCGGGAAGCCCAGCGGTTGGGCATCCCCATTGTGGCTGTCGTGGATACCAATTGCGATCCGGAGGGCATTGATTATCCCATTCCGGGCAACGATGATGCGCTGCGCGCCGTGCGCCTGTTCGTCTCCAAGATCGCCGATGCCATCATCGAAGGGCGTCAGATGATGAAGGAGATGGCGCCCGAGATGGCTCAAGCGGCAGCCGCGGCCTCGGCCTCCGAAGCGGCAGAGACATCGGCCCCAGGCGAGGAGGAGAAGTTCGTGGAGTTGGAGGCAGAAATCGAGGAAGAAATCTCGGAGCGGGAGTAACGACTATGGCGGAGATCTCAGCACAGGCGGTGAAAGCCCTGCGGGAGAAGACCGGAGTGGGCTTCATGGAATGCCGCGCGGCGCTTCTGGAAGCAGGAGGAGATGAGGAGAAGGCCATCGAAATCCTCCGCAAGCGCGGCTTGGCCGCCGCCAAACGGAAGGAAGGGCGGGCCACGACGGAAGGGATCATTGGCTCCTACGTCCATCACGGGAGTAAAATCGGCGTCCTGGTCGAGGTGAATTGCGAGACGGATTTCGTCGCCCGGAATCCGGAGTTTCAGCAATTCGTCAAAGACCTGGCTATGCATATTTGCGCTGCCGAACCCCGCTATATTCGCCGAGAGGACGTGCCCGAGGACGTGCTCGCCAAAGAGCGCGAGATCGCCCGCGAGCAGGCTCTGGCCGATCCGAAGATGGCCGGCAAGCCCGAGTCCGTTCTGGAGCGCGTCGTCGAGGGGCGTCTGGCGAAGTTCTATGCGGAGACGGTGCTTCTGGAACAGCCTTTCATTCGAGACCCGGCTAAGACGATTCATCAGTTGCTCGTCGAGCTGATCGCGAAGTTCGGGGAGAACATTCGCATCCGCCGATTCACTCGATATAAACTGGGGGAGAGTATGACGCTCTCGGCCGAGACCGGCTGATCCCGCGAGCCCCTCCTTGGCGAGGGGCTTTTTTTTAGGGAGGGGAGAGCATGTCAGCTCCAACGCCCGTATACAAGCGGATCCTGCTGAAGCTGAGCGGCGAAGTCCTCATGGGCGAGCAAAGCTATGGGATTGATCCCCACGTCTTCCGGACGATCGCCGAGGAGATCCGGGAGGTCTATCTCTTAGGCGTTCAGGTCGCCATCGTCATCGGAGGGGGGAATATCATCCGGGGGATTGAAGCGAGCGCGCAGGGAATGGATCGGACTTCGGCCGACCATATGGGGATGCTGGCGACGGTCATTAACGCGCTGGCCTTGCAGGACGCTCTGGAGAAGCTCGGCGTGCCGACGCGCGTGCAGACGGCGATCGAGATTCGCGCCGTCGCCGAGCCGTTCATCCTGCGGCGCGCCATTCGCCATCTGGAGAAAGGGCGCGTGGTCATCTTCGCGGCCGGGACGGGGAATCCCTATTTCTCCACCGATAGCGCGGCGGCCTTGCGCGCGCTGGAGATCAAAGCCGATGTCATCTTGAAGGCGACCAAGGTGGATGGCATCTATACGGCGGATCCGGCCATCCATGCGGATGCTGTGAAGCTGGATGAGCTGACCTACTTCAGCGTGCTCGAGCGCGGGCTGAAGATCATGGACGCATCGGCCATCACGCTCTGTATGGATAATGCCATGCCCATCATCGTCTTCAACCTCAAGGTCCCGGGCAATATCCGGCGCGTCGTTCTCGGGGAGAAGGTGGGGTCCCGCGTCGTCCCGGAGAGCCTCGCCGTGGGGAATCGGTCGGGCGGCTCTTCGATCTGAGACTCCAAGCCGCGCGTGCGGCGGGAGGGGAATATGATCAAGGAGGTTTTAAATCAGGCCAAGAGCCGAATGGATGCCGCGATCGAGGATTGTCGTCGCAAGCTCGCCTCGGTGCGCACGGGACGGGCTTCGACGAGTCTGCTCGATCATATCATCGTCGAGTACTATGGGACGCCCCTGCCGCTCCCTCACGTGGCCCAGGTCCATGCTCCGGAACCGACGCTGCTGACGGTCCAACCCTACGACCCCACTCTGCTGCCTGTGATCGAGCGGGCGATCCTCAGTTCCGACCTGGGAGTGACGCCTTCTAACGATGGGCGCATCATTCGAATCCCCATTCCTCCGCTGACCGAAGAACGTCGGCAGCAATTGGCCAAAGTCGTCGGGGAGATCGCCGAGGACCATCGCACGGCGGTGCGGAATATCCGGCGAGATGCCAATGAGCGCCTCCGGAAGCTCTGCAAGGACAAGCTCATTTCGGAGGATGATGAACGGCGCGCCCTGGAGGAAGTGCAGAAGCTGACCGATGCCGCGATCGGGCGGATCAATGAGCTGGCCAAGAAGAAAGAGGAGGAGATCCTGGGCCGTTGAGAGGGGCCGCTCTCACGAAGTCAGAGCCCCCGATGCATGTGAGAGACCGCGCGCGTCCGCTCTCGAAGGGGGGATGTTTCCGGAAGCGAACCCCTCGTTTCGCCGTGTCCCACAAGTGCTCCCCCGACCTCCTTGGCGAAGATGAGCCGCGTCGGATCTTTCGGATCCACATCTACGATGACGACGTCTCCGGTCTCGATCTGCTTGGTCGCGACGAGATTGGAGAGGGGGAAGACGAGATAGCGCTCCAGAGCGCGGCGCAAGTGGCGCGCTCCGTACTTGTAATCGGTCCCTTCTCGCAGCAGAAGCTCTTTGGCCGCCTCCGTGCAGGTGAAGACGAATTTGGGGGCGGCCGCCTTGACGATCCGCTGCTGAATGAGCTTCAGCTCGATCTCCAGGATCTGCCGGAGATGCTCCTCCTTGAGGGAGCGGAAGACGACGACCTTGTCAATGCGGTTCATGAACTCGGGGGAGAAGCGGCGTCGGGCGGCTTCCAGGGCCGTTCGATAGATCTTCTGATCCACGACCGAGTCTTGCTGCCCCTGCTTCGGGGCAAATCCAATCCCCCCCGAGATGAGTTCGGCCATCTCCTTGGCCCCCAGATTCGAGGTCATGATGATGATGCAGCGGGAGAAGTCCACCTTGCGATTATCCCCCAGAGTGAGCGTCGCGCGATCCAGGATGCCCAGAAGGAGTTGCCAGAGGGCGTCGGAGGCCTTTTCGATCTCGTCGAACAGAACCAGCGTCAGCTTCAGGGTCTCCGTATGATAGCGGTCGAGGTTCTCCTGAGTGAGCAGGGGAGGCGTCTCCCGGTGCCCCAGATACCCCGGAGGCGAGCCGATTAGCTTGGCGATCTCGTGGCTGTGCTGGAACTCAGCACAATCAATCTTCACCAGGGCCTGGGGATCTCCGAACAGGATCTCGGCGCAGGCCTCGACCAGGCGCGTCTTACCCGAGCCTGTCGGCCCCAGAAACAGAAGCGATCCGATCGGACGTCCCGGAGGGCAGAGTCCGGCCAGGTAGACCTGATAGAGATTGGCCAGCCGCCGCACGGCCCGATCCTGACCCACGATGCGCTCCAGGAGCTTCCGCTCGAACTCCTCAACCTGAGGATGTCGGCGTTCCGGATTGAGGAGCACTCGTGTCGGCGCTACCATAGATCCCTCCCTCGCCTTCTTTCGCTGCGCTCTCCCACTGGCCTTAGACGAAGTCTCCGGAGGCCATGTTGCCTCCCGAAGGCAATTATAGGGCTTCTCGGCGAAAGCCCGTCAAGAATGGGCCCGGAGCAGCCCGCCCGGGATCAGATCTCCAGCGGGGGAATTTTTTTCTTGACAAGTCGTGGTCTTGCCTATAGTCTTGGGTACTCGTCAGCTCTCGGCTCGGCGAGCGCGGGGTATCCCCACACGAGAGCGGGACCGGTCGAGAGACAAAAACAGAGAGAGGGAGTGAGCGACGTGAACGTGTCAGGAAAAGGGATCGGGAAGCCCCCCCCTGAAAGAGGATTCTTCCTGATGCCCGCAGAAAAGAAGCTGGATCGTATTTTTTTCCCTCAATGCCCAGCGCCTACAGGGCAGACTTTTTCTCTCAGGAGAGTGAGTGATGATCTACAGCTACGCCAATATTCCAGCGCGTATTGCCGCGACAGGTTCCTATTTGCCGGAGCGGGTGATCACGAACTCGGAGATCCTGGGACTTGAGGAATCGGACGGGCAGATTCGACGGCTCCTGGGAGCCGTAGAGCGCCGGGCGGTGAGCGAGGAGGAGGCCTGCTCGGACATCATCGTCAAGGCCGCACGGCGGATCTTGGAGACAGCCCATCTCTCCCCGGAGGAGTTGGATCGTATCATCGTCAGTGCGACGCCCGGGGACTATCATGAGCCCTCGACGGCCAGTGTCGTTCAGTACAAGCTCGGAGCGCACTGTCCGGCGGTGGATATCGGCATGTCCTGCGTCGGATGGGTCGCCGGCGTGGATTATGCTCTGCGCTGTATCGCCACGGGAGAGCGGCGGATTCTCGTTCTGGCGGGGACGATCGTCTCCCGCGGGAATCCTTTCCGGAATCCCATGCACCGGGCGATCTTCGGCGACGGCGCGGGCGGCGTCTTGCTGGAAGCTGCCGAGCGAGGACGTTTCTTCTCGGGGGGGCTCTGGACCAAGGGCGAGTATTACGATGTGATCACCATGCCCCATGAGACGTCCCCCCATTCGCCCCGCATCCCCCCTGAGTATCGCGGGAGCTTCTACATGGGGCGCCGGGAGATCATGTTCGAGGTCCTGCGCACTCATTTGGGGGCGTGTATTGAGGGAGCGCTCCAGGTGGCCGGGATCTCCCGCGCCGAGATCGCTCATGCCTTCATCCATCAGCCGAGCAAGCCTCTTTTCGAAGAGGCGGCCAGGGCAGCGGCCATCCCGCGCGAGCGGATCATCCAGGACTACGAGCGCTACGGAAATACGATCTCGGCCGAGCTGCCCATCTCGCTCGACGAGAACGTGCGCACAGGTAAGGTTAAGCGCGGGGATAAGATTCTGATGGTCACCTTCGGCGCGGGATTCAATGCGGGCGTCTTGGTCTTCGAGTACTGAGAGGGAGCCTCGCGCGGAGAGTCCCCGTGCGCCTTTTCCAGACGTCTGGCCTGGGGCCCTGTTGTGGCCGGAACGCCCCGGAAGATCACGTCGTGCGCTACCCTTCTGGATGAGATCGCCAGATCGGCCTCCCGGCAGATGACTGCTTCGAGATCAGAGCGGCGAGGATGAGAAGGCGAATCCTCCTGGCGCCGGCATCTACGGTTCTGGCTCACGCCGGACGGTGCATCCGCTTGGCGCAGGAGCTTGATCGGCGCGGGCACGAGGTCATTTTGGCCGGAGCCCCTCGGTTCTTGCGCGATCGGGCACTTTGGGATTCCCGGTGGAGCTACTGGGAACTGCCCGATATCTCGGCCCCGGAGGGGCTGGAGATCCTTCGCTCTCTCCGCAAAACCCCTGATTCGCGGCAGCTCGCCGCTCATGTGCGCGCCGAACTGGAGCTGCTGGATCGCGTGAAGCCGGATCTGGTCGTCGTGGACTTCCGGTTGACGTTTTTCATCTCGGCGAGGCTGCGACGGGTTCCGATCGTTTCGCTCTGGGGAGGACGCTGGCTCTATCCCTATGCGGCGAAACCCTATCGGGCCTTTCGCACGCCGCCAGCCTTTTGGTTCCAGCGACTCCTGGGCCGCAGGGCGAGCGCGTGGGTGATCCCGCGGGGCTTTCGCTGGCTCCTTCGATACAAGATTCGCCCCTATCGGCACATGCTCGCGCGCTATGGCCTGGAGCCGAAAAAGGATCTCTGGGATCTTCTGCAGGGCGACCTGAACCTGATTCTGGACAGCGAGCTTTTGGCGCCCACGCGTTCGCTTCCGGAGAACTTCGTGCGCGTCGGCCCCATTTATTGGGAGCCCTCTCTGCCGGAGCCCGAGTGGCTCGCCGAGTGGGTGGCCGTGCGCCCTGTCCTCTATGTGACGCTCGGAAGCACGGGGCATCCGCGCCTGTTCCAGACGTTGTTGAAGGTCCTGGCCCGAACTCCCTGTCGGGCCATCCTGACAACGGGGGGACAGATTCACCCGGCTCCCGAAGAAATCCCGAGCAACGTGCGGGTCGAGACGTTCCTGCCCGGACGGATCGTGATGGAGCGGTCGGACCTGGTGATCTGTCACGGGGGAGCGGGGACGATCTATCAGGCGATCGCGGCGGGAACACCCTGTTTGATCGTCGCCACGCATTTCGAGCAGGAGCTGTTGGGTCAGGAGATCGAAGACCGAGGGGCCGGGCAACTGCTCGCTCTGCCGGAAGTCCTGGCCGATGGCACGCTGCTTCCTCGCACTCTGCAGCAGATGCTTCACCAGAGCACCCGGTACAAGCAGAAGATGCAGGAGTTGCAACGCGCCCATCTCCGTTACGAGGGCGTGAAAGCGGCTGCCGATGCAATCGAGGCGTTTCTCGGAGCGCGGCGCGGGATCGCTGCGTCCGGAGGCGCCCGCTCAGCGATCACCCGTGAGGTGGGGAGGACGTGATGCTGGAGGTTCTCTTGTGGGGAATTGCGGGGTTCTGGCTCGCTCTGTTACTCGGCGTTCTGGGACTTTGGCGCTACCGGATTTTGCTGCGCCCGAGCCCGAGGGGAGAAGAAGCGAACACATGGCCTCTGGTTTCTATCTTGGTCCCTGCTCGAAATGAAGCGCAGCGCATCTTGCGAGAAGTCATCGAGTCTCTCCTGGCCCAGGATTATCCCCGGATGGAAATTCTCGTCGTGGATGATCGTTCGACGGACGAGACGCCGAAGATCTTAAGCGAGATAGCACGCCGGGATTCTCGGCTTCGTGTGATCGAGGGAAGGGAGCCTCCGCCGGGGTGGCTGGGGAAGCCGTTCGCCCTGCATCAGGCCCTGGCCCGCGCTCGGGGAGAGTGGATCCTGGCTCTGGATGCCGATATTCTCCTGCATCCGGCGGCCGTGCGAACGGCTCTGGCTTTTGCGCGCGCGCGCGGCCTGGATGCGCTGTCGCTTCTTCCGCGATTCGAGTATGTGAGCTTCTGGGATCGCGTCATCGAGCCTCAGGCGCTGAACCTCCTGCGTCTGGGAATGCTCGTGGCTGCGTGGAAAGAGCAAACATACCGGGAGGAAGAGGAGGGCCGAGCGCTCGTGCCACGCGAGCGCCTCTTCCATCCCCTGGCGCTCCTTCGAGCCTACCTGAGCGATCATGCCTTTACCATTGGCGCGTTCACGCTCCTGCGGCGGCAGGCGCTCGAAGACATCGGCGGATATGCTGCGATTCGCGGCGAAGTCCTCGATGAGACAATCCTGGGAATTCGCCTCAAGCAGAAGGGGTATCGGGTCATGGCTCTGGAAGGAGCGCACCTTCTGCGCACGCCGGCCCGCGGATCCTTGCGCGAACTGTGGGAGGCGTATAGCCGTTCGATCTGCCCGGTCATGGGGCGAAGCCTATTCCGCGCGCTCATAGGCGGAGGGATTCTCCTTCTGCTCGCTGTCTTTCCCGTGTTCGTCGTGGTGGCAGCCGGACTCAGGGCTTTGGGGGCAGATCTGCATATCGAAGCCTCCGCTATTCCGGCTCTTGTGGCCTACGGGGCTTTGAGCCTGTTCAGCCTGTATTTGGGACAAGCCGATCGGCAGCCCCTAAGGTATGGGCTGCTCGCCTTTCTCGGCTATGCCGTCTTCGCGCTCATCGCTCTCACGGCGCCCTGGCGCCTGCGATGGGGTCGGGGCATTACATGGCGGGGGCGATATGTCTATGACGCATATTCTGTGCTGACAGCGTCCTCTCGCATGAATTCGGCCGATGTATAAGGGAGATCAGACGACGACCAGTCGAGAATACTTCGAGTACCTCACGGGGAAGGACTACCCGCAGTGGCTCGTGCGTCTGGTCTTCGCGGTGCTAGAACGTTCGTTTCGACCTCACCGGAAGGAGTTTCAGGGGCGCGTCCTGGATGCCGGGTGTGGCATTGGGCATTTCTTCCGCGTGTATCCGGAGGCCTTTGGCGTGGACCACAATTTCTACTGTGTGCGCTATTGTGTGGAGCAGGGATACCGGTGCGTGCAAGGCGATCTCTATTGTTTGCCCTTTCCGGCCGAATCCTTCGATGGTGTCCTTCTGTCTCATGTTCTGGAGCATCTGGAGGCGCCCGAAGTGGTCCTGGAGGAGGTGCGACGTGTTCTCAAGCCTGGCGGTGTCCTGAGCATTCGCGTCCCGACGGCCACGGGCTTCAAGGTGGATCGCACGCATCGGACGTTCCTGGATTACCCGCGGCTTGTCCGCCTGCTGCAACCGCGCGGTCTTCGCGTTGTGGCGAAGCGATACTATCCGATCCCCTGGAGGTGGCTGGGCGAGCTGATCATCTACAACGAGCTGCGGGTTCTCGCCATCAGGGAGTAGGTCGCATGGCGGAGCCCCCTTTTGGATTCGGATGGTGAGGTCATGGAGAAAGGACGGAGCATGACGATCCCCGTGTCGGCGGGGGGAACGCACCCTGTGGAACCGATCCCGGTGGCCAGGCCCCCTGTTGTCCTTCTGGGGATGCACCGGTCGGGAACATCTCTTCTCACGGCCTTGCTTCGCAAGCTGGGATTGATCACTGGCTGGAGCCTGAACAACGAAGAATCGGCCTTCTTTCACCGGTTGAATCTCAGGATCGAACGCCTGACGGGCGGACGGTGGGATGCTCCGGGGCCTATCGCGCGAGCAGCGGCTGATCCCCTGCTTCGCGAACGCCTCCTGCATCGGTTGCGAGCTGAGCTTGTGAGTTCCCCGTTCGTGCTTTATCTGGGGCTTCGCCATTATTGGCGCTATCGGTCCTGGGAACGCTTGAACTACCCGTGGGGATGGAAAGATCCCCGGAACACGTTCACGTTCGATCTGTGGCGGTATCTCTTTCCCGGTGCGCGTGTGATTCACATCTATCGCTGTGGGGTCGATGTGGCGGCAAGCCTGCGCGCGCGGGAGTTGGGATCGCGCGTTCAGGCCCTCTCTCAGTACGCCTCGAAGCGATGTCGCACACTACAGGGGGCTTTCAGTCTCTGGCGGCAGTATGTGGCGAAGGCTTTTTCGCTGCGGCCCGATGGAGGGGAAGAAAACATCCTCCACGTGCGGTATGAGGATTTTCTCGCTTCGCCGGGACCGGTCCTGGAACGTCTGCTCGCTTTCTGCGGGCTTCAGCCCGATCCTCATGCGTTGGCGAGGGTCATGGCGCAGATGAATCCCGAGCGAGCCTTCGCCTTCCGACGTGATCCCGAGCTGCGCGCCTTCTACGCGGATGTGAGAGAAGATCCCTGGATGGTTCGTCTGGGATATGGAGATCTCGTCTGAGCCGGGACTCTCGCTGCGAGCGCATGAGATTGTCGGAGAGCACGATATGGCCGCTCGATGTACGATCGTCGCTTCGATGTACAATGCGCAGCCTCGCGTGATCGAAGTGATCCGACGGCTCTTCTTCCCGAGCCTGATCCGGAACGGGTCTGCAAGCATGCAGTTCATTCTGCTCGATGACGCCTCGCCGCTTCAAAGAGAGACCGAGCGCGTGGTAGAGGAATTCCGGTCGGCCTTTCGCTCGGTCTTCGGCGATTTCCAGTTTCTCCGCAACCCTCAGAATCTCGGTTTCGCCGGAAGCTACAATCGGGGGATGCGGCGGGCCGACGGGCAGCATCTTCTGCTGGTCAACGATGACGTCTATCTCCCGCGTGGCTCTGTGGAGCATTTGCTCGCGGTCCTGCAGCGAGAGCCCCGAGCGGGCCTTGTGGGGCCTGTGACCAATTGGGTCTGCGGGTATCAAAATACGCGCCTTTTCGGGCGCCTGCGGGATTTCTCCGAGTCGGAGATCGAACGGATTGAGGTCTTCGCTCGACGGTTGCGCGAGGCCATGGGGTATCGGGTCCTGGAGGTCGAGCGCCTGATCGGATTCTGCTGGGCCGTCTCGGGAGATCTCGTCCGGGAGATCGGGTATCTGGATGAAGCCTTCCGATACGGCCTCTATGAGGACGACGACTATTGCTTGCGCGCGCGCACGGCCGGATACCGCTTGCTCCTGGACGCGGCGACGTTCGTCGAGCATGGGGGGCCTCAGGGAGGGGGAGCTTCCTTCCGGCAACATCTGGGGAGAACGCTGAGGGCGGCTTTCCGCAACGGAATCCGGCTGGCGCGAAAGCACAGGATCACTTACCGTGCCCTTCTTCGGCAGAGTCTAGAAGGGTTCCTTCAGTTCTTCCTCGACCGGCGGACGGTCACGGCCCAGTTACGACCGTATTTTCCAGCAGCGGAGGAGAGGTGAGAGATGGGAGTTGATGGAAGAAACATCGTCGTGACGGGAATTCCGCGGTCAGGGACAACGTTGGTTTGTTATCTCCTGCACCAACTGCCCAATACGGTCGCCTTAGTCGAACCGTGGCTGGGATGGCGCTTTTTCCTGACTCGGAATCCGGAGCGAGCCTGTGAAGCTGTTGTGCGCTTCTTCGAGCGGACGCGGTCGCGGATCCTGGACGCCCGTCCCGTTCTCTCCCTCCATCGGCACGGGGAGATTCCGACCAACACGGTTGAGGAGCAGCGTCGCGCTGCCACTTTGCGAAGACTGCAGGTCCGGATAGGATGGTTTCGGATCAGGAAGCCGGTGACTTCGGACTTTTGGCTCGTCGTCAAGTACCCGGGGGTATTCACAGCTTTGCTGGAGGGATTGGTGCGGCGGTTCCCGGTGTATGCTCTCATCCGGAATCCCCTGGCCGTACTCGCTTCATGGGATTCCGTTAATCTTTCCGTGAGGAAAGGGCGCCTGCCAACGACAGAGCGTTTGGACGCCTCTCTTCGGCGTATGCTCTCCAAGCTTCCGGATCGCTTCGAACGACAGATTCGTCTGCTCGGCTGGTTTTTCGAGAAGTACCGGCGCGTTCTTCCTCCTTCGGCGATTTTCCGGTACGAAGACATCGTGAGATCAGGAGGACGTGCTCTTGCTGCGATCGTTCCGGAAGCTGCTCAATTGAATGTCCCGTTGCAAGAGAGGAATCGAAGCCCTCTCTATGATCCGGACCTCATGTGCGCTCTGGGCGAGCGGTTGCTTCGGACGGATGGTCCCTACTGGGACTTTTACACGCGGGAGAGCGTCGAACAACTCCTTGACGAGATCCGGCAGAGATGACCATGCGTGTTGCCATCTTGACTCGCTTCTTGGATCCTCCGAGTCTTCGGATCTATCGAGAGCAGGTGATGTCGCACTTGCAAGCCTTGGGCATTCGCTTTGTCCCCTTCCGGACGCTCGGCCCGATTCCTTCGGGCTGCGATATCGTTTGGGATCCTGGAGTCCGTATCTATCGGGTTCCTTCTGTGCTGCGTGAGAGTCCGGTCCCGGTCATAGCGACGTTCCACGGAGGGAGCATATTCTCGAAGGCCTATTGTGAGGCAGTGCCGTTCGGTCGCCTTCGCCTCGCGTGGATAAGAAGGAGAATAGAGGCGGATTGGAAGTGGTTTCGGGATCGGGTCGCCGCTCTGATCGTTCCCTCACATTTCGCGGCGCGCAAAGTGGCTCGGCTCTTCTCTCTTTCGCGCGAGCGAATTCATCCGATCCTACATGGGGTGGATCATCGGGTCTTCACGCCGGAAGGACCCGCCGTTCGACGCGCGCGCCCCTATCTGTTGCACGTGACGGGATGGAATGCGCTGAAGAATCTCAAGCGAGTTCTGGCCGCCTATGCCCGGCTGCCGCGATCCACTCGTCCGGATCTGGTCGTCATCTTTCCCTGGACCTGGCACATCGGGCAGGGACGCGGAATCCTGTGGATCCGTCGCCTTCTCTCTCCGGAAGAGATAGCGAGGTGGTATCGAGGGGCTCTGGCGTTGGTCTTTCCCTCGCTGGAAGAGACCTTCGGGTTCCCCATTGTGGAAGCTATGGCCTGCGGTTGTCCGGTGATCACCTCAAATCGTTCCGGATGCGCTGAGGTAGCAGGCGATGCTGCCCTTCTGGTGAATCCTCGGTCGGTCGAAGCGATTGCCGAAGCCATGCACCGCGTGGCCGAAGATGAGGCGCTGCGCGAGCGGCTCCGGGAGCGAGGAGTGATTCGAGCCCAGGCCTTCCGGTGGGATCACTCGGCGGTTGAACACGCTCGCCTGTTCCGGCGCGTGGCAGAAAGAGCCTCTTGTGAAACCGAGTTCGTTTCTCAAACAACCCTCGGAGAGGGCGGCAGACGATAGCCTGGGGTGGAGCGGCAGAAGCGAAGCGGAACCCTAGGACAGGGTTCCCAATTATTCCCCCCCAAGCCCGTGCTCGGCGGGCGGCACACCGGGTCAGAAGCCCGACGAATCGAAGGACGCCATTTGTGTATCCCCCAATGGGGCGATCGGGCGTGTGTGAACCAGGCGGGTTGGGTGAGGACCCGGTGTGTCGCCCCCTTCGTGGGGCTTTTTGCGGAAAAGGGCGTTCAATTGGGCTTGCGCCTCGCGTCGCCCAGGCCGGTGGGATTTCGGCGGAAGGGATGCCGTTGCTGTTCCCTCCTGCTCGCGCGTGCGGGCCTTTTGCCGATCATCTTTTTCCCTTTCGCCCTGAGGGGGGTAAAATTATCCTCGTGGAGATTTCGCGTGAGGGGATGTAGACGGTGTTACGCGTAGGCATCATTGGACTTCCGAACGCGGGGAAGTCCACGCTCTTCAATGCCTTGCTGCGCGGGCATGTGGCCGAGGTGGCGAGCTATCCGTTCTCGACCCTGGAGCGCAATGTGGGCATCATTGCCGTGCCGGATGAACGACTCCCCTTGCTGGCGCGAGTTTACCGGACGTCGGTGACGGTCCCTTCGACGATCGAGTTCGTGGATATTGCTGGTCTGGTGCGCGGGGCGCATCGAGGTGAAGGGTTAGGGAATCAATTCCTCGCGCACATTCGCGAGATGGATGCGCTTGTGGAAGTCGTGCGCTGTTTTGAAGCCGAGAATGTGGCACATGTAGAGGGGAGCCTGGATCCCGTTCGCGATATGGAGACGGTGGAGATGGAGCTCATGCTCGCCGATCTGGCGACTGTCGAACGTCGGAAGGAAAAGGGGCTTAAGCAGGCGAAGACGGGAGAGAAGACAGCCCTTTTCGAACTCTCGGTTCTGGAGAAGCTCCAGGAGGCGTTGCAGGCAGGAATCCCCGTGCGGCGCGTGACTCTCTCCGAAGACGAGCGTGCCGTCGTTCGTTCTCTTTTTTTACTGACGGCCAAGCCCAAGATCTATGCTGCGAATGTGAGCGAACGCGATCTGGGCCGCGAAACTCCTGCGCTTGCACGCGTGCGCGCGCGAGCGGAAGACGAAGGGGCTCCGGTCGTCGTCCTCTGCGCCCAGTTGGGGATGGAGCTGGCGGATCTGACTGAAGAGGAAGCTGCCGAATATCTGGCCGGTCTGGGTGTTTCAAGCGTCGGCGTGCGCGAGCTGATCGAGACGGCATATCGCGTGCTCGGGCTTATTACGTTTTTCACCGGTAACGAGAAGGAGGTACGCGCCTGGGCTGTCAAGGCGGGAACGAAAGCCCCACAGGCAGCCGGTCTCATCCACTCCGATTTCGAACGCGGATTCATCGCGGCCGAAGTGATCCCCTTCAAAGAGCTGGTCGCCGTCGGGTCTCTGGCCAAAGCTCGCGAACATGGCCTGATTCGGCTCGAGGGGAGGGAGTACGTCGTACAGGAAGGCGATGTGATCTATTTTCGGTTTCACGTCTCGCCCGCCTGAGGGGACGATGCCGGCTCAGTAGATGGCGATCTCTCCCGCTGTTAATGCGCGCCAGAGAGAGGGCAGCTCATCCAGCTTCGCCATAGCCAGTTGCGAGGCCCGACCTCGCAGGGTGCGCGTGAGCCGTCGCGCGCGGAGCTTCACGTTGACGACCTGCGGCTGTGTGATCGGGCGCCCAATTTGGCTGAGAATGTAGCAATACGCCTCCTCGACCTCTTCGATCTGCTCGACGATGTGTTCGGCGATGCGCCGCGCTGTGATGTTATAGAGCTTGCCGACGTGGCTGATGGGATTTTTCCCGGCGGCCGCCTCCAGGCTCATCGGGCGAAAAGGAGTGATCAGACCGTTGACGCGATTCCCGCGTCCGACCTGCCCGTCATCGCCTGCCTCGGCGCTCGTCCCGGTGAGGGTGATGTAGACCGAGCCTCTTTTCTCGTCATCGGCGGGATTGATGTGCACGGTGACGGGGCGCTCCAGAAGTCGCTCGGCGAAGTGCGCGATCTTCTGGCGGACGGCCTCTTTCTTGGCCTGATAGTCGGCCAGATCGCCGATATGGAGCGAGACGAAAGCGATGGCCACCGTCAGGACGCATTCCGTTCCACGGCGCATCCCCATGATTTTGATATCCTCGCCGATCTCCGGATGCGCGGCCTTCATAGCTTCGGAGTTCAGGAACCGCTCCGTCTCATAGACCGCACGTTCCAGCGGAGTCAGGGGCGCATATCCGACGCCGAATGACGTATCGTTAGCCAGAGGGATCGCCTGCGCGCGCTGGAAAAGATCCACAAGGTCCGCGCTTCCCGGCCGAATGGCGCAGTGGAAGTGGATGTGCTTCTCAGGATCGAGGTGACGGAAATGCGTCCTGATCCATCGGGTCGCGGCTTCGCGGTATACCTCTTCGAGGGGAACACGCCGCTCTCCTATCTCCAGCGTCGCGCGCCCCACGAGCGTGAAGAGGATCGGGTCGAGCATCTCGCCCCCGCCGAAACGCGAGATCGTGCGCCCTCCGACAAGAAGCGCTTTATCGAGATTGTAGTGGAGGACGCGCCCGAATTCCCGCTCGTAGTATCGGCAAAGGGCGGCACTGGTCGCTTCGGCGATCCCATCGCAGATCGTATCCGGATGCCCGATCCCCTTGCGTTCGACGATCTCAACGTCCAGCTCTTCCACTTTCGGAAAATTCAAATGATCCACGATGATCGTCATCGGCGGCTCCTCCCGCGTGAGCTTCTTTGTATACCAGAAGGGGCGGTCGAATCAAGTTTTGCGGCGCGAAGGGGAGTACTGCGGGGGATCTCCGGGCATTCTTGAAGAGACGCGGGGGATTTGGTATGGTTTTGGCCGTGATTTCGGTCGAAGAGGCGCAAGCCATTATCCTGCGGAATGTCGCTCCGAGCGGCGAGGAGAAGGTTCCGCTCCTGCGCGCTCTGGGTCGAATCCTGCGCGAACTGATTCGGGCTGACATGGACCTTCCTCCCTTCGATCGCGCCATGATGGATGGATATGCTCTGCGCGCCGAAGACACGCGCGCGGTCCCGGCACGCCTGCGCGTCGTCGGAGAGGTTCTGGCGGGAGCGAGTTTCCCACGGGCGCTGGATCGGGGAGAAGCCGTGAAGATCATGACGGGGGCACCCATTCCGACCGGAGCCGATGCGGTCGAACGCCTGGAACGGACCGAGCGCGAGGGGGAATGGGTGATCCTTCGCGAGCCCGTGCGCGTCGGGCAGCATATCAGTCGGCGGGGCAGCCAGATTCGCCAAGGGGAAATCGCCCTGGAGCCGGGCCGGCGCCTGGGCCCTGCGGAAATCGCTGTTCTGGCGGCGTTCGGCTATGCCGAAGTGCGCGTCTCGCGTCAGCCCGCTTTCGGTGTGCTTTCGACCGGAAGCGAACTGGTGGACGTGAGCGCGCGTCCGACCGCCGTGCAGATCCGCGATTCCAATACGCCGACGCTTGGCGCCTGCCTCCGAATGGCGGGAGTCGAAGCCCATCCTCTGGGTATCGCCGCCGATGAGCCGGCACTCATCGAGGAGAAGATACGCTCGGCCCTGGAACGCTTCGACGGAGTGCTTGTGACCGGCGGCGTCTCCATGGGCGAAGCCGATCTCGTGAAAGATGCTCTGCGCCGGATCGGCGCGCAGCTTTTCTTCGAGCGCGTGCGCATTCATCCGGGGAAGCCTCTGGTCTTCGCGCGATGGGGCGAGAAGCCGATCTTCGCCCTGCCGGGTAATCCCGTCTCCGTCGTGGTGACGTTTCTGGTTTTCGTCCTGCCTGCGCTCTGTCGTATGTTGGGGTGCCAGCCTGAGCATCTGCCGCTCATCGAAGCGCGAACTGTTGAGGACGTGCGACATTCGAGTGAGCGACGGAGTTACCTGCCCGCGCGCGTTCAATTCGTGGAGGGGCAAGCGTTCGTACGGCGCGTCCCATGGGAGGGAAGTTCGGATCTGGTCGGCTTCGCCCGCGCCAACGCGTTGCTCATCATCCCCGAAGGAGTGGAGCGGATGAAAGCCGGGGAGCGCGTTCAGGTGCTCCTTCTCCCCTGGGGAGGAGAGTCCTCGTGAAAGACCTCACGCATGTGGACATCCAGGGGCGGATTCGCATGGTGGATGTGAGCGCCAAGCCTGCGACTGAGCGGCGTGCCATAGCCAGCGGATTCGTTCGTATGCGGGCCGAGACGCTGCACGCCATTCGAGAACGGCAGACGCCCAAAGGGGATCCTCTGGAAGCCGCTCGGCTGGCCGGAATTCTGGCTGCCAAGCGAACGGCTGAGTTGATCCCTCTGTGCCATCCGCTGCCTCTCACACATGTGGATGTGGAGGTGGAACTCCGGGAGGAGGGGATCGCTCTGATGGCCTCAGTGGCCACGACAGCGCCGACCGGCGTGGAAATGGAGGCTCTTGTCGCCGTGAGCGTCGCCGCGCTCACGATCTACGATATGTGCAAAGCGGTGGATCGCGAGATGGTCATCACGGACATTCGGCTGGAGCGAAAAACGGGAGGGACGTCGGGCGACTATGTGGCTCCTCCGAAAGTGTGAGTTCGCCGGACGATCGAAGAAGGGAGAGAGGATCCGACGGTTCGTGAAGGCCGTGATCCTGCTCATGAGCCTCTCGTTTCCGTCCGAGCGCGGGAGAGGGCAGACGGAAGAGACGGCGCCTCGCAAGATTGATCTCGGCACGCAAGGGGCGATTCATGTCACGCTCAACGGAGCCTCCAGCGGCGATCGGCTGGAACAGATCTCCGTGGCCGATGTCAACGGTGATGGCGTGGACGATATTGTGGTCGCCGCACGCCTGGCTAACGGGCCGGAGGGCTTTCGCTTCGATGCCGGAGGGGTGTTCATCGTCCTCGGAGGCGTGGATCTGATTCGCGGCACGACCCGAGATCTGCATGATCGCACTGACGTCGTCATTCACGGAGCCGATGCGAACGATCGGATGGGAACGTCCCTGGCCACAGGCGATGTCAACGGGGATGGGATCGCCGACATCATCGTGGGCGCGCCGGGAGCCGACGGTCCGGGCGAGACCCGACCGGGAGCCGGAGAGATCTACGTCATCTTCGGCGGGCCGCATCTAGCGCGCGGTACTGTGCGCGACATGGCCGGATTGGTCGCTCCGGGCGCCGACATGGTGATCTTCGGGCCGGAAGCGCTCGCCTCGCTCGGCTCCTCTCTTGCCGTCGGCGACATCAATGGGGATGGGGTTGAGGACATCATCGCCGGAGCGGCAACGTCGTCCTCTGCGCGGGGAGAGCGCCTCTTCGCAGGGACAGTCTACGCGATCTTCGGCTCCCGAGAGTGGACCAGCGGCCTGGCGCGCGATCTGGCGAATCGCGAGGAGGCGGATCTGACGATTTTCGGTCCCGGGCTCCTCAGCTTCTTCGGCTTCCAGCTCGCCGTGGGGGATGTCACCGGAGACGGCGTGCCGGATATTGTGACCAGTGCCCCGCTGGCTGATGGTCCGCAAGGGCAGCGAGAGGACGCCGGAGAAGTTTATGTGATCCTGGGCGGTGTTCACCTGGTTCGGGGGACGATCCGCGATGTGGCTCCGGGAGCGGTTTCCGGAGCGGATGTGACGGTCTTCGGAGCTACCGCGCACGATCTGTTCGGATATACGGTGCGGCTGGCCGATGTGACCGGAGATGGCGTGCTGGATCTCATCGCCGGAGCCCTTCAGGCCAATGGGCCGGAAGAGAAGCGGCCTCTGGCCGGCGAAGCGTACATCTTCTTCGGAGGAACGAGCCTCATCTCTTCCCCTGCGCGCGATGTTTCCGGACTGGTCGCTCCGGCACCGGATGTGATACTTTTCGGCGCCGAAACGGGAGATGAGTTCGGAGCCGCTCTGGCCGCCGCGGATCTGGATGGGAACGGGATTCCGGACTTGTTCGTAGGGGCCCCCGGAGGAGATGCTGAGGAGAATAAAAAGATTGATGCCGGCGAGGTGTACGTCTTCTTCGATCGAGGACTCGTGCAAAGTGGTACGGTGCGCGATGCTGCCAGCAAGACATCGGACGCTCCCGACGTTCTCATCTTCGGCCCCAATAACGGAGAGCGCCTGGGCAGCTTCATCGCCTTCGGCGATGTGAATGGGGATGGATTTCTCGATCTCTTGTTGAGCGCTCCGGAAGGGGGAGGCGTGCGCCTGAGCGCTGGATCTGTGTACATCCTCTTTGGCCCGATCGCGCTCGAGTGAGAGAGTCGCCCAGAACCTGAGCGATGCCTATTTCCCCGAAAGAGCCTGCGCGCGCCAAAAATAACCTGACCAAGCCCGCCGGTTCCGCATAGAGCCCACGAAGTGGGCGACAGAGAATAGCCTAGGGCGTAAGCCCTAGGGAACCGTGAGGCCCAAAATTTCCCCACGAGCCCCCGAAGGGGGCGACACATCGGACGGCCACCCAGCGGGTCTGGTTCATGAACGCCAGGCCACGACATCAGAGGATACACGAACGGCGTCCTTCAATTCGTCCGGCTCCTGACCCGATGTGCCGCCCGCTCGTGCGGGCTCGGGGATAATTGGGGACCCCGTTTCCTGGGGTTCCGCTGGCGCTTCACCCCAGGCTATTCTCTGTCGCCCTCTTCGAGGGCTCTCTGCGGAATGGGGTTTGATTTCCAAATGGGTTTCGCTTCGCTTCACCCCAGGCTATTTTCTGTCGCCTGCCAGGGCAGGCTCTTTGCGGAATGGGGATTGGTCTCAAAATGGGGTTCCGCTTGCGTTCCACCCTGGACTATCGTCTGCTGCCCTCTTCGAGGGCTCTTTGCGGAGCGAAATTTTTCTCGTTGGGATTCCTGGAGTTCCGCTTCACCCCGGGCTATTTTCTGTCGCCTGCTGCGGCAGGCTCTCTGTGGAATGAGGTTCGGTCTCGCCTGGGATCCCGCTGTCGTTTCACCATCTCCTGGAGTTCCTCGTGTCACTCCGGGCTATCGTCTGTCGCCCTCTTCGAGGGCTTTCTTGAGGAGCGGGGACTTCGCGCGCCAGGGGGCGATAGGAGATCGGGGCATCGCGCGCTTTCTTGAAGGGAAGCGCGGGATTTGATATGGTTTCCCGCTGTGAATCCGGTGGAGACAGCGCGCACGATTATTCGACAGGATCTCGCGCTTGTAGATGAAGGCGTTGTCTTCCTCCAGGTCATACTGGGGCGCGTCTTGCGCCGTAAGGATCGGGCGGGCGTGCCCTTGATTTTGTGCTCGGGAAAAGGCGTGGAGGCTCGCGTATGGGAGGTCGCTGGGGGAAGAAGTTTGTCATCTGTGTGAGTGTAAGTATTCTGGGGCTGCCGTTGAGCGCGATCCCTTTGAGCGCGCAGCAAGAGCGGCCGCTTATCATTGAGACGATCGCCGGAGGAGGGATCGGGGAGGGAGAGAATGCGCTCATGGCATCGCTGGCCTCTCCCTCGGCTCTCCTGGCGACTCCGGAGGGAGAAGTTCTCATCGCGGACACGGAGAACCACAGGATCCGGAAAGTCAATCGTGAGGGGACAATCACGACGATCGTGGGAACGGGAGTCAACGGATTTGGGGGCGATGACGGTCCTCCGGAGAATGCGCAGCTTTGGTCTCCGCGCGGCCTGGCTTTCGATCAGAACGGGAATCTGCTGATCGCCGATACAGCGAACCATCGCATTCGTCGGATTGAAAAGAAAGAGGACGCGTTCGTCATCCGGACGATCGCGGGAACGGGCTCATCGGGTTTTGGCGGCGATGGCGGATCGGCTCAGAACGCTCAGTTGAGCGGACCGCGCGGTCTGGCCGTAGATGCGGCAGGCAATATTTACATCGCCGATACGGGCAATCATCGCATTCGCAAAATTGATGGCAGCGGGAACATCTCGACCGTTGCGGGCACGGGGACGCGAGGGTTCGAGGGAGATGGAGGGCCGGCGACGGAGGCTCAGTTGAATTCGCCGGTAGCTGTGGCCATCTCCCCTTCGGGGGATCTCTTCATCGCCGATGCCGGAAATCATCGCATTCGCAAGGTCTCCGGAGGCACGATCACGACAGTCGCTGGAACGGGTCTGCCCATGTTCTCCGGCGATGGAGGGCCGGCGGGACAGGCCGGTTTGAACGTCCCTCTGCATCTGCTGTTCGATTCGGCGGGCAACCTCTACATCGCCGATTCGGGGAATAATCGCGTCCGCCGTGTGGATCCTTCGGGGACGATCACGACGGTGGCCGGAAGTGGTGCGCGCGGTTTCTCCGGTGATGGGGGAGCGGCTCGGGAAGCCCGATTGAATGCTCCGGTTGCGCTCGCTCTGCTTCCGGATGGGACTCTGCTCATCGCCGATTCGGGGAACAATCGCGTGCGCGCTGTAGATGCCCAAGGGATCATTCGCACGGTGGCCGGAGGGGGAATTGGGGATGGAGGCGATCCGCGTCAGGCTTTGCTCAATCTGCCTTATGGGATCGCCGTGGATGCTCGAGGGAACCTCTACATCGCCGATACGCATCATCATCGGATTCGCCGGATGACCCTGGGCCAGGAGAATCCGCAGATTGAGACGATCGCCGGGACGGGCATCTCCGGATTCAATGGCGATGAGCGGCCCGCCCGAGAAGCGCATCTCAATTTCCCGCGGGGACTCGCCGTGGATGCCGCCGGGAATCTCTATGTGGCCGATACGTTCAATCACCGCGTGCGCAAGATCACGCCCGAAGGGATCATCACGACGGTGGCCGGGACAGGGCGGCCCGGATTCTCCGGCGATGGGGATTTGGCCGTGCGCGCCGAGTTGCGGTTCCCACTGGCTGTGGCCCTGGATTCGGAGGGACAGCTCTATATCGCCGACGCGGGGAACAATCGCGTCCGCCGTGTGGATCACAGCGGCGTGATCACGACGGTGGCCGGAAGCGGCGTGCGCGGATTTGCAGGCGATGAGGGACCGGCTCTTCAGGCGGCCCTCGATACCCCCTCGGCTCTGGCCTTCGATAAAGACGGCAATCTGCTCATCGCCGATATGGGCAATCATCGCCTTCGTCGTGTGGATCGGGCGTCGGGGAATATCTCCACGCTCGCCGGCAAGGGGACGCCGGGCTCAGGCGGCGATGGCGGTGCAGCCAAAGACGCGGAGTTGAATACGCCGGGCGGGCTCGTCGTAGATCCCCAGGGGGTGATCTTCATCGCCGATTCCGGGAATCATCGCGTGCGGAAGATCACCGGCGATGGGAATATCAGCGCCGTGACCGGAAGCGGAACGGCGGGCTTCGGAGGCGATGGGACGCTGGCCAGCGCGGCGACGCTGAATTTCCCCACGGGATTGGCCATTGCTCCGGACGGACAGCTTGTGATCGCCGATACGTTCAACCACCGCGTGCGCAAGCTGCGTCCTCAACCCGAGGAGCCTTCAAACCCGTAAGGAGCAACTCCCGGAGAGGACAGCGATCCCTCAGCGTTTCTCCGCCCGATGAGCGCGACGGAGTTCCTCGGCCATCGCGCGGATCTCGGTGAGCGCGCGCTTCATCTCGCTCCATCCGTACCAGAGGGCGTAATCGGGATTCGCATGGAACGTCCCCTGAAAGGTGCGCATGCGATGCTCCAGATGCATGAGGAAGAGTTTTTGCTCAATGGGCGTCGGAGCATCGTGGAAGGCCAGAAGGTCCGGGAAGGGGTAGGCATAATGCGCCGGCTTTTTCAAAATGCCGTCCTTGTACAATCCGGCGACAATCCGGATGGCTTCGGCCAGGAGCCGATCGGCTTCTCGAATCATCTGGTCGCCTTTTTCCAGCTCCGCGCGCGCGAAGTTGAGCGAGTGACACTGGTTGCAGATGCGAAGCATCCGATCGCGTTCTTTTTGCCAGTCTTCCTGCGTCAGGCGCGCCACATCGGCTTGCTTCACCAGCTCGAAGCGGGCCGTCGGTTTGCCTTCGGGATCGAGCACGCCGAGCGCCTGCAGGATCGTCGTCTGATCGGCAGCCCATTGTTTATCCTCGGGCAGAGGCAGGCGCACAGCCAGAAATCCCCAGGCCGTGCGCACTTCGTGCGTGCCCTCGGGCATATGGCACGTCTGGCAGGTCGGCGCAGCGACCGTTTCCGGCAAGACCTTGTTCTGCTTCAGGAGATACCGCACGCCGTGTTTGGAGGAGGAGTACATCTCCCACTGCGGATGATCGAAACCCATGTGGCATGTCTGGCAGGCTTGAGGTTGCCGGGCCTCTTGCGCGGAGAAAAGATGCCGCGTATGGCAGGCATCGCAGGAAGCGACGCCAAAGCCCGCCCCCTGTTTCTTCAATTCCTTGATCTCGGCTTCCGTCTTCAAGCCGATCTTATGGCAGCCGCCGCAGCCTTTCATCCCTTCGGTGAGCGCCATCGGGAGCCAGTGCGTCGTGGGCATGGCTTTCATGGCTGCCCATCCCAGTGCGTGTTTGCCTCTTTTGAATTGCTCGACTTGATCCGGATGACAGAGCGCGCAGGTCTCCGGAGTGGGAATACGAACCTTCTCCACATCTGCGGCCGATGTGTGTTCTTCCCCATGACAGACGGCGCAATCAATCCCATTCTGACTGTGTTTGCTCAACTGCCAATCGGAGACGATGTTGGGCGTGACCTTCTTATGACACTCGATACAGGCCGTCCCCTGTCGGGAACGCGCCTTGGATCGCGAGGATGAGACCTTCACTCCCTCTCCGAAAAAGAGGATCAGTCCGCAGAGCACGCTCATCCCTATGCCATATCGAAATCCGCGCATGATCGGCCTCCCGATTCGTGGCCTCAACTTCTCGCGCGCGATTATATGGGGAGAGCGTCTCTTTGGCAAGAGACAGGCGCACTCAGATACGTGCGCCATGCCAAGCGATGTGTGACGTTCGCCTTCGGCCCACGCATGCGCGCACATAAAGGGCCCGTGCGAGGGAGTAGCAGAAAATAGCCCGGGGCATAAGCCCAATTGGGAGAACGACACATTTCCGCAGAGAGCCCGCCTGTGGCGGGCGACAGACCGTAGCCCGGGGCGTGAGCCCTAGGAGAGAGCGGCCGAAATATTCCCCCAAGCCCCCGAAGGGGGCGACACACCAGATCGTCACACGACCCGTCGGGCTCACACGCGCCCGATCACAACATCGGGGAGATACCCGCATGGCTTCATCCCCATGCACTGAGTTTCTGACCCAGTGCGCCGCCCGCCACAGGCGGGCTCGTGAAGGAATGATTGGGGGACACCGTTCCTAGGGTTCCGCTCGGGCTCCACCCCGGGCTGTTTCCTGTCGCCCGCTTTGAGGGCTCCTTGTGGGGGAATTCACCCAAGGGGAGGGAAATTCGCGCGGATACGCTAGGGCTGCTCCTGCCCTCCGTGCGGCACTCCCTTTTCGCAAGTAAACTTTTTGAGGATATGAGCTTAGATTCCGGATGCTAGACCTCACCGCACCGATGGCGCATGACGCGGCATGGCGTTTGCAAAACACATGGTCGGCAGATGTTGAGGGGGAGATCATCTGCGCTCGGGTAAGGGCGCAGGCGGTGAGGGGGTGCCAGTGGAAGGGAAAGGGTCGAGGTCGTGCGCGATTTTTTTCGGGCTCCTCCTTGGAGGCATCGTGGTGACGGCGTGTCGTCGCTCGGAGGTAGCCGAACCCGTCATCTTCCACGCGGGGCGTTTCACTTCGGCCCGGCAGTGCGGCACATGTCACCGGGACATTTACATGGCCTGGCGCGGATCGCAACACGCGCGAGCGGCTGAGAATCCGATCTTCCGCGAATCCCACACAGAGGCTGTGCGGACTTTCGGAGAATCCACAGCCCGCCTGTGCTTCATGTGCCACGCGCCGACCGTTGTGCTCACCGGCGATTATGCGTTGACGCAGGAGGTGACGCGAGAAGGGGTCACCTGCGATTTCTGCCACTCCTTGAAGGGAACGGACCTGCAGCGGCCCGAGAATCCGTTTCTTCTCGACGTCGGGGAGACCAAATACGGTCCAATCCCCGATGCCGCTTCGACCGGACACCGGGTCGCCTTCTCCGAGTTTCATACCGGTTCTCTTCAATGCGCCGGATGTCATCAGTATCGTAATGCGCATGGTGTGCCGATCCTCTCGACCTATTCGGAATGGGAGCAGTATCGGCAGCTCGGGGGAGATAAGGAGTGCCAGCACTGTCACATGCCGCAAGTGTTGGCCAACATCGTGGACCCGAAGGTGAAGCGGGTTCAAGGGGCCTTTGTGAACCTGCACACGATGCCCGGAGGGCACTCCCGCGATCAGCTCGTCCGCGCTCTGGATATGCGTATCCTGGAAGCGCAGAGGCTCCCCGGCGCGCTCCGGGTGCGGGTCCAGCTGCGGAATGTCGGAGCCGGTCATGCCGTGCCCACGGGCAGCCCGACGCGAAAGGTGATCCTGCGCGTGGACGTTGTGACTGAGAGCGGGCAGCGCGTCTGGCGCGAACGCATCTATCAGCGCCGGGTCCTCGATGGGCGGGGAGAGGAGATCCGTCGCGACAGTCTCCTTTTCACCGAGGCGCGAACGATCGCCAGCGATACGCGCCTGGCTCCCGCCGAACGCCGCGTGGAAGAATTCTTGCTTCCTGTTCCGGCTGTTGAGAATCTCACGGTCACGGCGACGCTCATCTACCTCTACTCGCCACATGAGCGTCCGGAGACCGAGACGCGGATCGAGTTCCTCTCCGAGAAAAAGGAGTTGTTCTCTCGGTGGGTCCGGTGAGTTCGTGAAACAGGAGGGTCCTATGAAAAGGTGCTTCGTGAGAGCGCCGTCCTTCGCCTTCTTCTCTGTCCTTCTTCTGGGGATGCTCGGCCTCATGTCGCCGCCCTTCGTCTCGGCTCAGGAGATGGGGGGAGCGGGGAGGGGTATGGGGATGATCCTGGGAATGCCCCATGCGGAGGAAGAGGCCGTCGCCATCGGGAGCGATGGGACGATTTATCTTGTCGCTTCCCCCAGGCAGGGGGGGATGGGGCCTGATCTCGGGCGCGTCGTGCTTCTGGCTCTGGATCCCACGACGTTTCGCGTCCGGTGGCGATATGCCCTTGAGGACGAGGAGGTGAGCGTCTCCCGTCCAGTTGTGAGCGAGGAGGGCACGGTCTACGTCACTGTGTTCGAGATGATGGAGTTCGGCTCGCCGTGGGATCCGGAGCGGGTCTGGCGAAACGCTCGACTCCTGGCCGTCCAGGAAGGGGCGTTGAAGTGGAGTTATGAGTTCGAGAGTCCCTTCGTCTCCCCTCCGGTGCTTGGGCCAGACGGCATGATCTTCGTGACGACGAACGCCGTCGAGGTTCAGGCGATGCCAGGACCATGGGGTTTCGCGCGCTTTTTCGCCCTGGCCGATCGCGGGACGTCGGCGGAGGTGCGCGCACGCCTGGATCTGGGAATGGGGGCCGTATCAGCTCCGGTCGTGGGGCCGCATTCCACGTCACAGTGGGCGGTCTATGTGACGGGAGAAGGGATGAGCATGGGCCCGGGAATGGGTTTGGGGACGGTCCTTTTCGTCATCACTCCCGGATTCCAGGTGACAGAGATTCGATTGCGCTGAGCGCGGGGAGGACGACCGGAGCGACATGCGATCCAGAGATCGCGCGAAGTGGAGGAGGAGTGCACCATGTCGTCATGGAGTGAGCAGCGCCGAAAGGTTGTGAACTATCTGCTGGGGACAAGTCTCGGGGCGACGCTTGTCGCCATCCTCTATCCCATCCTCAAGTTCATGATTCCTCCGGAGATCATCGAGGCGACGCAAACGAGTGTCGTCGCGGGGCGCGTGGGGGAGCTTCCGCCCAATTCCGGGAAGATCTTCAAGTTCGGGAACAAGCCGGGGCTTCTCGTGCGCACACCCACGGGAGAATACAAAGCGTTCTCCGCCGTGTGCACGCATCTGGAGTGCATCGTGCAGTACCGACCGGATATGCGGTTGATCTGGTGCGCGTGTCATAATGGGCAGTATAACCTGAGCGGGAAGAACATCGCGGGTCCCCCCCCGCGTCCTCTGGAGGAATACAAGGTCAACATTCGCGGGGAAGAGATCATCGTGTCAAAGGTCTGAACGCGAATCCGGCGCCTGAGAGACTCTCGCGCGCACAGGGGAGCGAGGCCTATGCGAGTCCAGACATGGCGGAGCTGGTGGGATGAGCGCTTGGGCCTGGACGCCGTCCGCGAATTCCTCCGCAAGAAGGAGGTCCCGGTCCATCGGCATACGATCTGGTACTATTTCGGCGGAATGACGCTTTTTCTCTTCGTCGTGCAGGTCGTCACCGGAGCCCTCCTTCTGCTCTACTATCGGCCGAGCGCCGAGAACGCCTTCGAGAGCGTGCAATTCATCATGACGGAGGTCGAGTTCGGCTGGCTCATTCGCTCGATCCACAGTTGGTCGGCGAATCTGATGATCGCGACGCTCTTCATCCACATGTTCAGCGCCTATTTCATGAAGGCGTATCGTCCGCCGCGCGAGCTGACGTGGGTGAGCGGAACGCTCTTGCTCTTCCTCACGCTTGCCTTCGGCTTCAGCGGGTATTTGCTTCCGTGGAACAAGCTGGCGTTTTTCGCGACAAAAGTGGGAACGGACATCGCCGGCGATGTCCCGGGGATCGGGCCTTTTCTCCTCCGCTTCTTGAGAGGAGGCGAGGAGGTGACCGGGGCGACGCTCACGCGATTTTTCGGGTTTCATGTCGCCATTCTGCCCGGTCTGATGACGCTCGTTCTGGCGCTTCATCTCATCCTGGTGCAGAAGCATGGGATGAGCGTGCCTCAGAGTCTGCAAGGGAAGAACGTGAAGACGATGAGGTTCGTCCCCAACTTCCTGCTTCGAGATCTCATCGGGTGGGTTCTCGCTGTCGGGGCTCTGGCCGCGTTGGCGGCGCTCTTCCCCTGGGGGCTTGGGGAGAAGGCCGATCCCTTTGCTCCCGCACCGGCGGGGATCAAACCCGAGTGGTACTTCCTCTTCATGTTTCAAACGTTACGACTGCTTCCGGCGAAGGTGGGGATCATCGAGGGGGAAGTGCTGGGCGTCACGCTCTTTCTGGCGGGGGGGATCTTTTGGGTTCTCGTCCCGTTTCTCGATAAGCCCGGTTCTCCGGAGCGCTCACGAGTGTTCACGGCGATCGGGATCTTCCTCGTTCTTTACATCGCGATCATGACGGTTGTGGGCTATCTCACCTGAGGGAGGGCGCATGAAGATCGGAGGAGAACGCCAACGGAGTCCTCGCCTCCGGGATCTGAGCCGGAGGGGGGTCTTGGGACTTCTCGTTCTCGGGATGGGGCTCCTCTGGGGAGATCCGGCGCGCGCGCAGAAGAAAGATTCCTGCGCGGAGTGTCATGCGCTTCTGGAAGGGCCGTTGGGCGAACCCGTCCGGCTCTGGAAGGAAGATATTCACCGCGCGCGGGGCTTCTCCTGCGCTGACTGTCATGGGGGGGATCCCTCGCAGGATGATCTGCTAGCTGCGAAGGATCCCAGGAAGGGGTTCGTCGCGCGGCCCTCTCCTCGGACCATTCCCGCCCTCTGCGGACGATGCCACAGCGATGCGGAGTTCATGAAGCGGTATAATCCGGCCTTGCGCGTGGACCAGGAGCGGGAGTATTTCACCAGCATTCACGGAAAGCGACTTCGCGCGGGCGATGCGCGCGTAGCCACCTGCACGAGCTGCCACGGCGCTCATGGCATTCGAGCAGCCACCCATCCTCTCTCTCCGGTCTATCCGCTCAATGTGGCCGAGACTTGCGCGCGCTGCCATGCCAACGCGGAGTACATGAAGGGGTATCGCATCCCCCATGACCAGTACGACCGGTATAAGCGAAGCGCTCATGCGCGCGCGCTCTATGAACGGCAGGATCTCTCGGCGCCGACCTGCAATGATTGTCATGGAAATCACGGAGCCGTTCCTCCGGGGGTCACCTCGGTCGCCCATGTGTGCGGGCACTGTCACGTCCGCCAGTCGGAGCTTTTTCAGGCGAGTCCCCACAAGGCCGCCTTCGATGCGATGCAGTTGGCCGAGTGCGTCTCCTGCCATGGGAACCACGACATTCTTCCCCCCACGGATGAGATGATCGGGACAGGGGAGAAATCCGTCTGCGTCTCCTGCCATCCGCCGGGAGATGCCGGATACGAAGCGGCCGGGAAGATGCGCGCCCTGCTCGATGATCTCTCCGGCCGTCTGGAACGCGCCCGAGCCATCTTAGACCGTGCCGAGCGGGCCGGCATGGAGGTGAGCCGAGCCCGATTCGAGCTGAACCAGGCGCGCGATGCGCTCACGCATGCCCGCGTGCTCGTGCATGCCTTCTCTGTGTCGGAGTTGGAGAAGGTCATCCGACCGGGGCGTGAGATCGCCGAGCGCGGGTATCAGGCGGGAGAGCGCGCTCTGGCCGAATTGAACTACAGGCGCAAAGGGCTCGCCGTCTCGCTCCTTTTCATCCTTCTGCTCGCCTTCTTGCTCTACCTGAAGCTTCGGGAGATCGAAGGGACTGCATGAGCGCGCTCCGATCGGATCATGTCGCTCGTATGGGCGCCGAGCGCGCGCGGAACAACTCCTCTTCTGGAGCAGCGAGCACGTCCTCCGGACGCAGAGCCGTCCAACTGGCCCAGCGCCGTCCCGGCTCCAGGAGCACGTAAGCGTATGCGCGGTCGCCACGGATGAAGCGCACAAAGGGCGCGCGGTGAAAGCTGAGCGTCCCGCGACCGGGTGTGGCTCCCACAAGCGCCATGACGGCGTCTATCAGGCAGCCGGCCTCTTCGGGGACGATGACGTGCGTGTCCCAGGCTTCGGCGAAGTCCAGGAACGTCGCGCGAAAATGCTCGACCAGGCGCGCTCCGAAGACCAGTCCTCCGCAGCGCTCCCCGTGAAAATTTTCGGCCTGAAGGAGCAGCGATTCCAGAAATGCCTGGCGATTGGCCGGTCGCCCGATCTGTTCGTTTCGCGCGGCGTAGATAGCATCGCGGCTGCGAAAATACGGCTTCACGTCCAGAACGGGCGTGCCGTCAATGAAATCGAGGCGGTCTAGATAGAGACATCGCCCTTCGATCCGTTCGATCCGCGCCGCCGTCATCGCGATGGGGTTCGGTCGCGTCGGCGAGCGCACGGCGAAAACACCGTGCAGACCGGCTTCGCTCGAATCGCTCACTCCGCGCGGGGTCACCAGAAGTCGCGTCCGATCGGCTTCATGTAGCCAGGCCAGAATCCACACGTGACTGTGTTTGTGCAGATGGCGCAACCCGTCGGCGAACTCCGGGAAGATCTCCACCTGCGCGGGGGCTCCGAACGTCGGCATCGCCTGCCGATCGGAGATCGCGCTTCGCACGACGCCCACCGGCTTCACGGCGATCGCCGCGCTCTCAGGACGCTCAGACACGGCATTCTTCGGGGTCGCATCGCGAGGCATGGTCATAGTGGTGTGCTTCCTCGTCCACGCCGAGTTCCAACACTTGCGCCGACTTGCTTCCGTAGCGATAGATCGTGACGCCTTTCAACCCCAGCTCCCAGGCGCGCCAGTAGGCTCGCGCCACGTCTTCGACGGTCGCCTCTTCGGGCATGTTGATCGTCTTGGAGACCGCATTGTCCACGGCCCGTTGAAAAGCGGCCTGAATCTGGAGATGGCGCTCGGGAGGGATCTCCAGAGCGGTCACGAAGACTCGTTTCATCGCATCGGGAACGCCGGGGACATCCCGCAACCGTCCGCGCGCCAGCACAGCCTCCGTGATCTCCTCGGCACGAAGGCTGTGGCGATCCAGGTATTCGAGAAAGAGGGGGTTCACTTCGTAGAGCGTCTCTCCGCCCAGGACGTGTGTGCGCCGGTAGGCCAGAGCGAACAGGGGCTCGATGCTCGCGCTCGTCTCGGCGATGATGCTGAGCGTTCCCGTGGGCGCGATGGCCGTCAGCGTGGCGTTGCGCAGGCGCTGCTGCCGAGCCTCATGTACGCTCCCCTTCCAGTTGGGGAAGACGCCGCGTTCTTCGGCCAAGCGCTCTGATGTCGCCCGCGCCTCTTCGGCGATCGTGCGCATGAGTTGTTCGGCCAGAGCGATCGCTTCCTCCGAATCGTAGGAGAGGTCCAACCGGATGAGCAGATCGGCGAATCCCATCACGCCGAGGCCGATCTTTCGATTTCCCCGCGTCATGCGCTCGATCTCCGGGATCGGATATCGGTTCACCTCAATGACATCGTCCAGGAAGCGCACGGCCTTTCGCACGGTCTCCCGGAGCTTCTCCCAATCCACCTCCGCGCGCCCCTGACGTTCGCGCACCATGTTCCTGAGATTGATCGAGCCGAGGTTGCATGACTCATAGGGGAGCAGGGGGATTTCCCCGCAGGGATTGGTCGCTTCGAGAGGACCCAGATGGGGTGTGGGATTCGCCCGGTTGATCGCATCCAGAAAGAGCAATCCGGGATCGCCCGTCTCCCACGCCGCGCGCACGATCTCCTCCAGAATGCGCCGCGCCTTCATCCGTCCGACGACGCGCCCGTTTCGCGGGTTGATCAGCTCGTACTCCTGATCCTGGCGAGCGGCCTCCATGAAGGCATCTGTCACGGCGACGGAGATGTTGAAGTTCTGCAGCGCGCGCTCGTCACGCTTGGCCGTGACGAACTCCAGGATGTCGGGATGATCCACCCGCAGCACGCCCATGTTCGCCCCGCGCCGCTTCCCCCCTTGCTTGATGTGTTCGGTCGCGCTGTCGAAGATCTTCATGAAGGAGACCGGACCCGAGGCCTCCCCGCCGGTCGAGACGACGACATCCCCCTTCGGGCGCAGCCGGGAGAAGGAAAAACCCGTGCCTCCGCCCGTGCGTTGCACAAGCGCCATCTGCTTGACGGCCTCGAAGATCTCCTCCATCGTGTCTCCGACCGGAAGGACGAAACAGGCGCTGAGCTGTCCCAGAGGAGTCCCCGCGTTCATCAGAGTCGGACTGTTCGGAAGGAAATCGCGCGAGATGAGGAGTTCGTAGAAGATCTCCTCCCACTGCCGCGCCTTCTCGGCTGTTCCCAAAAGCAGTTCGGCCTCAGCGATCGCCCGCGCCACGCGCGCGAACATCTCCTCCGGAGTTTCGATGAGGCGACGCTGGGCATCCCGCCGCAGGTAGCGGGCTTCCAGAACGCGACGGGCATTCGGCGAGAGGCGCACCTCAGTCATGACGAGTTTATCTTACCGTGTCCGCTTCGGACCGGCAATGCGGTCTGAGCGGGAGATCACCCGCGCTCCTCGGGAGCTACGTTCATCTCCGAGAGATCGGGATTTTGACGCTCACGGCCCCGCGCACGTCGCCCGAACGATATCCCATCGCCCGATCCTCGGGGTATTTCTCGGCGAGAACCGCGCGGACGGCCGAGGGGATCGCTTCCGCCGGTCCGTGACAGGTGATGCACATCGGCCCCACCAGGATCGGCCTCATGTACCGAAGGTACTCGCGATCTCCCTCTCGCACGATTTCAGCGGATTCTTCGGGGAGCGCCCGCTCGCGATTCTGCCGATCGAACTGCTCGAGCTTCTCCCTCTCGTACTCATCGGGAGCATCCTGAGGATTCCGATACCGCAGACTCACGCGTCGAATGGACGCTCCCGTTCGCTTCTCGATCTCGCGGGGGATCTCCTGCGCGATCTCCGAACAGACGCGCACGGCGCCCTCGTATCCGCCCTTCTCCAGTTCCGAGAGGAGAAGTTGCCGAACTTTCTCCAGCAATTCATCGGCAAGCCGCCGGGCCTGGCGGAGCACAGATTCCGGAGACTCGCGTGCGACCTGCGGAGCGCGCGGAACGGCTCCGATCGTCCCAACCAGAAGCCCCATGAGAACGACAAGCGCCACGTGCTCCCTGCGCATCGAAAGCATGCTTCGTCCTCCTCTGTGCGAGTTGCAAAAAGCAAAGATAGGATGCGTGAAGAAGAGGCGTCAATACGGCTCAGAAGGCGAGCGGGCGCCCGTTCGTTGTCTCTTCTGCCCTCATGGCTTAAAATGGGGATCAGGCTCATGCGAGAGGGACGCCGGTAGGGTCTTGAAAGGAGAAGGGCAAATGTTCACCGTTCGCCCTCATCACCTGCGGGCCGCGCGTTCGCGCCCCGAAGAGAGAATAGGAGGAGGAAGCTATGGCCCTGGTCGAAGTCAGCGTCGTACCCATTGGGACCGAAACGCCGAGCCTCGGCGACCATATCGCCGAAGCCGTCCGCGTCCTGGAGAAAGCGGGCGTTCCCTATCAGATCTCTCCGATGGGGACGCTCTTTGAGGGAGATCTCAAGGACGTTTTCGCTCTGGCCCGGAAAATGCATGAAGCAGCCTTTCGCGGAGGGGTTCAGCGCGTCCTCACGACGATCACTATTGACGATCGCCGGGATAAGGCCGTGACGATGAGAAGCAAGGTCGCTTCGATCAAAAAGCGGCTTGCGCGAAAGTGAGCGACACCCCTCCCTTTCTCTTCGAAGATGTGCTTCACTTCGTCCGGGGGGAGGGTGAAACGCACATCGCCCTCCCCCGAAGGGAGACTTACAGCCCGTTCCTTCTCCAGGTGATCCGGAACTTCCCCAGAAGAAGCTCGCGATGTTCCGGCGGAGCCTTCGGAGTGATGGCGAGCTGTCCGAATCCGTAGAAGAGGCCGTCGGCCCCTCTCACCAGAGGAGCGAGACGACCGGTCGTCTCCACCTCGCAGCGTTCGCCGCGCTCGCTCAGAAAGATCAGGGACGTGCGGCGAGACTCTCGGTCCACCCGGTTGACGACGATCGCTCCCTCGGCGGGAAATGCCGCCTGGATGTGCCCGAATCCGTCGGCGATCTTCATGAGCATCCTCTCTGGAGCCAGGGCGCGAACTTCGCCATCGGCTTTAAGGAGCATGAAGCGTCCGCTGGCGTCTGCCAGCAGAGAGTCGGCCGGCTCAAGCGAAGCGGAGAAAGAGCGGGTCGAAAGCCTCTCGCCTTCAGCGGAGAACGTCCAGATGACAGGTTGATCTCCGCTCTCTGCGAGTGTCCCAAAGACGTGGATTTCGGAGGAATTCGCCAGAACTCGCGGATTCGCTAGTCCTTCAAGCGACACGCTGCGCTGCAAGTCTCCGGAGGTGCTGAAAAGGAACAGAGCGCCGCGCCAGCGCTGGTCCCACCACTGAGCGGAAGCATAGACGCGCCCTCCCGCATACGCGAGCGAAGTGATCTGTGCCCATTTCGCCTCCTCGGGGAGAAGAGCCGGGCGCTCGAAAACACTCAGGAGCTTTCCGCTGGCGTCATAGCTCACCAGATGAAGACGAGCGAAACGCTCGTGCCCTCTCCGTTCCAAAGAGGAAAAGGCGACATAGATCGTCCCGCGCTCGTCTACGGCGAGATGTACAGGACCCACAGTGGCCGACCCGGGGACAGGCAGAGCGAGACGATGCGTCGAGATCTGCTCCACCCGACATCCCTCGGAAGACGCCGCCAGACCCCTCGGCCACAGGAGACCCAAGAGAGCGGAAGCCAGAAGGATCTGTCTCGCCTGTCTCATAAGTCACCTCCTCGGTGGTTCGATCAGGCATTCTAGGGCAAGGCAAAGAGACATTTCAATGGGACAGACCCCCCAACTCCCCTGAGAGTCTGGGGGAGACTCACAAAAGTCGGGGTCTCCATACACGAAGATCTCCTTCCTCCCCGTTACAACCGCGAAGTCAAAACACGCGGTACATCCCCCTTCTGAGTTGCAACAGAGGAAGGATCGGTCGAAACAATCGAATTGGCAGAAGTATTGTCCGACAGGACCTGCGGGTTCAGTGCCGGCATGACTGGTGAATCGTCCCGTCGAGGTCCCAAACGATCCAAGGAAGCTGAGTAAGGTGATCGCCAGGACTTTTTGGGCCGTCATAAAGGAACTTCTCCTTCGGGGAGAGGTCGGGAGGGAACGCCCCAACGGGCTTGCAGGAGAGGGTCTTCGGAGATCCTTTCGGGCTCCACGTCTTGTCATCTCCTGTCCTCCCGTGTCAGGGCGTTCGCTTCTCTTGAGACGACCCAAATTATACTGTCTGTCTGTCTGTCTGTCTGTCTGTCAAGTCCCGTTCTTTTCGCGGGGATGATAGAGGAGCTGAGAAGAGGTCCCGGGCACGCCCAGGTGGGGAAATCGGATCGGTTGGGCGGGGTTTCTCTGTGACGGTGTCCTTGAGGCGTCTTCGGCGGATCTCGGGGGCGGGGAGGACATCGAGCGAAGGCGTTTTGACTTGCGCCGCGCGTCGAGTATGATAAATTTACCAGTTTGCAAGGAGCATCCTGCTTTTGAGGGGGACGCATCATGAAGACGTACACGGGGCCGGAGATTCGAAACGTGGCTGTTGTCGGGCATGGGGATGCGGGGAAGACGTCGCTTGTCTCCGCCATGCTTTTCGATGCCGGGGTCACGCCGCGACTCGGACGAGTGGATGAGGGGACGACGGTGACCGACTACGACGAGGATGAAATCGAGCGCAAGGTCACCCTTCAGACGGCTCTCGCTCACCTGGAATGGAAGGGGGTGAAGATCAACCTTCTGGACACGCCGGGCTATCAGGCCTTCATCCACGATGCGCGCGGGGCTGTGCGCGTGGCCGATACGGCGCTGGTCGTCGTAGATGCCGTCGAGGGGGTTCAGGTGCAGACGGAGAAGGCCTGGAGCTATGCGGAGGAATTCGGCGTCCCGCGCTTTCTGCTGCTCAACAAGATGGATCGCGAACGCGCGGATTTCGACGTGGCGCTGCGATCGGTCACCGAAGCGTTTGGACGTCTGGCCGTGCCCCTTCACATCCCGATCGGACGAGAGCGCGAATTCTCGGGCGTGGTGGATGTGATCGCGCGTCGCGCCTATGTCTTCTCGCAGGATCTGAGCGGCCGGTTCACCGAGACCGATCCTCCGGCCGAATTGCGGGATGAAGTCGAGGCGCGTCGGGAAGCTCTTGTGGAGATCGTCGCCGAAAGCTCGGATGAGCTTCTGGAGAAGTTCTTCGCCGAGGGGACTCTTTCGGATGAGGATGTGCTTCTGGGCCTGCGCAAGGCCATTCGGGAACTGCGGCTCTTCCCGGTACTGGTGGCGTCGGCTTATGCGAACATTGGCATCCCGCTTCTTCTGGATGCGCTCGTGAAGTACGCTCCAGCGCCCACGGACTTTCGCGTCGTGCGCGGGCGCGCGGGGATCGAGCCCGATGCTCCGGTGATCGAGCGTCCGATCTCGGATGAGGCTCCCTATTCCGCCTTCGTCTTCAAGACGATCGCCGATCCCTTCGCCGGGCGCATCACGCTCTTCAAGGTCTATTCGGGCGTCTTGAAATCGGACATGACGGCGTACAATCTCACCAAGGGCGTGACCGAGCGGCTCGGTCCGCTCTATGTCGTTCAGGGGAAGCAGCTCGAGAAAGTCCCCGAGTTGCACGCCGGAGACATCGGAGCCGTCACGAAGCTGCGCGAGACGCAGACCAACGATACCTTCGCCGAGAAGACCGCGCCGATCCTGTACGAGCCGATCTCGTTCCCGCAGCCGGCCATCGCCTTCGCCATCGAGCCGAAGTCGCGAGCGGATGAGGATAAACTCTCGGCGGCTCTGCATAAACTCCTCGAAGAGGATCTCGCCCTGCGCTTTGAGCGCGATCCGCAGACGAAAGACTTTCTGCTCTCGGGGACCGGGCAGCTTCATATCGAGACCGTTGTGGCCCGACTCAAGAAGCGCTATGGCGTAGACGTGAATGTGAAGCTCCCGAAGGTGCCTTATCGGGAGACATTCAAAAATCGCGTGGAGGCGCACGGTCGGCACAAGAAGCAGACGGGGGGACGCGGTCAGTTTGGCGATTGTGTCTGCGTCTTCGAACCCCTGCCGCGCGGCCGCGGTTTTGAGTTCGTGGACAAGATCTTCGGAGGCGTGATCCCGCAGCAATTCCGCCCGGCTGTGGAGAAGGGCATTCTCGAAGCCGCGCAGAACGGTCCTCTGGCCGGCTATCCTGTTGTGGATTTCCGCGTCGAGTTGATTGACGGGCAGACGCATCCGGTGGATTCCGATGAGCTGTCTTTCAAGCTGGCGGGGATCAAGGCCTTTCGCATCGCCATGGAGAGGGCCAATCCCGTGCTCCTGGAACCGATCATGCATGTGGAAGTCGTCGTCCCCCAGGAATGCGCCGGAGATGTCATCGGCGATCTGAATTCCCGACGCGGGCGCATCCTCGGCATGGAGGCGCGGGGCAAGCAGCAGGTCATTCGGGCGCAGGTCCCTCTGGCCGAGATGCTCACCTATCAATCCACGTTGAATTCGCTCACGGGCGCGCGCGGGACCTATACGATGGAACTCTCGCATTATGACGAGGTGCCTCCTCATATCGCGCAGAAGATCATCGCCGAAGCGCGCGCCGAAGGTCGTGTCCGCGCCGAGGAGGAGTGAGCGATCCCTCGGAGTGATGGAGAAGCTGCTCGTCGCGACGACGAATCCGGGGAAGTGGGGGGAGATTCGAGAGCTGTTGGCCGATCTTCCCTTCGAGCTGGTTTCTTTAGAGACCCTGCCGCACGTCCCCGATGTCGAAGAATCCGGCTCCACGTATGAGGAGAACGCGTTGCTCAAAGCGCGCGCGTTCCACCGGTGGACGGGATGGCTCACGATCGCCGAGGATTCCGGCCTGGAGGTGGATGCGCTCGACGGGGCTCCCGGGCTCCTCTCGGCGCGCTACGGCCCAAGCGATGCCGAGCGCATCGCCCGCCTCCTGGAAGAGCTGCGCGATGTGCCCCCACCGAAGCGCACGGCTCGGTTCGTCTGTGTCGCCGCCCTGGTCGGTCCTTCCATCCAGAAGACGTTCCGGGCCGAGGTGCGCGGTCTCATCCGAACAGCTCCATCCGGGCAGGGAGGCTTCGGCTATGATCCCATCTTCGAATATCCCCCTTTGGGAAAAACCTTCGCCGAGATGACGCGCGCCGAGAAATCCCGCGTGAGCCATCGTGGTCGGGCAATCGCCGAGCTTCGCGATTTCCTCGCTCGATATGCGCGCGGCGACATGGGGTGAGGTCCAGGCGGCGAGCGTCTTCCCGTTGTAGCGAGGGGTTGAAGGCACGACGCGGAACTGAATGCTGCGCAGATCTTGTCCTGCTCGCTCTCGAAAGATCGCGCGCATTTCTCGAGCGGGAATCGCGCGGGATTTTTTTTCGTTCGGGCGACGTCTTGGGATGTTCAGCTTCCCCAATCGCGCTTGTAGCGGAAGTCGTGGCCGATCGAGCGCGAGGAGATCTTCGGGCAGAGAGGGGTCCGTCGTTTGAAGTGGGATCGGCGCACCATCTCGGCCACACGGCGCACGAGCGCTTCCTCGTAGCCGTTCTCCACGAGCGTTCGCACGGGCACGCGCCGATCCACAAGCTCCACCAGAAGGCTGTCCAGCACGTCGTAGGTCATGCCCAGTTCCGCTTCGTCCGATTGGCCGATCCAGAGATCGGCTGTCGGCGTCTTCTCCCGGATGCGCTCCGGAACGCCGAGATAGTGCGCGAGCTGTCGCACTTCGGTCTTATAGAGATCGCCGAGCGGCCACATCGCCGCGGCCATATCGCCGTAGATCGTCCCATATCCGACAAGCAGTTCCGTCTTGTTGCTGGTACCGATCACCAGGGCGCGCAGAGCTGCTGAGAGATCGTACAGAACAAGCATACGCGTGCGCGCCATGACGTTGCCTCGCCGCACGCGATCGGCATCCGGGAAGCGTTCCAGATATGCGTCCACCATCGGCGTGATCTCCACCAGGATCGTCTGAATCCCCAACTGCTCGGCGACCGCCCGGGCATCGGAGAGGCTTGTGGGATCGCTCGTCCGATAGGGCATGAGCACGCCGTAGGTATTCTCCGGACCGAGCGCCCGCGCCGTCAGATGGGCGACGACCGAGGAGTCCAACCCTCCCGAGAGTCCGATCACGCCGCGCTCGAAGCCCACCTTCGTCACCTCTTCGCGGATGAAGCGGATGAGCAGCTCGGCCGCCAAAGCGGGATCGAACTTCTCGAACGAGGCTCCGGGTTTTGTCTCAGAAGCTTTCATCATAGGGCGAGAGGTGATATCGTTTCGCATAGATGCGTCGAAGTTCGCGCAAGACCAGATCCAGGCGTTCGTCGCGCAGAAGCGGATAGAACGTGCGTGCGCGGCGGATCTCCTCCGTATCCACTTCGGCCACGATCAGCGCCTCGTCCAGCGTGGGAGCGCTCGCGACCGGGCGCCCGAAAGGGTCCACGATCATGGAGCCTCCGGCGAAGACGGCTCCATCCTCCAGTCCGACGCGATTCACGTAAACGATGTAGATCATGTAGGCCTGGGCTGCCGAATGGGTGATCGTCTCCCAGGCCTTGAGGCTACCGAGCTTCCCCTGGCCGCGCACGCCGCGTCCGGGGCCGGCCGAGAGGCAGAGAAGGATCTGCGCGCCATCCTGGGCCAGAAGATAAACGGACGAAGGATGCCACATGTCCTCGCAGATGAGCATCCCCGTGCGTCCCCATCGCGTGTCGAAAGCGCGCAACACGTCCCCCGGCGCCAGATATCGTCCTTCGTCGAACATCCCGTAAGTCGGCAGATAGAGCTTGCGGTGAACGTGGACGATTTCCCCTCGGCTCACATACACGGCCGAATTGAAGAAGCGGAAATCTTCGGAGACCTCGACGCATCCGAAGGCAACATCCACGCGGTGCGCCGCGCTGGCCTCCCGCAGTGCGGTCACCACATCGGAGCGGGTGGGTTCCAGCGCGACCTCCGGGACCAAATCCTCCAGGTAATATCCCGTGAGGGAAAGCTCGGGAAAGACGATGAGATCCGCTCCCTGCTCGGCCGCGCGCGCGAGAGTCTCCAGATGCAGCGTCAGATTGCGCGAGACATCACCCAGGGAGGGTCGAATCTGCGCCAGTGCGATTCGAAAGCGCATTCTCGCTCACCGCACCTCCAGGGGCTGGCCGAGGACGAGGCGGAATCGCGTCCCCGGACGCAGCGAGATGTCTTCGCCTGGGAGCGTGATCTCCGTCGCCCCGGACTCCCGAGTTGAGACTTTCATCAGCTCGACGCTTTCGCGTCGCAGTCCGCGTCGGGAGGGCTTGCCTTCCGGAATCCCGGGGTCGGGGATTCGGCGAATACTGATCCCTCCGGAGACTTCGATACGCGGTCCACGGCGCGGCTCGCCGGGCGTGGTCTCGGGCGGAGCCGCTTCTTTCGGAGGGGGCGGAGGCTCGAGCGCTTTCACGCGGAGGACGATCGGCATGGTCCGCACGCCCAGAGAGACTCCGTCGAAGTACAGGACGAGCGTCGAGAAATTCCCCTCCTCATCCTGTTCGGCTCGGGCTCGGCCGAGGATGCGCGCGCCTCGGGGGAGCACCTCCTTACCCCCCACCAGAATGGAATGCGTCAGCCGGAGCACGACGCGCCCCTCTTCGCCAATGAGGCGGGTATCCAGATCCTCTTCCAGCTCGGCCAGCAATTCGGTCCCCGAAGGAATCGTCGCCTGCGGAGGGGATGAGGTCATCGCCTCCACCGCTGGGAAAAGGAGCGCCGCACTTGCGATGAGGCTTGTCATCAGCAAAGCCCAAGATGGGTGCAGCAGCCTATCAGAGCGGCTCATACTCTCCTCCTCACGGACCGGCGAGAAGGCGTCGGTTACGAGTAGGCCTTCTCGCTCACCGAAGCCCGTAGATTTTCAATCGAAACTCATCGTTGGTCAGTTTAATCTCCGGGCGAATCCCCGAGAAGCGCTGGGCCGTGTGCAAGAGCATGGGCACTCCACCGGTCACCGTCTCCAGCCCATAGTATGGGCTTTTGAAGATCGCTTTCAGCCGGGGATGGGGCGCCTGGACGACGCCGTAGCAGATGGGATCGAGCGCGACTCCGCGAGTCCGCATCGGATTGATGAGTTCCAGGCGGTCGTCGAAGATGAGCAGGCGCGTCCTGTGGTCGCGAGCGCTGTAGTCGCGGTGTACCAGAGCATTGGTGAGCGCTTCGAGCACGGCCGCCCGGGGATAGCTCGCGCGCGGCGCGACGGGCGAGGGGCTCGACCAGCGGCGCATCGGACGCTCCGAGAGCAAATCAGTATAGCGGGCGAGAAACTGCAGCGCCCGCTCGTAGATGCTCGCCAGATTACCGGCGATCTCCTCTCGCTCGACGATCGGATCCGTGATGTCCACTCCCCCAAAGCGTGTGGCCACAAGACTGCTGTGTGGAAGATGCCGGGCGACCTCCTGGTCTTTCCCGAACAGAAGCAAGCCGGCGAGCGTCGGAGCGCTCTCGCGCTCCAGGGGAACGGCCAACTGAAGGTAGTGGATCATGACCTCGTCAACCGGATATCCGTGTTCTTCGAACTCGCTCAGATCGCCCCCGCGCAGTTCCCGGACGTAGCTCCAGAAGATGGCCTCATCAATATCGTCCAGCGTCGCCGTCGTGATGGGCAGCAGCTCGAATCCGTACGAATGGTGGGGGTCGTACATCTCGGCGATCTCTTCGGCGGTCGCCTCGCGCTTGGTCGAGCCGATGCGCACGTAGCATCGGTGATCGAAGGTGCGATAGGGTCGGTGCACGCCCCGCACCTCCAGCGCCACGATGCGCTTGCCGTTGTCGAAGGCGATCTTATTGATCTGCGGGCGAATGGGGGGGATGACGAGTCGTCGGCAGACATCAATGAGCTGTTGCTCCACCCATTCCGGATCATCCACCCCTTCGACGCGCCGATTGTCGTTGACGCCGATGATGATAAATCCCCCTCCGGAGTTAGCCAGAGCGACGACCTCCGCCGCGAGCTTCTCCGGATTGTTCAAGCGCACTTTGAACTCGACGTAGCTGTCTTCTCCTCCCTGAATGAGATTGAGCAGCTCCATCCGATCCAGCAGGATGTGGTCCTCCAGATACTGTTGCGCGAAGAAGGAGCGCGTGGAGCTGGGGACGTGTCGGTTGCGGAATCGCTTCCTTCCCATGAGCCGCCTCGCATTTTTAAGATCCCGCACCGGATGCGATGCATCCGGCGAGGTGTCTCTCCTTCAGGTCACCGTCGCTCGCGCAAGGGGAAAATATATCACGATTTCCGTTGTCCGTGCAAAAACCTTCAGTCCGCAGGGGGTCACTGGGAAGTCTCCGCATACGGTTTGCGCAGGTACCGACGGGCTTGTTCGTGAGCATCCAGCACGTCCGGGCGCGCCAGGACGGTTCGATACTCCTTCTGGGCAGCTCGCCGTTCGCCCCGCAGATCGAGAATCTGCCCGATACGCAGATGCGCGAGCGTCTTCAAATCAGCCTGCGCGTCCTCCAGGGCGAGGAGACGGCGGAAGTGATGCAGCGCCGCTTGCTTGTACCCGCTCTGAAAGAGAGCTTCCGCGTACTGATAACGGATCAGGTCCTGCATCTCGCGATAGGCCGGGTGCGTGAGCAACTCCTCGAAGGCCCGGACGGCTTCGGCCCGTTCCCCCATGCGCATGAGGAGATTCGCCCGTTCCAGCGCGAAGAGGTGGTTCCGGGGATACCGGGAGATCAATTCCTCGAGCGTGCGCAGGGCGTCGGGGAATCGCTTCTCGCGATAGTAGACAGCGATCAGGAGCGTGCGGGCATCATCGGCCACGTATTTGCCCGAGCGCGCGGCTTCCTCCAGTTGCTGAATCCCGCGCTCGCGGCTGCCGCGAATCCCCCCGAGGGCGATGAGGATTCGGACGGCCAGAGGCAAGCTCCCCACGATGTATTCGTAGAGGCCGACCGTGAGGTATGCATCGGCAAAGCCCGGATCGCGGCGCAGAACCTCCCGATGCTCCTTCACCGCGCGGAGGCCGTTGCGCAGGGCCGAGAAGAACTTTCGAAGGACCGTCGCCTCATATCCCGCGAGCACAGCATACGCGGCGCCCAGGAAATATCGCGCTTCGACATCGGCCTCGTCGGCGTGGAGCCGAGCCTGAGCTTTCTCGATCGCCCGTTCGATGAGGTCGCGAAACTGCTTCTCCTGCTGTTCGTCAGCACGTTCCTCCGGCTGGGCGTAAAAGGCCGGGTTAATGTAAATGCCCGTTTGCAGACGCCGCGTGCGATGGAGCCATTCGATCCAGGCGTGCGTGGCCAGATAGAGAGGGCCGGCCGGATGCTCCGGGAAGTCCGTGGCCAACCGCTCGAAGTACTCTCGCGCCTTCTCATATTCGAGGTTGTAGAAGGCTTCGAATCCGGCGCGACGCAAGGCCTCGAAGGATTCCGACGCCTGAGGCGTCAGGGATCTCCCGAAGGGAAAAGACGTGGCCCAGGAGAACACGATCACAATCGGCAGAAGGAGACCCACACGCTTTCTGGGCGCATTCATACCGGCCTTCATCGTCTCAATTCTACCATCCCGGCGCGTTTCGAGGAACGATCACGCGCACGGCCCGAGGGATGATCTCGAATTCCACGGGCAAGGTTCCGGCTAGCTCTCCGTCCACCTGAAAGGGGATCTCCTCGTCGGAGTCGGAATAGGCTCGTCCCCGCTGTGTCCTTCCGTAGAAGACTCCGGGTTGATGCACATGCTGGCCCAGCAGGGCCAAAGGCAGGTAGAAGAAGAGATAGAGTCCTTTGCTGCGACTCGTGATGGCGCAGGCGCGCAGCTCTTCTGCGTCCGGTCGGGCATCGGGAGCCATGCGGATCCCTCCTCCGTAGCTCGGCACATTGGCGATCGCAGCGAACGTCGCGCGAATGCGCTGATCTTCCAGCTCGAGCGTGAACGTCGGGGTTTTCCAGGTGACGAGATGCTTCAGTCCGGCGAGCCAGTAGGCCAGCAGGCCCAGATACCGCTTGAGCCGGGGATTGACCTCGCGCACGATCGAAGCATCCAGGCCGATGCCCACCATGAGCAGGAAATACCGCCCGTTGGCGCGACCGACACTCAGACAGCGCGTGTGGTTCTCGACAATCATGCGGGTGAGTTCAGGCAGGCGGCGTGGGATGCCGAGCACATGGGCCAGCACGTTGGCCGTCCCCGCCGGCCAGAGGGCCAAGTGGATCGGATGGCCGATGATCCCTTGCAGGACTTCGTTCACCGTCCCATCGCCTCCGCGGACGATGAGCCGCTCTGCTCCGCTGGCCACGGCCTGACGGGCCAGCTCTGTCGCATCGCCCGGACGTGAGGTCTCGAAGACTTCCAGAAGAATGCCGTGCTGCGCGAGCTGCTGCTGCAGGCGCGCGATCTGCTCGCGCGCTCTCTGGGAGCGTCCAGCAGCGGGATTGTGGATGAGAATCGCGCGCGCGGGGGAGGATGCCAAAGAGCGTCCTCCTCATTCGAGGCGGTAGTTGGGGGCCTCCTTGGTGATGATCACGTCGTGCACGTGGCTCTCGCGCCATCCGGCCGGTGTGATGCGAATGAACCGTGCCTTCTCCTGCAGCTCGCGAATCGTGCGGCATCCGCAATATCCCATTCCGGCGCGCAGTCCTCCGACCAGTTGCTCGACGATCGCCGCCAAGGGGCCCTTGTACGGCACCTTGCCTTCGACGCCCTCGGGCACAAGCTTGCTGCGTTCCAGCGTTTGGGCGTAGCGATCGCTGCTGCCGGACATCATGGCGCCGAGCGAACCCATGCCCCGATAGGTCTTGAACGTGCGTCCCTGATAGAGGATCGTCTCTCCGGGACTCTCGTCGGTCCCGGCGAAAAGCGAGCCGATCATCACGCAGTCGGCTCCGGCGGCGAGAGCTTTGACGATGTCGCCCGAGAAGCGAATCCCTCCATCGGCGATGATCGGAACGCCCGTCCCTCGCGCGGCGCGCGCGCACTCCATAATCGCTGTGATCTGCGGCACGCCAGCTCCGGTGACGACGCGCGTCGTGCAGATCGAGCCCGGTCCTTGTCCGACCTTCACCCCATCGGCGCCGGCGGCGATCAGCTCTCGCGTCGCCTCGGCTGTGGAGACGTTTCCCGCGACCACATCCACTTCGGGGAATCTCCGCTTGAGCTGCCGCACGGCCTCCAGCACGCGCGTCGTGTGTCCGTGCGCCGTATCTATGACGAGCACATCCACGCGCGCGCGCACCAGCTCCTGAGCCCTCTCCAGGAAATCCCCTGTCGCTCCAATGGCCGCTCCGACGCGCAACCGCCCCAGGTGATCCTTGGCCGCATTCGGGTATTTGATCGCCTTCTGAATGTCCTTGACCGTGATGAGCCCTTTCAGCCGAAAGTCCTCATCCACGATGGGGAGCTTCTCGATCCGATGCTGTTGCAGGATCGCCTTGGCATCCTCGAGCGTCGTCCCCACGGGCGCTGTGATCAACCTCTCGCGCTCGGTCATCACGTCTCTCACGCGCAGATCCAGGCGCGTCTCGAACCGCAGGTCGCGATTGGTCAGAATCCCCACGAGCTTTCCATCTCCATCCACGACAGGCACGCCCGAGATCTTGTAGTGGGCCATCATGGCCAGGGCCTCGGAGATCGGCCGATCCGGAGTGATCGTGATCGGGTCTACGATCATCCCGCTCTCGGAGCGTTTCACCTTGTCCACTTCGGCCGCCTGCGCCTCAATGGAGAGGTTGCGATGGATGACTCCGATCCCTCCTTGCTGCGCCAAAGCGATAGCCAGCAGCGCTTCGGTCACCGTGTCCATGGCCGCGCTGCTCAAGGGGATGTTCAAGCGCACGTTCCGGGAGAAGAAGGTCGTCGTGTCGGTCTCCGTCGGCAGAACATCGCTTTTAGCCGGGATAAGAAGGACGTCGTCGAAGGTGATCCCTTCCGGGAAATCTCTCGTCGGCATAGCGTCTCTCTCGCCGGTCATGATCAGGCTGTGAGTCTACGCAAGAGAGGCCACTTCGTCAAGCAGGGCTCTCTCTGTTATCGCCTTTCTGGGGCTGTGGCCCTGGCGACAAGGGAGTTGTGGACGTCCTTCTGTGAATCATCACCGCGCGCGAGGTCAGTCCACTGGAGGGATCATCAGAAGGCCTCCGCGAACGGACGGCAGAGGGTAGCTGAGGGCGTGAGCCCCATTGTGAGAACAACACATTTCCGCGCGGAAGCCCCCGGAGGGGGCGACAGAAAATAGCCTGGGGCGCGAGCCCCATTTGGAGAACGATTCACTTCCGCATAGAGCCCACGCAGTGGGCGACAGAAAATAGCCTAGGGCGTAAGCCCTAGGGAAACGTGAGGCCCCAAAATTTTCCCAAGAGCCCCCGAAGGGGGCGACACATCGGGCGGCCACCTAACCGGTCTGGCTCATGAACGCTAGGTCGCCCCATTGGGGAACGCGCGAACGTCGTCCTTCGATTCATTTGGCCTCTGACCCAATGTGTCGCCCGCTGGCGCGGGCTCGGGGATAATTGGGGACTCCGTTTCCTGGGGTTTCGCTTCACCCCAGGCTATCGTCTGTCGCCCTCTTTGAGGGCTCTTTGCGAAATGGGATTTGGTCTCGATGGATTCCGCTCGCGCTTCACCCTCTCCTGGGTTTCGCTGCTGCTTTATCCCGGGCTATTTTCGCCGCGCGCTCACTCGCTCACCGGCCTGCTGCCGGGGCGCGCCTCTCCAGGCGTCGCGATCGGATCTCGCGGACCGTATAGATGGGCTTGCGCTGCGATTCGTAGTAGGTGCGCATGATGATCTCCCCGATGAGCCCAATTGAGATGAGCTGCACGCCCGTGATGATCAAGAGCATCGAGAGCAGAAGCAGTGGCCCGTGCATCTGCAGCAGGCTGATGCCGTACAGGAGCTTCTTCAGCGCCAGGTAGCTGCCCAGGAGCCCTCCCCCGAGGAAAGCCAGAAGCCCCACCGGTCCGAAGAAGTGCAGCGGGCGCGTCATGTAGCTCAGCAGGAATTTGATCGTGATGAAATCCAGCAGGACGCGAATCGTGCGCGAGAGGCCGTATTTGGACTGTCCCCGATAGCGCGGACGCGCGCGCACGGGGATCTCCGCGATGCGCGCTCCAACCAGACGCGCCAGAGCGGGGATGAAACGATGCAGCTCTCCGTAGAGCCGGACGTTCTTGATGATCTCGCGCCGATAGGCCTTGAACGTCGAACCGAAATCCCGCAGAGGCACTCCGGAGAGCCGCGCCATGATCCAGTTGGCGACCCGGGAGGGAAGACGGCGCGTCAGGAAATCCTCGGGACGATCCTTTCGCCACCCGTTCACAATATCGTACCCCTCGCGCATCTTCTCGAGCAGCCGGGGGATGTCCTCCGGATCGTGATGCAGATCGCCATCCATGGCGATGATGATCTCCCCGCGAGCGAAATCGAATCCGGCAGCGAGCGCGGCCGTCTGCCCGAAATTTCGGCTGAGCTGCAGCACATGCACGTTCGGATCCTCGCCGTAGAGGGCCAGCAGCGCTTCATAGGTCCCGTCGTCGCTGCCATCATCCACGAAGATCACCTCGTAGGGCTTTCCGAGTCGGTCCAGGACCGGCTTCAGCTCCCGGTAGAGGGGTTCGACGTTCTCGACCTCATTGTAGAGCGGAATGACGATGGAATAGCTCGGCCTCAGGCGCGCGCGGGCTCCCGATCTCCGTTCGCCCCAAGCAGGCATCATTTCCTCGGAGTCCTCCTTACTGGGCATCGCGTCGGCGGCGCCAGAGCGTCCCCGAACGCGTATCTTCCAGGATGATGCCGCGCTCGTAGAGAAGACGGCGGATCTCGTCGGCGCGGGCATAATTGCGTTCCTGACGGGCGCGCTCTCGCTCCCGGATGAGCGCGCGGATCTCGGGATCGAGGTCTTCGGGCTCGATCTCCCCGAGAACACCCAGGACCTGGTCCACGCGTTGCATCCAGGCCAGGACCTTCTGCCGATCATCCTCACGAAGCGAGCCTTCGATCAAAGCCCCCGTGACCTCGCCCACCAGGGTATGCACGGCACCGAGCGCTTGCGCCGTGTTCAGGTCCTGATCCATAGCCTCCTCAAATTCCCGCGCTGCGCGCTCCAGAGCCTCGGCCACCGTGGGATTGGATCCGGCTTCGCACCGGGCTTCGCGCACGCGCCAGAGGAAATCGCGCAGGTTTGCCAGAGTCGCCTGGGCGGCGCGCACACCTTCGAGCGTGAAATTGAGCGGCGTGCGATAGGGGACCGACAGAAGGGCATACCGGATCGCCATCGGCTCATATCCTTGCGCCAGAAGGTCGCGCAGCGTGTAGAAGTTCCCGCGCGATTTGGCCATCTTCTCTCCCTCGACCAGCAGGAACTCCGTATGCACCCAGTATCGGACGAAGGGCTTTCCCGTCGCCGCTTCGCTCTGTGCGATCTCGTTCTCATGATGGGGGAAGATGAGGTCCACCCCGCCGCAGTGAATGTCGAAGGTCTCGCCGAGATATTTCATGGACATGGCCGAGCATTCCAGGTGCCAGCCCGGTCGCCCCGGTCCCAGCTCCGTCTCCCAGCGCGGCTCCTCGGGATCTCGGGGGGCCTTCCACAGGACGAAATCGCGCACGTCGGCCTTCTCGTATTCGTCCACATCCACGCGGGCTCCCGGCTTGATCTGATCCAATCGAACCTTCGAGAGCTTCCCGTATTCCGGGAAGGCGGCGATGCGGAAATAAATCGAGCCTTCACTCCGGTAGGTGTAGCCTCGCTCCTGCAAGCGCTTCACCAGCTCCACCATCTCCGGAATGTGCTCGGTCGCCCGAGGCATGACCTCGGGGGTCTCCAGTCGGAGCGTCCGCATGTCTTCCAGGAAAGCCGCGATATACCGATCCGTCAGCTCCCGCAGACTCACCCCCTCCTGGCGCGCCCGGCGAATCGTCTTGTCGTCCACATCGGTGAAATTCATCACGTGCCGGACGCGATACCCCTTGTACTTCAGATAGCGCCGCAGGACGTCCACGGAGACGAACGTCCGGAAATTCCCGATGTGTCCGTAGTCGTAGACAGTGAGGCCGCAGCTATACATGCGGACCGTCTCCCCATCCAGGGGGGTGAAGACCTCAAGCTCTCCCGATAAGGTGTTTCGCAAGCGCAGCATGGCGCGTCTCGCAAGTCGGAAAAATACACCGTCGCCCCAAGGAGTGTCAAACCGGGGGATTCGCGCCCCTTGCCGAAGGAAAAGCCGCATCGAGAGCACATCGCCTCTTTCGGGCGATTGACTTCTGGCCGCTTTGGTGCCTTAATTGTGTAGCTTATGTCGGCATAGGGAGGCGCGTGAATCCCCATGCTGCTGGTCATGGATGTGGGCAACACGAATACGGCGCTGGGCGTATACGAGGGCGAGCGCCTTCTGGTCGTCTGGAGGCTGACGACGCAGGCCTCGCGGACGGTGGACGAGTGGGGGATTCTCTGCCGCACGCTCTTCACGCTGGAGGGCCTGGAGTTCTCCGCTGTTCACGCCGTGGTCATCGCGTCGGTCGTCCCCCCGCTGGATTTCGCCTTGCGGAAGATGGCGCAGGTCTACTTCCACCTGGATCCGCTGTTTGTGGATTGGCAGACGCCCACGGGCATGCCCATCCTCTACGAGAATCCGCAAGAGGTCGGAGCGGATCGGATCGCCGACGCTGTCGCCGCTTTCGCCAAGTACGGCGGACCTTGCATCGTCGTGGATTTCGGGACGGCGACGACGTTCGATGCGATCTCCGCACAGGGAGAGTATCTCGGAGGGGTCATCGCCCCCGGCATCACGATCTCCGCCGAAGCGCTCTTCGAACGAACGGCGAAATTGCCCCGCGTGGACATCCGCCGGCCCAGTGCGGTCATCGGCCGATCCACCGTGGCGAGCATGCAATCGGGGCTCTACTTCGGGTATATCGGCCTGGTGGATGGAATTCTCGCCCGCATGATCGCGGAATTGGGACCGGAGACGCGCGTCGTCGCGACCGGAGGTCTCTCGCATCTCATCGGTCGCGCCTCGGCCTATATCCAGACGCTCGATGACAATCTCACTCTCGATGGCTTGCGGATCATCTATGAGCGATATGAGCGGCTTCAGACTCGATGACGCCCACAAGGAGAGAGGAATCGTCGAGGAGCGACGTTCGTCATCGGAGGAAGGCGAACGCCCGCGCCCGGCCGATGACTTCGTCGTGAACTACTTCAACTACTTCACCGAAGTCGAAGAGCATTTCGCACGGCGGCGGGGCAAGCATCTCATGCTCTCGACGCTCGATTGGGCGGCGATCGAGAGCTGGAAGGACATGGGCATTCCGCTGCATGTCGTTCTGCGCGCCATAGATCGCGTCTTCGATGCCTACGAGACGCGTCCCGGGAAGACGCGGCGCATCAATTCGATCCTCTACTGCCAGCAAGAGGTGATGGCCTGCTTCGCAGAATATCAGCACGCGCGCATCGGAGCGCGCGAGGATTCCGATGGGACGGCGCGAGCAGGGCAGGCGGTGCCCTTCTCCCGGGAGATGGTCATCGAATACCTCGAGCGCCAGCGCGCCGATCTGCAGCGTGTGGTCCAGAAGCATGCCGATCCCGAATTCGCCCCACTGCGCGAGGCCATCGAACGCGTGATCCCGCGACTGGATGCCCTCTGCGAGGATGTGCGCGTCGCCCAGGACGTGGATTTCGAGACGCTCGAACGGGAACTGGTGCGCCTGGAGGAGATCCTCTACGAAGCGCTCGTCGCCTGCCTGCCCGAAGAGTACCTGGAGGCGATTCGACAGGAAGGCATCGCGCAGCTCAAGGAGCATAAGAAGCGCATGAGCGAGGAAGTATACCAGCACACGCTCACCCATTACATCAAAAAGCGCGTGCGCCAGGAGCATGCTCTGCCGCGCCTCAGCCTCTTTTACCTCTGACCAGTCATGGGCCATCCGCTTTTGGACAAGCTCTTGCGAAGGGAGGACCTGACGCGCCAGGAGGCGGCGGCGCTGCTGGAGGAGATGCTTCAGGCAAGCGAAGCGTTCATCGCCGCGGCGCTCGTCGCGCTGGCGATGAAAGGGGAGACGGCCGAGGAGCTGGTCGGCTTCGCTGAGACCCTGCGGGCGCACGCTCTGAGGATTCAGTCCGAGCGCTCGGACGTCGTGGATACGGCGGGCACGGGGGGGAGCCCTCGCAAGACGTTCAACGTCTCGACGGCGGCCGCCTGCGTCATCGCCGCCGCGGGCGTGCCCGTCGCCAAGCATGGGAATCGCGCCTCCAGCAGCCGGAGCGGAAGCGCCGATGTGTTGGCTGTTCTGGGCGTTCGCATTGATCCGCCTCCGGCTGTCGTGCAGAGATGTCTGGATGAGATCGGCTTCTGTTTCATGTTCGCCCCTCAGTTTCATCGTGCGACCGCGCGCGTAGCCGGTGTTCGTCGGCAGCTCGGCGTGCGAACGATCTTCAATCTGCTCGGACCGCTCACCAACCCGGCGGGCGTTCGGCGCCAGCTCATCGGCGTGTCCGATCCCGGGAGCATGGAGAAACTGGCGCGCGCCTTGCTCTATCTGGGGGTCGAACACGCCTGGATCGTTCACGGGAGCGATGGGATGGACGAGATCACCCTTTCCGGGCCGACGCATGTGCTGGAGGTGCGCCAGGGGAGCATGAGGCGCTTCCTCATTGACCCGCAAGAAGAGGGATTGACCCCACGCGATCTCCGGGACATGCGCGCGCTCTCACCCGAAGAGAGCGCGGCCCTCGTTCGCGATGTCCTCACAGGACGCCGCACGGATGCGGCGCGCGATCTCGTTCTTCTGAACGCCGCGGCCGGACTTCATCTGAGTGGTCGCGCGCGCACGCTGCGCGAGGGCCTTCAAATGGCCTCCGAGGCGATCGCGACGGGAGCGGCGTGGGAGAAACTCCAGGCCCTGATCGCTCTGACGACCGGACCGTCTCCGGACGAAGAGGGGGAACGTCGGAATCTTGATCCGAGAGGGGGCACTCCGTGAGCAGCATCTTGCAGCAGATCCTGACCCGAAAAGCGCAGCGCCTCGAGGAGGCGAAGCGACAGAGACCGCTTTCGGAGCTGCGGCGCGATCTCCCCTCGCGCGGAGAGGATCGGCGACCTTTCCGCCTCGCGTGCGCGCGGCCGGATCATCTGAACATTATCGCGGAAGTGAAGCGCGCCTCCCCCTCCCGGGGGATCCTGCGGGAAGATTTCGATCCGGTCGCGCTCGCGCGAGAATACGAGAGCGCCGGAGCGGTGGCGATCTCGGTCCTCACCGAAGAAGATCACTTTCTGGGATCGCTCGCGCATCTTACGGAGATCCGTCAGGCCGTCAGCCTTCCGCTGCTCCGCAAGGACTTTCTCTTCGATCCCTATCAGCTCTACGAAGCTGCGGCGGCCGGAGCTGATGCCGTGCTTCTCATCGCGGCCCTCCTCGATCGGGTGCAGCTTCGAGATCTCCTGCAGTTGGCTCAAGAGCTGCGGCTGGATGCGCTCGTCGAGGTGCACGATCGAATCGAACTGGAGAACGCCCTGGCCGCGGGCGCAAAGCTCATCGGAGTGAACAATCGCGATCTGCGGACGTTCCGCGTGGACATCGCGATCTCCTGGGAATTGGCCCGCCATGTTCCCCAGGACGTCGTGCTCGTCAGCGAGAGCGGCCTGAGCACACGGCACCAGTTGCAGGAGCTGCGTCGCGCGGGGTATCACGCGTTTCTGATCGGAGAATATCTCGTGCGCGCGCCCCGTCCGAGCGAAGCGCTCCACATGTTGCTCGGTCTGTCGGAGCCGACGGGGGAGAGCGAAGCCCCCCTCTTGGGAGAAGGAAGGGAATGGTCCGAGTGAAAATTTGCGGCATCACGAACCTGGAGGATGCCCTCATGGCCGCGGAGGCCGGCGCCGATGCGCTCGGGTTTAACTTCTATCCGAAAAGCCCGCGATACATCGAGCCCGCCCGCGCGCGAGAGATCATCGAGCACTTGCCTCCGCTGGTCGTCCCGGTTGGAGTTTTCGTGAACGAGCACGATCTGGAGACGCTCGGACGGCTGGTCGCGGAAGTCAAGCTCGCGGCTGTGCAGCTTCATGGGGACGAGTCGCCGGAGTTTTGCCGGCAGGTCGCCTCGCGATGGCGGACCATCAAGGCTGTGCGTGTCGGTCCGGATTTTGATCCCGCGGAGCTGGATCGCTATCGTCGTGCGCATGCGATTCTACTTGACGCCGAAAGACCCGGCGCATATGGAGGCACGGGGGAGCGCTTCGATTGGGACGTGGCGCAGCGTGCCCGGTCTCGTGTTTCGTTCCTGATTCTCGCCGGAGGCCTCTCGCCCGAAAACGTCGCTCAGGCCATCGAGCGCGTTCGTCCCGATGCCGTGGACGTATGCACGGGCGTGGAAGCCTTCCCCGGCAAGAAGGATCCCGAGAAAGTGCGCGCCTTCATCGCGGCGGTCCGAGAAGCCGAGGTGCGCTCCTGGAGATAATCGGGCCGCGCGCTTGTCTTCGAAGGAGGGAGAGGGTGAACGAGACGTTTGCGCTTCCGGATGCGCGAGGACGTTTCGGCCCCTATGGGGGGCGATTCGTCCCGGAGACGCTCATGCATCCGCTCGAAGAGCTGACCCAGGCGTATCGAGCGGCGCGCGAGGATCCGGAGTTTCATCGCGAACTGCAGCATCTTCTCCGAACATACGTCGGACGACCGACGCCTTTGTTTTTCGCGCGCCGGCTGACCGAACATTTGGGCGGGGCTAAGATCTATCTCAAGCGCGAGGACCTCTGTCACACGGGAGCGCACAAGATCAACAATGCGCTAGGTCAGGCGCTTTTGGCCAAGCGCATGGGGAAGAAGCGCGTGATCGCCGAGACCGGTGCCGGACAGCATGGCGTGGCGACGGCGACGGCCTGCGCGCTGCTGGGCTTGCAGTGCGTCATCTACATGGGGACGGAGGACATGCGGCGCCAGGCGCTCAATGTCTTCCGCATGGAGTTGCTCGGGGCCGAGGTGCGCGGCGTAGAGGCCGGAAGCCGCACGCTCAAGGATGCCATCAGCGAAGCCCTCCGCGATTGGGTGACTCATGTGGAGACGACGCATTATCTGCTCGGATCGGTGCTCGGCCCGCATCCGTATCCCATGATCGTGCGGGATTTCCAGGCGCTCATCGGGCGAGAGGCGCGAGAGCAGATTCTCGCGTGCGAAGGGCGCTTGCCTGATGTCCTGCTGGCGTGCGTGGGCGGAGGGAGCAATGCCATCGGCCTTTTCTACGAATTTCTCGCCGAGCCCGGAGTTCAAATGATCGGCGTCGAAGCGGGCGGCCGCAGCGCGGGGCTGGGCCATCACGCGGCGCGGTTTGCCGGAGGACGCCCCGGCGTTTTGCACGGCACCTACACCTATGTCTTGCAGGACGAGGACGGGCAGATCGCTCTGACGCATTCGGTGGCGGCGGGATTGGACTACGCGGCCGTCGGACCGGAGCACGCCTACTGGCGCGATCGCGGACGCATCCAGTACGTCTCGGTCACCGACGAGGAAGCGCTCGCGGCTTTTCAAACGCTCGCGCGATGGGAAGGCATCCTCCCCGCTCTGGAGAGCGCACACGCATTGGCCTACGCCATGCGCCTGGCTCCCACGATGTCCCCGGATCAGATCCTGCTCATCAATCTCTCGGGCCGAGGCGACAAGGACGTGCACACGGTCGCTGAACATCTGGCTCGACAGCGCACAGCCGAAGAGTCTCTCCCATGAGCCGCATTCGCGAACAGTTCGAGGCTTTACGGCGGGCCGGACAGAAGGGCCTCATCGTCTACCTCACAGCAGGCGATCCGGATCCGGAGACAACCGTTCGCCTGATTCGCGAACTCGCCGCTTCGGGCGTGGACGTGATCGAGCTGGGCGTCCCCTTCTCCGACCCGATCGCTGATGGACCGATCATCCAGAGGGCCGCCGAACGCTCCCTGCGTCGGGGGACGCGGCTTCGAGACTGTCTGGACATGGTCGCCGAGGTTCGTCGGCATTCGGATATTCCCCTGGTCCTTTTCAGCTACTTCAACCCCTTGCTACAATTTGGGCTCCAGCGGCTGGCCCGAGAGATGGAGGCCGTGGGCGTGGATGGCGTGCTCGTGACAGATCTGGTTCCGGAAGAGGCTGAGGAGTTCCGACGCCTCATGCGAGAGCGCGGGATCGAGACCATTTTTCTCGTCGCGCCCACAAGTCCGGATGCGCGTATTGCCGAGATCGTGCGCGCGGCCTCGGGATTTGTCTACGTCGTCTCCCGCACCGGAGTGACGGGGACGCGGGAGCAGCTCTCGGAGGCGATGCGCCCCACAGTCCAGCGCGTGCGCCGATACACGGACCTTCCCATTGCCGTTGGCTTCGGAATCTCTCGACCGGAGCATGTGCGCGAGACCTGGTGCTATGCGGACGCCGCTGTTGTCGGCAGTGCCGTCGTGCAGGAGATCGAGCGACATCTCGGACAGCCCGATCTTGTCCCGCGGATCGGACGTTTCGTTCGCTGGTTGAAGGGAGAATCTGTTTGAGAGCCCTTCGAACTCTCCGGTTTCGAAGGGGCAAGGAGGCTTCACCGTGGACATCGAGGATTGGCGACGGATGATTGACGAGATTGATGCGAAGCTGGTCGAACTGCTGAATCTTCGCTCGCGCTGCGCCATCGAGATCGGGAAGTTGAAACGCGCGCGCTCTCTCCCGATCTATTCTCCGGAGCGAGAGCGGGAGGTGCTCGAGCGCGTGCGCCGGCTCAATCGCGGGCCTCTTGATGACGAGGCGCTGCAACGCCTCTTCGAACGCATCATGGACGAATCGCGCCGGCTCGAACGCCTTTCGGCAGAATCTCTCGATGGCTCGGAGAGCCCCCTGGGGAGAACGGAATGAGGAGGAAGAGCCGCCTATGATCGTCATCATGCAGGAGAATGCCACCGAAGAACAGATCGCGCGGGTGATCGAGAAGCTCCTGCAGTGGGGATTTGACGTGCACCGCTCGACGGGTGTGACGCGGACGGTCCTCGGAGCCGTCGGCGACAAAATCGTGGATGCGCGCGAACTGGAGCTTCTGGAGGGGGTCGCGGAGGTGGTCCGCGTGACGACGCCCTATAAGCTCGTGAGCCGATCCTTTCGAGCTGAGGATCTGGAGATTCGCGTGGGCGATGTCGTCATCGGCGGTCGAGAGATCGTCCTCATGGCCGGTCCCTGCGCTGTCGAGAGTCGCGAGCAAGTGCTGGAGATCGCCGAGGCCGTCAAGCGCGCCGGAGCGAAGATCCTGCGCGGCGGCGCCTTCAAGCCGCGAACTTCTCCCTACAGCTTCCAGGGGCTCGGCGAGAAGGGGCTTCAGTACTTGCGCGAAGCGGCCGACCGATATGGTCTGCTCGTGATCTCCGAAGTCATGGAGATCGCCCATATCCCCCTCGCGTCCGAATACGTGGACATCCTGCAGGTCGGCGCGCGCAATATGCAGCACTTCAACATGCTCAAAGAGCTGGGCAAACAACCGAAACCCGTGCTCCTCAAACGAGGCCCCGCCGCCACGATCGAAGAGACCTTGCTGGCGGCCGAATATATCGTCTCCGGAGGGAATCCGAACGTCATGCTCTGCGAGCGCGGGATTCGCACCTTCGAGACCGCGCTCCGCTACACGCTGGACATCTCGGCCATCCCGGTCTTCAAGAAACTCACCTACTTGCCGGTCATCGCCGATCCGAGCCATGGGACGGGCCGACGCGACAAAGTTCCTCCCATGGCGCGCGCGGCCATTGCCGCCGGCGCCGATGGACTGCTCATCGAAGTGCACCACCGTCCGGAAGAAGCCCTCTGCGACGGCCCGCAGGCTCTGTTGCCCGACCAACTCATGGAACTGGTTGGACAACTCCGACAGATCGCCCTGGCTTTGGGGCGAACGATGTGATCCTGCCCGCGGAGGCGATCTCTGGGGCCGCGCGTGGAAAAACTCATGCGTTGCCCGGCGCCTGCCGATACCCGAAGAGGCGTTCACGAAGAGCCGGGAGGCCGAAACTGCGCTTCCTCGATCTGCACGCCGTAGGCAACTTCGGTGAATCGAATCTCCTGGACCAGTCGTCCGTCCTCGTACCGTTCGATCCGATAGGGCACAAGTGTCGCTTGCACGACGCGAAAGTCGTAAAAAGAATCCCGAAAGCGAATCGGCTTGGCAACCAGAGGAACCGAGACGTCATACTCGATGTGCAGGATGCGGAACGTCCGCGTGCTGATGAAATACCGCGTCTTCGACCCATCGGGGAGAGTGAGGTCCAGGACATCCACCTCGATGCCGCTCCGCTTTTCGCGCCCGACGTAACGCAGATCGGCCTTGTACTCGCGATAGCGCAGGAGCGTCTCGTAGTTGTGCTTCAATTCGGCGCGAAAGGCCGCCTCCGTGCGCAGACGTAAGACGATCGGAGCGCCGTTCTCGGTCCCCCACACGCGCTCTCCGTCGTAGGAGATGACGAGCGTCGGAGCGCCCGGGAATCGGACTTCCATCTGTCGCAATTCGTCCTGCTTCTCCAGCCGATGAAGAAAGCGAATCGTGATCTCTCCTTCGCGAACGCTCCCATCTTCGAGGTAGGCTCGGACGAGGCCGCGCATCTGTCCTTTCTGACGGAGCAGATACACGGAAGCCTCCCCCCCATAGGCCGCCAGGGTACGCTGCACGATCTCCAGAGCCCGCTTCTCCTGAGCGGCGGAGGAAGGCAACACGCCGGTGGGGACAAACAACAAAAGCGCAGCGATCGCTTCAATCTTCAGCCCGCGCCCCCCTCTCCCTCGGATCATAGATGTGAGAGCATACGCCCTCAGCTCACGCGAAGCAAGCTCCTCATCGGGAGCGGGTCAGCCGAGGGTTCGCCTGATCCCCGACATCCACCAGATATTCGGCCTCCTGGAGCGCGCCCGTCCGGGGATCGTAGAGTTTCATTCGAAATCGGTGCAGGGCCCCTTCGCGCCGATGTTCAATGGGAAAGACCCCATGAGCGATCTCCCATCGCGCGATCTTGTACCGATGCTCCTGCAGGTTCCACACCCAGAGGCGCAGGCGCTCGAAATCCGTCCCCGGAACAGGAGCTGTCCGATGAGTGTCAAAAGTCAGGTAGTGAGACACCATCCCGACCTGAGGATCTTCGACCTGAGCGATCTCGTACCAGGCGACACAAGGATATTCGCCCTGAAGATGCCGCAAGGGCTCGGGCACCTTCAGTTCCACTAGGGGGGCGTACACCCATCCGATTCGAATGAGGAACGACTCGGGCAGACGCACGCAGTACCACAGCTCTGACGGGGGAGAGATCTCGGAAGGTTCCGATCGGCGTCGGCGTGGCTCATAGCGCCGGGGGAGGATCTCCTGGCTCAGGCGACGCGTGCGTTCGCGTCGCAGGATCTCGACGCGCGTTCCGGCAGGCGCATGAAAGAGAATATTGTCATCCGAAGCGCGACCGGGTGTCAGCCGAACGGCGGCATTTCCTGTGAGCTGCCCGAGCGCCTGTGCAGGGATCGCGGCCATCTCTTGTTCCAGAGCACGCGCTTGCTCGAAAGCGCGCTTGCGAAGGACATGGCGCGCTTCCACCCATCCTTCGATCCCCCCCTTTGTCCGCACGCGCACCCACTCCGTCCCTTTCCGCTCCAGGATCTCCACCTCCTCGGCCCGCTGAAGACGCACAAGCTCAATGGCCAGGGTCGCCGTCGAGCTGCGAACGGACACATCGGAGGAGAGGATCACCCCATCATCCACTTTCGGCTGACGTACTGCCTTCTCGCACCCAGGCGGAAGAATCAACAGCAGAACAAGAGACAGTCCGAAACGCCCAGTCTTCATACCCCCCTTCCGCTCATGAGACGCCCAATGTAAAGTACCCACGCACGGAGGGTCAAGTGAGCCCCTTGCTCTTGACGAGAAAGCTCATAAGAGGATTTCCCGATTCGAAACCGAACCCCATTCCGCAGAGAGCCTGCCGCCGCAGGCGACAGAAAATAGCCCAGGGTGAAACGCGAGCGAAGCCCCAGGACAGGGTGGAGCGATAGCGGAACCCATTTGGAGACCAAACCCCGTTCCGCAGAGAGCCCTCGAAGAGGACAACAGACGATAGCCCGGGGTGCAGCGCCAGCGAAACCCATTTTGAGATCGAACTCCGTTCCGCAGAGAGCCCTCGAAGAGGGCGACAGAGGATAGCCTGGGGTGGAGCGAAGCGGAACCCCAGGAAACGAGGTCCCCAATTATCCCCGAGCCCGCGCCAGCGGGCGGCACATCGGGTCAAAAGCCGAACGAATCGAAGGACGCCATTCGTGTATCCTCCGATGTCGTGACCTGGCGTTCATGAACCAGACCCGCTGGGTGGCCGCCCGATGTGTCGCCCCCTTCGGGGGCTTTCTGTGGAAAGATGTCGTTCCGTAAAAGGGCTGACGCCCCGGGCTATTTTCTGTCGCCCCCTCCGGGAGCTTTTTGCGGAAAATGTGTCGTTCCGCAAATGGGGCTCGCGCCCCAGGCTCTTTTTTGTCGCTCGCGTGCACGGGCTTTCTTTCTGAAGAGACACTGCAGGTCAGCGGAGCTCAGGTGACGTTTCGACGTCCGTCTTCTTTGTCGGGTGTGGTCTTTCTGGACGTCTCAGTGCCGGAGGGCGCTTGGGTCTCTCTGTCGGTGAATGGACGTCTCGTTCTGGTCAGGTGCGTGAGCCCCTTTCTTTCTCCGGAGATCGGTTAGGCGTCGGGTCAAAAGGAGCAATCGAGACGATGATACGAGCGGCTTTTCCCGTGACGATGCCAGAGGTCACGCCGCTGGCGACGCCCGGAGAATACAGCGTGGTGTTCCATCGGCTGAAAGCGCTGAAGCGAGTGGAGCCCGAAGTGAGGGCAGGGGAGACGTTGCGCGTTATTCTGGCTATTGATGAGACGGGGCGAGTGGTCCGAGCCCTGGCCTTCACCTCCGAAGGACAGCGGGATGAGCAAGCTGAGGAGCGATTGCGCCAGTGGGAGTTTGAACCGTTCACGGTCGGCGGCCAGCCTGTTCGCGTGATCACGACGCTCACGCTCGGACGGGACAGGTAAAATGCCTCCTGAAGACACGATCGTCCTGAACGTCAAGAGGAGAGATCCTGAGGGAAGAACACGGAACTTCCTCCTGCTCTTCGCCGAGGGTCGGGCGACGGAAATCGAAATCCCCCTGTCCTTGGACCGCCTCGTGGGGAAGTGAACGTGCCTTAGGATGAAAGTATGCGCCTCAGATCGGGCTTGACAATCAGTCAGTATAATTTCGGCTGTCGAAAATCTTCAAGGAGAAGATGAAAGATGAACGGCAGCCAACGAGCCTTTAGAAAAAGAAGCATTTTCGCCATAGGAGGGGATCGCCGATGAAGGCCTTCAGTTCTGGGTTTCTCCTCTTGGCTTTCCACTTCTTGGCGGCAGGGTCGCTCTCTCAGAGTCCGCAGAGAGAAGAGATGACAGTGTGGCTCGCGAGCGATTTGGTCCTGGTCCCTGTCTCTGTAATCTCCAAGAAGACCGGCCTGCCAATCGGCGGATTGAAGAGGGAAGATCTCCTCCTGCTCGAAGATGGGCGGCCGCAGCACATCGTCCTCTTCGGCCACGAGGATGTCCCGTTATCGGTACTCCTACTGGTCGAAGCATGGCGTGTGGAAGATGTCGCTCGGGCTGCTCCTGTGATCCTGAATCGTTTGAAGCCAGAGGATGAGGTGGCGGTGATGATCTTCTGGGAGCGTCCGTATCTGATCCAAGAGCTGACCGCAGACAAGAATTTGGTGATTCAAAAGCTAGAAAGGCTGGCGGAAGAAGCAGGGGAGGAGGGCACCTACTTTGTAGAGGGTCCTTGGGGAGGATTTCGCGTCTGCAGTATGTTGTGGAATTCGATCTATGAGGGTGCTCACTACCTTGTGCGCGTCAGCGAGCCTGGACGTCGCCGAGCTATGATCGTGTTTACGTATGGCCTGGGTGAGGGACCTCCGGTGAGCGAAGAGGAAAAGGAGGAGTTGAAAAAGAAAGTCCTCGGACAAGTTTACCAAAGCGATATTGTGATCAACGGGATCTTGGTTGGCTTTCCTGCTCACAGGTTCGTTTGGGGAGTACTGGGGCGTCCCTTCTTTAAGCCGCTTGGGATGGAGGAGCTTGTCCGAATCACGGGCGGGCAGATAGGGAGCATCAAGCCCGGTCAGTTCTTGAAAGCGGATAAGCTTATCCAGCTGATTGATCATCTGCGAGCGCAATATGTCCTCGGGTATATGCCGACAAATGCCACTCGCGATGGGCGAATTCGCAAGATCAAGGTGGAATTATCCTCGTCCGCTAAGAAGAGATATCGGGACGCGCAGCTTCGCCATCGCCAAGGCTATGTGCCACAGCCAGCGGGAGAAGGGGCGGGTGAGAGGAAGTGAGTGAGGGTGATCCGAAGTGACGGCGTGATCTTGGTGATCATTCCTGGGGGCTTTCTCGTCAAGCTACCGGAAGTAATCCCCAACGAATGGCCGATTCGTCCTGGGAGCCCGAGAGTGAGGGTGTGAAACGCGTTTTGCCGAGAGAGCCCAAAAGGAGAAAAGCGTTTGCCGTGAAGCAGTACCCCCCGTGAGGCCCCATTCTCTTCAAAGAGCGTGCAAACTGGCGGGCGACATCCAGGCTTGTGACCGAGATGCCTGGGGAGCGATGCGTCACCCTTCACCAACCTTTGCTGAAGTCACTCCCACAGCGCCAGAAATTCCGTGAGGATGCGCTCGGTCATCCCCCAGATGGGGCCATAGGGAGAGGGATAAGCCGGCCACGTGCGCAGGCTTCCGGCGACGAGCTTCTGCACGCGTTCGGAGCGTCCCCGCCGCTTCAGCTCGCTCAGGCTCATCCAGAAGACGCGCTCGACTTCAGGCCCGACCTTCGGGGAGACATCCGATCGAATGACGGCCACAAGCGGAGTCACACGGATGGGGGGCAGTTGGGGGTTGCTCGGCCGAAGGGCCGTCAGCCGTCCGAGGACCTCCCCGTCGCGCTCCAAATCCAGGCCCACTTCCTCGCGCGTCTCGCGGAGGGCTGTCTCCCAGAGGCTGCGATCCTGTGGTTCGCGACGACCTCCGGGCAGCGCAATATGTCCGGACCAGGGATCGTGCTCGTCCTCCACGCGCTTGATGAAGAGAGCGTGAAGATCGTCGCCCACTTCTCGCAGGATGAGGACGACGGCCGCTTGCAGCGATTCTTCGCCTTCTTCATCGGCAGAAGGCTCGAAGGCCTTGAGTTTCTCTCGAAGTCGTTCGATTGGGGAAGACATAGCCTCATGCGGTGCGTGGGCGAACGACCCGCTCGCGCGCGGAAGCTGTCGCTCCTGCGGCCTTCGGATTCTCCCTTGAGGCCGATCTGATCGGTATCATGAAACCCACTTCTGGGCCACAAGCAGCTCCGCGTTGAGCAGGGCCGCTCCGGCCGCTCCGCGAATCGTGTTGTGTCCGAGAATGACCATCTTGTAGTCGAGGACCGAGCATGGGCGAATGCGCCCGACGACGGACGCCATGCCTCGCTCGACGTCTCGATCGAGTCGAGGCTGTGGCCGATCCGCCTCGTCGCGCACGAGGATCGGGTGTCGGGGCGCCGTCGGGAGCGCCAGCTCTTGCGGCAGCGAGGCGAAAGAGGCGAGCACCTGCACCAGCTCCTCTCGTGTCGGCTTTCGTTCGAAGGCGAGGGAGACGCATTCCAGATGCCCTTCGAGCGTGGGGACGCGCGTGCACTGTGCGCTGATCCGCACCGGGGAGAAGGCGAACGTCTCCCCTTCCCATCGGCCCAGAAGCTTCCGCGTCTCCGTCTCCACCTTCTCCTCCTCGTTCTTGATGAAGGGGATGACATTATCCACGACATCGAGCGAAGCGACTCCCGGATAGCCGGCACCCGAGAGCGCCTGCAGCGTCGTGACCATGACCTCGCGCAGACCGAAGCGATCCATCAGGGGCTTCAGAACCAGTGTCAGGTGAATGGTCGTGCAGTTCGGATTGGTCACCAGGAGGCCGCGCTCCCATCCGCGCTGCCGGCGCTGATGCGAGAGGGCGTGCAGGTGGTCGGGATTGACCTCGGGGATGATGAGCGGGACGTCCGGTTCCAGCCGATGAGCGCTCGCGTTGCTGCAGACGATGTAACCAGCTCGCGCGAACTCCGGTTCCACTTCAGCCGCCACGTCAGCCGGCAGTGCGGAGAAGACGATCCGACAGGAAAGAGGGGGAATGCATTCTTTCACCCGCAGACGCCGCGCGCGCTCGGGGATCGGCGTGGGCAAGAGCCAATGCACGACGTCTTCGTATCGGGCTCCCGCCGATCGGTCCGAGGCAGCGACCTCGGTGAGTTCGAACCACGGGTGATTCTCCAGCAGAGCGATCAGGCGCTGACCGACGATGCCGGTGGCTCCCAGGATGCCGACGGGGATCTTCTCGCGACTCATCGGATGAACTCCTTGTGAATGGCTCGTACGGCGTTGGCGCGATCGCGCTCGCTGACGACCAGAGAGATGTTGCGCTCCGAAGACCCTTGCGCGATGGCGATGACGTTGATGCCTTCGCGTCCGAGCGCGGAGAACAATCGCCCGGCCACGCCTGGGGTGCCTCGCATTCCTTCGCCGACAGCGGCCACGATGGCCACGCCGTTTTGCTTCTCGATCTGACTGATATCGCCTTGCCGCCGTTCGCGCGCGAATTCTTCTTCGAGGGCGCGCCGCGCGCGCTCGGCATCCTTTTGCGGGACGACGAAGCAGATGCTCTGTTGCGAAGAGGCCTGGCTGATGAGCAGGACGTTGATGCCTTCGCGCGCGAGCGTATCGAAGACGCGCGCCGTGATCTCGGGCACGCCGAACATCCCGGCCCCTTCGACGGTCACGAGCGTGAGAGGGCCGATCGAGGTGATCGCTTTGACGATGGGATTGCTCGGTCGCGCGCGCGCGATGATGCGCGTGCCCGGAAAAGCCGGATTGAACGTGTTCTTGATGAGAATGGGGATGCCTTTCTCGATGGCCGGGAAGACCGTCTTCGGATGCACGACCTTGGCTCCGAAATACGCCAGCTCGGCGACCTCGCGATAGGAAAGCTCGGGGAGCGATCGTCCCTCGGGGACGACTTTGGGATCGGCCGTCATGATTCCGTCCACGTCGGTGTAGATCCAGATCTCGCGCGCTTGAACGGCCGCTCCGATGAGCGCGGCCGAGTAGTCCGATCCTCCGCGCCCGAGCGTCGTCGGGATCCCGTCGCGCGTGCTGCTCAAAAATCCCGTGATGACCGGGACGATGCCTTCCCTCACAAGGGGGAGGATGGCGCGGCGGCACTTTCGATACGTCAATTCCTTCAGCGGCGTCGCCGCCCCGAAGTGATCATCGGTGATGATGAACCTCTGCGCATTGAGGGCTCGGGCCTTCACCCCCCGCTCGGTGAGCACACCGGCCAGGATCTCCGACAGGAGACGTTCGCCGAAGGAAACGACGGCATCCAGCGCGCGCGGCGTCGCCTCTCCGAGCAGACTCATTCCCATGAGGATGCGCGTGAGTTCCTCCGTGAAGCGCTCCGTGAGCGCGAGCAAACGCGCGCGCGCCTTCGGATCGGAGATCGCAGCTGAGATCGCCTGAGCGTGCCGCTCGCGAAATGTCCGCAGCTTCTCCTTCAGCTCTTGCTCCTTTCGCGCGATAGCTCCCTGCGCGGCCACAAGCAGAAGGTCTGTGATCCCGTTCATCGCCGAGACGACGACAATTGGGCGTCGCCTTCGATGCTCCGCAACAATGGCCGCCACACGGCGCAGATTCTCCGCGCTCCCGACCGATGTCCCGCCGAACTTCATCACGATCATCGGTTTCCCTCCGCCCAAAGAAAGTTTTAATTGTATCGTCACGGCCTTTTTCTGTAAATCGAAGCTTCCGGTCCTCAGGCCTTCCCGGGCGAATCTCTGTCCGTTCGCGCGAGCCGACGACATCTCGCGCGCCAGGGGCGCTCTCGAAATCGGTCTTGGCGTGCAAGAGCGAGGGGGAGATCGCATACGGCCGCAGGGATCTTAGGCCACTGCGTCCGGCTGAGCATCGGGTCCTGAGCGCCTCGCTCCCCTGTCGGAGAGGCCTGTCCGTTCCAGCTCTCATTTGGCCCCAGACGGTGGCTTCCTCAGACTCCCGGATTGCGCGTGCGCAAGGAGGGCGTATAATGTCTCTCGGCGTGGAGGAGCCCAGCACAGGCGCGAAGCAGATGCTGGGCTCGGCTGCGGAGAGAGGGAGATGGCGCGCTTCGAACATGCCGATGATGCGGAGCTGGTGCGCGCTTGTGTGCGAGGCGAGGCGGAGGCCTGGGAAGCACTGGTCGCTCGCTATGAGCGCCTCATCTACTCGATCTCGCGAGCCCATCGCCTGACGCCTGATGAAGCCGATGAGGTCTTCCAGTCGGTCTGCCTCCTCTTGCTCACGCACCTGGAGACGCTCCGAGACCATTCCCGGCTGAGCGCCTGGATCGTCACGACGACCCTGCGGGAGTGTTGGAAGATCCGGCGGCGCGCTCGCGAATATGAGGATGAGGCCGATCCCTCCTCGCTCGCTCACCTTCCGGATCCGCAGCTGCTGCCGGATGAAGTGATCGAGCGGATCGAGCAGCAGCACCTGATCCGTCAGGGATTGATGCAGCTCCCCGAGCGATGTCGTCGTCTCCTGACGCTTCTTTTTTACGAAAAGCGGCCCTATGAGGAGGTCTCTCGCGAGTTGGGGCTTCCTCGGTCCAGCATCGGACCCCTTCGGGCCCGGTGTTTGAAGCGGCTGAAGAAGGTGCTTGAGTCGTTCGGCCTGTTTGCCGATCAGTGAGGGACTCGGTCGCCGGGCGCGACCTTTTCGGCGAGCGGGTGTATTTTTCGCGGCTTTTGGGTCCTCTTTTAAAAGCGGGGGGACGAGGATGCGATGTGGGGATTACGCACGTCTGGTCGCGTGGGTTTGTCAGGAGGTCTCCGAGGCCGAGCGGGCGCGCATTGAGGGGCATCTCCGGAGGTGTTCGGCCTGTCGGCGCGAGGTGAGTCAGATCGAAGCCCTGATTCATCTCATGCAGACCGATGAGAGCGCCGAAGCGCCTCCGGAGGCGCGGGCGGCGGTCCTGCAGTTGTTCGAGAGGATCCGGGGGGAGGCTTCTTCCAGGATTCCACGGTGGATCGCCTCTTTGGTTCGCGACACCTGGATGAGACCGGCTCTGGCTGGGGTGCGCGGCCCCGCAGAGATGACGCGCCAGTTCCTCTACCGGGGAGGGGGGTATGAGATCGCTCTCACGGTGGAGCCGGTTGAGTCGAAGCGGGTTCGCGTGATGGGACAGATCCTTCCTCTTTCGGATCAGCCGGAGGAAGTCGCCGGGCGCGATGTCTCTCTGTGGCGGGAGGAGAAGGAGGTTGCGCGGGGGAGGACGAATCATCTGGGGGAATTCGAATTCGCGGCGATCCCCGAAGGGATCTACCAGTGGGAGATTCACCTTGAAGGAAAACAGGTGTGGATCCCGCAGTTGGACGCTCGGACAGGACTGCGCCGGTAGTTCGGCCACAGGGTGTGCGGAGCTTCTGGAGCAAATGATGGCCTGCGCGACTCTGCCCGAAGCGCGCCGGCTGCTTCGGAGAGCGCGCGAGGCTGTGGATCTTCCTCTGTGCGAGGCTCTGAAGGCGCAGGTCGCGCGCGCGGTGCGGACCGATGTGAAGCAGGCTCAGAAGCTCGTCGCGCTCTGTCGGATCGTGGCGCGGCGCGTGCGCGATCCTCGAGCCCAAGCGGCGGCAGCGCACGCGCAGGCGATGGTGCTCGACAGTGCGGGAGACTATCGGCGCGCGCTCCTGTTCTATGGGCGAGCCGAACGCCTCTACGCGCAAGCGGGGGCTTGGCTTGAGGCGGCGCGTATCCGGCGCGCGAAGATGGGGGCGCTCATGTATTTGGGGCGCTATGCTCAGGCGCTTGAGGCGGCGCGCGCGGCCTACATCGTTTTCGCCGCGCATCGGCAGCACCGGTTGATGGCTGAGGTTTTGGCGAATCTGGGAGCGATCTATCACCATCTGGATCGGTATTGGGAAGCCCTCGCCTGTTTTCGAGAAGCCCAGCGAAAGTTGAGTCGGCACGGAGACAGCCTGGCACGCGCGCATGTGGAGTTGAATCTGGCGATCGTCCAGGCATGTCTGGGGCAGGTCGAAGCCGCGCGGCAAGGATTCGAGTGCGCGCGCACACACTATGAGCGGCTGGGCCTTTCGCTGATGGTTGTGCAAGCGGAGTACAATCGCGCATCGCTCGAGCTGGGGCTGGGGAATCTCTATGAGGCCTTGCGCCTGTTCGTGCAGGCGAAGACAGCGGCTCAGACTCTGGGCGAGCGCACGATCCCGCCTCTGTGCGATCTGGATCTGGCCGAGGTGTACCTTCACCTGAACGCTTTCGTGGAGGTGGTGACGTCAGCGGATTCCGCCCTGCGGGCCTTCGAAGCCGCGGCGATGCCCGCCGAACGGGCGCGCGCACGTTTGTTCCGGGGACTGGGACGCTTGCATCTCCATCAGTGGGATCGAGCGCGGGAGGATCTGGAACAAGCGCGCCAGGAGTTCTCAGAATTGGGGAACGAGGTCTCTGCTGCTTTGGCCGACTTCTATCTGGCTGAGCTCTTTCGGCAGCAGGGGATGTGGCATGAGAGTGAGTCTGCGGCCGAGCGCGCCTATGCCGTTTTCCACCGGCATCGGCTGGGGGTGAAGGCAGCGGCTGTTCTGCTCCAGATGGCCCTTCTGAAGGTAGCGCGCGGCAGCCCGATCCAAGCCCGACGCCTGGCCGTTCGGGCGCGCCGTCGGCTTCGACACCGTTCGGCGCCCTGGATGCTCTGGCGCGTGCATGCTCTGTGCGGACAACTCTGTGAGGCGCAGGGGCAACGACAGCGCGCCCGAGAGCACTATCAAGAGGCCGTGCGCGCGATCGAATCTCTCTCTGCTTGCCTCCCCGTGGATGAGTTGAAGGCCACCTTTCTGGCGGACAAGCTCGCCGTGTATCAGGCTCTCGCGCGCCTATCTGTGGAAGAGGGGAGGGAGGAGGAGGCCTTCGCCTACATGGAAGCGGCCCGAGCGCGCGTGCTCCGCGAGTCCTTTCAAGCGGCTGTTCTCCTGTCGGAGACGGCACAGACTTCTGTGGAACCGCCTGGGCGCTCGTCCCGACTCTGGGCTCGATGGCGGCGTCTGCGTCAGCAGTTGGATGCGGCTTACACGCACCTGGACCGCTTGCAGCGGAGCGGGCGGGTTCGTCAGGCGCAGATCGCTTCCTTCCAACAGGGGATCCGAAAGCGGGAGGCTGAACTGCAGCGGCTCCTGAGCCTGCTTCGATGGAAGGAACCTCCCCCATGGCCGGGGGAGAACCCGATCCATCCCTCCCGGATTCGGGCTGCGCTCGCTCCGGAGGAGATCCTGATCGAATATGTTCTGCTCGAGGGTGCGATGAGAGCCTTTCTCTTGGAGCGCGAGCGCTTTCGGCTGCTCGGTCCGCTCACGACCCCGGAGCGCCTGGAACCCCTGCTGGCCCGATTGCGCTTCCATGTGAATCAGCATGTGTTGGGCGAAGCCTATGTCCGTCGCCACGCGCGGACGCTTGCTCGGGCCTTGCGGGAGATCTTAGGTGCGCTCTACGGCGAGCTTCTCGCTCCGCTTCGAGAGGAAATTCGCGCCCGGCACCTCATTATCGTGCCCACGGGACTCTTGCACTACGTCCCCTTCCATGCCCTTTTTGATGGAACGGCCTACGTGATGGAGCACTACGACGTCACCTATAGCCCGAGCGCGATGCTGTTCCGGTTCTGTCGGGAGCGGAGCCGGGCATCCCGGCCGGGGAGCGTTTCCGAAGGGGGAACACTCTTTGTGGGCGTCCCGGACGAGCGGGCCCCGCATATTGAGGACGAGGTGCGGCGGCTCGCACAGCTCGTACCGGAGGCCCGTGTGCTCGTGGGGGAGGAGGCGACGAGCACGCGGTTCCGCGAGGAGGCTCCGCGTGTTCGCCTTCTGCACGTGGCGGCTCATACCATCTTTCGCGCGGATAATCCGCTTTTCTCCTCGGTGCGCTTGTTTCACTCGTGGCTGACCTTTCACGATCTCTGGCAACTTCGCTTTCGCGCGGAGTTGGTCGTCCTGAGCGGATGTCAGACGGGGCTAGTGAGCCTCTCCCCGGGCGACGAACTGATGGGGCTCATGCGCGGTTTTCTCGCGGCCGGAGTGCCCTCTCTGGTCTTGAGCCTCTGGACTGTGCATGATGCCTCGGCCGCGGAGTTCATGGAAGTGTTCTATCGCCATCTTCTCACCGGGTGTCCGAAGCGAGAAGCTCTCGCCCGGACGTATCGCGAGCTGAAGGCGCGGTATGAGGATCCTTATTTTTGGGCTCCCTTCTTTCTGATGGGAAGTCCCGAATGAGGGGGAGGGTGCGATGCGGAAGATCCTCTCCAGCGTATTGTTGGTGGTCGGGATTCCCCTCGGTCACAGGGGAATTCTCCCGTCTTGGCCCGAGTCGAGAATCCCCTGCTGCTGCCTCGAGAGCCGCGCAATGGCAGATGAAGACGACGATCGGCAAGAGGCGCAACGGAAGATTCAACGCGCGCAAGAGGCCATTGAGCGCGCGCAGGCGGCTATTGAGCGGGCGCGCGAGCAAGGCGCCAATGTCTCGGCCGCAGAGGCGAAGCTCCAGCAGGCGCAGGAGAAGTTGGCCGCCGCGCGCGCGGCCTTTGAGGCGGGGCAATACGAAGCAGCCCTCGAGCACGCCGAAGAAGCCGAGGATCTGGCCGAGGAAGCTGAAGAGCTGGCCCGTGAGGCGGAGGAGGATCGCTCGGATCGGCAGCGCGCTGCGGAAGCTCTTCAGGAGGCCGAGCAAGCCATGGCGCGCGCGCACGCAGAGATCGAGCGGGCGCGTCAAGCAGGGGCTGATGTTCGGGCGGCTGAGGCGAAACTCGCCGAGGCGAGCCGCAAGCTCGCGCGCGCCCAGGAGGCCTTCGATCGCGGGGAATTTCAACAGGCTCGGGAGCTGGCTGAGGAAGCTGAGGATCTGGCCGAAGAAGCCCAGGAGCTGGCCCGTGAGGCCACGGAGAAGGACGACTCCCGCCATGCGGTTTCCGACGAGGTCGTCTTTGAAGCCGCCGATCCCTCCCGAATCGAGGCGATCGCGACACGACATGGCCTTCGAGTACTTGGGCGCATCGAAGGAACCGGGATCGCGCGCGCTCAAATCCCCCAGGGGACAACTCTTGAAGAAACTCTCGCCGCTTTAGGAACCGATCCCGATGTCGTTCAAAGCGAGCCGAATTTCTTGCTGCACACGCCAGAAGTGGCGCAGAAGACGGTCATTTTCATTGATCAGAAGACGGTGATCTTCATCGATGGCTCTTCTCCGGCGGCCTATTTCGATCAATCGGCGGGGGAGCGTATTGGACTGGCGGCAGCTCATCGCATCGCCCGGGGAGGGGGTGTGACCGTCGCCATCATTGATACGGGTGTGGATCGCGGGCATCCGGCCCTTCGACATCGGCTCGCTCCGGGAATGTTCGATTTCGTCCAAGACGATGCTGATCCTTCCGAAGCGGCGGGAGGACTGGGTTTCGGACATGGGACGTTTGTGGCTGGGATCGTGGCCCTCGTGGCTCCGGAGGCCAAGATTCTGCCTCTGCGCGCGTTCACGGCTGACGGGACGAGCACGAGCTTCACCGTCGCCCGCGCCATCCGCTACGCTGTCGAGAAAGGAGCCCTTGTGCTCAATCTGAGCTTCGGCATGGTCGGTTTCTCGCGCCTCATAGACCGCGCCCTGGAAGAAGCGCGGGAGCGTGGCGTGATCGCCGTCGCCTCAGCAGGCAATGACGGGCGGCCACTGTCTCAATACCCTGCCAGCGATGAATCTGTGCTCGCTGTCGCCGCAACGGACGAAGCAGATCGAAAAGCGGACTTCTCCAACTACGGACGCCATGTGGATCTCTCGGCTCCTGGAGTGGGGGTCTACAGCGCCTATCCCGGAGCGCTCTTCGGCTGGGCGAGCGGGACGTCCTTCGCCGCCGCCTTCGTGAGTGGAAGCGCGGCCGTCCTCCTTTCCGCGCTGCCTTCTTTGAGGCGCGCTGGGAGTCGAGAGCGCATCATTCGAGTTCTGAAGAGTTCAGCCAGCGACATCCGAGGTGTGAACCCCCGCGCCTACTGGGGGAAGCTCGGAAGTGGAAGGCTCCATCTCGGGAATGCCCTCACTCTCCTGACACAAGGAAGCCAGAATCGGTGACCGTTGGCTACCCTAACGTGAGATCAAACTCCAGTCCTCAAAGAGCCTGCCGCAGCCAGCGGTGGAGGACAGCCCGGGGTGAGGCGACAGCGGAACTCTAGGAATCCCAATGGGACAAAATTTCATTCCACAGAGAGCCCTCGAAAAGGGCAACAGAAAATAGCCTAGGGTGGAGCGGCAGCGGACCCCATTGAGACCAAACTCCCACAGAGAGCCCTCGAAGAGGGCGACAGAAAATAGCCTGGGGTGGAGCACGAGCGAAACCCCAGGACACGGGGTCCCAATTATTCCTCCCCGAGCCCGCGGAGCGGGCGGCACATTGGGGCAGAAGCCGGACAAATCGAAGGGCGCCATTCATGTATCCTCCGATGTTGTGACCTGGCGTGTGTGAACCAAACCGGTTGGGTGGCATCCTGGTGTGTCGCCCCCTTCGGGGGCTCGTGGGGGGATTGGGGGGCCGCGGTTTCCTGGGGCTCGCGCCCCAGGCCCCTTTCGGTCGCCCGCATGCGCGGGCTCATTGCAGAGAAGGTGTTGTTCTCCCAAACGGGCTATTTTCTGTCGTCCACTCCGTGGGCTCTTGGTAGAGAGGATCATTCTCCCCGTGGGTTCATGCCCTGCTTTCTTGCTCGCCACAGCCGGACTCTTCGACGACTTTTCAGGAGGCTGTATTTTTGAGTGGTCTTGGAGCTCTGTTCCTTGGGAGGGAGAAATCTCATGCGAGGGAGGATGAGATGATGAGCAAAAAGCTTGTGGCCGTGACAATAGGACTGCTTGCAGCGGGCGCTTGGCCGACGGCTGGGCGCTCTCAGTCTGTGCCCAATGGAGCCGATTTCGAAGCGGTGCTCGTGCGATGCGCCGACGTGACCGTGCCCGGTCCGCTGGGGAACTGTGGGACCGATCCTCTCGCGGGCGGGAAAGCGGAGATCAAAAAGCAAGGGGATGTGGAGATCATCGTCTTCGGAGCGGCCCCTGGCGCGACATATGATGTCGTTTATCAGTCTCTGGACGGCTCCACCGTGCTTTCTCTGGGGACGCTCGGAACCAATAGCTCAGGCAATGGCGTACTGAAACGGCGAGGGTTTTTCCAGGTCGGCGACACTGGAGCCGGAACGATCGTCCTCAAGCGCGACGAGGGCAGTGGGACGCGCGATGAATTCTTGAGCGGATTCGATGCCACTGAAGGCGAGGAGATCGAGAAGTTCGAAGCGGGCCTCCTCCGATGCTCGGAGGTCACAAAGCCGGGTGGGCTCGTGTCCTGTGGGACAGACCGGCTTCTCATGGGAAAGGCCGAGATAGAAGAGGAAGGAGACGTTGAGGTAGCCGTCGTGCGGGCCGAGCCGAATCAGACGTATGAGGTCGTCTACCGATCTCCTGATGGTTCGAACGAGGAACCGTTGGGCCCCCTCATGACGAACCGGGCCGGAAATGGGAAGGTGAAGCTCCCGGGTTTCTTTTCCGGGCAGATCGGCTCCGGAAACATCATCCTGAAGCGGAACGGTCAGGATCAATTTGTGACGGGATTCAAGGTGAATCAGGGAGGCAATGGCCGTGGGCGCGGCCGTGGGGGCCGATAATTCACCCTGTTACCGGGGGGGGGTTGAAACTGCTCCCTAAGAAGTTGACGACACGGGACAGATCGGTTGGTTATTCTATCCACATGAAGCTGAGCGAATTGCGCTCGCTCTGGCCGGGCAGGGGGCCGGCCAGCTACCGCCAGTTCGGCGGGAAGTGACGCCTGTGGAGATGGGAGGTTGCAGGCCGTAAGGCCAGTGCCCGTCGATGAAGCAGGAAGCAACCAAGACAAGTGTCATGGGACATTTGTCTATGAGTTGCAGAACGGATTTTCCCCCCCTGTATCTCAGCCCCGTTCGCACGAGCGGGGCGATTTCTTTCTCACCCCGCATGGGCGCGTGGAGTTTGGACAAGCCTCACTGGGGTCGAGCACTGCGGTTCTGTCCCCAGGTTTCTGTGGGATCACAGAAGGCCTTTCGCTCGGAGGAACTCCCGGATGACCTCGCGCGGGTCGCGGTGTTCTCCGTCCACGGCATAGTTCAAGCGGCGCATCTCTTCAGCCGAGAGGCATCCTCCCAACTGTTCTAGAGCAGCGCGCACTTCCGGATGGCGGCGCAGGATCTCGGCGCGAACGAGGGGGACGGCATCGTAGGGAGGGAAATAGTGACGGTCGTCTTCCAGGACGGCGAGATCCAGGGCGGCGATCAGGCCATCGGTCGAATTCCCGGCCACGACATCCACCTGGCGCTCCCGCAGGGCGCGATAGAGCAGGCCGAGATCCATGATGCGCGGAGGCTCGGCGAAGCGTAAACCGTAAGTTCGGGCCAATCCCGGAAAGCCATCGGCGCGCTCCATGAATTCATAGCCGAAGCCGGCGCGCCAGTGCGGAGCCTGCCGCGCCAGATCTGAGATCGTGCGCAGCTTCAAGCGGCGGGCCTCTTCGCCGCGCACGACCAGAGCGAAGGTGTTCTCGAAACCCAGAGGTTTCAGCCACTCGATGTCGAATTGCGCGCGGTAGACGTCACGCACCTGCCGATAAGCCTCTTGCGAATCGCGCACGGGCTCGCGTTTGAGGATCGCCGTGAGGGCCGTTCCCGTGTACTCGACGTAGGCATCAATCTGCCCGGAGACGATCGCCCGGTGGCAGACGAACGTCCCGCCGAGATTCAGGCGTCGCTGCACGGGGAGCGAAGTCTTCGCCTCAAGGTATTGCGCGAGCAGCTCGCCCAGAAGGATCTGTTCGGTGAAATTCTTCGAGCCGATGACGAGGCGCTCCGATCTCACGGAGCAGGAGGGAACGAGCGCGAGGAAGGCCATCAGAAGTCCCAGGATGCGGCTCATGGGCGCACCTCCGGTCGCAAACCTTTGGGCGTGAGCTTGCGCTCGAGCGCGCCCAGCAGGGAATCGGCCAGAAGTGCCAGCAGTGCAGCCGGGATGGCACCGGCGAGGATGAGCGCGTTATCCACCATAGCGACGCCTCGGAAGATGAAGACGCCCAGCCCTCCGGCTCCAATAGCTGCGGCGATCGTCGCCGTGCCGATAGAGACTACAAGCGCGATGCGCACGCCGGCCAGGATCACGCTCCGAGCCAGCGGGATCTCGACGCGCCAGAGGAGCTGTCGGTCCGTCATTCCCATGGCAAGGGCCGCCTCGCGGATCGCCGGATCTATGGCCATGATGCCCGCATAGGTGTTGCGCACGATCGGCAGAAGGGCATAGAGCACCAGCGCGACGATCGCCGTGCGAGATCCGATCCCTCCGATGGCCGGCAGAGGGATGAGGAAGCCAAAGAGCGCCAGGCTGGGGATCGTCTGCGTGACGTTCACAAATCCGAGCACCGGCTTGCGGAGTCGCGGACGTCGCGTGAGCGCGATGCCTAGAGGAAAGCCGATGCCGACGGCCAGCCCCGTGGAGATCATCGCCAGCGCGAGATGCTCCAGCGTGAGCTGCCAGACTTCGCGATGGTAGCGAAGGAGAAAGTCGCTCACCGACATAGTCGTCTCATCCTTCTCCCTGCGCCAGGGAGGATTCCGCGCGGAGGATCTGAAGGAAACGGCGGGCTTCTTCGTGCTCAAGACCGAGGAATTCTCGGGGCGAGCAGAGGGCCAGGAGTCGGCCTTCGGAAAAGAGCGCGATGCGCGTCGCCAGGGCGAAGGCCTCGCGCACATCGTGAGTGACAAAGAGCGTCGTTTTGCGCAGGCGCTCGTGAAGCCGGTGAAATTCCGCCCGCAGCTCCCAGCGCGTGATCGGATCCAGAGCCCCGAACGGTTCGTCCAGAAGCAGAATGGGGGGATCGGCGGCGAGCGCGCGCGCGACGCCCACGCGTTGGCGCTGCCCGCCGCTCAGCTCGTGGGGGTATCGGCGAGCGAACGCCTCCGGATCCAGGCCCACCAGGTGCAGAAGCTCATACGTGCGCGCTCGTGTGCGCGCTCGATCCCATCCTTCGAGCGTGGGGATGAGCCCGATGTTCTCCTCCACAGTGAGATGCGGAAAGAGGCCGACTTCCTGAATGACGTATCCGATGCGGCGTCGGAGCCCAATGGGATCCCAGGCCGTCGTCGGGCGGCCCTGGACCAGCACTTCGCCTTCGGTCGGCAGAAGGAGCCGATTGATGAGCTTCAGCGTTGTCGTCTTGCCCGAGCCGCTGCGCCCCAGCAGCACGAGCAGCTCTCCGCGTCGCACCTGGAAAGAGAGCGTCGTGACGCGCCGCGCCTCTCCCTGGGGATGATAACTCACGTTTCGAAATTCGATGATGACCTCGTCGCTTATCAGCATGATGCTGCGCCGTCCCGCTTTCGCCCTCCCTTGCGGAAGAGTTATTCTAGAGGGCTGAGGAAAAGCCGACAAGGTGTTCGATGACCGAAGAAGGGGCATCTCATGAACCGTCGCCTCTGGAACGAACGCATGCTGGATTTGCGTTTGCTGGAGATCTTCTGTGCCGTCTACGAGGAGCGAAGCTTCTCGCGGGCGGCGGCGCGGCTGTATCTCACGCAGCCGACCGTGAGCGGGCATATTCAGACACTGGAGAGGACCCTGGGCGTGCGGCTCTTCGATCGGCTCGGACGCGACATCCTTCCCACGGCGGCGGGAGAACTGCTCTATGAAGATGCGCGGCGTCTGCCGGAGTTGCGGCGGACGATCGCCGAGCGGATGAGCCGATTCCTGGGCCGATTGGAGGGCGAGCTTCGACTGGGCGCGAGCACGATTCCGGGAGAGTATCTGGTGCCTGGGATCCTCAAGGGCTTCCGGCACATGTATCCGCAGGTGAAGGTGAGAGTGACGATCTCGGATACAGAGCGCGTTATCGAGGATGTCGAGCGCGGGCGCGTCGAGCTGGGGATTGTCGGGGCGCGTCGGGAGCATCGCGATCTGGAGTTTCGCGCGTTCGCATCCGATCGCATTCTTCTGGTCGCGCCGAGCGATCGGCAGTGGGCGGGCACGCGGGTGCTCTCGCTCTCTGCCCTCAAGAGCATGCCCTTGCTCATTCGCGAGCGCGGATCGGGCACGCGAGCGGTCCTGGAGCAGAAGCTGGCCGAGCTGGGGTGCTCGCTGGAGGAATTCGACATTGTGGCCGAGCTGGGGAGCACGAGCGCCATCAAACAGGCGGTGATCCAGGGAGTGGGCCTCTCTTTCCTCTCGGCTCTGGCCGTCGAGCATGAGTTGAAATGCCGCCTCCTGCGCGCTGTGCGCCTGCGGGAGCTTCCCCTGCTCGAGCGCCCGTTCTTCCTCGTGCGCCATCGCCGGCGCACGCTCGCTCCTTTGTCGGAAGCTTTCCTGACCTTCCTGCAGGAGTCAGGCCAACGTCGCGCCGGATGACAGAGCGCTCCCGCTTTTCGGAGAGACGCTTTTCGGAAGGGCGGCTTTGAAACTCCTGCCCTGGGATGATACACTCATTTCTCCTGGAAATCGTTGGGGGCGCACGACGCATATGCAAGCCGTTATCCTGGCCGGAGGAAAAGGGACGCGGATGCGTCCTCTGACGGTTCATGTGCCCAAGCCGGCAGCTCCGCTGGTGAATCGGCCGTTTCTGTTTTATCAGCTCGATCTTCTCCGCGGAACGGGAGTCCGGGAGGTTCTGGTATGTCTGGCCTATCAACCGCAGCGGATCGAGCACGTCCTCACCGAGAGCGAAGATTACGAGTTCGCTCTCCGCTATGTCGTCGAGCCGACGCCTCTGGGAACGGCGGGAGCGTTCAAGAACTGCGAGCCGTATGTGGAAGGGACGACGATCGTGCTCAATGGGGACATTCTGACGGATCTCGATCTGCGGGAGGTCCTGGAGCACCACCGGGAGAGGGGAGCCGTCGCGACGCTCGTCCTGACGCCGACGGACAATCCATCCGCTTATGGAGTCGTCGAAGTGGGAGATGGAGGGGAGGTGCGGCGCTTCGTCGAGAAGCCGCGCGCAAGTGAAGTCACGTCGCGCCTGATCAACGCCGGTATTTATGTCCTGGAGCCGCGCGTGCTCTCCTCGATCCCGGAGGGGAAGACGTTCTCTTTCGAGTACGATCTCTTCCCCTTGCTCCTGGAGCGGGGCGAGCCGGTCTACGGCTACGTGTGGGAGGGATACTGGCGCGATATTGGGACGCCGACCCAGTATCTGCAGGCGAATCTGGACGTGCTGGCCGGCAAGGTGCGGACCTATTCTCCCGTGCGGCCTCCGCGAGGCGAGCGATTTGATGAATCGGCAGGCATTGACCGGCTCTCGGTCGTGGATCCCAGTTGTACGGTGAAAGCCGGCGTGGAGATCGTGAACTCCGTCGTGGGACCCCATTGCTTCATCGAGGAGAGGGCGCGAATCGAAGACTCGGTGATCTGGTCAGCCACGCGCATCGGAGCGCATGCGGAGGTGCGGGGAGCTGTTCTGGGAAAGGGATGCCATGTCGGGCGGGCGGCCCTGGTCTCGGCGGGAACGTTTCTGGGGGACAAGTCGGTCGTGACCGACTATAGTCTCCTCGGGGGGAGTGAAGAGCGATGATCCGATTTGGGACAGATGGATGGCGGGGGCGCATCGCCGAGGACTTCACCTTCCGGAATGTGGAGATCGTCGCTCAGGCGCTGGCGGATTATCTCGGAGATTCGGGAGGGGGATCCGGGCTCGTCCTGGTCGGATATGATCGTCGGTTTCTCTCGGAGCATTTCGCCGCGCGCGTGGCGGAAGTGCTTGCAGGCAATGGCCTGGCTGTGGGGCTCTATGGGCGCGATCTCCCGACGCCGCTGGTCTCCTTCGATGTGCACCGAAGGCGGGCGCGCGCGGGAGTTGTCATCACGGCGAGCCATAATCCCCCCGAGTTTAATGGGTTCAAAATCAAGGAGGCCTTCGGCGGTTCGGCGCGCCCTGAGGTGACAGCGGCCATTGAGGCGCGGATCGGGCAGTCGGAGCCGCGCCATCTCCCCAAAGAGTGCGCGGAGGCCGCGGGACTCCTCACCCGGATCGATCCTCCGGATGAGGACTATTTCCGGCGACTGCGCGAGCTGGTGGATCTGGAGGCGATTCGGCACGCGCCGTGGCACATCATTGTGGATCCGATGCATGGGACGGCCGATCGCTACATGGAGCGCTTGCTGAGCGGGGGACGCTGTCAGGTGGAGACGATTCGCGCCGAGCGCGATCCGCTCTTTGGAGGCGTCACCCCGGAGCCCATGCCGCAGAACCTGGGCGCGCTGTGCGAGGCCGTGAGAGCGGCCGGGGCGACTCTCGGCTTGGCCCATGATGGGGATGGCGATCGTCTGGCCGCCGTCGGGGAGGACGGATCCTTCCTCACGCCGCATCAGATCTTTCCGCTGCTGGTCTGGCATCTGGTGCGGGAGCGCGGAGAGCAGGGGACGGTTGTGCGCACGTTCTCGCAGAGCGTGCTCGTGGATCGGGTCGCGGAGGCTCTCGGATGTCCCGTGCGCGTCGTGCCCATTGGGTTCAAGTACATCGCCGATCTCATGCTCGCCGGAGAGGTCCTGATCGGCGGGGAGGAGTCTGGAGGGATCGGCGTGCGCGGATATTTGCCGGAACGAGATGGGACGTTCGCGGGCCTGCTTTTGCTGGAAGCGCTGATCGCGCGGGGGGAGCTTCCCACGCAGGCCGTGCGCGCGCTCTGGCGGGAGTTCGGAGAATTCCATTACCGGCGCCAGGATGTGCATATGCCTGTCGGGCGCGGGAAGTCCGTGGTCGCCCATCTGGCGGCCGATCCTCCGGGCCGGATCGCGGCCTTTCGCGTCGTGGAAGTTCAGACGCTGGACGGGACGAAACTGATCCTGGACGATGCGAGCTGGATCCTCTTCCGACAATCAGGAACGGAGCCGGTCTTGCGCGTCTACGTGGAAGCGACCTCTCTCCCGAAGCGCGATCAGATGCTGGAGGCCGGACTTCGACTTGTGCAGGACATCGTCCGCCGGATCTCGGAGGAGACCCCGGAAGGAGGAGTGAGCGGATGAAGCGTGTCATCTGCACCTACTGCAACACGCACATCTACACCTACACGGGACCGGATGATCCCGTGCGTTTCAAGGCCGAGTATTTCATCCCCACAAGCCCGGCGTATGTGCGGCCTCAGAAAGGAGATCGGATCGCCTGTCCCGAATGTGGGATCGAATTCGTGGCTTTCTCCAATCAGTTGAGTACGATCCAGATGCTCTCGGATTGGCCCTTTCAGGGGACGGGAATGCAGGAGTGGAAGAAGTGAGAGAGGGCTGCCAAGCAGAGGCTCGGGGCTTTTGCCTGTGGAGATGACGCGAAGGCCTTTCGGATACGGCGTTTGACAAGTCGGGGAACGAAGGCCTAGAATTTCCCTCGGCTTGAAGCGGGATCAGACGGTGGTCAGGGGGAGACGTGAAAGCGGCAACGCCACATCGTCAAGCGGGGTGCGGACTCCTTGGGCTGTGGGGCGCGCGCGTGGCGTTCGCCTTCTTCTTCCTCGGTAGTCTCCCGGTGGTGGAGATCTTTCCTCCCTCTTGTGGTGGGCGATCTCTGCGCGCGGAGACCGTTCAATCGGCGGGACGGAGGTATCGGTCGGCCGAGCGCTTCTTGCGCGAGGGGGATTACGAGAAAGCGGCCGAGGCCTATCGCGCGCTTCTGGAGAGGGACCCCAAGGATGAGACGGCGCGGTTGGGACTGAGCTATGCCCTGCTTAAGCTGGGAGACCTCGCGGGAGGTTTCGAGCACGCCGCCGAAGTCCTCCGGCGCGATCCTTCGCGGGCGCGCGCGCGCGCGCTGATCGGTTTGGCCCTGCTGCGCTCCGGGGCTTTGCGGGAGGCGACCGAAGCGTTCGCCTCGGCCCTGCTTTTGGACGAGCGCGAGGTGATCGCCCTGGCCGGATTGGCCGAGATTGATTTCTTCGAGAATCGCACCGAGCTTTCCTATCAGCGGCTGCGGCGGGCCACGGCGCTTGCTCCCAACGAGCCCGATTACTGGATCGCCCTGGGACGCGCCGCTGCCCGCCTGGAGAAATTCCGCGAAGCAGCCGAATACTACGAGAAGTTCCTCTCGGTCTCCCCCAAAATGGACCTGGAGAGACGAGAACGCTATCGGGGCCTGATCGCTTTCTATCGGGCCTTGTCTCTGCTGGGAATCACACACCTTCACCGGATCGAGGGGGAGCGCATCGCGCGGATCCCTTTCCGCCTGCAACGGGATCGCCCCTTCATTCAGGCGCGCGCGGGGAACGACGTGACCCTGAACCTGGTCATTGATACGGGAGCCAGCATCTCCGTGCTCTCTCACGAAGCCGCCGAGAAACTCGGCATTCGCCCTCTGGCCCGAGGGGGGGAAGCTCGGGCCGTGGGAGGTGGGGGGAGATTCCCTATCGTCTATGGTCTTTTGGATGTCCTGAATCTGGGCCAGATTCGCATCTTCAACATCCCGGTTTATATTCGAACGATCCATCGCGTGGCCTCCTCGGAAGGGGAGGAAGGTGTCGTACAGGCCGATGGGTTCCTCGGGCTCTCGGTCCTGGCGAACTTTCGATTCACCATTGATTATGCGGCGCAGCTCATCATTCTTGAGAACGATCCTCTGCCCAGGGAAACAGAGGTTCCTTCGGAGAGGGAATCCGAGGTCCCTTTCCGGACGACCAACGGGGGGCTGGTCAGCGCGGAAGTCAAACTGCATAACGGCGAGATCGTCAATTTCCTGGTGGATACAGGGGCCAGTGCGACGGTCATCGGCACGCATGTTGTGAAGAAGTACAATCTGCAGCAGCATATTCTCCCGAGTCCGAAGATTCGAGTTCTTGGAGCTGCCGGAGTCATCGAGAACGTGGACCTGATCCTTCTGCCCTCGCTCTCGATGAACAGCCTGGAGCAGCGGAACATTCGCGCGCCGGTCCTGGATCTGGAGGCCGTCAACGAGTCGGCCGGGTTCATGCAGGCGGGGATTCTCGGGGGGAGCTTCCTCAAGCATTTTCGCGTCACGTTCGATTTCTCGCGGGCGCGACTTCGGCTTGTCCCTCAAACCGATGCCGTGCGCTCCGTCGGTGAGAAACCCTCGGAGGAAGACGGGTGAAGATCAGCATTTATCTGGAGACATCGGTCATCGGCGCCTATCTGGACAACGAGGATCCCTTTCGCCGGGATCTGACGATCCGCTGGTGGGAGCATGAGCGCCCGCTCTACGATGCCTATATCTCCCCGCTGGTCGTGCGCGAGCTGGAGCGCACGCGGGAGCCGCGTCGGCAGGCTTATCTGAACCTGATCCGCGACATTCCGCAATTGGAGATCACCGAAGAGGTGGGCATTCTGGCCGAGGGCTATATCCAGCGCGGCATCTTCCAGCGCAAGTATATGGCTGATGCTCTGCATGTCGCCGTCGCGTCCTTCTACAAGATTGATTTTCTGGTCACGTGGAATTTCGGCTACCTGGCCAACGTCTATCGTCAGGCGCGCGTGCGGCTGTTCAACGTGACCTCGGGCTTCTTCGTGCCGACGATCATCACGCCGGAATTCCTGGTCTCCGAAGCAGGATGACGATGTATCGGAAGCCGAAATTCCTGGAGTTCCTGCATGCCGTGCGCGAGCAGATGGCGCGCGAATGCGACTACGATATGGACCTTTTCATCCAGATGCTCCGGCGCCAGTCCAAGCCGGAGCCGAACGCCTCGGAGGCGAACCCCTCACCCCCTCCTGCCCCAGCATCCTCCTCTCGCAAGGCGAAGGTGAAGCGAAAGGCGTGAATCCCCTCAAGCGGAGAGGAAGCCCCCGTGCCCTCAGGCGAGGGCGCACGCTCTGCTGGGGGAAGGAGCTTGACGGGGGCTCCGTGCGAATCAAGAGGGGATGAGCCTCTTGATTCTGTCGGCGATCCGAGCAGCGGGCCTCGGATCGCGACGTCTGTGCTCGGCCGCTTCGCTGTGTGTGAGCATGGTCTTCACGCCCGACGGGAGTAGCAAGCGCCGTGCCGGGCGTTCGGAGATGAAGGAGGGATCGAAGGATCTCCCTGTGGGCCAAAGGGTTCTCCTGGGCGAGATGTCTTCGGAAGCGAGGGCGCGGACTGTCGCTCAGCCAGGACACTCTCAGGCCGTGAGCGCCTGCCCCGAGGGCCGAAGAGGCAGGCCCCTCACGGCCACGTCCCGAGGAAGTCCTTGCACAGCCTAGAATTGAGTCCTCCGGCGCCTTTTGGGCGTCCTGTCGCTTCCCGGCGACAGCGAGGGCGTCATTGACAGCCTCCGTGGGGTTCGTCTATAGTTTCCCTTTGTTTTGGGGCAGGCCGATGAGCGAGACCGTGTCCTTTCTGCCGATTCTTGTGACGTTTGTGGTCGCGACGGGTTTGGCTGTGGCCTTGGCTGTTGCGCCGCGCTTTCTGGCCGAGCGGCGGCCAACGCCGGAGAAGATGATCCCTTACGAGTGTGGTAAGGACCCGATCGGATCGGCCCGGGAACGGTTCTCGGTGGCCTTTTATTTAGTGGCGATGGTTTTCATCCTCTTTGACATCGAAGCAATCTTCCTCATCCCCTGGGGGGTCGTGTTTCGGCGGCTCGCCGAGCAGCAGTCGGCGGCCCTGGTCTTTGGGGAGATGATGCTCTTCCTCGCCGTTCTCATCGCGGGATATGTCTACGCGTTGAAGAAGGGCGTGTTCGATTGGAATCGGTGACCTATGGCGGAGGAAGCCCTGGAGAAGATGGGAGCGCCCGAGATCATCACGGCGCGTTTTGAGGATCTGGTGAAGTGGGCGCGGAAGTCGAGCCTCTGGCCGATGCAATTTGGGCTCGCTTGCTGCGCCATCGAGATGATGGCCATGATCGCCTCGCGCAATGACATCGCGCGGTTTGGGGCGGAGGTCTTTCGCGGATCGCCTCGGCAGTCGGATGTGATGATCGTCGCCGGGCGCGTCTCGCAAAAGATGGCGCCGGTTGTGCGTCGGCTCTATGAGCAGATGCCCGAGCCCAAGTGGGTTATCGCCATGGGCGTTTGCGCCTCAGCCGGAGGGATGTTCGACAACTATGCCATCGTGCAGGGCGTGGACAAAGTGATCCCCGTGGATGTGTATGTTCCGGGATGTCCCCCGCGGCCCGAGATGCTCATTTATGGGATCATGAAGTTGCAGGAGAAGATCGAGCGGGAGCGTCTGCGCCGGCGTCCTCTCGCCGCGAGGGAAGAAGAAGTGGTGGGCGTCCGATGAGCCCGATGGGGAAGGCGAGCGTATTATGGAAGCTCACACGGTGCGCGAGATCTTCGAGCAGCGGTTCGGACCGCATATCCGGGAGGCGAAAGAAGAATTCGGGGAACTGACCTTTGTCCTGGCGCGCGAGGCGCTGGTGGAGATCTGTCGGATCCTGCGCGACGATCCCGCTTTCGAGTACAAGATGCTTGTGGACCTCTGCGGGGTCGATCGCGGGGTGGAAGCGGATCCGCGATTCGAGGTGGTGTACCATCTCTATTCCCTGACCCATCGGCATCGGCTGCGTCTGAAAGTGCGCGTCCGGGAGGGGGAAACCGTCCCCACCGTGACGCCGATCTGGCCCAATGCGAACTGGTACGAGCGCGAGGTGTACGACATGTTCGGCGTGCGCTTTGACGGGCATCCCGAATTGCGCCGTCTGCTGATGCCGGAGGATTGGGAGGGCTATCCCCTGCGGAAGGATTATCCGCTGCGGGGGTATCCGGGGTGAATATGGCGGAATCGGAAGTCCTTCTGGAGGTGAAGCGCCATCCGCTCGATGCGACGATGGTGGTGAACATGGGGCCGCAGCATCCTTCGACGCATGGGGTGTTGCGGCTGGTGCTCACGCTCGAAGGGGAGCGGGTCGTGGAGGCGAAGCCCGACATCGGGTATCTCCACACGGGCATGGAGAAGCTGGCCGAGTACAAGAAGTACCAGCATGTGATCACGATCACGGATCGCACGGATTATCTCAACGCCATGGGGAACAACCTCGGCTACGTCCTGGCTGTGGAGAAGCTGCTCGGAGTGGAGATTCCGCCGCGGGCGCAGGTCATTCGCGTGATGATGGCCGAGCTGCAGCGGATCGCAAGCCATCTGGTGTGGATTGGAACGCATGGGCTGGACCTCGGAGCGATGAGTCTGTTCTTCTATGCCTTCGCCGAACGGGAGAAGATCCTGCAGCTCTTCGAGGCTGTCTCCGGGGGGCGTCTGACGCCCAGTTACTTGCGCATCGGAGGGGTCATGGCCGATCTGCCGGAAGGGTTCCCCGAACGGGTTCGGGAGTTCTGCCAGGAGTTCCCCGAGGCGCTTCGGGAGTTCGATCGCCTGTTGACCCACAATCCGATCTTCCGGATGCGGACCGAAGGCGTGGGACGCATCAGTGCCGAGGATGCCATCCGGTGGGGGGTGACGGGGCCGAGCCTTCGCGCCTGTGGCGTCGCCTATGATGTGCGGCGCGTGCATCCCTATAGCGGCTACGAGACCTATGACTTCGATGTGCCCACGCGAACCGAGGGCGATGTCTATGCCCGCTATCTTGTGCGGGTGCAGGAGATGCGCGAGTCCCTCAAAATCATCCGTCAGGCTCTGGAGAAGCTCCCGCCCGGTCCGGTCAAGGCCGCAGATCCGCGCGTCTCGCTCCCTCCGCGCGAGAAGATGCTCACGCAGATGGATGCGCTCATCTATCACTTTCTGCTCACGGCCGAAGGGCTCAAGGTCCCTCCGGGCGAAGTCTACGTGGCCGTCGAAAGCCCTCGCGGGGAGCTGGGCTATTACATCGTGAGCGATGGGGGACCGAAGCCCTATCGCATGCATATTCGCGCTCCCTCGTTCGCCAATGTGCAGGCGCTGCCGCTGATGGTGCGGGGACAGCTTTTGGCCGATGTCGTGGCCGTGATCGCCAGCATTGACATCGTGCTTGGCGAGATCGATCGGTGAGCCAAGGGAGAGGAGGAGATGATCTCGGCGGAAGCGGAACGGAGGATCGAAGCTCTCATCGCCCGCTATCCCGTGAAGCGCTCGGCCTTGCTGCCTGTTCTCTTCATCGTGCAGAACGAGTTGGGGTATTTGCCGGACGAGGCGTTGCACTATGTGGCGCGGAAGCTCGACCTGACGTTCCTGGACGTGGCGACGACCGTGAGTTTTTACACGATGTTCCACCGGCGCCCGATCGGGCGATACCATATTCAGATCTGCCGGAATGTCTCCTGCTATCTCTGCGGAAGCGAGGGAATTCGCGAGCATCTGGAGAGGCGCCTGGGCATTCGCTGCGGGGAGACGACACCCGATGGACGCTTCACCCTGAGCGAGGTCGAGTGCATCGGGGCATGCAGTTGGGCTCCGGCCATGCAGATCAACTTCACGTTCTATCATGAGCTGACGCCGGAGCGCGTGGATGAAATTCTGGATTCGCTGCCGTGAGGGGGAGAGATGGAGAAGGTGAGAGTCCTCAGCGCGCGGTTCGACCTTCCGGACTCTCATACGATTCAGGTGTATCTGCGCACGGGCGGGTATGAGGCGCTCCGGAAGGCGCTCACGGAGATGACGCCGGAGGAAGTCATCGAGGAGGTGAAGCGTTCGGCTCTGCGCGGGCGCGGAGGGGCCGGATTCTCGACCGGCATGAAATGGAGCTTCGTGCCCAAGGACTCGCCCAAACCCAAGTATGTCATCGCCAATGCCGATGAGAGCGAGCCCGGGACGTGCAAGGACCGCGTCCTGATGGAGAAGGATCCGCATGCGGTGATCGAGGGGATTGTGCTGGCCGCCTACGCCGTGGGCGCGCATCTGGCCTTCATCTATATTCGCGGCGAATACTGGTATCTGAAGGAACGGCTGGAGCAAGCCATCGAGGAGGCGCGCGCGCACGGCTTTGTGGGCAAGGACATTCTGGGGAGCGGATTCGAGTGCGAGATCCTCGTCCATCCGGGGGCCGGAGCGTACATCTGCGGGGAAGAGACGGCGCTCATGGAGTCGCTCGAAGGCAAGCGGGGGTATCCCCGGATCAAGCCGCCGTTTCCGGCCGTCGTGGGGCTTTACGGCTGTCCGACCGTCATCAACAACGTAGAGACGTTGGCCTCGGTGCCGCCTATCATCCGGCACGGGGGGGACTGGTTCCGGCGTCTGGGGACGGAAAAAAGTGGAGGGACGCGCCTTTTCGCCGTGAGCGGACATGTCGTGCGCCCCGGCGTCTATGAGCTGCCGATGGGGTATCCTCTGAAGCGCTTGATCGAGGAGGACTGCGGGGGGATTCGAGGGGGGAAGCGCCTCAAAGCGGTGATCCCCGGAGGATCTTCAGCCCCTATCCTCACGGCCCAGGAGGTGGAACGCTGCACGCTCGATTTCGAATCCCTGGCCGAGTTGCGCTCGATGCTCGGCAGCGGGGCGATCATCGTCATGGACGAAGACACGGACATCGCGCAGGTCGTCTATCGGATCACGAAGTTCTACGAGCACGAATCCTGCGGATGGTGCGTGCCCTGTCGCGAAGGGACGCGCTGGATGCGAAAGCTTCTGGAGCGCCTGCTCCGGGGAGGGGGACGGCCTCGGGATGTGGACCTGCTCTATGAGCTGGCCCGTAACATCTTCGGCACGACGCACTGTCCTTTGGGGGATGCGGCGGCCTGGGCTGTTTATCCGGCCGTTGAGAAGTTCCGGGCCGATTTCGAGAAGTACGTGCGGACTCCGACCGTCGCGATTTCTGAGCCCATCTCTGTCTAGGGCATCCGAAGGAGAGCCGTATGGAGACCGTGAAGGTGATCATCAACGGGAAGGAGATCGAGGCGCCCCGAGGGAAGCTTCTTCTGGAGGTCTGTCTGGAGGCCGGCTTCCCGATCCCGAATTTCTGCTACTACAAAGACCTTCCGCCGCAGGCGGCCTGTCGCATGTGTCTGGTGCGGATCGAGAAGATGGGGCGCTTGCAAACGGCCTGCACCGTGCGGGTGAGCGAGGGGATGGTCGTCACGACCGAGAGCGAAGAGATTCGGCGCGCGCGCATCGCCATGGTGGATTTCATTCTGGCCAATCATCCCCTGGATTGCCCCGTCTGCGATAAAGGGGGTGAGTGCGAGCTGCAGTGGATGGCCCTCAACTATGGGGATCTGCTCGCCCGCTTCGACGAGCAGAAGGATGCCACGGAGGAGTACCAACTCAGCCCCTTCATCTGGTTCGATCCCCAGCGGTGCATCCTCTGTTATCGCTGTATTCGCGTCTGCGACGAATGGGTTGAGAATCATGCGCTGGGCGTTCAGGGGCGCGGGGCGCACAGTCTCATCGTGGGGAATCAACCCGATGGGACGCTGCAGTGCGAGAACTGTGGCAACTGCGTCGAGGTCTGTCCCGTCGGCGCCCTGACGAGTGCGAATTTTCGATTCCGCGCGCGTCCGTGGGACATCCGCGATACGGTGACGACGTGCACCTACTGCTCCGACGGATGCCAGCTCCGGTTGAGCGTGCGCGGGGGGAAGGTCGTGCGGGCGTGGGCCAAGGACCTCACGAAGATGGATGTCGAGTTCTCCAACAAGGTCCTCTTCAGCTTTCAGATGGCGCCCGAGACCGAGCATCGGTGGATCAACGAGGAGTTCCTCTGCGTGAAGGGGCGCTACGGGAACGAATTCGTCAACAGTCCGGATCGGTTGACGGTCCCGCTGGTGCGGCGCAACGGACGTCTGGAGCCGACCACTTGGGAAGAGGCTCTGAAGTATGTCGCCCAGCGCTTGCAGGAGATCAAGCGAACGTACGGTCCGGAGAGCATCGCCTGTTTGGGATCGCCGCGCTTGACCAATGAGGATCTCTACATTCTGGCGAAGTTCGGGCAGCGCGTTCTGGAGACGCCGCTGGTGACGCACGCGATGGACTTCGATTGGCGCCCCTTCTTCCGGCGGTTGACGGTGCCGCTTCTGACGCAGCCCGAGTTGCGCGAGCGGATGCGGACGATTCTGCTCCTTGGAGGGAATCCGCCCGAGTACAATCCCCTGACGGCCTATAGTCTGCGGCGCGCGGTGCAGTTGCACGGAGCGCAGCTTTTCATCGTGGCGTCGCGCCCGATCTCTCGCCTGCGCGTCGCGACGCGGTTCTTTCACATTCGCCCGGGGTCGGAACCGGCCGTTCTGCTCGCCCTCTGGGATGAACGCGAGGTGGAGCGAGCGGCGGCCAGCACGCTTCTGACAGAGCAAGAGGTGCATGAGCTGCGGCGCATCGTGTGGGAGTCGGACTCTCTGGCGCTTCTCATCAGCCGCGATGTGACGGGCGCGGCGCTCGAAGCGGCTGCCGTTCTGGGGGGGATGCTGGCCCAAAACGGGCGCACGGTGCGCGTTCTTCCGCTGTTGCGCTTCAACAACTCGCTCGGGGCTCTGGATATGGGGCTCACGGCTGACGTGCCGGCGCCCGAGCAGGTGGGGCCGCAGCTCAAGGCCCTCTATCTCATGGGATGCGATCTGGTGCGCTTTTACGGGGACATCTGGCGCGAGGCTCTCGCGCAAGCCGAGTTCATCGTCGCGCACGAGCTGTTTTTGACGCGCACGGCAGAGATGGCGCACGTCGTGCTTCCGGCCATGAGCTTCGCCGAGCTGGACGGGACCTTCACCAATAACGCGGGGCAGGTGCAGCGAATCCGGCGGGCGACGAGCATGGCGGGAGATTGGCGCCCCGATTGGATGATCATCGCCGAGATCGCTACCCGAATGGGGGCCGATTTGGGATGTCGGTATTCGGCCGCCCATATCTTCCGCGAGATTGCCGAGACGGTCCCGGGCTATCAGGGGCTCACCTATGCGCGTTTGAATCAGGAGGGAGCCCTTCAAACGGATCGTCCGCTGGTGCCGCTGGAGGCGATCGATCGGGAGAAGCTTCTGGCGCGACTCCGGGGTCAAGTCGAAACGCTGAATCTCTCGGCTGCGCGTCTTGAGGAGCCGGCTCCGCTGGGCATCGGACTCTTCGAGCCGGGGACGCTTACGGAGCATGTCCCCTTGCTGCGGGAGGCCTTCGGATGGGAAGTGAAAAAGTCCGCCCTCGCGCACCGCGATGCCGGCGCCCCGACGCGCTCTGATCCGTGAAGAAGACCAGCTCCGGCCGGAGCGCCGGCGGTCGGAGCCAGAGGGAACAGAGATGGGGCTCGTTGTCGAAGCCATCATCAAGATCGTCATCGTCTTCGCGCTCGTGCTCACGGTGCTGGCCTATTTGGCGCTCTTTGAACGGAAGATCCTCGGATGGATTCAGCTCCGCTACGGTCCGAATCGTGTCGGCCCCTGGGGGCTGTTGCAGCCGCTGGCGGATCTGGTGAAGTTCCTCTTCAAGGAGGACGTGCGACCCGCCACACCCAATCCGATCCTCTTTGCCACGGCGCCCATTCTCTCGCTTGTTCCGGCTCTGATGACCTATGCCGTGATCCCTTTCGGCGATCGGATCACGCTGCTGGGTCGGGAGGTCACGCTTTACATCACGAGCCTCAATGTCGGAGTGCTCTATCTGTTCGCCCTGAGCGGTCTGGGTGTCTACGGGATCGTTCTGGCCGGATGGGCTTCCAATAGCAAATACTCTCTGCTGGGCGGGCTTCGTTCGGCAGCACAACTCATCAGCTACGAGCTGACGCTCACGCTCTCGGTCATCGGCGTGCTCATTCAGGCGGGCTCGCTCGATCTGGTGGAGATCGTGCGCGCCCAATCGGGAACCTACTTCGGGGTCATCCCCCGCTGGCATATCTTCTGGTATCAGCCGCTCGGTTTTCTCCTCTTTTTCATCGCCGCTGTGGCCGAGACCAATCGCGTGCCTTTCGATCTGCCGGAGGCGGAGACGGAGCTGGTCGCCGGCTATCATACGGAGTACTCGGCGACGAAGTTCGCCATGTTCTATGTCGCCGAGTACGCCAATATCCTGGCCGTCTCGGCCCTGGCGACGACGCTTTTCCTGGGAGGATGGAACGGGCCGGGAGTGGAGCGCGTCCCCCTGCTGGGCGTCTTCTATTTCGCGGCGAAGACGGCCGTGTTCCTTTTCGTGTACATCTGGTTGCGGGCGACCTTGCCGCGTTTCCGGTATGATCAGCTCATGCGGTTCGGCTGGACCGTGCTTCTGCCGCTGGCTTTCGCCAACGTCGTCTTCTCGGGGGCGATGGCTCTGATCGGGTGAGGAGGATCGCCCTGTGGGGGTGAGATCTCGGGCGCAAGGGGGCCTATGGAACGCGTGCTCTTTGTGATCTTCGCGTGTGTCGCCGTCGGAGGAGCGCTCAATGTGCTGCTGCGGCGGCATCCCCTGCACAGCGCTCTGGCGCTTCTGGTCGTGTTGGGGGCGCTCACGGGCCTCTATGTGTTGCTGGGGGCCTATTTCCTGGCTATGATCCAGGTCGTTCTGTACGCCGGCGCCATCCTCGTGCTCTTCCTCTTTGTCATCATGCTGCTCAACGTTCGGGCAGAAGAGGGGCGGATCGAACGGCGTCCCCTCTTGCGAGGGCTGGCCGTACCCTTGGCGGGACTTCTCGGGGCGGAGATCTTTTATCTGGTGCGCACCTTTGAGGAGAATCCGATCCCTTCGGGGACGAGCGTGGGGACGACCGAGTCCGTCGGGGAGCAACTTTTCACCACGTATCTGCTCCCGTTCGAGGTCACTTCGATCCTGATCCTCATCGCCCTGTTGGGGGCTGTCGTCCTGGCGCGGAGGAGGTGAGATGATGACGATTCCGATCTCGTGGTATCTGGCTGTCGCCGCCGTGCTCTTCACGATCGGCACGATCACGGTCTTCGTCAAACGCAATGTGATCGTGATGCTGTTGGGGATCGAACTCATGCTGAATGCGGCCAATCTCACGCTGATCACCTTCTCCAGTTACTTCCGCGAGCTGACGGGGCAGATTCTGGTCCTCTTCGTCATGGTCGTGGCGGCTGCCGAATCGGCCGTTGGGCTGGCCATCGTCGTTCTGCTCTTTCGACATCGCGAGACGTTGAACGTGGATGAGGCGCATCTGTTGAAGCTCTAGAGACGGAGGGGGGAGATGGTGACGGCGCTCGTCCTCATTCCGCTTCTGTCGGCGGGGATCCTCGGGCTCTTCGGTCGGCGCTGGAGCGAGCGACTCATCGCCACGATCGGGTGCGGTTCGGTCGGCCTCTCGATGCTTCTGGCCTTCTGGGTGTTCTTCGCCCGGTTGTGGCCTCGACCTCCGGAGCAGCGCGTGCTCCTGGAGCCCTTCTTCTCCTGGATCGCGTCAGGGCCCTTGCGCGTGGACTTCGGATTTCAGCTCGATGCCCTCTCGGGCATCTACATCCTCTTTATCACCTTTGTCGGTTTCTGGATTCATGTCTTCGCCGTCGGCTACATGCATGGCGATCCGGGCTACGCGCGGTTTTTCGCCTACATGAATTTGTTCATGTTCATGATGCTGGTGCTTGTGCTCGCCGACAATTTCCTCGTGATGTTCGTCGGGTGGGAAGGCGTGGGGCTCTGCTCCTATTTGCTCATCGGCTACTATTTCGATCGGGCGTATGCGGCGAGCGCGGCCAAAAAGGCCTTCCTCGTGAATCGCGTCGGAGACTTCGGGTTCGCCCTGGGGATCCTCATGATCTTCGCGACCTTCGGGACGCTGCGGATTCCCGAGGTCATGGGCGCTCTGGTCGCGCGGTTTCCGGAGGCGGAGGCGTTCGGCGAGATGGGGACTCTCACGGTGATCGCCCTCTTGCTCTTTGTGGGAGCCACGGGCAAGAGCGCGCAGATTCCGCTTCACGTCTGGTTGCCGGATGCCATGGCCGGACCGACGCCGGTCTCGGCTCTGATTCATGCGGCGACGATGGTGACAGCGGGCGTCTACATGATCGCGCGCACCAGCGAGCTGTATGTGCGTTCGCCGACGGCGCTTTTCGTCATCGCTGCCATCGGAGGCATCACGGCGCTTCTGGCGGCGACCATGGGATTGGCGCAGTGGAACATCAAGAAGGTGCTCGCATATTCGACGATCTCGCAATTGGGCTACATGTTTCTGGCCTGCGGAGTGGGAGCCTTCGCGGCGGCCGTCTTTCACGTCGTCACGCACGCCTTCTTCAAAGCCGTGCTCTTTCTGGGGGCCGGCGCGGTCATCATCGCGCGGCATCATCAGGAGGATTTGCGGCAGATGGGAGGATTGAAGAAGTACATGCCCGTCACCTATGGAACGGTCCTGTGCGGGTGGTTGGCGATTGCGGGAGTGCCGCCCTTTTCCGGATTCTTCAGCAAGGATGAGATCCTGTGGCGCACATGGAATAGCGCCGTGCTTCCTGAGCCGTGGGGACGTGTGCTCTGGGGGATCGGCGTGGTGACGGCCATCCTCACGGCCCTCTACATGACGCGATGGGTCGTGCTGACGTTCGAGGGAACAGAACGGTTCGCCACGGTCGCTTCCGCCCATGCTTCCGCGGGGGCGGCAGTGTCGGAAGCCGTGCCGCGGGAGTCCTCCTGGACGATGCGAATTCCCCTGCTGGTGCTCGCGGTGCTCTCGATCGGTGGGGGATGGATCGGGATCTCCGAGGCCTATACGGGAGGACGCGGGACGAACTGGTTCGAGCATTTCGTGCAACCGGCGTTGGCCCACGCTCTCGTGCGCCCTGAGGCTCACTCCGTCGTGAGCGGGGAACCGGACCATGCTCTGGAGTTGGGACTGGCGGCTGTGACGACGGTGGTCGTCCTCGCCGCCCTCCTGTGGGCGCGGCGGTTCTATCATCGCGATCCCCTGCGTCGGGCGCCGTCGCTCTGGGAGAACCGGTATTATGTGGATGAGATTTACGAAGCGCTCTTTGTGCGGCCGATCCTGGTGTGTTCGGCCCGCGTGCTCTGGAAGTTTCTGGATGTCGCCCTCATTGATGGGATAGTGAATGGAGTGGCCTTCTGGATCGCCGCCTGTGCGGGGGTTTTGCGCCGCCTGCAGACGGGACTTGTGCGGAGCTATGTCGTCATGATCCTGCTCGGAGCCCTTCTGGTCATCGGCTACTTCATCTTCGTCGGAGAGCGTCTTCCGACACCCTAGAGGAGGCGTCCGATGGATGCGCATCTGGTGAGCTGGCTCACCTTCACACCGACCGCAGGGGCCTTGATCCTGCTGAGCGTTCGCCTTCTGTGGGGAGCCCGGGAGGAGAGCATCCGCCGGTTGGCTCTGGGGATCTCTCTTGTTCCTCTCTTTTTGAGCCTCTTCCTGGTGTGGCGGTTTGATCCGGCGATCTCCGGACCGCAGATGGTCGAGCGCGTTCCCTGGATTCGATTCTTCGGTTTCATCGTGGATTATTTCGTGGGAGTGGATGGATTGAGTCTCTGGCTCGTCGTCCTGAGCGCAGCGCTGACGACCGTGGCCATCCTGGCCAGTTGGCGGGCGATCGAGCGACATGTCCTGGAGTTTCATGTCTTCTTGCTTCTTCTGGAGACGGGCCTGATCGGCGTCTTCGTCGCTTTGGACCTGTTTCTCTTTTTCATCTTCTGGGAAGTCATGCTCGTGCCGATGTATTTTCTGATCGGCATCTGGGGGTATGAGCGGCGCATTTACGCGGCCGTCAAGTTCATCCTCTACACGATGGTCGGTTCGGCGCTGATGCTCGCCGCGATCATTGGCCTCTACTACCTGAACGGCGGGACGACCTTCGACATTCTGGCGATCACGGAGAATGTCCGAACAGGGCGGCTCGTTCTGGAGCCGGGAACGGAGCGGTGGCTCTTTTGGGGATTCGCACTGGCCTTCCTCATCAAGGTCCCGCTCTTTCCTTTTCACACCTGGTTGCCGGATGCACATGTGGAGGCGCCGACGGCGGGTTCGGTGATCCTGGCTGGCGTGCTTCTGAAGATGGGGGGATACGGTTTTTTGCGTTTCATCCTCCCGCTGTTCCCCAACGCCACGGCGGAGTTCACGGATTTGCTGTGCGTTCTGGCGGTGGTCAGCATCATCTATGGGGCGCTCGTCTCGATGGTGCAGCCGGATCTGAAGAAGCTCATCGCCTATTCCTCGGTGAGTCACATGGGATTTGTCGTGCTGGGCATTCTCACGCGAACGGAGATGGGTGTGCAGGGAGCGATCTTTCAGATGCTCAGCCATGGGCTGGCGACCGGCGCGCTCTTTGTGCTTGTCGGGATTCTCTCGGAGCGACGGCATACGCGTCGGATCGAGGAATTCGGCGGATTGGCTCATTCGATGCCCGTCTTCTCGGCGCTCTTTGGGATCTTCGCTCTGGCCTCGGCCGCGCTTCCCATGCTGAGCGGATTTGTGGGGGAGTTCCTCGTTCTGGTGGGGACGTATACGTCGGGACTCGCGCATGCGCGCGCGTATACGATTCTGGCCGCGACGGCGATGATTCTGTCGGCGGCGTATATGCTCTGGACGCTCGAGCGCGTCGTCTTTGGGGAGGTCACGCGCGAGGAGAATCGGCATCTCCCCGATGTGAACTGGCGGGACCGGCTTGCGCTCATCCCGATGGCCGCGCTGGTGATCCTGTTGGGCGTGCTTCCGAATCCGATCTTGCGGCGCACGGATCAGGCCGTTCGCGAGGTGAGCGCGGCGGTCCTCGCATCCTCGGCGCGGCCGCACCTGGAGGGGGTCGGAGCTGGCAGGAGGTGAGTGATGCCAGAGAATGAGCTGGGGATCAGCTATCGAGCCCTCGGGCCGGAGATCGTGCTCACGGCGACAGGTCTTTTGGTCATGCTGCTGGAAGCGTTCTCTCCGGGACGGAAGAGGCGCGATGGGATTCTGGCAGCAGCCGGGGTCATCCTGGCCGCGGTCATGGCCCTGGGGCTGTGGGACGAAGGACCGGCGACGGCCTTCTCGCGGATGATCCTCGTGGATGGATTTCGCGTCTTCTTCACGCTGGTCGTTCTGCTGGGGACCTTGTTGACGATCTTCATCTCCTGGACTTTTCTGGATGAGGAGCGGATCCCGCCCGGAGAGTATTTCGCGCTGCTTTTGTTCGGAGCTGTCGGGATGACGCTCCTTGTGGCCAGTCAAGACTTGGTGATGCTCTTTCTGGGTTTGGAGACGATCACGATCGCCACGTACGTCCTGGCCGGATACCGGCGAGAAGACCTCCGTTCGACCGAATCGGCGCTCAAGTACTTCATCCTGGGGGCCTTCTCCTCGGCCTTTTTGCTCTACGGGATTGCGCTTCTGTACGGGGCGACGCGCACGACGAACCTCGGGGAGATGGCGCGTCTGGTGAGCGGACCGCTCGGGCGCGCGGAGCTTGCCCTGCTCATGGCGGGGGCGGCCATGCTGCTGATCGGTCTGGGCTTTAAGGTGACGACGGTTCCCTTCCATGTGTGGACGCCGGATGTCTACGAAGGAGCGCCCACTCCGGTGACCGCCTTTCTCTCGACGGCTCCCAAGGCGGCCGGATTCGCGGCCTTGCTCCGCATCTTCTCCTTTGCTTTCGCGCCGCTGGGGATCGAGAGCGCTGCGGATCGGCTCGCTTCGCACTGGGTCGCTGCTTTGACGGCCATGGCTATCTTGAGCATGACTTTCGGCAACATCATCGCCATCGTCCAGGCGAACATCAAACGGATGCTCGCCTACTCCTCCATCGCTCATGCCGGATACATCCTGCTGGGTGTCCTGGCCCGGGATTGGGCGGCTGTGGCGTTCTACATGCTTGTCTACACGCTGATGAACGTGGGCTGTTTCGCTATCGTCGCTCTGTGGGCGCGCCGGGGGGATGAGCGCGTCGCGATCGAAGACTATGCGGGGTTGGGATTCCGACAACCCGCGCTCAGCTTCCCACTGGCCATCTTCCTGGTGAGCCTGGCGGGATTTCCCGGCACGGCGGGATTCGTCGCCAAGTTCTGGCTCTTCAAATCGGCCTGGGGGGCGGGCTTCCCGGAATTGGTCCTCATCGGTGTCTTGAACACGGTCATCTCCGTGGCCTATTATCTCCGCGTCGTGATCGTCATGTTCTTTCGCGAGCCGAGAGAAGAAGTGCCGCGCGTCCCGCTTCCGCGTCCTTTTGCGGCGATGCTGGTTATGGCTTTGGGAGGCGTCTTCTACTTGGGCCTTCTGCCCACGCAGATCTTCTCCATCCTGAACACAGCACAGAATCTGGTGGTGACTCTCGCCCCATGAGAGAGCTGTGCTAAACTGTGGGGCGCATGGAGCGGCTTTCTGGGAGCGGGAGGTGTGTTTGAGAGAAGAGGAGGGGGGGATGAAGACGAAGGTCTCTCTGATCGCTGGGATTGTGCTCTGGGGTTCGCTCGCCCTCTCGCCGCTTGAGCCTCTGGCGCGCTCGTGGGACGGCGAAGAAGGCGCACCGGCTCCGCAAGTGGTTCCTCCTCCGCTCTTGTTTCGAGTGACGACGCTCAAGAACGGCTTGCGCGTCATCACGCACGAGGACCATTCGGCCCCGGTCATCAATCTGCAGGTCTGGTATCATGTGGGCTCCAAGGATGAGCGGCCGGGGCGAACGGGATTCGCGCATCTGTTTGAGCATCTCATGTTCAAAGGGTCCCGGAACGTCGGCCCGGAGGAGCATGCCGAGCTGATCAAGGGGATCGGGGGGGTGGATAACGCCTATACGACGGAAGATGTGACCGTCTACTGGGAGACGTTTCCGAGCAACTATCTGGAGATGGTCCTCTGGCTGGAGGCCGATCGGATGGCTTCCCTGGCGATCACCGAGGAGAACTTCCGGTCCGAGCGCGAGGTCGTCAAAGAGGAGCGACGGATGCGCGTGGAGAATCCGCCTTATGGTCGGGTTCTGGAGATCCTCTACGCGAACGCCTTCGACGTGCATCCGTACAAGCACCTGGTCATCGGGAGCATGGACGATTTGAACGCGGCTCGCCTGGAGGATGTGCGCGAGTTCTTCCAGACCTACTACGTGCCCAACAATGCGACGCTTGTGATCGTCGGGGATTTCGACACGCGGCAAGCTCTGGCCTGGGTGGAGAAGTATTTCGGTCCTATCCCGCCGGGAAAGCGTCCGATCCCGCGCGTGACGGTGAAAGAGCCTCAGAAGACGCGCGAGAAGCGGCTCAGCGAGCGCATGGACGTGCCGTTGCCCGCCGTGCTGGCGGGCTATTACATGCCCGAGGATGGGCATCCCGATTCGTATCCGCTGAAGGTCCTCTCCCGCATTCTCTCGGCCGGGCAGAGTTCGCGCCTCTATCGCAAGCTCGTCTACGAGTTGCGGATCGCCGCGGCAGCCTTCGGGGCGGGGAACTTCACCGAACATCCGAACCTGTTTTTCGCGGGGGCCATCCTGAATCCCGGGCATGCTCCGGAAGCGGCCGAACGAGCCATCCTGGAGGAGTTGGAGCGTCTGAAGAAAGAACCCATTCCGATGCGCGAGCTGGAGAAGGCGAAGAATCAAATCCTCTCGGAGATCCTCTCGGCTCGCCAATCGAATCAGGGGAAAGCCGATGCTCTGGGGCGCGCGGCTGTCCTTTTGAAAGATCCGGCGCGGGTCAATGAGGAGGTTCAGCATCTGCTCGCCGTGACGCCCGAGGAGGTCCAACGGGTGGCCCGACAGTACTTCACTGAGACGAATCGGATCGTGCTCACGATCCTGCCGCAGCCCGCGGAGGAGAAGAAGGCCGGATCGTGAGGCGCGACGTCCGTTTAGCAGAAAGGAGGGCGAAGATGAAACGAGGGTGTGGGGCTGTGGGCCTTGTGCTCCTTTTGGGAGTGGGAGCCGTCACGACGCTCGCGCAGAAGCAGGCGCCTCCTCCTCCCCAACCTCCCCGACCATTCCGATTCCCCGAATTCGTCTCCCGGACGCTCCCCAATGGACTCCAGGTCATCGTCATCGAGCATCGGGAGCAGCCTCTGATCAGCCTGCGGCTTCTGGTAAGAGCAGGGGCCGAGCAGGATCCTCCGGATCGTCCGGGACTGGCTGCGTTGACGGCGGCTCTTCTGAATCAGGGAACCAAAACGCGCCGTGCGCTGGAGATCGCCGAGACGATCGAGTCCGTCGGGGGACAGGTGAGCACGGGAGCTTCCTGGCATCACTCGTTTGCCGCGATCTCGGTCTTGAAGCCGGCCGTGGATGTGGCCTTCGAAATCCTCTCCGACATCGTGCGCAATCCCATCTTCGCGGAAGAGGAGATCGAGCGGCAGCGACAGCAATTCCTCTCCGCCGTGCGCGTTCAAATGAATGACCCGAGCTATCTCGCCTCCGCGGCTCTGGAACGAGCGGTCTTCGGCGAACATCCGTATGGGCATCCCTCGGAGGGAACGCTGGAATCGCTCCCGCGCATCACGCGCCAGGACCTCATCGCTTTTCATCAGGCCCTGTATCATCCCCACAATGCCTTTCTTGCTATTGCCGGAGATATCAGCGCAGCCGAAGCCTTCGCGAAGGCGGAGAAGTACTTCGGCGATTGGCCCAAAGGGGAGATCAAGGCCGTCAGCCTCGTGCCTCCGGCTCCCACGCGAGGGCGTCGGCTCATTCTCATTGACAAGCCGGATGCCGTGCAGACGGAGATCCGACTGGGCAAGGTGGGGATCGCGCGGCGAGATCCGGATTACTTCCCCCTTCAGGTCCTGAGCGCGATCCTGGCCAGCGGGTCCGGGAGTCGGCTCTGGGACATCCTGCGGCGCGAACGAGGATTGACCTACGGCGTGCGCAGTAGCGCCGAGGCGCGGCAGCAGCCGGGGAGTCTCACCGTGGCGACTTTCACGCGAACCGAGAAGACGGTCGAAACGCTGGAGCTTATCCTGAAGGAGCTGGAGCGCCTCGGACGCGAGAAGGTCACCGAACAGGAATTGCACAAGGCGAAACAGTTTCTGGCTGGCATCTTCCAGCTCCGTTTGGAGACACCCGATTCGTTGGCCACGCTTGTCCTGGACGCTCTGAACTACGGATTCGATTATGCGTATCTGAACACCTATCGCGATCGCATCCTTGAGGTCACCGCCGAACAGGTGCAGGAAGTCGCGCGAAAGTATTATCGAACGGATGATCTGATCCTCGTGCTCGTGGGCAATGCGGGTGCATTCGAGAAGGAGATCGCGCGCATTGCTCCCGTGGAGCGAATCGCCTATACGGACGTGGACTTCACGCGCCCGGATCTGAAGCGGGAGAAGCCCGCCGTGGCCGCCGCCACGCCCGAAGCCACTGCTCGCGCCAGGGAACTTCTCGCGGAAGCCCTTGCCGCTGTCGGCGGTCGCGAGGCCGTCTCGGGAATTCAGGATATCACCATCCAGGGAGAGGTGACGGTCTCTACTCCCTTTGGCGAATTCAAGGGCCAGCAGCGCCTCACTCTCAAGCGACCGGACAAGTTGCGCGTTGATCTCTCTCTGCCGCAGATGGCGCTCACGCAGGCTCTGGACGGCACATCCGCCTGGATGAGCACGCCCATGGGCGTACAGGATGCTCCGGCTCCGCTCCTGCAGGAGATGCGCGCTGGATTGAGACGCTTTTTCTTCATGCTGCTTCTTGCTCCGGAATCCGAGGGGATCACCGTCGTGCATCGAGGGACGGAATCTCTGGAAGGGAAACCTGTCGAAGTCCTTCAGTATCAGGATGGCGAGAGCGTCTTCACGCTCTATCTGGATGCGACGTCGCGGCTGCCCCTGAAGCTGGTGTATCAGGGCTCGGATCCGTTCTCGGGAGCGCGCGCGGAGTTCGAAGACATCTATTCGGACTATCGCGAGGTCTCCGGGGTGAAGTATCCCTTTCGCACTGTGACTCAGCAGGGAGGGAAGCGCTTCGTCGAGATGGTCGTGAGCGAGGTGAAGATCAACACCGGAGTTGCGGAGAGCTTGTTCAAAAAACCTTAGAGGCATCCCTGCGGCTCTCCTCTTTACGACTGAAGAGAGGATCTCCGGCGATTGCCGGATGGGGCATCCGAGAAATTTTCACGGAGGTCGGCGATGAGAAGAGCGATCATCTCTCTGATTCTTCTGCTTTCCGTATCCGGACTCCTTGCCGCTCAGAGTCCGAGAAAGAAGCTCACCATGCGGGATCTGCTCTCGTTTCGCCTTGTGAGCGATCCGGTGATCTCCCGAGATGGTCGGCGCGTGGCGTTCGTCCTCACGGAGGTTGATTTCCAGGAGAGCCGGTATCGCGCTGATGTTTGGGTCGTGGGGACCGATGGAGGCGCGCCGCGGCCCTTCACGCGCAGTCCCGAGGATGAGTCCCAGCCGCGGTGGTCGCCCGATGGCCGATGGCTGGCCTTTCTGTCCGAACGTCCGGGACGCTCGCCTCAGGCGCGACAGGAAGAGGAGGAGGAGGAGGGAAGGCCCAAACGCCAGGTCTGGATCATGCCGAGCGATGGAGGAGAGGCCTTTCCCGTCACGGAAGCCGAAGAGGGGGTGATCTCCTACGCATGGGCTCCCGATAGCCGAACGATCCTCTATCTGACGCGCGAGGCGTTGCCCCGACCGGAGAAGGAGAGGCGCCAGAAGGAGCGCAAGCAAAAATTCGATGCCGTTGTGGAGGAAGCCGAGCGCTATCGGCGAGAGTTCTGGACCGTGGATGTGGAGACCCGGAAGGCCGAACGCCTCTTCGAAGGGGACTATGGGATCGGGGAGTTCGATCTCTCTCCCGATGGGAAGCGGATCGCCTATGCGACAAACTACACGGGTCGGGTGGACGATGGAGCGAAGTTCGACATCTGGGTCTTCTCCCTTCCGGAGCGAAAGGCCTGGCAGGTCACGCGCCGGCCCGGTGGGGAACGTTCCCCTCGATGGTCTCCCGAAGGGACGCGGATCGCTTTCCTGGCGCCTCAGATCGCCGAGGTGTCCTACTCGCAGGTCGAGTTGTTCGTCGTTTCCCCTGAAGGGGGAGAGCCGCACCTGGTGACCCGAGATTTCGATCGAGGCCTGGAGCGGTTTCGCTGGCATCCGGCCGGAAAGGACATCTACGGCCTGGCGGCCCTTGGGACCGAAACGCACCTTCTTCGCTTCCCTCTGGAAGGGGGGTCTCCGGAACCCATGACGCGAGGAGCGCGCGTCATCTCGGATTTCGATCTCTCGGCCGATGGGAAGACGCTGGTGCTTCTGAGCGAAGACGCGCGGTCGCTTCCCGACCTCTGGATCTGGCGGGAAGGAAGCCAGGATCTGACGCAACTGACCGAGATGAATCCCGAGCTTCGAGAGTTCGAGATCGCCCCTCAGGAAGTCATCCGCTGGCGCAGCGCCGATGGGTGGGAGATCGAAGGCCTGCTCGTGAAACCCGTGGGGTATGAACCGGGTCAGCGATATCCTCTGCTTGTGGCCGTGCACGGAGGGCCGCACTCGCGCATCGTGAATGCTTTTCGGCAGTCTTACTTCTTCCAGTTCTGGGCGGCTCACGGCTATGCTGTCTTCGCCCCGAATTTCCGCGGCAGTTCGGGATACGAGGGGAAATTCGACATCGCCAATCGGCGCGACCTGGGAGGCCGGGATTTCCAGGACATCATAACCGGCGTGGATCATCTCATTCGCATCGGCCTGGCCGATCCCGAGCGTCTGGGGATCTTCGGGGGAAGCTACGGGGGGTACATGACCAATTGGGCGATCACGCAGACGGACCGCTTCAAGGCGGCCGTCTCCATGTACGGCATCTTCAACTTCATCACCGACTTCAGCAATTCGTATCTCCCGAGTTGGGAGCCGGATTACCTGGGCGCCTACTACTGGGACGATCTGGATATCTACATCCGGCGCTCGCCCTTTGCTCATGTCAAGAACATTCGAACGCCCGTGCTGATTCTGCATGGCGAGGCGGACCCGAATACGTTCATCTCCAATTCCAAGGAGATGTACACGGCGCTCACGCGCTTGGGGAAGACCGTCACGTTCGTGCGCTATCCGCGCGAGGGGCATGGGTTTCGCGAGCCGAATCATCGCCTCGATGTAGCGAAACGGTGCCTGGAATGGTTCGATCGGTACGTCAAGGGGGAGACGCCCGAGTCGCGAGCCGAATTCCCCATCGGGGAGTGGGTTCCGGCCGGCCCGTGGGAATTCCAGGTCGTGTCCGTGGATGCGCAGGCCGTGTATCCGGGACATTCCTCCGACGGATCCTTTGTGGAAGTCGCCCTCATGTTCCGCAGCAAGAGCCGGGAGAGTCCGCCTCTGGAGCTGCATCTGGAGACCGACGTCGCTCTGCTGGATGAGCAGGGACGGGCGTTCGCTCCGCGGGGAATCCCCATAGATCGGAACGGCGCGCGGGGGCTGGTTTTCGGGGCTCACTCGTTCCGGGCCGCTCCGCATCGGGATGCGACGACGACTTATGTTCCTCTGGCGCTCACCTTCGAGCTTCCGGCGGGGCATCGAGCACAGGCACTGCGCCTGAAATCCTTCCCTTGCGTGCGCCTTCAGCCCCACTGGCCGTGAGCGCATAAGTCACGCCCGCTTCCCTGGAGGCGGAAGACGATGGCCTCGTTCAGGCTGTGCCGGCAAGAGTAGGGAGAGGCCATTTCAGGGGAAGCTGTCTAACGGCTAGCGGCGCAGGAGGCGATAGTCCTCGCCTTCGATCATCACCAGGCGGCACATCTCGTGCAGACGGGAACGTAAACGCTCCCCCACACGATCGGTGAGCGTCTCTCGGGAGGAACTCGTGGAGGCATCCAGGAAGTTGGAGGTGAAGATCGTGATCCGTTTCTGATTGTAACGCGTGTTGATGATCTGCGTCATGGTATCCTGCACCCATTCGGTAGGTCGAGCCGCGCCCAATTCGTCCAGCACCAGAACTTCGACCTCATAGATGGGAGCCAGGATACGCAGCTCGCTCACCTGGGCGACGGGATTGTAGCTGTCTTGAATCTCTTTGAGCAGATCGCGGAAGTCGTAAAAGAGACAGGGGACGAGCTTCTGACGGATCAACTCCTTGATCGTCGCCACGGCCAGATGCGTCTTCCCGACGCCGCACGGCCCCATGATCAAAAGCCCTCGCTCCACGTTGGGGTAGTCTTCAACCAGGCGCTGACAGATATACAGGGCCGCCTGTTGCGTGCTATTGTGCACCTGGTAGTTGTGGAATCCACACTCGGCATATCGTGGAGGGATGCGCGCGGCATGCAGAAGAGCTTGGGCGCGCTCCTGCGGATCCATCATGCGACATCGGCACCGCCGGACCGCACGGCTGGCGACATACTCCCATCCCGTGCCGTAGCAGAAAGGGCACGTCTCCGAAGAGCCGAAGAGGTTTTTGACAACGCTCCCCGAGAGGTGCCGGTCCCGTGACACGTCTTCAACGGGTTGGGGAGCCTGCGGCGTTTTTTCCTGCGCTGCCCGCATGGCAGGGGCTATTATATTGAGCTTCGCCCTGAAATGCAACATCTTCTCGCGCGGTGCTGCTCTCTGAGGAGCACCCAGACATCCCTAAAGAGCCCTCGAAGAGGGCGACAGGGAATGGCCTGAGGTGGAGCGGCAGCGGAACCCCAGGAAACGGGATCCCCAATTATTCATCTCCGAGCCCGCCTGCGGCGGGCGGCACACCGGGTCAGAAGCCGAATGAATCGAAGGACGACGTTCGCACGTCCCCCGATGTGATGGCCTGGCGTTCATGAACCAGACCCGCTGGGTGACACCCCGATGTGTCGCCCCCTTCGGGGGCTCTTTGCGGAAAGGAATCATTCTGCAAATGGGCCGATGCCTCAGGCTATTTTTGTCGTCCGCTCGTGCGGGCTCTTTGGAGAAGAGCGTCATTCTCAGAACGGGCTTGCGCCTTATGTCGCCCGCCCGCGCAGGCTCGTCAGGAGCCCCTTCCAAGGAGGGTCTTGTCGGCTCTCGAACGCTATGCTATATTTGTACGCAGCACACGAGGGGGGATGAGGGGAATCGTATGAAACGGAAGCTCTTCCTTCTGGTGCTCATCACACTCCTGGTTGGGATAAATCTGGAGACGAGTCCAGCTCCAATGAGCCCGGCTGTTCTCGTCGTGGACGATGACGGGCAGGCGACGCCGGCAAACTGCAATGCGAGCGATCCGGCTTACAGCAGCATTTCGGCAGCTATCGCCGCAGCCAGCTCGGGCGATCTCATCCTGGTCTGTCCGGGCGTCTACGTCGAGCAGGTGAACCTCAATAAGGACAACGTGACGGTACGGTCCATCAGCGGACCGGCAGTGACCGTCATTCGACCGACGGAGCTTGTACCGGCGGCCGTCCGAATCACGGGCAACGATAGTACGTTTCAAGGCTTCCGGGTAGAAGACGTAACAACAAGCGGCCATCCTCATGCTCATCGCCTCATCTTCGTTCAAGGGGATCGCGTCCGCGTGTTGGACAATGTGTTGAGAGGGCGAGGGCCGACGGGCTACAGCGATTCGGGGATTCTGATACGCGGTGGGGGAGTAGGGGATGGAGTGGCTGCGGAGGCCTTTGTCGAGGGCAATGAGGTGAGCAATCTGCAGAATAATGGCATTCTCGCTGTTAGTGTCTCATTGAACAATGCGGCTTCCGACCCAGTCATTCAACATAATGTTGTGCGCGGCGTTCTCGGCAGTGGCATCGCCGTGGATCGTGTGTCGGGAGCGGAAGTACGGGGGAACGTGGTTGAAGGCAACACTGTGGGCCTGTATTTCAACTCGAGCGCAGCACTTCCGGCCGCTGATTGTCTCTTCCGCTGCAATGACCTTGTGGACAATGCTGAGGGAGCGCGCAATGAGGCCACCGACGGTCGCCTCATGGATGCCCGATACAACTGGTGGGGAGATACGCGAGGACCTTCAGGAGCGGGATTGGGGCACGGCGATTCGGTCACGGCACGGGTTGAGTTCGCTCCCTGGCTTGTCGCTCCCTCCGGCGGAGTACGCTGTGAGGTGGCGGCTGCTGCGTTCAGCAGCGTGCCTCCGGCTCTGGTGAGCATCCCCTTCGCCACGAGCGGCTCGGAAGGATCGCCTCTTGGAGTCCCGAGCGCCCTGTCGGACTTCATTCTCGGGTTGGTGGCGACCGATTTTGAGAACAATCGCTTCCTCGTCTATACAGGTCGCGGGGATGGAACGTTCCGCTTGCAGCGAAGCTATGCCGTGGGGCGAGGCCCGGCGGCGATCGCCCAGGCGGATTTCGATGCCGATGGGCACGCCGATGTCGTGACGGCGAATATGCTCGCTGACAGCCTCTCGATCGCCTATGGGAATGGGGATGGGACGTTCGGTCGTATCCGCCATCTCTTCTCAGGAGGAGAGCGTCCTCGTGCCATCGCGATCGGAGATTTCAATCGAGATGGATGGCTTGATCTCGCTGTCGCGAATGAAGGATCGAATATGGTCGCCCTCTTCTTGGGAGGGGCTGATCGTGCCCCCGTACTGGCCCGAACGTTCGCGTTGAGGGGTGGTCTTGGGCCTACAGCCATACTCGCAGCCGATCTCAATCTGGATGGTCTTCTGGATCTGGCTCTGGCCAATGCGCTCTCGCACAATGTCGTGATCCTCCTTGGGGATGGGCAAGGGGGTTTTGCCGAGGTCGGAGCCTTCGAGGTGGGCCGGGGACCCATCGCCTTGCTGGCCACCGACTTCGATCGCGATGGACGCGTGGATCTTGTTTCGGTCAACAGTGAGGATGAGAATCTCTCTCTTCTTCAGGCCCGAGGCGGAAGTCGAGGGCTCAGTTTCTTGCGTCGGGATCTCAAGGTGGGACGGACGCCTCTTTCCCTGGCCGGAGGGGAGTTTGTGGCCGGCTCTCCGGGGATTGCTGTGGCGAACTTCGGCGAAGGGACTGTGTCGGTGTTTTTCAGAACGGAGGGGCGGAGCGGCATGACGGCTCGCCTCTTGCGCGCTCTGGCCGATCCGGCAGCACTCACAACCGGAGATTTCAATGGGGATGGGTATCTGGATCTCGTGGTGATGGGAGCTACCGCTCGGGATCTTGCGACGTTCCTCAATCAGGGCGAAGGGAGATTCGTGCTCAAGCGATAGCGGCAGGCGCTAGAGTCCTGGCGGAGCTGTGTAAAGGGACAGCCTGCGAATCTCCGTGATGTGTTTTTCCAAAATTCTCTCTTCGGTAAAAGATCCCTTGACTTTTGGGGGACTCCGCTTATAATCTTAGGTCGAAGGGTGGATATAAAGAGGGGCGAATACCGTACGGGAGAGGAGATTTGAGGGTGAATCCCCTACAGCCCGTGGCAAGAGCACCCCTTCTTTTCTGAACCCTTGAGGATTTGGATTTGGACAGAGAGTTGGATAAACCGGTCATTGGGAGGATATATGCGAGGGAGGGATGGAGCTTTTCTCAGTGGGGCGCTCTTTTGGCAGAAGTGGTCTGTGAGCACCTTTTTACGGAAAAGGTTTCGACTTTGGTCCGATAAGAGATCTGCGCTCCATGGCATAGAGCTAGAGTGCAGAAGGTGGTTCGATCGAGGCCTTCCTCAGAAGGGAGATTGGAAGATCTGGCGCCGGGTGCTCAGCGTTTCAGTGCTTGGCACCGCCGCCTGGATGTTCTTGGGGGGAGGCGAGAGAAGCCTGGGCTGGAAAGTAGTAGCCTTGACCCCACAGGTGTCCTGTACTGTGAGCTCCGGGGTTTCCATTTCCGGGAGTGCGATTACAGGTACTGATGGCAGCGATACGATCGATTGCTCTGGCTCAACGGCAAATTTGACAATTGATGGACGCGGCGGCAACGACGAGATCATCGGAGGCTCAGGCAACGACGAAATCTTTGGGGGAGGCGGCCACAATAGGATCCATGGAGGCGATGGCGACGACAAGATCACTGGAGGAGGAGACAACGATGATATCTGGGGAGATAATGGCAATGATACTATTGACGGGGGCGGAAATAATGACAATCTCTATGGGGGCTCGGGTAACGATGAGATCGACGGAGGTGGTGGCAACGACCGGATCTCTGGAGGCGACGGCAATGACACTATCTCTGGGGATCCCAGTGGGAGTGTAGGCAATGATGACATTGACGGGGGCTCGGGTGATGATGTGATCTACGGAGGTGGTGGCAACGACCGGATCTCTGGGGACGAAGGCGATGACACGCTTTTCGGAGAAGGTGGACAAGATGATCTTATGGGTGGGGCGGGAAATGATTGTCTTGTTGGAGGGGCGGGACAAGATCGCCTCTGGGGCGATGGGGGGCCTAATGATAATGATGACCAGGATGATGGTAATGATGAGCTCTCCGGTGGACCGGGCGGCGATGCGCTCTCTGGCCAAGGAGGAAACGACACGCTCAGAGGTGGTGACGGAAGTGATGAGCTGTTCGGTGGAAATGGGACGGATACTTCTGATAACGATCCTAATGACTCTCGGTTTGGTATAGAGAGTGTAGTACAGAATGTGACGATCTCCTGCGAGGATGGTGGACCTGCTGGACCTGTGTGCGGCAACAGGATCATTGAGTCGGGGGAGGGGTGTGATGACGGAAATCAGACAAACGGTGACGGCTGCAGTGCGACATGCCAGGACGAGTGCGTGAACCCTCAAACCAACTGTCCGCCACCACCGGAGTGCCAGTCGGCCGTTTGTGTCTCGACGCAAGGCGGTGGCGCCACGTGCGGTCTTACGAATAAGCCAGACGGCACTGCCTGCTCTGATGATGGGAAAACGTGCACGAATGATATTTGTAGCGGTGGCCAATGCACGCATCCGATTCAGTCAGGGAACTGCCTGATCAATGGCACGTGTTACAGTAGTGGAGCCAATAATCCGAACAACGACTGCCAGTTCTGCGATCCAGCCCAATCACAGACTCAGTTCAGCAACAAGCCGTCTGGCGCCTCCTGCGGCAGCTCTGCGAATACGGATTGCGATAATCCGGATACGTGCAATGGAAACGGGGTGTGTCAGCCGAACTACAAGCAGAACGGAACGTCTTGTACGGACGACGGCAACGTGTGTACCATTGATGTTTGCCAAAATGGGCAATGTACGCACCCGCCGAGGAACGCAGATGCGGTTTGTCGTCAGGCGGCGGGGCCGTGCGATGTAGCCGAGGTTTGCACGGGGACAGACGCACAGTGTCCAAGCGATGGGTTCCAGCCGCAGGGGACGCCTTGCGATCCGGGCGATGGCTGTCCTGTGCTGGAGCAATGCACAGGTACAAGCGTCCAGTGTCCCTTCCCAGATCCGGATCAGGATCTGGTGCGCACAGCCTGCGATAACTGCCCCACTGTGGCGAATGCGAGTCAGGTGGATCAGGATGGGGATGGCGTTGGGGACGCGTGCGACCTGTGTCCGACCACTCCCGACGGGACCTGTCCGGGACGTGTCACGGTCGCTGCCGTGCCCTTCACGTTGGGGACAGCGGCATCGGCTCAGTATGGCGAGGAGATGGCACAGAACATTAACCAGGGGCTTCTGATCGCTGATTTCGCGAGCGACCGAGTCGTGGTGTACCTCAGTCGGGGAGATGGGACGTTCCAGCGCTTTCGGACATATTCGACGGGCGAGGGACCTATTGACCTGCAGATCAGTGACTTCAACGGGGATGGCAAGACCGATTGGGTGACAGCCAATCACCTCTCGCATACGCTGACGATAGGTCTGGGGAATGGGGATGGGACGTTCGCAATTCGCACGATTCCTCTGATGCAAGGGATCGGTCCGTCGGCGTTGGCGGTCGGCGATTTCAATCGAGATGGTCGTCCGGATGTGGCGGTGGCTCACCTCACCTCGAACAATGTCGTGGTCCTTTTGGGGCGCGGGGATGGCCGGTTCCTGGAGTCCTTCGAAGTTGCTGTCTGGGGCCCTGGGATGAGTGCCAGTGGGCCGAGCGCGATCGTCGCGGCCGACTTCGATCTGGATGGGATTCTGGACCTGGCTGTCGCCCACTTGCTCTCCAGTGAGGTCTCGCTGCTTCGGGGCGACGGGCAAGGGCGGTTCCGGGAAGTGCGGCGCTTTGAGGTGAGAGAAGGGCCTGTGGCTCTGGCTGTGGCCGATGCGAATCGAGACGGGCGGCCGGACGTCATCACGGCGAACTTCACCGCGGGTGTGATTTCGCTTCTGCTCTCCGGGTCGGAGGCGCTGGCTTTCCGTCGCACGGACATTGACGTCGGAGAGGGGCCTATAGATCTCGTGACGGGCGAGTTCGCTCCGAAGGAAACGGGCATTGCCGTGGCGAACTTCACCTCGGGGAACATTTCGCTGATTCAGATGGATGGACAGATCCGGCCTCGCCGAGGACAGAGCGTGCGGGCGCTGGCCAGCCCCAGCTCGCTCACCGTCGGAGACTTCAACGGAGATGGGCATCTGGATCTTGTCGTCGTGGGATCTCCGCTTGGACAATTGGTCACTTTGCTGGGAGCTGGCGATGGGACTTTCATGCTGAAACGCTGATGAGGGAAAGGCCGGGTCGCTTCTTCCCTTGAAGCTTCGTCTGGCCATGTGACCCGGTGAGGCTTGCAGTAGAGTGAGGGCGATCCCGATGGATCGCCCTCTTTTTTCAAAGGCCGGACAGAAGCGCTATCGAACCTGGATTTCCCGGAAAAGAACCTCGCGCTGCAGGAAAGAAGTGCAAGGGGGGGCTGGACTGACCTGATAGAGGATGCCGATAGACCTGTCTTCGGAAAGGCGCGCGGCATCCACCGGGCTGCGGACACGGTAGGTGGCACCCGTGGGTAAAGTGATATGGGCCTGAAGGACGGGAGCTTGCGCTTCTGCATCTTCGGGAATGAAGGTGAGGCTCAAGGCGATGGGCGTGAAACGCTGAAGAGGAGGAATGATCCGAAGAGCTAAGAGCTCCAGGCCCGAATCCGACTTCTGCAAAAGACCGAACGTCGCGTAGGCCTGAGGCTGTGGCGTCTCGACCTCAGGCGCGAAGGTTGGGTCCAGAGCCGTGAGATCGCCCAGGAAGGCGCCGCACCAGGTATCGTCCTGGTCCCCGAGAGTGAGGATCAGAAGCTCATTGGCCACGACGGTGTGAACATTGGTCTCTTTCATGCAAATGAAGCCGCCGGTGAGCAGCGGGAGCTTGCCGCCGATGGCCGCGTTATTGAACTGGAAAGAAGCGGTGACCTGGCTGATGGCCTCCGCGTTCGGGCGGCTCCAGCGCAGGTGTTGTCGGTTGCCTTCCGGATCAGGATCGAAGCCGTTGATGAAGATGAGGCCGCGCCCGTTTTGCGTGCTCGGCCCCACGCCATAAAGCGGGCGAGCCAGCTCGATCCAGTTCGGCCAGCAGGTCTTGCACGAGGTGGCGAAACGTTCCCTGTGGACTGGGGTCTGGGCCGGAAGCCCGAAGGGGAGGAATCCCCAGAGGACCACCCCTACAACCGTGAGTCGCCGCATCTGCCTTCGCCTCGTACCGCGCATACCGACCTCCACATGTGCACCCGCAAAGAGCATACCCACCTGAAAGGAGCAGACAATCGGTCCTGTGGCCGACTTTTGCCGGATAAACGCCGTATTTTCGGCCGAGATCTTTCCCGAGAGGAGAAGAAACCACTCTGAGCCTCCTTGTCCCGCATGCGCATCCGCTTCGATGTCGTTCCGCTTCTGCGCGAAGCGACCCCGGACAGAGTAAGAAGGATTTTTGGAAAAGTCAAGCTGATTTTTGCTGGGAGCCTCTTGTCTTGAGTCGGATCCTCTTGCCGACATGAGTCGTTGAGAGGTCATCGCACCCGAAACGAGCGCAGGGCGATCTCCCGTTGGGTGAGGCTCGTGCAGGGGGAGCCATTGCCGACCATGTACAGGACACCCGCTTTTCCGTCAGAGCGTAACTCCGTAGGGTCCAGTTCGCTCCGCACTTCGATCGTTTTCCTTCCGGCGAGCTGAAACGTGGCGCGCAAGATGCTCGCGTCCGCTGTATCCTCCAGCAGCAGGCGCACCGTGATTGGGGAGAACCGGGTGACCTGTGGGATCACGGCCAGAGCATGCACGATGAAACCCTCGGGCGTCTTCTCCAGCAGCCCGACGCTCGTATATGGATCAGCCCTTTCGGGCGCGGGAGCAAACTGAGGGTCCAAAAGGGCGAGATCGCCCAGGAAGGCACCGTACCATGTCTCCCCTTCGTCGCGGAGCGTGAGGATGAACAGCTCTTCGGTGACGAAAGCCGTCACAAAGGAAGGTGAGAGACAGAAGAAGTTCCCATTGGTGAGGACGAGTCGGCCTCCGATGGTCGCGTTATTGAAGCTGAATTCGGCCAGGACTTCGCGGATTGGGCCTTCGAGGAGAGAGAAGTGCAGGTGCGACTGATTGAGCTGGGGATCATCGAGGCTGCCGTTGATGAAGAGAAAGGCCAATCCGTTCTGGGTGCGAGGGCCGACTCCCCGCACGGGTTTGAAAAGCTCGGTCCAGCCCGGCCAGCATGTGGGGCACCGCGAGGTGAACTGGGCGGCGACGTATTCGGTCGAGGACTGAGATCTTCCGGACGGAGGAAAGAGTAGCGCGAGCATCGCGATCGCGCCCAGGACCACATGACGATGTCTCATAGACCGCATCTCCCCTTTCGCCAGAGAGCAACTGGCGTGCCGGGGGAAGAAGTGCGGTTCTGGGGAGACGATGCCGGTGAATTCGTCGGTTTTTGCGCGCGGTCGGAAAAGAAGGAGCGAAGCGAACCGTTTCGCGCGTGAAACGCTTGTTTCCCGAGGTCACCGCTTCACAAGCTGAGGCAGCTCTTCATAGCTTGTCCTGGAGCGGGATTTTTCGTGATAGCGCTGGAGGGCCAGCTCGATGAGTCGGTCCAGGAGCTGGCTGTAGGGGAGGCCGCTGGCTTCCCAGAGTTTCGGATACATGCTGATCTCGGTGAAGCCGGGCATGGTGTTGATCTCGTTGATGAGGATTCGGTTGGTGCCGCGCTCCAGGAAGAAGTCCACACGAGCCAGGCCGGAGCCTTCGATCGTCTGAAACGCGCGGATGGCCAGACGCTGGAATCGCCGCACGAGCCGTTTGGGGAGAGGGGCCGGGACAAGAAGCTGGGCGGCGTCGTTGAGATACTTATCGGCGTAATCGTAGAACTCAGCTCCGGGGATGATCTCGCCGGGCAGACTGGCGATCGGATCCTCGTTGCCGAGGACGCTGACTTCGATCTCGCGGCCGGTGATGGCCTCTTCGATCATGATCTTCACGTCGTACTTGGCGGCCAGGGCGATGGCCTCATCCAGTTGGCTGCGCTTTTTGACCTTCGAGATGCCGACCGAGGAGCCGAGGCTGGCCGGTTTCACGAAGCAGGGCAAGCCGATCTCTTGAAGCGCGCGTCGCGCGATGGAGCGGGGCGAGCGTTCCCACTCCGTGCGCCGGAAGGCGATGAAGCGAACGACCGGAAGTCCGGCCGCGCGGAAGAGCCGTTTCATGATGTCCTTATCCATGCCCAGAGCCGAGGCGAGCACGCCGCATCCGACATAGGGGACGTTGGCCATCTCGAAGAGGCCTTGAATGGTCCCGTCCTCCCCGTAGGGGCCATGCAAGACGGGGAAGAAGACATCCACTTTCTCCCGATGAATCGCCCGCCAGTGGCCGTCGAAGCGCATCAGGGCGGCCAGCGTCGGATCGGGCAAAAGAGCGACCGGTTGCGTGAGGTCGCCCAGAACCTCTTGAGGGAGGAGCTTTGTCGAGTCTACCGGGGAGAGCCATCGGCCCTCTTTCGTGATGGCGATGGGGATGATCTCGTACTTGCTCTTGTCCAGCGCTCGAATGATGGAGGCGGCCGAGCGCAGGGAGACCTCATGCTCTCCCGAGCGACCCCCGAAGATCACAGCGACGCGCAGCTTCGTCATGGTCTCCTCCTGCTGCCCAGGTGAGAAGTATACATGATTCGGGCGCGTTGCCTCCCCCCGGAAACCATTCCGAGAAGAGGGGAGACCTACAGGATGCGTTTCCCGAAAGCGGAGAGGGCCAGCTCGACAGCGAATTCCGCCGTATGGTTTCGGACGTCAAGAACGGGGTTGACTTCGACGATCTCCAGCGAGAGGAGCCGTTGCGAATCGGCGATCAGCTCCATAGCCAGATGCCCCTCGCGATAGGTCGCTCCGCCGGGCACCGGAGTCCCCACGCCCGGCGCATAAGAGGGATCGAAGAAGTCCATATCGAGGCTGACGTGAAATCCCGCCGTGCCGCGCGACGCGATTTCGATCGCCCGCTCCATGACGGCGCGCATGCCCAGCTCGTCCAGTTCGCGCATGGTGAAGACGGTGATGCCGCTTTGGCGGACGTTCTCTCGCTCCAGAGGATCCACGTCGCGCACGCCGATGAGGACGCAGTGCTGCGGATCGAGTTTGGGGCGGAATCCCTTCAGGTCGGTCAGCTCCGGCAAGCCCAGTCCGAGCGATACGGCGTAGGGCATGCCGTGAATGTTACCTGAAGGGGTCGTCTCGGGCGTGTTCATGTCGGCATGGGCATCGAACCAGAGGAGGCCGATCTTCTCCCCGCGCTGCCGGTAGTACGCGGCAACTCCGGCGATCGTCCCAATGGAGACCGACTGATCGCCTCCGAGCACAAGGGGGATCGCTCCCTCGGCGAGGATCTGCTCGATGCGATCGGCCAGTCGCCGATTGACCTCAGCGACTTCGGCGACGTATTTCGCGCGCGGGTTGGTGATGCGCAAGACTTCGGGGATATTGACGGGGATGTTCCCCACGTCCTCGACGGCGTAACCCAGTTGCACCAGGCGATGCTGCAACCCCGCGATGCGCAGGGCCGAAGGACCCATGTCCACCCCGCGACGATCGGCTCCCAGGTCCATCGGTACACCCAGAATCTTGATCGGTCGCTTCCTCATCCAGCTCCTTTCCAGGCGCGCACAAGCGAGAGGACGGGCAGCCATCCCAGGCGCGGACGTTCCAGACCGCGGATGAAGATCTGAGCGAACCCGGCGGCGCGCAACAGCTCGGCCAACTGGTCGGCCGTGTAGAAGGTCGCTTGCGCTTCTTCCGCATCCCGACGGAGATAGCGGTAGAGGATCCCTCGGATTTTCACAAAGAAGGAGTCCGCTGTTGTCCCCTGCAGCAAGCGTTCGCTCATAATGAGGCGGCCTCGTGCTGCCAGAACGCGATAGGCTTCGCGCACAAAGTGCGGGATGTTCAGAAAGCGCACGCCCGAGGAGCAACTGATCACGTCGAACTGCCCGTCTTCGAACGGCAGGCGCGGGGTTGTGGCCACGCGCCATTCGATGCGGCTTTCCACAGCCAGGCCGAAGCGTCGCGCTTCGGCACGCCAGCGCTCCATCTGCTCCTCGGTGAAGCTGAGGGAGACGATCTTCCCTCCCGGCTCGACCAGCCTCAGAAGCGGCAGGGCCATCCCGGCTGTCCTCCCGGCGATGTCCAGAACGCGCGCTCCCGGGCGCACATCGGCCATCTCCAGAAAGCGCAACCACCATGTGCTGAAAGCCGCTCCGGGAGATCCCTCCCACAGCTCGGGGGAAGAAAGCCCACGCTCCATTGCTTTGCTCCTGGACTCTCCGAAGCTCATCGCGCGCGTTCATTCCTCCGGAGGTATGCGACGGCGGATCTCTCGCACCGCGTCCTCGGCCGAGTCGGCGAAGATGAGAACCGCAAGATCCTCGGGACGGAAGGCCAAATGTTCCTGCAGGTCCCTCAGGATCGGATCCCAGCATGTGCCGAGCAGGATCAAGGGTTTGGGCGCGCGATCCAGAACGGCCAGGTTCCAGAAAAGAGCGACTTCGGCGAGCGTCCCGATGCTACCGCGCAGGGCGATGAATCCCTGGGCCAGTTCGCGGACGATCTGTAGCCGCTCCAGCAGATCGCGCGCGCGAATCTCGCGCGAGAGGTAGGGATTGGGAGGATCGGGGAAGATCTCGACCGTGACGCCCCAGGATTCTCCTCCGGCCAGCCGCGCTCCTCGATTGGCCGCTTCCATGATGCCGGCGTATCCTCCGGTGCACACGATATAGCCGGCTTGGGCGAGCTGTCGGCCCAGGCGTTCCGCCTCGCGATATTCCGGGGCTTCCGGCGAGCACCGCGATCCTCCGAAGATGGAGATGACCGGACGACTCATGCTGTGCTCCTTCAGGGCTTCAAGCGATAGAGCGTGCGCGGGAAGGGAATGGCTTCGCGCACATGTTCCAGGCCGCAAATCCAGGCCACCGTGCGCTCGATCCCCAGCCCGAATCCCGAGTGGGGAACCGAACCATATCGCCGGAGATCGAGGTACCAATCGAAAGCCTCTTCCGGCAGGTTGTGCTCGCGAATACGTTGCTGCAGCAATTCGAGCGACGCGATCCGCTGTCCCCCACCGATGATCTCCCCGTACCCTTCCGGAGCGAGCATGTCCACGCACAGGGCCAGCTCCGGACGCTCCGGATCCGGCTCCATGTAGAAGGCCTTCACCGCCGCCGGATACCGGTGAATCATCACGGGCTTGTCGAAATGTTCGGAGAGATACGTCTCATGCGGCGCGCCGAAGTCTTCCCCCCAGGGGAACTCGAAACCGCCTTCCTGAAGGAGGCGGACGGCTTCTTCATAAGAGAGGCGCGGGAAGGGGGGACGCACTCCCTCCAGCCTGGTGATATCGCGCTGCAGGACCTCCAGCTCCGCCCGTTGCCGCTCGAGCACGCGCTCGACGACGAAACTGACCATCTGTTCGGCCAGCTCCATGATGTCCTCCAGCGTGGCGTAGGCGACCTCGGGCTCGACCATCCAGAACTCCGTCAGGTGGCGCCGCGTCTTGGAACGCTCGGCCCGAAAAGTGGGGCCGAAGCAGTAGACCTTCCCGAAAGCCATGCAGGCCGCCTCAACATAGAGCTGACCCGATTGCGTGAGATAAGCCTTCTCGTCCCCGAAGTAATCCACTTCGAAGAGCGTCGTCGTGCCCTCGCAGGCGGCCGGCGTGAGGATTGGCGCGTCGCAAAGAATGAAGCCGTTCGAGTCCAGAAACTCGCGAATCGCGCGCACCACCTCGTGTCGAATCTTCAAGACGGCATGCGGTCGGCGCGAGCGCAGCCAGAGATGCCGATGATCGAGCAAGAATTCGATCCCGTGATCCTTCTTCCCCAGAGGATAGGGCTCGGCGACGCTCACGATCTGCACATCCTGGATCTCCAGCTCATACCCTCCGGGAGCGCGGGGCTCTTCTCGCACCCGACCGCGCACGATCAGCGAGGATTCCTGCGGCAGATGATCCAGCGCTTCCCAGACGTGCTCGGGAACATGGGTCTTGAGGACGACGCCCTGGATGATCCCCGAACCGTCTCGAATTTGCGGGAACATGATCTTGCCGCTGGAACGCTTATTGTAGAGCCATCCCTTCACCGTGACTTCTTGGCCCACATAGTGGGCGATCTCGCTCACGTAGACATGCGTCATCGTTTTCCCCCTCGCCTGGGACTTCGCTTTGTAATCCTAGCCCAGAGCGCGCGGCTTAAGCCAGCCGTCTCCACCCCCGAAGGATGAGAGCCGCAATGCCCACGCCGATTCCTGCGCGGATGAGGTGATCGGTGAGCCGCACGTTGCCTCTCCCGGAGAGGGTGATGTCGGTGTAGAGGGCCAGTCCGCTCACGGCCACAAGGGCCAGCAGAGCCACGACAGCCCCCCACTTTCGCGCGCGCCAGAGGCCCACGGCTGAGGCCAGTTGTCCGAAGCCCACGCCTGCGAATCCCAGTTGCAGCTTCACGGGGAGGCCATAGGCATCGGCGAAGATCCCGCTGAGCAGATTCATCACGCCATAGATCCCTTGAATGGCTGCGACGATCCTCAGGACATCCATCGTCTCTTCTCGCGCCGTGATCTTGTGATTCTCTCCCGTGATGTGCTGGCCAATGGTAACTCAGGATCCGACCGCCCGCCAAGTCTTCTCGCTCCTTCCCGTCGCCCCATGGGGCGCGATCCCGGAAGAGGCGGCGCGCACCTTCGGCGCCAGGTTCCCATGAGGCGGAGCAGTGGGGTAGAATCAAGGCTTGTTGGGAGAGATCTTATGCCGGCGGCTGCGGACATCATCGTCGTCGGGAGCATTAATGCCGATCTCGTCATTCGCGTGCCGCGGCTTCCGCGGCCTGGGGAGACCGTCTCCGGATACAACTTCAAGGTCTTCGGGGGAGGAAAGGGGGCGAATCAAGCGCTCGCCGTCGCTCGCCTGGGAGGGAAAGTGCGGCTCATCGGGAACGTGGGGACGGATGATTTCGGCGCGATGGTCGTCAAGAACCTGGCCAGCGGAGGCGTGAACGTCTCGCTCGTCGAGTGGTTGCCCGATGTGCATACGGGCGTCGCTCTGATCATGGTGGATGAATCGGGGGAGAACGCCATTGCGACATCTCCGGGAGCCAATCGCCAGTGGACGACGCGAGGCCCTGCGTATTTCTCCAACCTCTTTCCCACGTGTCATCCCCAGACGACGGTGATCGTGCAACTGGAGATCCCGCTGGAGATTGTGGAAGCGGTCATCTCGGCGGCCTGGGAGCGCGGTCTGCGCGTGATTCTGAATCCGGCTCCTGCTCGCCCCGTGAGAGAGGAGATCTTACGGCGCGCCGAGGTGATCACTCCCAATCGGCATGAGGCTTCGGAGTTGAGCCAAGTGAAGATCCGGGATGTGGCGAGCGCGCGAGAGGCGGCCCAGGCGTTGCTTCAACGAGGCATCGGATGCGTCATCATCACGCTGGGAGGGGAAGGGGCCGTGGTCGCCACCAAGGCGGGGACCTTTCATGTGGCGCCTTTTGAGGTGAAGGCTGTGGATTGCACGGCGGCGGGAGATGCCTTCACCGGTGGTCTGGCCGTCGCCCTGAGCGAAGGGATGGATCTGCTCTCGGCGGTGAAATTCGCCAACGCCTGCGGAGCAATTGCCGTCACCAAAGAGGGAGCGCAGCCTTCCATGCCCACGCGCGCCGAGGTCGAAGCCTTGCTTCGCGCTCAATCCCCTCCGATTCGCCGCATCTGAGAGCGTGGGATCCCGACCTTTCTCACGGAGGATATGCCCGGGGCGAAAAATCTGGTGGACCGGAGGAGATTCGAACTCCCGACCTCCAGAGTGCGATTCTGGCGCTCTCCCAACTGAGCTACCGGCCCACCATCGCTAAGGTATATCGGATGTCATCCCGATGTGTCAAGCACAGCCCGCTCGTCAGAAGATGCGTTTGAAAGCTTTTCCGACGGATTTGCCCGCTTTTCCCGCCGCTTTCCCGGCGCCCTTCGCTCCGGTGGCCGCGCCTTTTCCAGCCTTGGTGGCTCCTGTGGCCGTCGCCTGGGCAGCGGTCGTACTTGCCTCCGCTGTCGCGCGGGCACTGGTCGTGCTGGCCTTCGCCGTCGCCTGAGCCGCCGTCGTGCTCGCTTGCGCCGTCGCCTTACCGGCTTGGGCCGTCCCTCCGCCTATCGCTTGTGTTTTCGTGCTCTCTTTTTTCGCCGCCGGTTTGCGAGCTTTTTGAGAGAGAGCCAATCCGTTCACAGGACCGAAGACGAGCCCCAATCCCAGGGCGCTGAGAATCCCGCTCAGAAGAAGCGATCTTCCGCGCATCCTTTACCTCCTGTGCGTCCTGTGGCACAATGAAGCGTTTTGTACCGCCGCATGGATATAACACATTTCGATGCGATCGGGCAAGAGTTCAACGCGAACCGAATACTGGGCTCTCACGAGGTGATCTTCTATGCGAAATCTCCGACGTGGCAGATGCTGCTTCTCTCTGGCTTTTTTTCTCGTGTTCCTCGGGCGGGATTTCGCCCCTTCTTCTGAAAAGCAGAGCGTTTCAGCGCCTCTTCTGACCTCGCATCCCGTTGTGGGGGATGTGACCGAGGAGAGCGCCTTCATTTGGGCGCGAGCGGATCGGGAGGCAATCCTGCAGGTGGAGTATGGGGCGGAAGCGGAGCTTCCTGAGGTGCGCTTCACCGACCCCGTGGACCTTTCGGCAGATCGAGATTTCACGGCGAAGGTGCGGCTGGAGGGATTGGTTCCCGGGACGCGCTATGTCTATCGCGTCCACGTGCGCGATCCTGTGGATGCATCGCGCGCGACAGTCAGCCCGATCGCGCGCTTTCGCACGGCGCCGGCTCAAGGGGAGTGGGAGCCGCTTGTGTTCGCCTATAGCGGCGATGCCGGTCAGTCGTATCAGCCGTTCCGCCTTCTGGAGGCCGTGCGCGCCGAGCATCCCGATTTCTTCCTCTTTCTGGGGGATACGATCTATGCGGATCAAGGTCCGGGCCCGGTGGCGCGCGCGCTCGATCAGTATCGCGCGAAATACCGGGGGAATCGCCAGGATGCGGCGTTTGAGCGCTTGACCCAGGAGACGTCGTTTTACGTCACCTGGGATGATCATGAGATCGCCAACAATGCCAACCGCACACATCCGCGCCTGCCCGTGGCGCGTCAGGCTTTCCTGGAATACTGGCCGATTCGCGAGGATTCGGAGGAGCCTTCCCGACTCTACCGCTCGTTTCGGTGGGGGCGAGCTGCGGAGCTGTTTCTGCTGGATTGTCGCCAGTACCGCAGCCCGCAATCGGAGAAGGATGGGGCGACGAAGACCATGCTCGGAGCGCAGCAGAAGGAGTGGCTCAAAAGAGCGCTGCTCGCTTCTGAGGCGGATTTCAAATTCATCGCCACGACTGTCCCCTTGAAATATCACACGCGCGATTCTTGGGAGGGGTATCGGACCGAGCGCCAGGAGCTTCTGGAGTTCATCAGGGCGCGTCAGATCTCGAACGTGATCTTTCTGGCGGCCGATGTTCATTATGCCGCTGTGCTGCAGCATGTCGAAGGCGTCACGGAGATCATTGCGGGGCCGATCGCGCAATTGCCTTCGCCGATCTCGCTTGTCGGACGTCGGCCCGAGGTCAAATTCACGGCCGCCGGAATCTACACCTATGCCCTGGTGCGCGTGTTTTGGCAGGCCGGAGAGCCGCGCGCGGAGATCTCGATCGTCAATGCGGCGGGGCGGCAGCTCTTTACGATCGGCCTGCCCTAATCCTGAGGAAAAGACACCCCCTCCCTCCGCGTGTAGCTTCGCGGCCGGTGCTCCCAGCAGGCTGTCGGGGAGAGGTCAACGGCCTCGCGCGCGTTCCTTGGAGGCCTTCAGCGGATCTTTGAATCCCGTGTCCTGTTTCTTCCCATTGGCTGAGCAGTCGTGTTCGGCTGCCCGCTGCCGATAGTAGGCCTCTTTGTCCACGCCTTTGGAGAGATACGCGACGACAGTGAACGCGGCGAAACACTTGGGACAGATGAGCCGAATCGGCTTGGCGGCTGTTCGCGCCATGACGATCCCCTCCTGTGCGTTTGAGATAGTGATGGCGCCCCGGGCGCCATCGCAAAAGGCAAAAAAGGTGTCAGAACTTTTCGAGAAAGTCAATCGTCCGACCCGCTTGATGCGGAAGAATTGACAAACGGAGGCGATGGCCCATAACCTTTATTGCTCATGAGTTCGAGAGGGAGTCAGAGCGAGGCGAAGGGTGAGGGATTCCACCCTCTTCCCGGATCTCCAGATGTTCCATCCCAGCTCAGAGCGGCCGCGCCCTCCGGGGATGGAACGAAGCCTCCTCCTCTTGAAGAGGCCGATCAGGTCTTGCGCGCGTCGGGATACATGTCCTCCGAGAGGGCATCCGTCGAAAGAGTCGCGATGCCCCAGAGAGACTTCCTGACTCTGGCGCGTGAGATTCGCGCCTTCCTGCGCGATCTCGCCCTGATTGTGCTTTTGGCTGTTTTGATCGTCGCTTTTATCATCCAGCCTGTTCGGGTCGAAGGCACGAGCATGCTGCCGCACCTGCATGATGGAGAGCGCATCTTCGTGAACAAATTCATCTACAAGTTCGAGCCGATTCGGCGCGGAGACATCGTCGTCTTCTGGTATCCGAATGATCCTTCCAAGTCGTTCATCAAGCGGGTCATCGGACTGCCCGGAGAGACGATCGCGATCCGTCGGGGAGTCGTCTACATCAATGGAGAACCACTTCCGGAACCCTATCTGGATCGGAACCTCCACGCGCGCGAGGAGAACATGGCGCCTGTGTATGTGCGCGAGCATTACTATTTCGTCATGGGCGACAACCGCGATTCCAGCAATGACAGTCGGCAGTGGGGGCTTGTGCCGGAGAAGTACATCTATGGGAAGGCTGTTTTTCGCTACTGGCCGCTCAGCAATATGGGCCGGTTGCGGTGATCCGGCATGTCTGGCGTGAGGCGATTTCTCCGGGCTTCGGGGAGGAGTCTGGTCCATCCGATCGGCTGGTCGGAGGTGGGAGGGGCGGTTCTTCGGGCTCTCGTCTTCACCATGATCTACGAGAGCCGACTGACCCTTGCGGAGTCGCACAGGGAAAGGATCTCGCCGAAGGGAGGGCAGCCGTCTCCGGGGGAAGATGTCCTGCCGGGGATGGCCGAGGGCTCTATCGCCGGTGGAGGATCGGCGTGGGGACGGTGAGCGGCGGCGCGGTGAAGTCTTCGCTCAGGGAGGTAGTGTATGGAGGCTATTTTGGCGCTTGAGGATGGAACGGTCTATCGCGGAGAAGCTTTCGGTGCGGAAGGGGAGTGCACCGGAGAGATCGTCTTCAACACCTCGATGACGGGGTATCAGGAGATTCTGACGGATCCCTCCTATGCCGGGCAGATCGTCGTCATGACGTATCCGCATATTGGGAACTACGGCGTCAATCGGGCGGATATCGAGTCGCGACGTCCGTTTGTCGAGGGATTCGTCGTGCGCGAGTATTCGCGCAGCTTCAGCAACTGGCGCGCCGAAGCGAGTCTGGACGATTATCTGAAGAATTATGGCATTGTGGGCATCGCCGAGATCGACACACGATCCCTGGTCCGGCATATTCGAGAGCGCGGCGCGATGCGCGCCTGCCTTTCGACGCGCACGCGGGATGCCGAGGAAGCCGTGCAGCGGGCGCGCGCCGCTCCCTCCATGCTCGGGCGGGATCTGGCCAGTCAGGTGACCTGCGAGCATCCCTATGTGTGGAATGAGTGGGCTGCCCGCCTGGACCCGGCGAACGATTCCTCCCGGGAGCCGGTTCGTTTCCATGTCGTGGCGTACGATTTCGGCGTCAAGTTCAATATCCTGCGACAGTTGGCCGCGCGGGGATGCTGGGTGACGGTCGTGCCCGCGCATACGCCGGCGGAAGAGGTGCTCGCTTTGAAACCCGACGGCGTCTTTCTCTCCAATGGGCCCGGAGATCCGGAGCCGCTCACGGCCGTGGTGAAGAATATCCAGCGTTTGATCGGGCGCGTTCCCATCTTCGGCATTTGCCTGGGACATCAACTGCTGGGGCTGGCGTTCGGCGGGCGCACGTACAAACTGAAGTTCGGCCATCGAGGGGGGAACCAGCCGGTGAAGAACCTGCGGACGGGGCGCGTCGAGATCACGGCGCACAATCACGGATTTGCTGTCGCGGCCGAGACGTTACCCCCGGAGGTCGAGCCGACGCATATCAATCTCAACGATGGGACGCTCGAAGGCATGCGCCATCGCGAGCATCCCATCTTCTCCGTGCAGTATCACCCGGAGGCCTCTCCGGGTCCGCATGATGCTCTCTACCTCTTCGATGAGTTCATCCGCCTGATGGAGGAGCATCGGCGCGAGAGGTAAGGCGGATGTCCCTCGGACTCAGGAGCGAGAGACGTGCACGGTCAGGGAGAGAGGGGCACGTGCCTGTCGTAAGCCCGTCACGGTCACCGTGAGGCGCGCCGGAGGCTCGCGCGGGCCGCCTTCTCCGGGAAGAGCGAGAAAGAGCAGGCCGCGCCGCGTCTCTCCAGGAGCGAGCGCCGTCGTGAAGGAGAAAGCGATCTCGGCGAATCGTCTCTCCAGCTCCTGGCGCGAGGCGATCCGATAGGTCGTCACCTTGTAATACTGGAAGAGTTGGCGAAGGGCCTGTTGGGGCGTGCGCACAGCAAGGCGCACACCCTTCTCATCCTGAACCTCGATGCGTGCGCGCCGCAGCTCGATCGCCCGGGAACTGCGATTGGTCATCTCCAGATGCAGAGAGAGCACTCCGGCCAGCAGCAGATTCGCCCGGAAGAATTCCAGTTGCCAATCCTCGTCGCTGAGCAGGGCCACGCGCAGGGAGAGTTCTTCGGTCTGGACATCTCCGCGCGGACTCCCGGGAGGGATGCGAATCGAGAGGGGCGCGCGAAACGGTGGAGCGCAAGCCCAGAGCCCGCACAGAAGCAACGCGCTCCACAGGAAGAGACGTCCACGCCGTCTTCGCGCTGCGAGAGAGTTCTCCCTCATACCCGGCTCTCGGCTAACCGCTCCAGTTCCTCCCGGCGGCGCACATGCAGCTCCCCGCCCTCCAGCTCGATCATGCGCTCGGCGAGTAACGCGTGCAAAGCTTCTCGCACAGCTTCTTCCGAAAGTCCTGTCAGAGAGATCAACACGCGGGCGGTCAGCTTCAGGGGGACGATCACCCGTTTATCCAGACCCGGTACGCCATATTCCTCGGCGAGCCGCCGAAGCACGCGGGCCAGGCGGGGACGAGGAGCTGTATAGAGCAAGTGGGCTAGCGGCAGAACGACCTCGACCTGTTCCCCTTCGCTCCGGAGAGTGGCTCTCACAGGAAGCGTCCCCTGTTCCTCCAGGGCCGTGCGATCCACCGTCTTCACCGTGAGATCCTCAACGGCTTGGAGCACGTGCTCTCGCGGCCCCTCCGGCAGTTCGCCGAACAGATCCCCTGGACCCAGCAAGGCGATCGCATGCTCTTGACCTGAGGCATCCACGCGCGAGATCCTCAGACGTCCGGTGCTCACCCAATAGACGTAATCGCGCGCTTCTTCGGGGAGATAGAGATACAACCCCCGCGCGATGACATCCGCAGGCCAGGAGTGCCGCGCGAGCGCGCGCGCCAGCTCCGCACCCCCGATGTCGGATCGCATGAACCAGACGGCGTTGAGCGCGAGCATCAGGTCAAGATCATACGCGAGACTTCCCGAAGAGGGAAGAGGTGGAGTAAGATGAAGAGTCCAGCAGGGCTTCGGGCCTTGTCCGATCTCACATGAGGGGAGGGATATGAGCGCGGAGGGAAAAGGCAAAAACCCCCTGGTGGGGATTATCATGGGGAGCCGATCGGATTGGGAGACAATGCGAGGAGCGGCGGAGGTTTTGCGGGAGCTGGGCATCGCGCATGAGGTTCGTGTTGTCTCAGCCCATCGGACCCCGGATCTCATGTTCGAGTATGCCGAGACAGCGCGGGAGCGCGGCCTGGAGGTCATCATCGCCGGAGCGGGAGGAGCTGCGCATCTTCCGGGGATGACAGCCGCCAAGACAATTCTGCCCGTCATCGGGGTTCCCGTCGAGTCCACGACCCTTCGCGGGCTGGATTCCCTGCTTTCGATCGTTCAGATGCCGGCCGGAGTGCCCGTGGCGACGGTCGCCATCGGGAATGCCCGAAACGCCGGATTGCTCGCCGCGCGCATTCTGGCTCTGAAGTATCCTGAGATCGCCGAACGCCTCACAGCCTACGTCGAGGCGATGAAGAATGCCGTCCTGCAGACGAAGCTGGAGGAGAAGGAAGTATGACGCTCTTGGGACCAGGACATACGATTGGAGTTCTCGGAGGGGGACAGCTCGGGCGCATGCTCGCGCTCGAGGCTCGGCGCCTGGGATATCGGGTGATCACGCTGGATCCGGAACCGGATTCTCCCTGCGGTCAGGTCGCCGATGAGCAGATCGTCGCGCCGTACGAAGATCGGGAGGCCGTTCTGAAGCTCGGCCGCGCGGCGGATGTCGTGACCTATGAGTTCGAGAACGTGTCTGCCGCTTCTGTCCGGGCGCTCGAAGAGGATGGCCGGCGCGTGCATCCCTCCAGCACTGTGCTGGCTATCACGCAGAATCGGTTGCGCGAGAAGACGTTCGTCGCCGATCTGGGCATTGATGTGCCGGCTTTTCGAGCGCTCGCTTCGATCGAAGAAGGGGAGCGCCTGGCGCGCGAAGTCGGATTCCCCGCTGTGCTCAAGACGATCTCCGGAGGATATGATGGCAAGGGGCAGATTCTCGTCCGAACGTGGGGGGAGGCCGAAGAAGGACTCCGCCGCCTCGGTCTGCCGACCGCAAGCGCTCCCTCCGAAGAGCCCCGGGTGATCTGGGAGCAATGGGTCCCTTGGGTGAAGGAAGTGAGCATGATTGGGGTTCGGGACGTGCGGGGAAATGTCGTGACCTATCCTCTTGTTGAGAACGTGCACGTGGATAATATCCTGGACACATCCATCGTTCCGGCGCACGTCGCCCCGCGAGTCGAAGAAGAAGCGCGTCAGATCGTGAAGGCCATTGGCGAGCATCTGGAGATCGTCGGCGTCTACTGCGTTGAAATGTTCTTGTACGAGGGGGATCGCTTGCTCGTCAATGAGATCGCGCCCCGACCGCATAATTCCGGGCATTATACGCTCGATGCCTGCATGATCTCTCAATTCGAAAGCCACGTGCGCGCGATTTGTGGATTGCCGATCGCATCCCCGCATCTGCGGTCTCCGGCTGTTATGGTCAATCTGCTGGGGGATGGACGCGGCCATCAGTTGCGGGGCGTCGAGCGCATTCTGCAGGATCCGCGCGTGCGCCTGCATCTGTACGGGAAAAAGGAAGCGCGTCCTCGCCGTAAGATGGGACATCTGACAGTCCTGGCCGAGGACGTGGAGACAGCGCTGGATCTGGCCCGACGGGCGCGGCAGGAGTTGCGATGGGAGTAGGACGCTGCGATTCGCGCGCGCTCTCTGGCGCGACTCACCTCGTGCCCGAGCAGCCCTTCACGGCGACGCCGACGATATGAGGGGAGACTAGGGGGAAAGGAGCATGAAGATACTGCAAGGTGACCTGCGCGAATCCGGCCGCGCGAATGAGCCGATCCGTCTCTCGATTCGGGTGACATCCGTCGGCGAGTCGCTTCCACAGGGGGCTGAGTCGTTCCTGCCATCGGCGAAGGCGCGTGTTCGCCGGAGCCGCGATGTGCTCGATGAAGAGGAAGCGCCCGCCCGGCACGAGCACGCGCTGAATCTCCCCAAGCGCGCGTTCGGGATCGGACACGGTGCACAGGACATAGGTGCTGACGACGGCGTCTACGCTCTCATCTTCCAGGTCCAGATGTTCGGCATACCCGAGCGCGAGCGCGATGTCCCGGCCCAGGCGCTCGGCTTCCTTCCTCACGTACCGATGCATGTACGGATTGGGCTCAAGGCCCATCCATCGGACCTCCGGGGGATAATAGCGCAGGTTCGGTCCTGTCCCCGGTCCGATCTCCAAAACGCGCCCGCGCAGTCCGGACAGAAGCGCTTGCTTGTACGAACGCCAGTAGGCATCGGCATAAGGGCTCAGCCGGGCCATGAGCCACGCATGCCCCCTCTGGGCCAGCCCAGCGCGCCCTCCGAGAGTATGCTCCTGTCGCCCTCGTTCCATAGGGGAGGATTGTATCACCTCTTCCTCCTGCACAAACACACTCGCGCGGGCAACCGCGTCCGCATCAACAGAAGGAGTCCGCGCAGGGGGACGGGAGAAAATAACCTGGGGCGCAAACCCATTTGCCGAACGGCACATTTTCCGCATGGAGCCCATGGAACAGGCAATAGAGAATAGCCTGGGACGCGAGCCCCATTTGCGGAACGACACATTTTCCACAAAAAGCTCCCGAAGGGAGCGACAGAAAGTAGCCCGGGGCGTCAGCCCTTTTACGGAACGACGTCTTTCCACAGAAAGCCCCCGGAGGGGGCGACAGAGAATAGCCTAGGGCGTGAGCCCTAGGAAACCGCGAGCCCAAAATTTCCCCACAAGCCCCCGAAGGGGGCGACACATCGGGGTGTCACCCAGCGTTCATGAACGCCAGGCCATCACATCGGGGGACGTGCGAACGTCGTCCTTCGATTCATTCGGCTTCTGACCCGGTGTGCCGCCCGCCGCAGGCGGGCTCGGAGATGAATAATTGGGGATCCCGTTTCCTGGGGTTCCGCTTCGCTCCACCCCAGGCTATCCTCTGTCGCCTGCCAAAGCGGGCTCTCTGCGGAATGAGGTTTGGTCTCACATGGGGTTCCGCTCGTGCTTCACCCCAGGCTATTTTCTGTCGCTCTCTTCGAGGGCTCTCTGCGGAAATGAGATTCGGTCCCAAACAAGGTTCCGCTCGCGCTTCGTCTCGGGCTATTTTCTATGGCCTGCTTCGCAGGCTCTTTAAGAAATGAGAGTCGCTCTCAAACGGGTTTCCGCTGCCGCGTCACCTCAGGACTTCTTGTGAGTCGGGCGTGTGGGGATTAGAATTGTCCTTCAAGAAGGGGGAGGCCATGATGGAGAGATTTCGGCAGAGCATGCTGGAGCTCATTGTGAAGACTTCGACGACGTTGCCCGCCGATGTGCGGCGCGCGATTGCGGCGGCTCTGGAGCGGGAGGAGCCGGGGACGCGAGCGGCTCAGGCGCTCAGTATCATCGCGACCAACGTGGATATGGCGTGTCAGGCCGAGGGTCCGATCTGTCAGGACACGGGGATGCCGACTTTCGAGATCAAGGTACCCGTCGGCGTCAACCAAATCCTCCTGGCGCGGGAGATTCGGGAAGCCATCGCCGAGGCCACGCGGCAGGGGAAGCTGCGTCCGAACTCCGTGGATTCGCTCACGGGCCGAAACAGCGGCACCAATCTCGGTCCGGGCACGCCGATCCTTCATTTCGAACAGTGGGAGAACGACGAGGAGATCGAGGTCCGGCTCATCCTCAAAGGTGGAGGGTGTGAGAATCAGAACGCGCAGTATTCGCTTCCCTGCGAGCTGCCGCATCTGGGACGCGCCGATCGGAATCTGGATGGCGTGCGCAAGTGCATCTTGCATGCCATCTGGCAGGCTCAGGGGCAAGGATGCAGCGCCGGAGCGGTCGGTGTCTGTATCGGGGGGGATCGCGCCTCGGGCTATCAGTATGCGAAGCAACAGCTCTTTCGTCCTCTGGACGATGTGAACCCTAATCCGGAACTCGCGCGCCTGGAGGAGTACATCCTGAAAGCGGCCAACACGCTCAACATCGGGGCGATGGGATTCGGCGGACGTGTGACGCTCATCGGCTGTAAGATCGGGGCGCTGAATCGGCTGCCGGCGAGCTTCTTCGTCTCGGTCGCGTACGATTGCTGGGCCTTCCGTCGGCTGGGCGTCGTGCTGGACGCGCGCACCGGAGAGATCGTGCGGTGGTTGTATCAAGAGGGAGGGCCGGAGCGACTGGCTCCTCCTGAGGGGGTGCCCATGACGGGGAAAGAGATCTCGCTCCGGTCTCCGCTCTCGGAGCAGGACGTGCGCCGACTGAAGGTTGGGGATGTCGTGCTCGTGCAGGGCGAGGTCTTCACGGGGCGCGATGCCGTGCACGCGCATTTGATGAAGCATGAACCTCCGGTTGACTTGCGCGGGGCGATCCTCTATCACTGCGGTCCGGTCGCTCTTCAGGAGAACGGACGCTGGCGCATCACGGCGGCGGGGCCGACGACGAGCATGCGCGAAGAGCCCTATCAGGGGGAGATCATTCGTCGCTACGGCGTGCGCGCCATCATCGGCAAGGGGGGGATGGGGCCGAAAACGCTCGCCGCGCTGAAGGAACATGGAGCTGTGTATTTGAATGCCATCGGGGGTGCGGCCCAATACTACGCGCGATGCATTGAGGAGGTGCTCGGCGTGTACTGGCTCGAGTTCGGCATCCCGGAGGCGATGTGGCATCTGCGGGTGAAGGATCTGCCGGCTATCGTCACGATGGATGCGCAGGGGAATTCTCTGCATGAGGATGTGGCGCGCGCTTCGGCCGTGTTGTTGGAGAAGCTGGCCGAGCCCGTGTTCTGATCTGCGCGGCGGGAAATCATCAGGGAAACGACTCTCTCGGGAGTGCCGCTATGAACGAAGTCACAGCCGAACACGTCTTCCGCTCGGGACAGAAGATCCGACTCGTCCGCGGGGACATCACGGAGGAACGCGTGGATGCGATCGTCAACGCGGCGAATTCGCATCTGGCGCACGGAGGGGGAGTGGCGGCAGCGATCCTTCGTAAGGGAGGAGAGGTGATTCAGCAGGAGAGCGATGAGTGGGTGCGGCGGCATGGACCCGTACCCACAGGCAGCGCCGCTATTACGGGCGCCGGAGCTTTGCCGTGCCGAGCGGTCATTCATGCCGTCGGTCCGGTGTGGCGTGGGGGAGAAGCCGGAGAAGAAGAGCAATTGCGCGCGGCCGCCTGGTCCAGTTTCACGCTCGCAGCCGAGCGGGGATTCGCGAGTCTGGCTCTTCCGGCGATCAGCGCCGGGATCTTCGGCTTCCCCATCGCCCGCTGCGCGGAGATTTTGCTTCGGGCAGCGCGCGATTTCCTGACGGCGCATCCGGAGGGGCCGCTGCGGGAGATCCGGTTCGTCCTCTTCGATCCGGCTGCTCTGGAAGCCTTTCATCGAGCATTCGAGCAGATGTTTTCCGAAGGAGGAGATCGGTGAGCGGGCCCGCCGGCTTCTCCGATGGAGAAACGGCATCCATGAACCGGATCACACGACGCGCGTTCCAGCGCTATCTCCTCTGCGGACTTGCCTTGGGAGCACATCGCATGAGTGAAACTCATTCGCGACGTGAGCATCGCACGCCGGAGAGCGCTTCCGATTCGACCGAAACCCCATCGGGGGGATTGACCGATGTGTCCGGCCTCAAGGTCGGACATTTCACGCACCCTGAGCGTCCCACCGGATGCACGGTCGTTCTGGCCGAAGCGGGGGCGGTTGCGGGAGTGGATGTCCGCGGGTCCGCTCCGGGGACGCGCGAGACTGATCTGCTGAATCCCATCCACACGGTGCAGAGGGTTCACGCCATCGTGCTCTCCGGTGGGAGTGCGTTCGGACTGGATACTGCCGCGGGCGTCATGCGGTATCTCGAGGAGCGAGGCATCGGACTGGACGCGCGCGTGGTGAAGGTGCCGATCGTCCCGGCGGCTATTCTTTTCGATCTCATGCTTGGCGATCCTCGGATTCGCCCGGATCGCGAAGCCGGCTATCAGGCGTGTCTACGGGCAACCGCTGGGCCGATCGCCGAGGGAAGCGTCGGAGCGGGAGCGGGAGCGACCGTAGGCAAGCTGCTCGGACCGGAGCGCGCGATGAAAGGAGGAGTGGGGACAGCAAGCTTTCGAATCGGTCCTCTTGTGGTCGCCGCGCTTGTCGTCGTGAACGCCGTGGGGGATGTCGTGGACCCGAAGACCGGCAAGGTCCTGGCCGGAGCGCGCACGCCGGATGGGAAGCGTCTGGCCGATGTCATGGAGCTTTTGCGAAAAGGGGAAGCATGGCGCCCAGTGCGCCCCGGCGAGAACACCACGATCGGCGTCATCGCTACCAACGCCGCTTTCGATAAGGCGGGGATGACCAAGATCGCGCAGATGGGCCATGACGGCTTGGCCCGCGCCATTCGCCCTGTGCATATGCCGTGGGATGGGGATACCTTGTTCGCTCTCTCGACGGGACAGATCTCAGGAGTGGATCTGGGAGTTGTGGGCGCCCTGGCGGCCGAAGCGGTCGCCGAAGCCGTCGTCCGCGCGATCCAAAAAGCCGAAGGGGTACCCGGTTATCCCTCGTATCGGGACCTGCACGCGCTCTCCGAGAGAGAATGAACGGCTACGTTCTGGCCCTGATCCTCTACGGGGCCGCTCTTGCCGGACTTGGCCTCTGGATCTCCCGTTCCGTTCGCACAGCGGCCGATTTTTTCGTCGCGCGCCGCGGACTCGGATCGGGACTGCTCTTCGCCACTCTCGTGGCGGCGAATATCGGCGCCGGATCAACGGTCGGAGCGGCTGGTCTCGGATATGAGTTCGGCCTTTCGGGATGGTGGTGGGTCGGATCGGCCGGATTGGGAAGCCTGGTCCTGGCCTTCGTCGTCGGCCCCAGGATATGGGCGCTGGCTGCGCGACACGGATTCTACACGGTCGGAGATTATCTGGAATACCGGTATGGTCGCGCCGTGCGAGGGGTGATTGCCGCTCTGCTCTGGGCCGGATCCCTGGCGATTCTGGCCGGACAGTGGATCGCTGTCGCGTGGATTCTGAACGTCATCGCTGGCCTCTCGAAACCTCTGGGATGTCTTCTGGGAGGAGGCGTCACGATCCTCTACTTCGTGGCAGGAGGGTTGCTCTCATCGGCGTGGGTCAACGTCGTCCAGCTCATCGTGAAGATGGGCGGATTTGTGCTCGCTCTCTTCTGGGTCCTGGGAGAGATGGGGGGATGGACGGGCTTGCGCGAAGCTCTTGTGGCGCGCACGTTCGAGGATTCGAGTTACTTCGCATTCCTGGAAGCTCGGCGTGCCCTCACCTATTTCTTCCTGCTTGCTCCCTCGTTCATCGTCTCGCCGGGCCTGTTGCAGAAGGTGTACGGGGCGCGCCAGGCGCGCGTCGTTCGCATCGGTGTCGGGCTCAATGCGGGTGTTCTTTTGGCGTTCGCTTTTCTGCCCGTCATCCTGGGCATGGCGGCGGCGGCGGCACATCCGGGACTGGCTCATCGCGAGCTGGCTTTGCCGACGCTTCTGACGACGATGTTACCCCCCTGGTTGGGAGGATTAGCTCTGGCGGCCATCTTCTCGGCTGAAGTCAGTTCCGCTGACGCCGTCCTCTTCATGCTCTCGACGTCGCTCAGTCAGGATCTCTACCGCACGTTCATACGGCCCCACGCCAGCGAGCGCGAGCTTTTACGCGTGAGTCGCTGGACTGCCCTGGTGGCCGGAATCTCGGGCGTTTCGTTTGCCATCGCGCTTCCTTCGGTCATCGCGGCTCTTTCGATCTTCTACAGTCTCCTGTCGGCGGCACTCTTCGTCCCGCTCATCGTGGGACTTTATTCCGAACGCCCGAAGCAGCGGGATGCGCTCTGGGCGATCGCGCTCTCGTTGGTGGTGGCGGGACTTGCCCAGGGGCTGGCCGGAGGACGAGGATTCGCTTTTCTCCCGCCTGTCGCTCTGGGGATCCTCGCGTCAGCGCTCGTGATGCTGCGAGCTTTCGTTCGAGGGCCTTCTCGGAGCTGATCTCCGCGTGAGGCCTCATCGCGAGGCCGTTGGGATCGCTTCGTTTGTCTCCGTGACCACGGTCAAGACATTCTCCAACCCGGCCATTCGAATGAGCTGCACAATGGGCCCATTGCGAATCAGGAAGCGAATCGGGCGGTTTCGATGCTGGCCGAGAAGATGCGCTCTCACCAGCTCCCCAATGCCGCGCGCGTCTATGTCGCTCAGGTCTCTCAGGTCCACGATGAGTCCTTCTCCTGCTCGGCCAAGTGCCGAGATGAAGGCTGCTTCGAAGATCGGAGCCGTCGTCGCCGTGAGCCTCCCCTGGAGGCGAAGGAGAAGGCCCTCGCCCATGCGGCTTGGCGTGATCTTCAATCTCTGCTCCCCCTCTTTCATGGCTTGCTCCCTTGCCCGAAGCTCATCTCCTGCCCAGGGCTGGAGAATGTGATGAAGCGGCTCGTCAACGGGATGCCCGGGCTCAATCGAAGGATTCATCCTCATCTCCGCCACCGCTTCCTCATTCTTCAAACGGAGATACCGAAGAAGAGGTTCCTCTTTCTTCACCGGCTGCGGAGAAAAGAGGCTGCTGTCATCCGCGCGCCCGCTCGGGATCGCATTCTTGATCCAGACGGATCATGAGGTGATGCGGAAGCGTAGTTGGCTTTCCAGTTGCGCGCAGCGGAGCGGGTGATCAGGGGACCAGGACGGTCACCTTCTGTGATCCCGCGTTCCCTTGCTGGTCGAAGGCGCGCAGGGTGATCGTGTGCTCTCCCGGAGAAGTCGCTTCCAGGCGGACGGTGAAGGTCTCCCGCGGGGAGTCCGCCATCCCGTCATCGGGAAAGATTTGCTGCCAGCGCCCTCCGTCCAGACTGATCTCCGCGCGCGTGATGTCACTTGTGGCATCTTCGGCGGTGAAGGTCACCTCAATGCGGCGCCCTGTCAGACGTGGGAAAGTCGCGCGGATCACAGGGGGGGTGTTATCAATGAGGATGGGATCGGTGATCCGCTCGGCCTCAAGAGCGCGCTCGGGAGGGTTGGAGGGGAGATCGCTGGCGACGAGCCGGAAGACGTAGAGACCGTCGGGAAGCGTCTCCGTATCCAGCGTGTAGAAAGGCTGGGTCAGGTCGCGCACCAGCAGCTTCCAGGACCCCTCGGTGACCGCACGATAGAAGAGGCTGTAGACGAGCTGATCGCCGTTGGGATCGGTCGCGTTCCATTGAAAAGAGCGCGCTCCGCGCTGATAGACGCGGCGCGGAGGGACTGTGGGGTTCACACCGAAGAGAGCGGGATCAAGACCGGAGCTGAGAATGCCGGGATCCACCGGTTGCTGCGGCACTTCCTGCAGGGCGACACCCTGGGGAAGGACTTCGAAGGAAGAGATCGTGGGCTTCATATTCTGAGGGAGATAGGCGATGCGCAGACCTTCGAGTTGAGGGCGTTGAGAGGGCGTGCGATCCGCTCGAAGCGTCAACCGGAACTGAATGAATCGCGCCGGAGGACTTGTCACCTTCCCCCCGTTGCTCACCGGAGGCGACCAGGGGCTCCACGTCTCATCCGGAGTCTCCGTATTCCCCGTTCGCGTTCGAACTTCGACCTGGCCCACCGAATTCTGCCATGTGATCGCGCCCCACTGGGCGACAAAGCGCGCATCGAAGACGGGGGATTCGTATGTGCCTTCTGCGGCCCATTCCGGGCCCAGGCGAAAGAGCTTGCCCAGATTGCTCGTCATCACAAAGAGTCCGGAGCTGCTGCGCACGAAGCGGGAGATTTGCGCTTCGGACGTCTGCACGAGCATCGTCGCATTCCCTCGGGAATCCACAGCGTAGATGCGACCCTTATCGTTGGTTCCCAGAAGCACCTGTCCGGATTCGTCCTGCGTGAGGCAAAAGGCGCCAAAAGACGATGTGCTCCACACCGTCTCGACCTCTCCCAAGGGACGCACCCGGTAGAGGACGGCGCTCACGTTTGCTCCTTCGGGTTCGGCGGCTGCCGGGGTGAGATCAAAACTGGTGATGGTCACCGTCACACTGCCCGTACTCGTGGTGGCCGTCACAGGCTGAGAGGAAGGAGAAGGCGTCTGGGAGGAAGCCGGGCGCCCCTCTCGCTCGCTCAATCCGAGAGCATAGAGCGTCCCATCTGAGGCGAGGAGCAGATCGTGGATCTCTCGCACGGGGGAGTCGTACAGCGCGAAGGCCTTGCCCTCGGGCGTCACCTTCAGGATCAGACCGCTCGGATCGGTCCCGGCGATCAGGGCGCCGGAGGCATCTGCAGCCAAAGCCATGATGTTGGTCTCCTTCGTATCCACGAAGATCTCCCCCCGACCCGTTTTGTCCACTCGGTAGATGCGCCCTTTGGAGCCGGTGCCGACAAAGAGGGTGCCTTCGGCGAAAGCGAGCGACCAGATGTACGTATCCTCGGGATCGAAGAAGACCGAGCTGTGCCCCTGAGGGGTCAGGCGATAGACTTTCCCCTGCGGAGATGTGCCCACGTACACATTGTCCTGAGGGTCAACGGCCAGAGCCGTGACATCCAGTTCATCTGTATCCAGGACAAGCGTCCCTTTGCCTTGAGGATCGAAGCGGAAGACTTTCCCTTCGTGTCCGGTCCCTACATAGATGTTCCCTCGCCGATCGGCGACGCTCGACCAGATGAAGGACTGTCCGGTATCGAACAGGGGGACGAGCGTCGGAGCGAGCAGCAATCGTCCCTCGCGCGAGATCGAGATCCCATCGGGATCGCCCCGCAGATAGGCCGCTTGCCCTTGAAGCTGCCAGTATTGCGTGCCTCCGGCGATCGTTCGATTCTCTAAAGGAGCCAATGCCAGGGCGAGAACGACCGACAGCGTTCCCAGAAGGCGCACGAAGCGCCTGGCGATCCTTCGAGACAAAAAGAGGCGAACCGGCGCGCGAGAGGACGCCGATTCGGATGCGCTTCGGCCGTTTAGGGGCCAACCCTCTGCCGCGTGAGCGGCGAAGGCTCTCTCGATGATGTGACAGGGCATATCTTCACCTCGTTGTGTTCTCCCCTTGGGAGAAAGCAGAGGAACTCGCGCTAACGTACCACATTGATGGTGACCTGTCGCTGTCCGGTGATGAGGAATTCCCCGGGGGGGAGTTCCACTTCTTTCAACGTCGTGTAGGGAACGGGCTGGTACCCCCCTGCCGTGCGCTCAGATCCGATCGTCGCCAGGACGGAAGGGGGGAGAGCGGGCAGCTCTTCATTCTTCACAATGGCTCCCGTACTCGAGCGCACCAGTTTCACGTAGAGCCGATCGCTCTTGCGCAGGCGATTGAGCGCGCGAATGAGTTGCGCCAGGCTGTGTACCGAACCGAGCGAAGCCGCTGCCGGTCGGCCGTCATAGGCCTGGATCGCCGTTCCATCGCCGACCAGGATCATGAGTTTCCCCACAGGGGCATCGGTCGGGATCTCGAGGGGGACGCGCTCGACGATTTCGCGTCCATCTTCGGCGCGGGCATAGATGTGCAGTTCGATCGTCTCGCCGCGTCGCACATCCGTGCGGTTGACCCAAACCCGGTCCAGCGTTCCCACGCACCGTCGTTCGAGAGCTTCGATCTCTAGCTGGATGTCTTCGAGGATCGCCTCGAAGCCGCTCCCGAGCAGATAGCTCACCGGAAGGGCCACTGAGAGAGCCGCCTGCACCGGCGCTTCATTGGTCGCCGAGAAGCGGCCATCCAGAAGCACGTCCTCCTGTCCGCGCACGCGAATCGTTCCGCGCACGCGCAGGGTCATGTCGCCGAAGCTCCGCTCGCTCCCGGTGATGGCGCTCAGGACAGCCAGGTTCACCAGAAGAGGCGTGAGCACGCTGTTGGAGACCATCTCGATGTGATAGGTTTGCGTTCCTCCCTGGCTCCTGCGGTGCCGAATCCTCAAGGGGATCATGCGCGGCGCTTCCCCGAGAACGCCGAGAACGCCCGCCGAACGGTCCTGTTTCAATGTCCCCACGAGATTGCCCGTGACGCCCAGTTTGAAGGAGCTCATCACGCTGGGGACGACCGCGATCGTCGTGGCTTCCGAGAGGGGCATTTCGATCTCCCCGAGGTTGAACAGACGGTGGCCGAAGGCGTAAATGCGCGAGCCCTCACGGAGGGTCACCGTGCCGATCGCTTCGATGGAGAAGTCTCCCCGCATGAGCTGCACGCTCACGGATTTCCCGGGCGTCAGCGTCTGGGCTGTGATTGGAGCCAGAGGCGTGATCGCCGCTCCTCGTGAAATCCCCGCGATGGGGAAGAAACCGAGCCTCTGCAGTTGCGGAAGGAAGCGCTCGAGCGCTTCGTGAGAGATCCCGGAGATCGAAAGAGGCGTCGCGATGGGGATCAGCGCATGTGCGGAGGACAATCGCGCGCTCGGGGGCAAGAGGGCATCCGAGCCCAGGGAAATCTCCTCAGCGGGAAGCATATTTCGGAGAGCGCGCTCCCAAAAGGTGAGTTCTCCCGAAGGAGCTATCCATGGAGGCGTCCCCGCAGCGCTTCCGCGCGAGTCGGGCTTCGGCGGCGCGCTCTGAGCCTGGAGCGCGTCCATCATGTCGTGAATGGGGGTGATCCCCGCGATCGGCTCGGTCGCGAAGGGGAAAGCATAGGCGATGGCCCCCAGAAGTCGCCCCTCGACGTAAACGGGGCTTCCGCTCATGCCGGCGAAGATGCGCGTGCGTTCCAGGCGGGGTCCCGTAAGCCGCGCGATGATAATGCTCTGCTTCGGTCCGGGACGGCCCGGCAGAACGCCGAGGATCTCCACGCCGAATTCCTCAACGGTATCCCCTTCGAATGTCGTCTTTCCGATCCCGCGCAGTCCTGGACGCACCTGATCCAGAGGGAAGAACTGCTCCGTTTGAGCCTTCGCTGTGCGGGGGATCGTCGGACCCCAGACCAGGCCCAAGAGCATCATCAGAACAAGGCTCGCCGCTTGCCTCATACACCCGTATTGTGGCAAAAATTCCAGGGGCGTACAAGAGGACAGCCGTCGCAGCAGGCTCTTCTTGTGGTCTTTCGATCGTGTCTGTAGGCTTGGAAGCAATGGTGGACGCGTTCATTCAAGCTGGGGGGCGCAGCACGCGCCTGGGGCGCACCAAGGCGTTGCTGCGCGTCGGAGGGAAGCCCTGCCTGGACTGGGTCATCGCCGCCGCCCGCGAGGTGACTTCGGAGATCACCGTGATCACGTCCGACCCTCAGCTTGCGGACTTTTGCCGCAAAAGAGGGATCGCCGTCGCTTCCGATCTCCATCCGGGGCTTGGACCTCTGGCCGGCCTGCAGACGGCGCTCGCGCGCTGTTCTGAAGACGCCGCGCTGGTGCTGGCCTGCGATATGCCCTTTCTCACGGGAGATCTTCTGCGGATGCTTGTCGCCGAGGCGCACGCCGCGCATGCCGTCGTCCCTCTGGATGCGCACGGGCGCCCCCAGCCGTTATGTGCTGTCTACTCGATCGCCTGTCGGCCTGTGGTGAGCGAGGCGATCGAGCGCGGCGAACTTCGGCTCCTGTCCGTTCTGGAACGGCTCTCGGTTCGTTTTCTCGCCTTCTCGGAGATCGCCCATCTGCCGGGAGCGGAGGATTTCTTCTGGGACCTGGATACGCCGGACCATTACGCGCACGCCCGGCGGCGCTTTCGGGAGAGGGCGCGCACAAGCGCGCCGCTCACAGGGTGACGGTGGAGATCACCCTCCGGCCAGATCCCTCCCTCAGCCAGCGCTCAAATTGCTCTCGCATGCGTTCGTATTGCTTGTGTTGCTCCATCGCGCGCTCGTACAGCTCTCGCATGCGTTCGTATTGCTCCAGCGCGCGCTCGTACTGTCGCCGCGCCTCCTCGGCGTACCGGCGCATCTGTTCGCTGTCCCATCCCGAGCCGCCGTTGTAGAAGAACCATCGAGGACGCTCGCGGCGCTCGAGCGTCACGGTGACCTTCTGCCGCTCCTTGTTTCGCACGATCGTGAGCGAGACCTCTGCCTCTTTGCTCGCCAGCGCGCGTGTGAATTCGCGCACATTGGCGACTTCTTTTTCATCCACGGCGACGATGACATCCCCGGCGCGCAGGCCCGCGCGCTCGGCCGCGCTTCCCGATCTCACCGCGGTGATGAGAACGCCTCGCCCTCCGGGAACGCCGAAGTACTCACCCAGTTGCTCCGTGAGGTCTTGAACGCGGACGCCCAGAAGCGAGTATCCCCCGATCTGCACGACCGTGGGAGGAATGCGGATCTCCGGGATCCTCAGATCGAAACGGAAGTCGGGACCGATCATGATCGGTCTGCGGGAGCCCAGCGTCACCTTCAACTGCTCTCTCTTGCCCTGGCGCACGATCACGACCGGCACGGTTCGACCCGGCGGAGTCTCGCGCACGAGGCGTCCGAACTGGACTTCGCCCTCCACGCGTATGCCGTTGAATTCGATGATGACATCATTCTCCTTGATTCCGGCCTGCGCCGCCGGGCTTCCTTCAGCGACGTCCATGACGAGGACGCCGTATTCTCCCGGCGTTTTCAGCTCTCGGGCTTTCTCCGCCGTGAGGTCCGTCACGTAGACGCCCAGATACCCTTCGTCCGGATGTGCCCCGCAAGCGCTGCGGGCTCTCGCGTGAGGGATCGCCACGATGAGCATTCCGGCGACAAGAAGGATCCAAATGGCCCAGCACCGATTCATACGTCCTCTCCTCCCTGTTGTGTTTTTCACCCCCCATATACGCCTGTCGCGGGCACGGGTTCCAGAAAGAGGCCGGCGCGGCAACTCGTCGGGCCTTGGGCTGTCGGCCAACCGGTTTGACGCGTTTGCCTGATGGAGAGGCTTTCCGTTAACATTCTCAAGCGTGAGAGAAGGAATGAGTCGAGCACAGGGGGCTGCCGGAGGAAGATGATCCGCATCGGTCTTGATCCGAAGCTGGCGTCGAGTCGCTCGATCGAAGCGCTGGAGCGCTCGATCCTGCGTCGTGTGGGGCGAGCGATCCGGGACTATCGCATGATCGAGGAGGGGGATCGCGTTCTGGTTGCTATCTCGGGGGGCAAGGACAGTTGGACGTTGCTTCATGTCCTGCGCCTGCTGCAGCGGCGCGCTCCGGTGCGTTTCGATCTCTTCGCCGTCAACATTGATCAGGGCTATCCCGGATTCCGAGCCGACCTCATCGAGGAGTATCTCCGACGCCAGGGATACGAATATTACCTCGTCTCGAATCCGACCTATCGGATCATCCAGGAAAAGCTGGAGCCGGGCACGACCGCCTGCGCCCTCTGTTCGCGCCTCCGTCGGGGGACGCTCTACCGATTGGCTCGGGAGCTGCGGGCGACCAAGATCGCTCTGGGGCATCACGCCGATGACCTGATGGTGACGTTTTTGCTCTCGGTCTTCTTCCGCGGCGAGATCCGGACGATGCCTCCGATCCTGCTGTCGGATGATGGACAGAACGTCGTCATTCGGCCGCTGTGCTATATCTTCGAGGATGAGATCCGGCAGTACGTGCCGCATACGGGAGCGCCCGTCGTCCCCTGTGCTTCTCCATACTGCGAGGATGAGATGGCCCTGCGCTTTCAGATGAAGGCTCTGCTGGATGAGCTGGAGCGCCGATATCCGCGGCTGAAGAATTCGCTTCTGGCCGCTCTGGGCAAGGTCAATCTCACGCATCTGATGGACCGGCGCTTTCTGCCGCTTCTCTCAGGGATCGCTGCCGGAGAAGGGCCGGCCCTCCCGAAAGATGCGGCTCATGCCGCGGAGGTGCTCCTTGAGGACCTCGAAGGGAGAGAGGCATGACCGTGCGGTCCGGAGATCTCGCGGAGGGACTTCCCCTCGTTCTCCCGCGGTTTCACACCGGCGCTGCGGAGCATTCGGCCAGGATCTCTGCGTACATCGCTTCAAAGCGTTCAATCATCGGTTCAGCTCGATATTCTGGGGGGAAGGATCGAGTCGGCGCGGGCCGGAACGCTGTGAGCATCTGGACGATGGCCTGGGCCAGCTCCTGGGGATCTTCCGGATCTACGGCGCGAACGGCGTAGCCGCGCGCCTCGAGGGACTCGGCAATCCCCGTTCGAACGGCCACGACGGGCTTCCCGGCCGCCAGGCCTTCTAAAGGGATGAGGCCGAATGATTCCCGCGGAGATGTCGAGACGACAAGATCCGCCGCGCCATAAGCACAATGCGCGTCCTCGGGCTCCGCTGTGAAGCGGATGCGTTCGGAGATGCCGAGCGTGCGGGCCAGATGTTTCAAGCGCTCCAGGTACGCCTCGTTTCGAGCCACTCCGTGAGTCCGTCCCAGGAAGACGATCCCGGCATCGGGTAGGTCCCGCAGGATCGCGGGGGCAGCGCGCAGCAGAAGCTCCTGATTCTTCCCCGGCATGATGTGCGAGGGGCAGAGAATCGTGGGAGCATATCCCCCCCAGGTCGCGCGCCATCTCACGGAAAGCTCGGACGTCGCCTTCTCCTGAATTCGCGCGACGTCCACGCCGTTCTCGATGACTGCGAGGCGCGGGCTCACGGCTGACCATGCCTCGTGAAGACGCGGATGCACGAGAACAATACGCGAGGCCGTGCGCGCGACGATCTGCTGCCACGCCCGGTAGAGCCAGCCCGGGTAGGACCCGGGATCTTCGTGCACATGATAGAGGCAGGGCACGCGTCTCCTTCGGGCGGCTATTCCGGCCCAGAGCGTGTACACGCCGTGGACATGCACAATGTCCGGGCGCCAGCGCCGGATAAGCTCTTCCAGATCAGAGATCGTTTTCGGAGACTTCAGGACAAAGCGCACAAGAGCTGTCGGGGCGCGCCGCAGCATGGGCATCGGCACAAAGACCGCAGGACCCAGCTCCTCGGCATGAACGCGCGCCAGAGGACCGTCTTCGGGAAGAACGACGAGCGTCTGGTGACCTCGCTGTTGGAGGTACTTGGTCAGCAGAGCCAGTATGCGGCCGGCTCCCGTCACGTGCGGGCTCGGATGGACGAAGAGGAGGCGCACGGAGTGACTCCTCCCATGCGATAAAGCAGCGCATATTTCAGAAGCGTGACATCTCGTCGAAGGCGCGCTCCCTGTCCCCGGAAGAGCGCGCGGGCCAGATCGAGCGAAAGCATTCGGGCCAGAAGGACACCGATGATCCCCAGGCGGAAGAGCCACACGTGGAGGCTCCCGCCGTGTTTGGCGAAATATCGGAGATTCGACTTCAGGGCTTCGATCTCGCGCCGCATTTCGTCGCGACGGCTACTGGCTCCATGATGGTGAATCAGCACCAGGTGGGGGGCACAGGCGATCTTGTATCCGGCCCGGCGAATACGGGCGATCCAGTCGGCATCTTCTCCGTACAGGAAGAAGCCTTCATCCAGTCCGCCCACGGTCTGAAGCACTTCTCGCCGTACGAGGAGAGCGGCCCCGGAGATGGACTCGGTCTCGTAGAGCCAGGGCGGGTCCAGAGGTTTCAAATAGAGAGGGATCTCGCGACGGCGGGGCAGACTGTACTGAGCGAGCGTTCCGAGCAACGACTTGGCGCGCGCGGCCGAGTAATGTTGCGTACGCCCATCGGGATATACCAGGCGTAGTCCGGCCGCTCCGACCTCCGGATGCGCATCGAGCAAGCGCAGCAGGGGGCCGAGCACGTCGTCCCGCAACTCCGTGTCGCTGTTCAAGAGCATGACGTACCGACCTCGCGCCTCTCGGAGCCCCTGATTGCACGCCCGCGCGAATCCGAGATTCTCCGCGTTCGCGATCACCCGAACGGAGGGAAATTCCTGCTGCAGAACCGGCACCGTTCCATCCTCGGAGGCGTTATCTACGACGATGATCTCCAGATCGAGGCCCTGCGTGAAAGCCAGCAGAGAGCGCACACAGCGGCGCGTCAGCTCGCGCGTGTTGTAGCTCACGATGATGATCGAGAGGTCGCTCATCGCCCCTTCTCCGACATGGCCCGGTTCATCCGAGCGGCTTGAAGATTATACCCGCTCGGGGTAAGATTGGCATGACGCGAGGAGGATATGCCGACCTTCAGGGAGATGAAGACGTATCGAGGCGAGCGATTGCGGCTCGATCTGCCCGATCTGCTGGAGTATGCGCGATGGGAGCTCTCGCGGAAGCGTCCTCTCCGGGTGGAGATGTCGGGGCCGACGATGCGACCGACCATCGAGGAGGGAGACATCCTCACGATCGAACCCGTTGACGTGACGACGATTCGCCCGCAGGACATCGTGCTCTATGCGACCAGCAGTGGCACAGCCGTCATCCAGCGCGTGATCGCCCTGCAGGAACACGCCGGGTGCGCCTATGCCATCACGCGGGGGGATCGCGCCGAATATCCCGGTGTGCCGATCGCCCTGCATCAGATCCTGGGGCGCGTCGTCGCCATTGAACGTCGCCGGAGTGGACGCACGATCTCTCTGAAGCCGAGGCCTTCCCGCCTGATGCGTCTTTTGAGCGCGCTGGGTCGCCTCTTCAGAAGACGGCGGTGAACGCAGCGCCTCAGTGGAGCGAGAGCGCGCGACTGAGCCATCCCTCCTGAAAGAGAGCGCGCGCTTCTCCAGAGACCAGAAGGCCGATCATCCGGATCATCCACACGCCCAGCAGAAGGGCGAGGACCGTGCGAAGAAACCCGGAGGTCTTAACAAGTCGCTCCGCCGCATCACTCCATCTTCGGAGAGCAGAGCCGGCGGGGGCGAGTCTCCGGCACGCGGTCCAGATTCCGAAAAAGACGGCTCCGGCGGCCAGAAGCGGGCTGAGCGGGTGAAGGGAAAGAGCCTGCTCCCACTGGCCGCGCCAGAGCGCGCCCAGAGCGCGCGTCATCCCACATCCGGGGCAGGGAAGGCCTGTGAGCCACCGAAACGGACACAGCAGAGGCGCCGAAGCCAAAGCCCCAAGAAGAGAGCCCGCACCAAGTGTGAGGAGCAGAAGCGTGAGAGCCCACGCCTCCATGCCTCTCCGGCACTCGGAGACATTCGATCGCTGCATCTCTGCTTTTGCGATCCTTCGGTTCAACTCTCCCGCATCCGGTTTCCCCGAAGTTTTCCCAAAGGCCGACGCCCCGCATGCGCATGCATCCCGCGCCCGCAAACGTCAGCGCGCGAGTCTGGCCCGGGACGTTTGAGCATGGCACGGGACGGGCATTCCGGGCAAGAGAGCGCGATTGCTCCAGATCTGAAGTTCTGATAGCATGTCTGGCGGTGAGGCGTGCGGCGAGGGAAAAAGGGGCCTTGGTTCTCTCCCTCTTGCTGACAGTTCTTCCCGTGGGGAGGGAGAGATCCGAGCCGAAGGAGGAACAACGGATGTCCGAAGACTACGTGGGCAAAGTGACCGCCCCGGAGTTTCCCGAGGAGCTGGAATGGTTGAATACCAAGCGCCCGCTCACGCTCCGGGATCTGCGGGGGAAAGTCGTTCTGCTGGATTTCTGGACCTATTGTTGCATCAACTGCATGCACATTCTTCCCGAGCTGAAGAAGCTGGAGCGCCGATTCGCTCAGGAGCTTGTCGTTATCGGGGTACATTCGGCTAAGTTCCCCGCCGAGCGGGAGACCGAAAACATTCGTCAGGCTATCTTGCGGTACGAGATCGAGCATCCTGTGGTGAACGATCGTGAGATGCTCGTCTGGCGGCTCTATGGCGCGCGCGCGTGGCCGACTCTTGTCCTCATTGATCCGCGCGGGAAGATCGTCGGGCACGTCTCGGGAGAGATCACTGCCGATGTCTTTGGCGCAATCATCGCGGAGGTGATCCGCGTCTTCGAGGCGCGTGGTCAGATAGATCGTCGGCCCATCCGATTCGATTTGGAGCGCGAGCGTGTCCCGGTGCCGCTCCTCTCGTTCCCGGGTAAAGTCCTGGCCGATGCGGCTTCGGGACGCCTCTTCATCGCCGACTCGAACCATAATCGTATCGTCGTGGCGTCGCTGGCGGACGGTACGGTCCTGGAGGTGATCGGACAGGGAGAGGCCGGATTACGAGACGGCGATTTTGAGACGGCGCAGTTCCATCATCCTCAGGGGATGGCCCTGCGGGAGGAGACGCTCTATGTCGCCGATACGGAGAACCATGCCCTTCGCGCCGTTGATCTCAAGGCGCGCACGGTGACGACGATCGCCGGAACGGGACATCAACTGCGTCGTCCGTTCCATCCCGGAGGGCCTGCCCTCCAGGTGGATTTGAACTCGCCCTGGGATCTCGTGCTGGTGGGAGATCGGCTCTATGTCGCCATGGCTGGTTCGCATCAGATTTGGGTGCTGGATATGAAGACGCGCCGGATCGAACCCTACGCGGGCAGCGGCTACGAGGGGTGTCACGATGGTCCGCTTCTGGAAGCGTCTCTGGCTCAACCGAGCGGATTGGCGACCGATGGCGAGCGACTCTATGTCGCCGATAGCGAAGCGAGTGCCATTCGCGCAATTGATCTCGATCCGCGCGGGCGCGTCCGGACGCTCGTGGGGGAGGATCTGTTCGTCTTTGGCGATCGCGATGGTCCCGTCAGTCGAGCCCGCCTCCAGCATCCTCTGGGCGTGGTCTATCACGAAGGGGTTCTCTATATCGCCGATACCTACAACAACAAGATCAAAAAACTCTTCCCCACGGTCGGGCAACTGGTCACATTCCTGGGAACAGGAGAGGCCGGACTGCGCGATGGAGATCGCCCGCTCTTCGATGAGCCCGGAGGAGTCAGCATCGCGGCGGGGAAGCTCTACATCGCCGATACGAACAACCATGTCATCCGCGTCGCCGATCTTCAGACGGGGCGCGTCGCGACGCTCCCGTTGCAGGGCCTGGAGCGATTGCGTCCTCGTGCGGAGGCCGCGGCATCCTCTTCCGCCGAAGCGGTGGTACAACCGGCGGAGCTTCTTTCTCCCGGGGACGGCACTGTCGTTCTCTCTTTGCGCCTTCCGAAGGGACACGAGCTGAACCGGCGCGCTCCTTCCTTTGTTCGTCTTCAGGTCGAGGGAGATCCTGTCCTCCGCTTCCAGGGGGGGGAGAGGACAGTGACTCTTCGGGACCTCACCTTTCCTCTCTCCTTGCCCGTCGTGTTTCACGAAGGGCGAGGCCGACTCCTCGTCCAGTGGGTGCTCTACTACTGCCGGTCGGATGTCACCGGATTGTGCTACTTCAAAGAAGCGCGCCAGGAGATCCCTCTGGAGGTGAAACCCGGCGCTCCGGACTCCCGCCTCAAGCTGACCTGCGCCGTGCGGTGAAGCCCGGGCCTCATGCGGGGGGACTTCGGGGAGAACGTCATCGCTCCAGGCCCAGTTGCGTGAGCAAAGCTTCGTTCTCGCGCCACTTCTCCCGGACCTTGACGTAAAGCTCCAGAAAGACCTTCTTCCCAAGAAGAAACTCGATCTCCTGGCGGGCGAGCGTGCCGATCTTCTTCAGGCGTTCTCCCCCTTTGCCGATGAGAATCGGCTTTTGCGATTCCCGCTCGACAAGAATCACGCAATGGATGCGAAGCCGATCGCCCTCTTCTTTGAAGCTCTCCGTGTAGACGGCCGTCACGTAGGGGATCTCCTCGCGCGTGACCATGAGGATCTTCTCGCGCACGATCTCGGCGACCAGAACGCGTTCGGGCTGATCGGTGATCTCGCCCTCGGGATAGAAGAGGGGCCCTTCCGGCAGGTGCTCGAAGAGCAGGCCGATGAGCCGATCGAGATTCTCTCCCGTGAGGGCGGAGATCGGGAGGTATTCCTTGAAATCGTACTCTTTCCGGTAGAGATCAATCAAGGGGAGGAGCTGACGCTTGTCCTTGAGGCGGTCAATCTTGTTGAGCGCGAGGAAGGCGGGCTTCTGGGCGCGTTTCACCATCTCCAGGACGAAGCGATCGCCGTGGCCGAAGGGCTCGGTGACGTCAATCATCAGAAGGAGCAGGTCCACATCGGCGATGGCGGCTTCGACGGCGCGCATCATGCGCTCGTTCATGCGGTGGATGGGCTTGTGAATCCCCGGCGTATCCACGAAGATGATCTGTCCTTCGGGACGGGTGAGGATTCCCCGGATGCGCCAGCGCGTCGTCTGGGGTTTATCCGAGACGGCGGCGATCTTCTGACCGACGAGGCGATTCAGAAGCGTCGATTTCCCGACGTTCGGTCGGCCGATGAGGGCGACGAATCCGGAGCGCGTCGGGAATTCCTGGGTGTTCTCCGGCATGGGGGTCATCTCCCGGTCGCCGCCGACTGGGGAAGCTCTTCCCGAGGGGGATGGATGCGCACCGTGCGAATGCGGCGGGAGTCCGCATCCACGACCTCGAATCGGAAGCCCTTGTATTCGATGCCTTCTCCGATCGCCGGAAGGCGGTCCAGGTGTTTGAGGATCAAACCCGCGACGGTCGTGAAATCATCGCTCTCGATCTCAGTGCGGAAGAAGAGTTCGAGCTTTCGCACCTCGGTCGTTCCCTTGACCAGGAACGTCCCGTCGGGCTGTTCGAGGATCTCGGCCGGTTCGCTCTCTCCTTCGTCCTGGATCTCGCCGACGATCTCCTCGAGCAGATCTTCCAGCGTGACCAGGCCGGCGATCCCCCCATATTCGTCCACGACCAGAGCGATCCGAAGGCGCGCGCGCTTCATCTCCTGAAGCAGATCGGCTGCGCGCTTGGTCTCCGGCACAAAATAGGCCGGTCGCATGAAAGCCGTGACGCGTTCGTTCGTTCGTCCCGAGAGATGCGCGGCCACAGCATCGCGGAGCGTGACGATCCCTTCGATATCGTCCAGGTGCTCGCGATAGACGGGCAGCCGCGAGTGTCGCGTCTGGATCATCGTGCGCACGGCCTCCTCGACGGTCGCATGCGCGGGGATCGCCACGATGTCTCCTCGGGGCGTCATCACATCACGGACGCGCCGCTCGCCCAGCTCGACAATGGATTGGATGAGCTGACCCTCGGATTCCTCGATGATTCCTTCTTGAGCCCCCACGTCAATGAGCGCTTGGATCTCCTCGCTGGAATCCTCCTCCTTGGGAGGATCGGGGGATCGAGCGCGCAGGGCCTGAAGTGCCCGGTAAATGGGATAGGCCGGAGGCCAGAAGAGAGCGTGCAGAGCGGAGAACACCGGAAGGAGGCGCAAGAGGGTTCTCTCCGGGGCATTCTGCGCCAGAAGTCGGGGGAGAAACTGCCGAAAGACGCTGATGATGAAGATCATCGCGAACAGACTCGCGACGAGAGAGTGTGCGACCCCCCAGCGCTGGAACAACGAAACGGCCGTGATAGCCAGCGCGACGATCATCAACTGAATGCCCATGCTGAGCGTCAGCAGGAGGCGCTGGCGATTGTGAACAAGTTCTTGGAGAAAGCGGGTCGGGAAGCTCCGCTCCTTCTCCGCCAGCAGGACGCGAAGTTGCACCTCGCTCAGTTGAGCCAGCGCGCTTTCAAACGTCGCCAGCAGGAGGAGAAGCAAAAGGAAGACGATGCTCAGAAAACTCAACATAGGAAAAATCGCTCATGGGATGAGCGCATGCCGCAAGCGGCGCTCCAGTCGGCGCATCTCTCCCTGGTCGGTCTCGTGATCGTATCCGCACAGATGGAGCAGGCCGTGAAGGATCAGGTTCTGAACCTCGCGGCGGAAAGGGATCTTCCGGCGAGCCGCCTGTCGTCGGGCCGTCTCCAGGGAGATGATGACATCGCCCAGATAGAGGGGGGATCCTTCCGGCTCCAACTCCTCCCCGAAAGGAAAGGAGAGGACATCGGTCGGGCGATCCACGTCGCGAAATTCCCGATTGAGTCGGCGTATAGCGCGATCCCCGACCAGGACGATCGTCGCCTCGGCTTCCTGGCGGCCAAGGGACGCGAGGACACGTTCGGCGAAGCGCGCGATGGCGCGCGCCTTCACTTTGTATCTCCGTTGGCGATTCACGACGACGACCATCACCTCGCGAGCCGTTGCCGGAAGAGCGTCAGTCCATCACCGTCTTTTTGGTCCGCTCTTCGTAGGCCCTGATGATGGATTTCACCAGGGGATGTCGGACGACGTCCTTCTCCGTGAAGTAGACGAACTCGATGCCCGCGATTCCCGAGAGGATCTCGCGCGCTTCGACAAGTCCCGAGCGCTTCCCCGGCGGCAGATCAATCTGCGTCACATCGCCGGTGACGACGACCTTCGAGTCCAGGCCGATGCGCGTCAGGAACATCTTCATCTGCTCGGACGTCGTATTCTGGCCCTCATCCAGGATGATGAAGGAGTCGCTGAGCGTTCGTCCCCGCATGAAGGCCAGCGGAGCGATCTCGATCGTTCGCCGTTCCAGGAGTCGCTCGACGCGCTCGTAGTCCACGATGTCGTAGAGGGCATCGTAGAGCGGGCGCAGATAGGGGTCCACTTTCTCCTGGAGGTCGCCCGGCAGGAAGCCGAGCTTCTCCCCCGCTTCGACGGCCGGACGCGTCAGGATGATCCGATTCACGCGTTTGGTCATGAGCATCTGGACGGCGACGGCGACGGCGAGATAGGTTTTCCCCGTGCCCGCCGGTCCGATGGCGAAGACCAGATCGCTTCGCTCCATCGCCTGGATGTATCGGAGTTGATTCGCCGAACGTGCCGTGACGACCTTCTTGCCGGCGGGATTTAACATGCCGACGCGAAAATGCTCCCGAAGGCTATAGGAGCGATCTTCAGCGATCTGCCGCAACACGAGTTTCAAATCCCGTTCCGAGGGGGGGCGTCCCTCCTGGATCAGCGTGGTGAGGTCATCCAGGAGTCGTTCGAACGTCTGGATGTCTTCATCTTCCCCGTGAACGATGAGGTCGCCGCCTCGGGCGTCGACGCGGACATTGAGGACCGATTCGAGCAGTTTGATATTTTGATCGTTCGGGCCAAAGAGCAGCTCCACACCTTTTGGCGCTGCGACGATTTTCCTCAACTCCGTGCTGCCACCTCCTTCGCCGAAGTCTCAGGGAGTAAGCGTACAGAATCTGGGCATCCGTGTCAACGTGGGGTCTGCTCGGACTCTTGGGCGAGCAGGCCAGCCATGCGCATCAGCTCGGCCCGCGGATTCTCGGGATTGAGACGCTCGAATTCTCGCATCAGCTCGCGCGAGCGCTGGTCAATGAGGCGGGGGATGAGGACTTTCACCTCCACGTATTGATCGCCGCGCACATCGCCGCGCAGGCTCGGGGCGCCCTGCTCGCGCATGCGGAAGACCTGACCCGATTGCGTGCCCGGTGGGATGCGAAGCAGGGCTTTCCCCCAGAGCGTCGGGACCTCGATCTTCGCTCCCAGGACAGCCTCGACGATTGTGATCGGAACCGTGCAGTAGATGTTGTCGCCTTTTCGAACGAAGAACGGATGGGGCTGGACATTGGTGACGATGTAGAGATCTCCGGGAGGACCCCCATAAAGGCCGGCTTCCCCTTTGCCTTCCACGCGAATGCGCGAACCGGTATCCACGCCGGCCGGGATTCTCACCGAGAGAGATTCTTCTCCACGCACGCGCGTCTCGCCGTGACAGACCGGGCACGGGGGCGCCGCGCGTCCGGTTCCCTCGCACTGCTCGCAGCGCACGCTCAGCCGCAGAGGGCCCCGCGAGGTCGTGCGTCGTCCCGTTCCCCCACAGGAGGGGCAGGGACCAAGGGGACCCGCGATCTCCCCCCGACCTTCGCAGTGCGGGCATGTCTGGTGGCGCGCGACCGTCACGGTCACGGTCGTCCCGCGCAGAGCCTGCTCGAAGCTCAAAGCGACGGGGACTTCCAGATCGCTCCCGCGCTGAGGCTCTCGGAGGCGTCTCTGCGCCGAGGGGCCGAACACTTCTTCAAAGAAGCTACCGAAAGACTCGCGCGCATCGAAATCGAATCCCTCGAAGATAATCTCGGCAGCTTTTCTTCCCCCGGGCTCCGCGCTCCCGGAGAGGCCGTGGCGATCATAGAGCGCGCGTCTTTTCGGATCGCTCAGGACCTGGTAGGCTTCCGAAATCTCCTCGAATTTACGCCGCGCCTCCTCATCCCCGGGATTGAGGTCCGGATGGTACTTGCGCGCCAGTCTCTTATAGGCTCGTGTGATCTCAGCGCGCGTGGCCCGCCGCGTCACTCCGAGGATCTCGTAGTAATCTCGCGTCGCCATGGCTTCGATCTTCGGAGCACGTTCACAAGGAGTATAGGAGCGCGCCCGAGGGGCTGTCAAGAAGAGGGGGGATGCGCTTTCATCGCCTTCCGAGCAATCGAATGCGGCCGATCACCGTACGACGTTCGAGACCTCCCCAGGTCAGAAACTGCGTGGAGTCCACGTTGTTATTGACAGTCGAAGGGTTCGGGTGGTTCGTCACGTTATTGAGACCGAGGCGCAGAGCCCAGTACAAGCCGAAGATCCGAAATCGCCTCTCGACGTGCAGGTTCACAGAGAAGTAGGCGGGCAGCCGTCGGCGTGGCGGTTCCACAAGGCGATGCTCCGCATTGATAACGACGAAGGGGTATCCATCGCGCCACTCCACAGCATAGGCCAGATCGAACCGCCGGGGCAGAGGGAGCCATCCCCAGAGGAGGAATCGCTGCGGCGTATCCCAGGGCTGAGGCCCTCCCGCTTGCGGTCCGAAAAGAAGCGTATCGAGCGTGAAATCGAATACGGCGTTCGAGCGAGCGCGAGAACGGACATAAGAGGCGAGCAGAGGATACGCCTCGCGGAAAGTCCATCGCAATGTCACCTGAAGGGCGTCATAGCGCTCGCGCTTTATATCGCGGAGCTGGAAGATGCGCGTTCGAGCGGAGGTCTGAGCCATAAGCTCGGGGCGCTCCGTCGGGGGAAGAGAAGCGGCGAGCCAAGAAAGCGCGGAGTTGGCCGGCTCGCTCTCGGCCAGCGGGACGTAAGTCCATCCCCGACGTCCTCGCTTTTGGAGGAACTCCAGGGAGAGGAAGGCGCGGGCTGGAAGCTGCTGTTCTAAGCCCACGCTCCAGTGCAGCGCACGAGGGGGTGCCAGCGCTCGCGCGTCCGCGCGAAAGAGGATCTCCAGGGGCGAATCCTCCCACGGGCGTCCATCGGCCGCGTAGAAGGTGTCGCGCCTCCGCCCCGTCCGAGGATGCAGAAGCTGCTCCCAGTTCACGACCTCGTGGAACAGCCCGATGCCGCCCGTGAGCCTGGTCTGACGACGGGCTGTGAGCAGATAACTCGCGGCGGCGCGAGGAGACCAGCGCAGCACGCGCAGAAGCGAATCCCAATCCCCTCGAAGCCCCAGCTCCAGGAGCCCTCGCCGAGAGAAGGACCAGCGATCCTGTCCATAGAAGGAGAACTCGACGCGCGTCTCTCGGACTTCGGGGAAATTGATGAACTCGATCTCTCGGACGCGCGTTCCGTCCTCGCGGAAGAGGGTGAGGGGACGTCGAATGACGTGCTCTCGGGCGCCGAGCTGTTCCCCGTCCACTCCGACTTTCACCTCATGTCGCCCGTGCCAGAAGAACGAGGGAAGAGTGAGGTGCAGAATCCCCTGAAGGCGATGGGCACGAGTCTCCCTGGTTCGGAAGAAGCTGCCCCGCGGGCCTTCGGGGAAGAGGCGAGAGGGGATGTCCCCTTGGGGCCTCTCGCGGGCGCGAAACTGCATGGCGCCGATCCCGTATTCCAGAAGCAAACCCGTGGGCCGAAAGATCTGGCCTCTCAGGGTGAAAACGTCCGCCGCGTGCACCACCTGGCGCGTCGCCTCGCGCGGAGCGAAGCGCGATAGTCCCTCGTAGGGCGATCGAAAACGATGAGTCAGAAGCGTGAACGTCAGCAAATGGGAGGCGCTTGCGTTCAGTTGCGCCTTCGCGAGGTGACTCACTCGCCACGCATGATTCCGATCGGCACCGCGCGGCAGCTCTTCAACGATCGTGGCGTCGTACTCTCCTTCGGGAGCGACATAAAACCATGCCCGTTTCTTCCGAAGCGGACCGGAGAAGGTCGCCCGCGGCGTCCAATTGTTCACGTGCCATCCTTTGCGGTTCTGAAAAGACGGGATGAAATCGGTCGCCGAGAAACGGAACCGATCGTCGCCCATCTCCGTGTTCATCTGAAGCACACCTCCGGAGCTTTTCCCATACTCGGCCGAATACCGGCTGCTCTGAACGTGCACCTCGCGGACAGCATCCACGCTCACGCGCGCCTCGAAAAGTCCCGTGATCGGATGCGTGACGTTGAAGCCGTCAAGGAGCGTCAGCGTTTGTCGCGCCGGGGATCCAGCGACATGCAGGTTCCCGGCCGCATCCCGCACAACCCCCGGCAAGAGGGAGAGCGCATACCGGAGATCGCGCGGAACCGGCGTGGGAAGCGCGAGAATCTCCTGCATGTTCAGCGTCGCCTGAGCCGTTGTCTGAGTGAGATCCAGAGCCGGTGTCGCAGGGGTCACTTCGATGACTTCGATCAGCTCTCGCTGCCGCGTCAGAACGATCTCCAGAGCCTCGCTCTCCCGAAGAGGGACTTCCGAGAGGGTAGCCGTGTAGAAGCGCTCCTTCTGGACGCGCACGCGATAGGTCCCCTGGGGGAGATCGGAGAAGAAGGCCCGTCCCACAGGATCCGTCTCCGCCTCCCAGACCCTTCCGGTTTCGATCCGTTCGAGCGTCACGCGCGCGCCGGGGATCGGCCGTCCGTTCTCATCTATGACGGCGAGGCTCAGGCGGGCCTGGAGGCTGTGAGGATGGATGCTCACCGGGGTCGAGAATCCGAGAAGACCGGCGAGGAGGAGGAATCCTCCGCGCCGCTCCAGGATTCCCCGCAGAGAGAAGCACGGCATACCGGTCAGGAACGAGCGGCCAGTCTCGGGAAGATGTGCTCCTGAATGTAGCGCACGCTCTTTTCGGCGTGCTCGCGCACGCGCGGATCGGAGCTGGTCGTCGGCTCCGGATCGCGCAATCGCGAGACGTCCAGACCTTCTCGGCGAAGGGCCTCGCGACCGGCGGGCGGAATCTCATCGGGAAGCTTGATCTCGCACATGATGGCGAAAGCCAGCGTCCACGCCCGAGCCACGTTGGAGAGGTTATACCCCCCTCCGCCCAGAGCGACCCAGGGCAGGCCGAAGCTCTTCAGACGTTCGATCAGGCGCGTGTAGCCATGAGTCGTCAGGCGCAAATCCGTCAGCGGATCGGTCGCGAAGCTGTCCACCCCAAGCTGCGTCACCAGGACATCCGGGCGATAGAGGGAGATCAGTGGAGGGACGATCTCCTCGAATGCCCAGACGTAGGTCTCATCGTCCGTGCCCGGATACAAGGGGATGTTCACCGAATATCCATATCCGGCTCCCGTGCCCAGCTCTTCAACGAATCCGGTCCCGGGGAAGAGGAATCGCCCATCTTCGTGAAACGAGATCGTGAGGACACGATCCGTATCGTAGAAGGCGAGCTGAACGCCGTCGCCATGATGCGCGTCAATATCCACATAGGCGACGCGCTGGCCGCACTCCAAAAGCCACATGATGGCGATGACCGGATCGTCGAGATAGCAAAATCCCGAAGCGCGATTGGGGAGTGCGTGGTGCAATCCTCCGGCGACGCTGAAGGCGACGGGCGTCTCCCGCGCGTTCACCAGGCGAGCCGCTTCCAGAGAGGATCCCGTGATCAAAAGCGCCAGGCGATAGAGCCCGGGGAAGATCGGATTGTCCCCCGGCCCCAGGCCATAAGCGTAGGGGTTGCTTGGAAAGATTCCTTGGTCCAGAGCGCGCAGGACGGCCAGGTAGTCCTCCGTGTGGAACCGGCGCGCATCGTCTTCGCTCGCCGGCTGGGGCTCCAGGAGTTTCACTTCGGGGTGGGCGAAAACCCCATAGGCATCCAGCAACTCGTAGACCAGACGCAGCCGCCGCATCTTCAACGGATGCGTGAGACCGTAATCGTACTGGGCGAACTCGTGGCTGTAGAGGAAGACGGCTCTGGTCATCTTTCACCTCCGCTCGTGAGGAGGAAGCGCGGGGAAGTCCCACAGCCGCGCTGACACGGTTTCCCGGCGAACTCTCGCATAGCCGCGCTCATCGTCCCTTCCATACGGGAGCCCGTTTCTCCAGGAACGCCTGAATGCCCTCGCGCGCGTCTTCCGTTTGCATCAACTGATCGAGATAGAGCCGTTCGACGGCCCGCAGAGCCGTCGCGGGATCCCCGGATCGGCCCCGGCGAAGGGCGCGCTTGGCGAGCTTGAGGACGATCGGGCTTTTGCGCGACAGATCGTCCAGAAGCTCATCGGCTGCCCGCTCCACGTCTTCGTCCGGGACGACACGCGTGACCAGTCCCAGGGCTTCGGCTTCGCGCGCAGGGATCGTCTTGCCGGTCAGGATCAACTCGCGGGCGCGGTGGGAGCCGATCCGCTCCGGAAGTAGGACCGCAGCCACCGGGGGGAAACATCCGAGCTGGATCTCCGGCTGTCCGAAACGCGCGCTCTCGCCCGCAATGAGGAAGTCGCAGCTCAGAGCCAGCTCCATCCCCGCTCCCAGACAGTGCCCGCGGACAACGGCGATTGAGAGGGCTTCCATCTCCCACAGCCTCACGATCGCCTGATGCAGGCTCGCGAGCATCTCCGGGACGCGCTCCGGCACATGATCGTTCACGTCGGCTCCGGCCGAGAACGCGCGTTCCAGACGGCTCTCCAGACGCACGAAGTGCACGGACTCGGTCACCTGCTCAAGCGCGCGATTCAGCTCGTGCAGGATGGGGATGCTGAGAATATTCAGGGGAGGATGATTCAGAGCGATTCGCAGGACGGAATCGGTTCGCTCGACAAGAACTCGCGGTTCGGACATCGTGATGCACCTCCTTCAGAGCTCCCGTTTGAAAAGGCTGTGTTCCAGGGAGAACTTCTGCCCTCCCGTGAAGGCCAGCGAAAGAGCGGCGGCCAAAAGGGCGAGCGGGAACTCGAAGCCCCCCGGTCCCGTCAATCCGTGCGGCAGATGCACGAGCAGGATCGCCCCGAGCATGTTGAGCGCGATCAGAAGCGCCGCCCATCGCGTGAAGAGGCCTAGCAGAAGGCAGATTCCTCCCAGGAACTCGATGAGCGCGATCAGAACGGCCGAAAGCCCCGGAAGCGGCACGCCCAGGGATTCCAGATATTGACCAAAACCGGCGAGTCCTCCAAAAAGCTTCTGTCGTCCATGGGCGATGAAGATCACCCCCACGGCGATCCGGAGGAAGAGAGCCGACCAATCGCGATGAGGAGAGAGGTATCGTGCCAGCATCATCTCCTCCTTGACTTCAGATTCGTACCTCCGATGCGGCCAGATTATATTGCAGGCGCTCGGGAGGAAGCAATATCGCACGCGTGAGCGCGTCTCTGCTCTCTTCCGGAGGGGGCGATGGTATAATTTTCGCCCGGTCATGGCGTCGAGACGGACGAAAGCGCACGAAGGATTCCGCGTACTCCTGTGGGCTTCCGGAGTGACGCTCGCGCTCTGGTTCATCCCCTATGCGGAAATCCTCGCGTATCCAGTCCGTCTCTTTGTGACCCTCTTGCATGAGTCGGCGCACGCGCTGGCTTCTCTGGTGACGGGGGGAAGTGTCGCCTACATTCGCATTCGATCGGATGGAGGGGGGATCACGGCGACTCGTGGGGGCCTGATGCCGATCATCTCCAGCGCCGGATATCTCGGGACAGTCCTCTACGGGAGCGTGCTTCTGGCCTGGTGTAAGGATGCGCGCCGCGCTCGAGTCGCGCTCGGAGCGACCGCGCTGCTCATTGCGGCGATGACGCTCTTTTTCGTCCGACCTCTTTTCGATTTCGGGTTCTGGATCGGAGCCGTGTGGAGCCTCTTTCTGGGCGTTCTCTTCTTCAGCGCTTCGGCGCGCGTGGCGCAATTTCTCACTGGATTTTTGGCCGTACAGAGTTGCCTGAATGCCCTTTTCGATCTGAAGATGCTCTTTGCTCTCTCGGCTTCCGAGGAGGCGCCGACTGATGCGCTCGCCATGCAGGAGGTGACGCTCATTCCGGCTGTCGTGTGGGCGCTTCTGTGGAGTGGGATCTCGGCGGGAATTCTCGTCTTCGCCCTGCGAGGGTATCGCCAGGCGCTTCGCTGAACGGGAGATGCCTAGGCCGCGAACCATCGCCTTTGTCTTCCCGGTCGGAGAATGGGGGGGGGCGGAATCGGTCTTCTTCGAGCTGCTCTCTCGGCTCGACCGCGAGCGTTTCGCTCCTCGGGCTGTCTTCTTGCGGGATGGGCCGTTCGCTCAGGAGCTTGAGCGCGTGGGCATCCCGGTTCATCGGCAGCCGATCACGCGCTTGCGCGATCCGCTTGACTTCGGGCGGACGGTCCGCGCGCTGTGGCGGCTGCTGACGCAGCAGGGGGTGCAGCTTGTGGTGAGTTCGCACGGATACGGGCATCTTTACGGAGGGCTGGCGGCCTGGCGCGTGCGCCTCCCGGCCATCTGGTGGCAGCACGGGATCGCTTCGGCTCGACATCTCATTGATCGCCTGGCATCGGGTCTGCCCGCCCGATGTGTGGTCGTCAGTTCCGCGTGCGCGGCGGAGGCGCAGCATCATGTCTTGGGCACTCCGCGCGCCTCGCTTCGCGTGATCTCTCCGGGTGTGGATGTCCAGCGCTTTCGATCGCCGGATCCGCAGCGGCTGGCGCGACTCCGGGAGGAGTTTCAGCTGGATCGGTTTCGCCATCTGGTGAGTGCGATCGGCCGGCTGGAGCGCGGGAAAGGACAGGATCTCCTGCTGCGTGCCGCGCAGCTCGTAAGGGTAAGACGACCCGATGTGGGGTTCCTCATCGTGGGAAGGGAGATGCCGGGGGACCGATCGGGATACGCTGCTTCTCTTCGGGAGCTAGCTCGGACCCTGGGGCTCGAAGGGCATGTGCTCTGGGCGGGATTTCGACGCGAGATTCCGGAAGTGCTCGCCCTGAGCGATCTGCTCGTGCACGCGGCGACGGAGCCGGAATCGTTCGGTCTGGTCCTCTGCGAAGCGATGGCAGCCGAACGACCGGTGGTCGCCACCGATCTCGGAGGAGCGCGGGAGATCGTCGTCTCGGGAGAGACGGGATGGCTCGTCCCTCCGGGAGATCCCGTCGCGCTGGCTGAGGCGGTACTGGCCCTGCTCGGCGATGCTTCCGGACGGCGGGAGATGGGACGAGCGGCCCGGCAACGTGTCCTCACTCACTTCGATGTGCGGCAGATGGTCGCGCGCTTCGAGCGTGTGCTTGAGGAATCCCTGCACGAAGAAGAGAAGGTTCCCTGAACGCTCGCGCAAGAGGGGCAATCCCTGGTTCCGCGTTGCGATGTCCTCGCGGCTCCTCTTTCCCGAAGGCGCGGAGTCTGTTGTTTGCTTGAACCCGAAGAGTGTATCCTTCTCATCGCTTGCCGGAGAGGACGAGAGGTTTATGTGGCGCGAGCTGACCATCTTGTGGCGACGCGACAGGCTCGTTCATCTTTCGCTTGTCGGCGCAATTTTTGTCGGGTTCGTCCTCGCGCCGATCAAGGATCGGTATCCCTCACCGGTGAGCTACTTCCTCTTCGACATTCTTTTTGCGCTCGCCCTCTTCTTCTGGATGACGACGCGCGTTCGTCGAGGACGCGCGCTTCTGCCGTGGACTCCGCTGACGAAGGGGCTTCTGGTTTTCTACGTGCTCTGCGCCGTGTACGCCCTTTTTCCGGGGATTCCCTTCTGGATCGGGCTCTCGGCCTTTCGCGGATGGTGCTTCTTCACGCTGGCCTATGTGCTCGGATATGACATCACCCGATCCGGCCGTCAGGTGCGCGCGTATCTGCTGCTCGTCATCCTGCTTTCGATCCTGGCGGGCGGGTATGGGATCTATCAATATCTGGCCGGGGTCGAAAGTGTGCTCCCCCAGGACGAGCTGGCTTCCGAGCGCCATCGTTTTGCGACGTACGTCACGCCCACAGGAGAAGTGGAGTTTCGGATCTTCTCGACGTTTGTCTCGGCCGGAGCGTTCGGTTCGATGATGGCCTATGCTTCGGCGCTGGCGCTCATTCTCTCCCTGAATCGGGAACTCTCTCCCACCGGACGCTTCCTCCTGCGCGTGGGGATCGTCCCGATGATGACGAGTTTGGTGCTGACAGGGACGCGCGCTGCGCTGGTGATGATCCTCATTGGGCTGGTCGTCTTGTGGATTCATCGGCGGGCCATTCGCGTTTATCTGGTTGCCGCCGCGCTCATTGGGTTCGGCGTGCGGTTGGGGATTGATTTGACCGAAGGGCGCGCTGCCGAGCGCTTCGCCACGTTAGCGGATGTCGGTTTGATCCTCGGGCGCGTGTCGAATCCGTTTCTTGCGGGATTGCGAGCGATTATCGAATCGCCCTGGGGACATGGATTGGGGCGGACCGGTCATGGCGTGCCGTTCTTCATGGGGCAATGGTATCCGACATTTCAGCCGATCTTCTCCGATGGGGACTTCGGACGCATCATGATCGAGATGGGAATTTTGGGCCTGGGGCTTCTCTCCGTCCTGCTCGGGACGGCTTTGAGGAGCGCCTGGCGCGCTCTTCGGAGGCTGAAGGGAACAGCGGATGAGGAGATTGCGCTGGCCATCGTCAGTGGAGCGTTCATGCTCGGAGCCGGCACGCTCGTGGGATCGCCTCTGCTCAGCATCCCGCATGGGATGCTCTGGTGGTTCTTTCTGGGGGCGGTGTTGAAGCTCTCCGCCCTCGAATACAGGCGTCAGAAGGCGTGGGAGCGCGCTTGGAACCAGGTCTTCGGGGATGGGAGGGGGAGAATCCTTCCCGGCTGGGGAGAGCGAGTGCGCGCGTCTGCGCGAGCGGAGCCACGGTGAGGATCGCTCTTGTGGTCCACGATTATGATCGTCGGGGAGGGCAGAGCCGTTATGTCGTCGAGCTGGCCGAACGCTTCAGCCAAGAACATGAGGTCCATGTCTTCGCCCATCGTATCGAGCGAGCCGGGAACGAGCGCATCCGGTTTCATTCGGTGCCCGCTCTGCGGCTGACGGCCTTCACGACGATCCTCACTTTTCCTTTCGGGGCCTGGTGGCGCCTGAGGGAGGTCTTCGATATCGTTCATGGGCAGGGACTGTGCGCTTTCTCGCTCGATGTCGCGACGGCGCACATCTGTCAGCAGGCGTGGCTGGCCTCCCTTCGGGAACAAAAGGGGCGTCTCGGAGCACGACATCAGCTCTACCGTCTCACGGTCGCCCGGTGGGAGCGGACTCTCTATCAGCGCGAGCGCACGCGATGGGTCATTGCTGTCTCCGAGAAAGTGCGGGCCGAATTGGCGCGCTTCTATGGTCGTCGCGAGGGGGTGACGGTGATTCGTCCGGGTGTGGATCTTGAGCGATTTCATCCGGGGCAGCGGGCCCTCTGGCGCTCGGTCGTGCGGCAGACGTTGGGATATCGAGAACAAGATTTCCTGCTCCTTTACGCGGGCGATCTGCAGAAGGGGGCGGTGTGGGCTCTGCGCGCTCTGGTGCTTCTGCCCGACATGCATCTGCTTTTTCTCTCGCGCTCGCCCCGGCGCCCGTATGTGGCTCTGGCCCGGCGTCTGGGCGTGCTCGGGCGCGTGCGTTTTCTCCCCTTCACGAGTCGGATCGAGGAGTACTACGCGGCCAGCGACGTGTTCTTCTTCCCCACCGTCTACGACGCGCACGGAATGGTCATCTGGGAAGCCATGGCCTCGGGACTTCCGGTGATCACGACGCGCGCGGCCGGGGCGTCTGAGATCATCGCGCATCTGGAGAACGGAGTGCTTGTGGAGGAGAGCCGCGACGTCACCTCGCTGGCGCACTATGCGCGATGGCTTCGCGAGGATGACGAGTTGCGTCGGACGATCGGCCTGCGCGCGCGCGCACGCATCGAGGAGTTCTCCTGGGAACGCGCGGCTCAGGAGACGCTTCGCGTTTACGAGCACGTGAAAGCCCTCGCCTGAAGGTGCTTGACAGATCGCGCTTCCATCTTTTACATTGGGGTCTTTTCAAAAGGAGAGCCGGCAAAGAGGGAAGAGATGGCGCTGGTGAAGTTCGCGATCCCGAAAGGCTCCCTGGAGAAGGCGACGTTCGATCTGCTGGAGCGAGCCTGGTACCGGATCTCCGGTCGGGAGCGTACCTATCGGCCGAAGATCAGCGATCCGCAGATCGAGTTGAAAGTTCTCCGTCCGCAGGAGATCCCGATCTTCGTGGCCGAGGGACTCCATGATGTCGGTATCACCGGGAAGGATTGGATTCGCGAGGGGCGAGCCGATGTCGAGATGTTGCTCGATCTGGAGTACGGTCGGGTGAAACTCGTCGTCGCCGTGCCCAAGGAGCTGGAGGTCGCCTCGCTGACGGATCTCTTTCGGATGTTCTGGCGCCAGGGGAAGAAGGTGCGCATCTCCGCGGAGTATCTGAACATCACGGCCGATTACGTGAAGGCCAATCCGCTTTATCGGAAGACATTCGGTCGGAAGGAGCCCCTTGTCATCACGCCCTGGTGGCGGCGCGGGACGAACGATCGGGTGAGCATCTATCTCTCATTCGGGGCGACCGAGGCCAAGCCCCCCGAGGATACCGACGTCATTGTGGACGTCATCGAGACGGGGACGACGCTGGAGCGGAATAACCTCAAGCCGATCGAGACGATCCTGGAATCCACAGCCGTTCTCATCGCCAACCGGCGCGCGCTCCGAGATCGGCAGAAGCGGGAGAAGATCTACGATATCGTGACGCTGCTCAAAGGGGTCATTGACAGCCAGAAGAAGCTCCACATCTTCGTCAACGTGCGGCAGGAGAATTTGGAGAAGCTTCTGGGCGCCCTGCCGGCGCTTAAGCGTCCGACGGTCAGTCCTCTCTCGGTGGCGGGGTGGTACTCGGTGAATACGATCATCGAGAAGCAGGAATTCCTCACGTTGCTTCCTGTCCTTCGGAAGCTGGCCCAGGGTTTGGTCGTTCACGAACCGCAGCAGATTCTGCCTCTGGAAGAGATCGCGCGGAACGAAGTCCATGAGTGAGCGTTCCGTCATCGCTGTCCGTGCGCTGACGCCGCGCACGTTTGAAGAACGGCTCCGGGAGATTCGCGCCCGTCGGGGTCTCTCCGAGGCGATCTGGAAGAGCGTGCATCGGATTATTCGGGATGTTCAGGAGCGCGGGGATGAAGCGCTTCTGGATTCCGTGCGGCGATTCGATGGGGTCGCCCTCTCTCGGGAGCGGATTCGAGTCGCGCCGGCGGCCGTGCGAGCCGCCTATAGTGAGGTCTCGACCGATGTGGTGACAGCGTTGCGGCTGGCCCGACGTCGCCTGGAGCGCGCCGAACGGCGCTGGCTCGCGCTGCGCCAGGACGTGCGCGCGGAGCCGGAGGGAGCCAGGATCTGGAGCACATCTCGTCCGCTTCGCCGCGTGGGGTGCTACATCCCGGGAGGGCGCGCGGCTTATCCCAGCTCCGTGCTCATGAACGTCGTGCCCGCGCGGCTGGCCGGAGTCGAGCAGATCGTCCTCTGCTCCCCCCCTTCGCGCGAGACGGGCGAGATTCATCCTCTGGTTCTGGTGGCGGCCGATCTCTGCGGCGTCACGGAGATCTATCGCGTTGGAGGAGCAGCGGCGATCGCCGCTCTCGCTTATGGAACGCCGACGATCGCGCCGGTGGAGAAGATCGTCGGACCGGGAGGACCTTATGTGGTCGCGGCCAAACTTTTGGTCTCCGAACGCGTCGGAATTGATCTGCCGGCCGGACCGAGCGAATTGATCATCGTGGCTGACGAGACGGCTTCGCCGGAGATCATCGCGTGGGATCTTATCGCGCAGGCCGAACATGGGGAAGAGAGCCTCTGTGGTCTTCTGACCACGTCTGAGCAGATCGCTCGCGAGACGGCGCGGGAGATCCACGCGCGCCTGAGGGACCTGGAGCGGCGTGAGATCATTGGCCGAGCGCTCTCCCGGCGAGGGTTCCTCTTGTACGCAGAGGGAGATCTGGATGTGCTCGTGCGATTCGCTAACGCCCTGGCTCCGGAGCATGTCGAAGTCATGACGCGCAGGGCCCGGAGCGTCGCTCGGCGTATCACCTCGGCCGGGCTCGTCCTCATCGGTCCGCATTCGCCAGCCAGCGCGAGCGATTATGTGCTGGGGACAAATCATGTTCTCCCGACCGGGGGGACGGCGGCTGCCTATTCGGGCCTCTCCGTCCTGGATTTCCTCAAGCGCGTGACCTATGCCGAGTGCGCGCCCGGCCATCTCGGGCACTTCGTGGAACCGGTGCGCGCTCTGGCTCAGGCCGAAGGGTTGCCCAATCATTACCGGGCGCTTGAAGCGCGCTTCTCAGACGATCTCCCTCGGGTGCGGAGATGAGCGACTGGTGGGAACGCAAGCTGGCGGAGTTGGAGTCCCGGGAGGGGTATCCTGTCCCCGAGGAGGAGGAGCCGTCGGAGGGGAAGCTCGATGCCAATGAGAATGTCCTTTTGCCCCTGTCTGTCCTGAAAGCTCTGGCTCATCGCGTCGTCGGAGAGCTTGACCCTCGGTTCTATTCCGTCGGGGAGGTGCGCGCCCTGGTGCGGGATCTCGCACGGCATCTGGGCGTGGACGCCGAACACATCGTCCTGGGGAATGGGGGGGATCAGCTCATTGACCTGCTGGCGCGCACGTTCCTGGAGGAGGGGGCGGCGGCTGTCTCTATCACACCAACGTATTCGTTCTATCGAATCCGCAGCGCGCTGCTGGGAGCGCAATTCCGAGAAGTCCCCTTGCGGGAGGATTTCTCGCTGGATCGGGACGCTCTGCTCCGCGCAGCGCAGGGAGCGCGTCTGCTCTTCCTCTGCTCGCCCAACAATCCGACGGGGAATCAGTTCCCTCTGTCTGAGATCGAAGATCTCGTGCGCGCGTTTCCGGGGATTGTCGTTGTGGACGAAGCGTATGTTGAGTTCGCGCAGGAGACGGCGCTTCCGCTTCTTGAGCGCTGGCCCAACGTGATCCTTCTGCGGACGTTCTCGAAGGCCTTCGGTCTGGCGGGGATGCGGCTTGGGTATCTGCTGGCCCATCCGCGCCTGAGTCGGGTCTTTGAGGAGAAGGTTCAATATCCTTATCCGGTGAATGCCTTCGCCGTGAGACTGGCGCGTCTTCTTCTGGAAGCCTATGACGAAGTGCGCGCGGCCATTGAGTGCGTCCGGCGAGAACGGGAATGGCTGCGAGCGGAGCTGACGGCCCGGGGCGTGCGGGCGTTCCCCTCGCAGGCCAATTTCCTGCTGTTCGAAGTGGGGGATCGCGCTTCAGCCGTGTGGCGCCATCTGGCCGCGCACGGCATTCGCGTGAAGTACGTCGGCCCGCTGCTCCGCTATGGCGCGTGCTTGCGCGCGACCGTCGGCTCACCGGAGACGAACCGCATGCTGATCGCGCGCCTCGCGGAGGTCTTGTTGTGAGCTATTGGGAGCTGCGGACAAAGGCAGGCGTCGTGTACGTTCGAGAGGATTGGATGTCTCAGTTCGCCGATGTGGATGCTCTTCTCTTCGATTGCGATGGGGTTCTCATTGATGTCCGACCGTCTTATGACGCGGCCATTCGAGAGACGGTCACCTACATCCTCGGCAAGCTCGTGCAGCGCCCGATCACGCGTCCGGTCTCGCGCCGGCTCATCGCGCGGTTTCGGCAGAGCGGAGGGTTCAATAACGATTGGGATACGACGTGCGCCATCCTGTGGGGGATCGCCGTTCACCTGCCCGAGAGATGGATCGAAGATTTCCTGCACGTGGATGAGGAGCTGGCGTCCGAGGAGATTCACGATGCGGCGGAGCGACTCCGGGCCTATGTCGGATGCTTGCGTCGCCCGAAGACCCTGGAGGAAGTCCTTGAGCTGCGACGCCCGTTCCCTTCGGTCTCCGTGCGGCGTCGGCTCCTGGAGCTGGCCGAGCGGGCCGACAGCTCCGGCCTGAGTTCCGTCGAGCGAACGATCGCGCGGGAGTGGGAGTTATCGGAGTTGCGTCGAAAAGCGTTCGAGGCCCTCCGCAGATTCCTCCGGTATCCGGGGAGACCGGAGCAGAGTGTGATCATCCGGGTGTTCAACGAGTTGTTCTACGGAGCGGCCTACTGCCGCGAGCGATTCGGATGGGAACCGGCGTTTCATCTGGGGCCGGGACTCATGGAGCGGGAGCGACCGATCCTCGCGACGGAGACGCTTCTATGGCTCGGGCGACGATTCGGGCGGACTCGTTTGGGAATCGTCTCCGGCCGGTCGCACGAATCGGCGCGGCGGACGTTGGGAGCGCGACTGGAGGCGTTCCATCCGGAGGCGCTCGTCTTTCTGGAAGATCACTGGGAGTATGAGTCCCATGGGAGGGCCATCGGAAAGCCCGAGCCTTATGGATTATTGCTCGCCGCGCGCGCCCTGGGAGGATTCCGCCGCGCTCTCTATGTGGGGGATTCCGCCGAGGACGCCCTCATGGTCGAACGCGCGCGCGCTCAGGATGCGCGTTTCGATTTCGTCGGCATCTCGGGCACAGGGAGCGGAGCACGCGAGAAAAGCGCGTGGTTTCGCACCTGGGGAGCAGTGGCGGTCCTCCCCACGGTGAACGAGTTGCCGCAGCTCTTTGAAGCCGTCGGCGCGTGATATCCTTATGTGAGGAGGTCTCATGCAGCGGCGCGCTCATGTGCATCGCACGACGCGCGAGACGGATGTCTCGGTGGAGATCCTTTTGGAGGGGCAAGGGAGCGCGGAGGTGAAAGTGCGTCCGGCGTTCTTCGCCCATATGCTCGAGCTTCTGGCACATCACAGCCTGATGGATATGCGGATTGTCTCCGAGGGAGATCTGGTACACCATCTGGTCGAGGATACAGCGCTCGCGCTCGGCGCGGCTTTGAATGAGGCGCTCGGCGAGCGCGCGGGGATCCGGCGCTTCGGATGGGCGCTGGTTCCGCTGGATGAGGCGCTGGCATGGGCGAGCGTGGATTTGGCCCGTCGCCCCTTCAGTGTGCTGGATGTGAAGCTCGAGCGGGAGATGATCGAGGATATGCCGCGCGAGGATATCGTGCATTTCCTGCGCTCGCTGGCGACGGCAAGCCAGGCTTGCATGCACATCCTCGTGCTCTATGGGGAGAACGACCATCATAAGATCGAGGCGGGAGTGAAGGCTCTCGCGCTCGCTCTGCGCATGGCGATGGAGCCGGATGTGAGGCGATCGGGAGTGCCGAGCTCCAAGGGGGTGATATGAACCGGCCTGTCCTCGTCCTGGATTACGGCGTCGGGAATCTGTTCAGCTTGACGGTGGCCCTGGAGCGGGAGGGGGTCCAGCCCGTCGTGTCCGAGGAGCTTCCCCCTGAAGGGGAGTTCGCGGCTCTCATTCTTCCGGGAGTTGGGCATTTCACGCCGGTGGCTCGGAGGCTCAGAGCTGTTCGAGAGCGCCTGCAGCGCTGGGTTGAGAAGGGAATTCCGACGCTGGGGATCTGCCTGGGCATGCAGGTCCTGTTCGAGGAGAGTGAGGAGGGACCAGGGCGGGGATTGGGCTTCTTCGGCGGACGAGTCGTTCGGTTGCCCGAGTCCGTGAAAGTGCCCCACATGGGCTGGAATGCTCTCCGCCTGCGACAGCGCCACCCCCTGCTGGAAGGGATCCCGGAAGGAGCATGGGTCTATTTCGTGCATTCCTACCATCCGCATCCGACGGATCCGGCGATCGTGCTCGCGGAGGCTGACTACGGGCGAACCTTCCCGGCGATCGTTGCGCGGGACAGCCTCTATGGGACGCAGTTTCATCCGGAGAAGTCGGGATCGGTCGGGCGACGCGTGCTCCAGAATTTCCTGATCCTGGTGAGGGAGAGATGGAAGTCCTAGCCGCTTTGGATCTGTTCGGAGGAAAGGTCGTGCGCTTGACGCGCGGCCAGATCGCGACGGCGAAGGTCTATAGCACCGATCCGGTAGCCACGGCGCTCGGCTGGCAACAGCGCGGGGCCAGCGCCCTGCACCTTGTGGATCTGGACGCCGCGCTGGGTTTGGGGGCGAACTTCTCCACGATCTCTCGTCTTCTGAAGTTCGTGACAATCCCCATTCAACTGGGTGGGGGGATCCGCAACGAACGCGCGGCACGCGAGTGGTTCGAGCGCGGAGTCGCCCGTCTCGTCCTGGGGACGCTGGCCATGAGGGATCCGGATCGCGTGGAGCGCCTGGTGGAAGTCTTCGGGCCGGAGCGAATCGTCGTCGCGCTGGACTTCTCGCGAAAGAACGTCGTGACGGAAGGGTGGACGCAGCCGACTTCGGTCGCGGTCGAAGACGCCTTCGCGCGTTTCCTGGATCGAGGCGTTCGGCGATTTCTCGTGACGGCTGTCGAACGGGATGGGACGTTGAGCGGGCCGGATTTTCACATCTACGCTCGGTTGAGTGCCGTGGCCGAAGCGCGCATCTTTGCCAGCGGGGGGATCAGCACGCTCTCGGATGTTCTGGAGCTGCGTCGCGTCGGGGTCGCGGGCGTGGTCATCGGAAAGGCTCTCTATGAGGGGAAGCTGACGCTTGAGGAGATCTGTCAAGCGCTCGCTCACGAAAGCGAGGCGCGTGTTGGTCCCTCCAAGGCTCCCAGGAGATCGGCGCCATGAAGGAGGGCGAAGGTGGGGTTGACCAAGCGCATCATTCCCTGCCTGGATGTGGATCGGGGGCGCGTCCTGAAGGGGAGGCACTTCGTGGGTCTTCGGGACGCCGGGGATCCGGTCGCGCTGGCCTCCCGGTATCGGGAGGAGGGGGCGGATGAGCTGGTCTTTCTGGATATCACGGCTTCGGTCGAAAGACGGCAGACGATGCCCGAGTGGGTGGAACAGGTGGCGCGCGTGCTGGACATTCCGTTCACTGTCGGAGGGGGGATTCGCACGCGGGAGGAAGCGCGCCGTATCCTCTGTCGCGGTGCCGATAAGGTTTCGGTGAACACGGCGGCCTTGGAGCGTCCCGAGCTGATCCGAGAGCTCAGCGAGACCTTCGGACGGCAATGCGTCGTCGTCGCTATTGACGCGCGGCGGCATGCCGAGGGCGAGCGCGTGTGGTTCGAGGTGTATTCGCATGGGGGGAGGAGGCCAACCGGACGCGAAGCCATCGCGTGGGCTCAAGAGGCGGAATCGCTCGGAGCCGGGGAGATCCTGCTGACCTCCATTGATCGCGACGGGACGGAAGCCGGGTACGACATCGAATTGACGCGCGCGGTCGCAACGTGCGTGCGCATCCCTGTGATCGCCAGTGGAGGATGCGGCCGTCCGGAACATATCCTGGAAGTTCTCACAGTGGGCGGGGCGGATGCGGCGCTCGCGGCCTCCATCTTCCACTACGGGAGGTATCCCATCCCGCATGTGAAGCAATTCCTTCGCGAGCGGGGAGTTGAGGTGAGACTATGAGTGAGGTCACGCTGCAGGAGGTGGATTTCCAGAAGTCCGGCGGGTTGATCCCCGTCGTCGTACAAGAGGCGACGACGCGCGAAGTGCTCATGGTCGCCTTTGCCAATCCTGACGCCGTTCGGGAGACCCTGCGCACCGGATACGCGCATTACTTCAGTCGTTCGCGAAATCGCCTCTGGAAGAAGGGGGAGAGTTCCGGTCACGTCCAGCGGGTTCGAGAGGTGCTCGTGGATTGCGATCGGGATGCGCTGCTCTACATTGTGGAGCAAACGGGGGTCGCCTGCCATCGGGGGACGCGCTCCTGCTTCACCGAGACGCTCGCGCCGTGATTTCCTTGTGGGGATTCCGGAGGAAGGATTCGAGCGGCTTTCCTTGACACCTGCGGCGGGGCGGGGACAAAATCCAAAGCGTGGGCCCTTAGCTCAACGGGCAGAGCAGCGGACTCATAATCCGTCGGTTCCAGGTTCGAGTCCTGGAGGGCCCAGGCCTGATGACTCCCCTCTGTGAACCGAGGTTCCCAAGCGGAGACCTCGTATGATCATGGAATCGTGTGAGGAGTCCGCTGAGTGATCCGATGCCGAAGCCGGACGATAGGGTGGATAGAGGATGATCTCGGCGGTGCGTCGCGCCTGATCGAGCCAGGAGATCATCTCCGCGCTCACCTTCTCGTTGCGAAGGATCTGCTGGATGAGCGGGCGCGCTTCGTCCAGAGAGGGAGGGGGGAGATGGCGACGCTGCGCGTCCGGGAGCACGCGGTGCTCGTAGTACCACTGGACTTCCTGCTCGCTCACGAAGACAAAAGCCCGGAACCGAAAATCAATGAAGCGGAGGATCTCCAGCCGACGGCGCGCGATCGCGCGGAGCGTCTCGTCATCCAGCCCGACCGACACCAGGCGCCTCCGGAAGACGCTCTCCGAAGGGAAGCGCGCGCGCAGCTCCGCCACATAACGTTGGATCTCCGACTCGCTGATCTCCAGCGTGGGGAGCTTCTGGGCCTCCTGATGCAGAAGCGCCTGATCAATGAGTTGGTGCAAGGCCCTGGTCCTGAGGTCCTCGGAGAAGTCACCCTCGGGCACTTCCGGGTCTAGCGCCAGATACCATCGGATCTCGCTCTCGGTGATCACCGTCCCGTTGACAACGGCCGCGATGCGATCCAGCAGGACCGTCTGCGCCATGACCAGCGCCGAGAGAGTGAAAGCCCACAGGGCCAAGGCCAAGACGTTCTTCCCGATCGTAAGCCTCGGGCGAAGATCCCGAAAGTGTTTCCCCAAGTGCGACATCAGAAGGGATTCCCAAACGTGATGTGCAGCTGTGTGCGCGGGACGCCCGGAACGCGTCGGACGAGGGCCCCGAAGTCAAGGCGAAGCGGGCCCAGAGGCGTTTTGATCCTCAGGCCGATCCCCACCGTGTGCGTGAGATCGCTGAGGCGCATATCGGAGGGGCGCGCGAAGACGTTCCCGCCGTCATAGAAGAGCGCCCCCCCTAGGCGTAAGGCACGCAGCAGGGGGAAGCGCAGTTCCGCATTCAGGATGAGGAGCGCATTCCCTCCGAAAGGGCGCGTGCGGCCGGGACGCTGAGGGTCGGGCGCACGGGGTCCCGCTTGCTCGAATCCGAAGCCTCGAAGCGTTGTCGAACCTCCGGCGAAGAAACGCTCGCTGATGGGAATCGTCGTCGAGCGCCCGTAGGGACGAGCCAGGCCCAGGCGCACATTGGAGGCGAAGATGATCTCGCGCACTCGGCTGAGGCGATACATGCGGTGATGTTCGCCGAAGAAGCGCACGAAGTTCTCGCTCCCCCCGAGAAACCGGGAGACGAGCGAAAGATCCAGCGTCGTGAACGTCCCCTGCGTCGGATCGAACGGATTATCTCGCGCATCGCGCACGAAGGAGGCCGAGAGGCGGCCCAGTTGAACGGTCGTATCCTCCCGCCGCAACTCCTCGGGTTCGGTCACGTTGGAGATGATCACGTTGCTGAAGGTGTAGCGGAGCAGAAGAGAGCTTCGCGGGCCCATGGACTTCTCGACCTGCGCGAGTGCCGTGAGGCGACTCGCATCGAAAGCGACTTCCTCTTGCCGTTGGAAGAGCAGGGAAGCCAGAGCCGAAAACTCCGTGCCGAAGAGCTTCGGGTCTGTGAGCGAGAGTTGTCCGATCTGTTCGCGGCGACTCGCACGGATGCGAAAGGCGGCCGTACGGAGCTGACCGAGGAAATTCGCATTCGAGAGTTCGAAAAGTCCGCGCGGTCCGTCGTCGGTGCGGAAGCCGAAGCCGTAGGTCATCTGATAGCGGGGGGCTTCGTCCACCTCGATGCGCACGTTCCGGGTCATCTCCGAATCGGACGCGGGCTCAGTCGGCTCCGCCGCGATGGAGACGCGCCGGAAAGCGCCGGTGGCATAGAGCCTCTCCTCGCTGCGCGCGAGTTCCGTCGGACGGAGCAGATCCCCCTCTCGAAAGCGCAGATATCGCAGGATCGCCCGTTCGCGCGTCCGCCGGTTCCCGCGCACAAGGAGAGAGCCGATGCGCACGGGCTTCCCCTCCTGAATCCGGAACGTCACGGTGACCCGATGGGCTGGGTCTTCGCGGATGACCGGAGTGATCATCGCGTCCGCGTATCCGCGATCCGCGTACCACTGGGTGAGTCGGACGACGGCCTCTCGCACATGCGTCTCGACAAAAGGGGTCCCCGCGTGCAATCCGCTCGCGCGCACAAGCTCTTCGACCGGAGCCGCGTGGGCGCCCTCGACGTTCACCTGAGCGAGCGTCAGGCGAGGCCCCTCCTCGACGACGTAAATGAGGATGAGGTCTTCCTTCTTCAAACTCACAGCCTGGCGCGTGGCGATGACGCGGGCGCGCGCATATCCTCGTTCTCGGAGCGCCTCGACGATGACCTGGTGATCGCGTTCGATGAGTTGACGGCTGGTGAGGCCGCGTCCCCAGAGTCCTCCGAGGATCGAGCCCAGCCGTGGTCGCAAATCCTGGAGGGTCACAGCCGATGTGCCCTCCAGTCGAATATCCCGCAGGGCATATCGCCGCCCGCGTTCGATCCCGTACCGAACCAGGACGCGATCGCCCTGCTCGATACGCGCCACCTGGACCTCGGCGAAGAAATACCCCTCGCGCTGGATGTGATCCAGGAGATTCAGCCGCCCTTCCTCCAGGGTCGCCTCATCGAGACCGCCCTGGCGAAGGATCGGCAGAAGCTGTCGTCTCTGCTCCGAAGAGAGGGAAAAGCCCTCGACCTCAACCTCGACCTGAGGACCGGAATCCACAGCGATCTCGACGATCACAGCATTCTCGCCTTCCACCCGCTCCAGGCGCGGTGCGGAGATGCGCGGCGCCAAATATCCGCGCCGGATGTGCATCTGGCGAAGCCGCTGGAGATCGTTTTGCAGGCGGAGGGCGTCAAAGGGAAGGCCGGGTTTGCTCTCCCACTGAGCCAGGATCTCGCGCCGGTCGAGTTTCAGATCACCCGTCAGACGCACATCGGCCAGACGCGAAGTCGGACCCGGGACGATGCGGAACGTCAGATGAGCCGTGCGCCCCTCATCGGCGAGCGTCACCTGCGGGAAGACTTCGCATTCGAAGAAGCCCAGCCCATGATAGAACTCGACGATCTCTTCCGCTGCGCGCTCGAGCCGCGCCTTGGTGAAACGCGCCCCAGGCGCCAATTCGCTGAGCCGGAGCATCAGGTGCGATTGAATCTCGGGTTCCACACCCGAGAAGCTCACGCGCCCGATTCGGGGTTGGGGGGAGATGTGAAACCGCAGCCGAACGCCCCCGGATACTTCCTCCGCTTCGACCAGGACTTGAGAAGCCAATGCCGATTCGTAGAGTTTGAGGATCGCGCGCCGCACATCGGCCAGGCGCAGCGGATCTCCGACGCGGAGAGTCAGGGCGCGCGCGATCTCGTCCTCGGGGTCCGTGAGCGGTTTCTCATTCACCCGCAGCTCGATCCCCGCGATGGGCTTCCCCTGAAGCGCGGCGAGCGAAGGGGATTGCGCGCGCAGCGCGCCGGGCCCAAAGAGCATGAGCACGAGGGCGGGCCACAGGAGGCGCCACCTTCTCCCCGACTCAACATCCGGGGAGGGGAGGTTCCCACGGCGGAGGGAGGGCACGCTCGCTCGTCCCATCGCTCTTTCCACGCTCAGAAGCGCTTTCGAATTCTCAGGTCGAAGCTGAAGTTCCCATCCTGATCGCGCGTTCCCACAAGAGAGAAGCGATCGCTCAGGCGGTATTCGACGATGATGACTTGCTCCTGCGGGCCGGAGAGGTTCGTCGCGTAGAGGATGGAGAGGTGACGACTGATCTGTCGTCCGATGGTGAGGCGTGCGGTCGGATCCGACCCCCGGCCGACGATCAGAGGATCAATCTGGAATCGGTTGATGCCAAAGATCTTTCCGGTGAACTCCTCGGCGCGGTGCGTCAGCTCTCCGATGAGAAGGTTAGCCGCGGCTCCCCATCCCGCCTGAGACGCTGTCGCCGAGGCGCCGCGCGAGAGTTCGCCCGTCGCGATGAGCGAGAGGACCTGTTCCGGAGGCAGAGCCGGTTCCGAACGCAGCGTCGTCTGAAAGCGCTCGAGCGTCCCGAAGAGTCCCACGATCACGCGGTACCCGGCGATGTCGCTTTCGGCTTCCAACTGAAAACGCGGCTCCGCAGGAGTTGCCCCATCGCGAGGGAAATCCACCCGCCCGCGCGTGATCTGATACTCGCGATTGCGAAAGCGAATGAGCCCGCGCGTAACGACGAGACTGCCTGAAAGGCGAGGTTCCTCCAGCGTCCCCCCAACGTGCAGCGAGGCGCTCGCGATGGCCTCGGCGAGATTGTTGCGCACTGAGAGCGTATCCAGAGCCTGGACGCGAATATCCAGCGAGAGAGGAGGCCGAATCGGGACATCAAGAAACGAGGGGCGCAGCCGATCCCCTGCCTGAGACAGAAGGAGTTGAGCCAGATCAATATCTCGGGTGTATTCGGAGCGGCGCACGGTGATCGTGCCCGAGAGGATCTGAAGCTGGCGATTCCCCTGCAGCGTGAGCGTTCCATCCACCACGGAGCGCAGCCCGCGAGGATACGTGAGCACAACGGCTTCGCTTCGGATCAGGATTCGCCATTGTTCGGCGCGCAGATTTCGGAGCAGAAGGCCTCCACTGAGGCTCATCTCCCCCTCGTTGACCTGGGCGCGCAAGGTCTCGATCAACACCTGCGAGGCCGTGAAGCGCAGACGCCCCTGTCCGTGCGCGAGCGCGATCGGCCAATCGAGCACCCGAAGCGAGAGGTCTGTGATCTCCATGAGGCCACTCAATCGCGGTTCCCGGAAAGATCCTCGCAAAGAGGCCCGAACCGTCGCGCGCCCTGCTGTGAAAAGACCCGGATAAACGCCGTGCAGGAGGCGAAGGTCCACCGACCCATTCGCCTCAAGTTCATGGCCATTTGAGACGCGTTCCCCAAAAAGTTCGCTCAGATCCACAGTGCCGCTGATTTCGAGGCTCGTGTTCTCCCCGGTGAGGGCTACCGGCTCGATCTTCAAGCGCCGGCCTAGAAGATGTATCGCGAAAGGATGGGACGTGTGCAGGGAGTAATCCCCAAGGGAGAGGGCCAGACTCGAGAGGGCGAGCGTCGCGCGCGCTTCCGTCGCCTGCGCGCCGGATGGGTTCTCAAATGCCGCGAGCGATCCCAGGGGCCACCACAGCGCGAGTTCTCCGCTCATCGCCCCTCCCCACTCCGCTAGTCGTCGGGAGAGGCGAAAGTAGGGAGTCAACGAAAACTCCTGAAAGCGCGCGCGAACCTGAAAGGCAGGCGCCGGGTCGGTGAGGTCGAGCGAGCCAAGAAGAGCGTGCGTCTGCCCGAACAGAGTGGCCGTGATCGGAATCAGAAGGCGACCGGACTCCGCCCGCACTTCAGCCGAGATCTCTCCGGCGGGACGACCGGCGATCGAGAGTGCGCGCACATGCGCCTGTCCGGAAAAATGCGGCTCCGCCAGCGTGCCGCGACCCGAGAGCGTCAGAGAGAGGCGTCCTCCCAGGCCCAGCTCTCTCCGAAAGACCCCGCGCACCAGGGGGGCCAGATCCAGATCCTCGGCGCGCATCTGAAGGGCATAACGGCTGTCGTCTCTTCGGAAGGATCCGGAGAGCCGGATCGTCCCCGCACCCAGATCCAGTTGCGCGCGCTCGATCTCGTAATGCGGGGGATCCAGACGGAAGGAGCCTGAGAAGCGGCGGAATCGCGCCGAACGTTCCAGAAGGCGCACCATTCCGTCTTCGAGCGTGAGGCGAGCAACTCCCGAGGGAGCAGCAGGGAGTCCGGAGAGGGCGAGTTCGCCAGAGATCGTGCCGGAGAAGGGAAGGTCCACGGCGAGCGCCTTCAGCCACCGCTCCACGTTCACCTGATGCAGCCGGCCGCGCCAGGAGAAGCCTCGCTCGCGATCCGATCCGGCCATGCGGGCGATCTCAACCCGCGCTCCGCTCTCCCACAGAATGCGTGTGTCCTCGATCGCCCACTCCTCCGGCGTGCGCACAAAGCGCGCGCGAAGCACGCGCACGCGCTCTCCGGCCAGAACACATCCTTTCGCCTCTCCCTCTCCGGAGATCGCATAAGCATCCTGACGCTTGAGGAGGTGAAGGCGATACTCGGCTGTTCCGGAGAGGTGCGGGACCAAATCATAGGTCACCCTCTTGAGGCTGTAGCCGTAGGCCTGCAGCAGGCGCTCGTGCTCAGCCAGATCTTCCGCGCGCACGCTCAAGGTGAGGTCCAGATCGCCCTTCCAGCTCACCGTGCCGGAGATCGCCGCCTGAGAACGTCCGACGCTCAGCGCGGGCGCGTTCACCGTGAGTCCCCGAGAGGAGAGCGCCGCTTCGAGCGCGCCGCGAACCGGGAGCGATCCTCCCGTCAGATCGGATGGGGGGGAGACGTCTATCGCGATCTTGCCCGCAGCGCGAGTGACCGCCCATCCGGGCCACTGCGCCGTGAGCCGGCCCTGCGCCGCCCCTTCGAAGGGCAGAGGACGGGGAGAGAGGCGAGCTACCAGGTCATAGACGCTCACGCCCTCAAAGCGCAGATGGGCTTGCGAAAGAGGGCTGGCGCGACTTCTCTTGTCGGAAGCAGCGAGCTGAATCCGCGCATCTCCGCGCACGCGTCCGCCGAGCACGCGCGCATCGAGATCCTCGATGAACACCTGTTCCGGGTCAAGGCGCAAACGGGCGTGGATCTCTTCCACGGGGAAGGGACCCACCCCGGCCGAAGAGATGCGGAGCGCTCCGGAGAAGAGGGAGCTTGCCGCATCCGGAAAGGTTCCCCCCACCGTGACATCCTGCGCGCGGAAAAAGGATGCGATCACAGCGCTCGCTCTCAGACGGAGCGCCGGATGCTCCGAAGATGCGCCTTCGGCCGAAGAAGCGGTGAAGGCGCGCATCTCTCCCGTCCCTTCTTTCACCCGGATCCCCCACACTGTGGCGCGCCGTGCCGCCGCCGTTACATCGAGCTGATATGCGCGTCCCTGACCGCGCAGCCGTCCCCGCAGCGTGAGATCGCCTGAGAGAAGAAGCGGAGAAGGCCAGTTCGCCGCCACGCGATCAAGATGCACAAGCGCATTCAGGAAGAAGTCGTACTGGGGATGCACCCATCCGCGAATCGTCCCGCTGACAAGGACATCTCCCGCATCGGAGACAGCACGCGCGCGCTCAAGTCGCACCCGGTCCCCCGCGATCTCCGCAGACCATTCCAGGTGGGCTCGGGCGATCGTTCCCTCCTCCAGAAGGAAATCCAGACGCCGGATCGTCCCCGTCATGCGCGACGCCGAGGATGAGGGGGCGAGCGAGAGGAACAACTCTTCGGCTCGGAGATCGAAGTGGTGCTTGCGGTCGTTCACCCGGAGGCGCCCCTGAGAGATCACCACGCGTCCCAAACGGAGCGTGTAGGGCTTGGGTTCGGCCGGACGTCGCAGGGCGGAAAAGTCTATGTCGGCCAGGTTCGGACGTCCGTTCGGATCAAACGTGATGAGCATCTCCGGACGTTCGAGCTGAAGCTCGGCCACAGAAAACGTCCGGGAGAGAAGGTCCTCGACAGCCAATCGCACGCGCATCCGAGAGATGCGCAGAAGCGGATCGGGATGTCGGACGGAGAAGAGGCGCAGATCCCGCAGTTCGACCACAAACGGACGAAGCGAGAGGCGAGCGTCTTCGAAGACGAGGCGCACGCGTAGCGGCTCCAGACGCGCCGTGAGCCATCGCGCGAGCGTCCGATCGAAATACTCGCTGCGTGACCACAGCAGAAGGCCGAGGGCGATCCCCAGGACCGCCCCGAGGAAAGAGAAGATAGCGATGAGGACTTTCGATCGCATCTTGCAATACCCTGTGTGTACCCTTCACGGGGTCTTCAGAGAGGACCTCGGGGCCTCCGCGTTGCTTGCTTTTTCCACGCACTTCCTCTTGGAGAAGCGGAGGCATGCGGGAGACGCCCGGGAGAATCGCTCAGGCGCCCGTGTGCCCCCCTTTCCGAAGAGGAACCGATGCGGCGCGCGGTTCGGAGAGGGGGATCGTCTCGACGATCTCCAGGCCGAAGCCCGAGAGCGCCGCGAGCTTCTTCGGATGGTTCGTGAGCAGCCGCATGCGCCGCACTCCCAGGTCATAGAGAATTTGCGCGCCAATGCCATAGTCGCGCATATCCCAGGAGAGACTCCCCATCGAAGAAGGCCCCTGGAGCCCCAGCCCCGAAGAAGGACATTCAGAACCCGGGCGTTCTCCGGGAATGGGCTGCTTCTGGCGGCGCAGCGAAGCCAGAAGCGACTCGCCCAGATGTTCCCGCCGGATCAGGTACAGCAAGACGCCGCGTCCTTCCCGAGCGATCTCTTCGAAGGCCCGATGCAGCTCGACACCGCTTTCTTCCCCCTCGCATCGGAAGATGTCTCCGAGCACCGAGAGGGTGTGGACGCGAACCAGAATGGGCTCCCGCGCAGAGATCTTCCCCAGAACCAGCGCCAGATGAACCTCCCCCGTGATGGGATTTTCATAGGCCGAAGCGCGGAACTCTCCATAGGGCGTCCGAAGCGACGCTTCCTCCCGTTTGCGCACGACGCGTTCATGCTGCAAGCGATAGCGGATGAGGTCGGCGACGGTGACGATCTTCATGTTGAAGCGGCGAGCCAGCTTGATCAGTTGCGGCAATCGGGCCATCGTCCCATCGCCGTTCATGATCTCGCAGATGACGCCGGCGGGCGTCAGGCCGGCCAGTCGCGCCAGATCCACGGAGGCTTCCGTCTGCCCGGCGCGCACAAGAACCCCCCCTTCGCGCGCGCGCAAGGGAAAGATGTGCCCCGGCCTCACCAGATCCGAAGGACGCGTGCGCGGATCAATGGCCGTCAGAATCGTGCGCGCGCGATCGGCCGCGGAGATGCCCGTCGTGATCCCTTCGCGCGCATCAATGGAGACACAAAAGGCCGTTCCAAAACGGGATGTGTTCTCCGGAGCTTGAAGCGGAAGATTCAGCTCCTCGCAGCGCTCGGGCGTCAGAGAAAGGCAGATGAGTCCACGCCCATGCTTGGCCATGAAGTTGATGATCTCGGGAGTGACCTTCTCCGCCGCGCAACAGAAATCGCCCTCGTTCTCTCGATCCTCGTCATCCACCAAAATGATGATCCGTCCCTGGCGCAGCTCCTCCAGAGCCTCTGGAATCGAGGCGAAAGGAAAACGCTCGCTTTGCCGGTGCGCTTTCATTCCCCGCGCTCCTTGAGAAGTTCATACATCACCCCCGGAGCCTGCGAGCGCAAGCTCACGCGCAGGGGCTCCATCAGGCGTTCGACATATTTGGCCAGGACGTCCACTTCGAGATTGACGCCATCGCCGGGCCGCAATTCCCGCAGGTTCGTCATCTGAAACGTGTGCGGGATGATGGCGACCTCGAACCACTCCTCGCTCAAGCCCGCGATCGTCAGGCTGATCCCATCTACAGCGATCGAGCCTTTCAGCACAAGATACCGCCGCAGGTCCGACGGGAAGGCGAAGCGAAAGATCCATGACTCCCCTTCCGGACGACGCGCGAGGAAGCGCCCGACGCCATCCACATGACCCTGAACGATATGCCCGCCCAGCCGATCTCCCGGACGAAGAGGACGTTCGAGATTCACCAGTTGCCCGACGCGCGCTCGACCGAAGGTCGTCCGACGCAGCGTCTCCGCCGAAAGATGCGCCGAGAAATGATCGCGCTGCACATCGGTCACCGTCAGACAAACGCCGTTGACGGCCAGACTTCCCCCCGTGCGCAGATCGCTCAGGACCGCCCGCGCTTCCACACACAGCTCTCCGCCCATTCCTGTGAGCGCGAGGCGACGAATCCGACCGACTTCTTCGATCAGTCCCGTGAACATATCCGAAAACGTAAGCATACAGGATGCTTCCGAGGCCAAGCAAGACAACGCTCGGAAAAGAAGACCCGGCTCAACGAAGACTCCTCAGGGATGCAAATGTCCTCTGAGGACTTAAGAGGACAGTGCGGAACGAACGTGTGGGGAGCCGCTATCCCTTGCCTCGGGCGGGACTCCGGTGGAACTTATCGAGGCCGCCACGGAATGGACCTGGAAGTCATTTCCTCCCACCTCCCAAGCCGCAAGATGAAAGACCCCGATGTCTTGTTAGGCGCTCTTAATCCCCCCGAGGGGGCAATGCCGTGAAACCGCAGCACAAGCGGGTTGCTCACGATCCGGTCAGGGGCGCAATGATCCGCCGGTTACTGAAATCCCGATTGGAAACCGCCCCTTGCACTTGCCGGCTGAGCCGGCGGTGAAGATCGCTTGAACCTCTTGCGGCGTGAGGGCTCGATTGAAAAGCTCCACCTCATCAATCTCTCCGATGAAATAGCGAGCCGACTGGGCACCGGGAACAGGATGCCGCCGTCCAATCCATAGCGGGTTCGTGTTGGTCAGAGTCCCTGTCCTCGGATTAGTGAAGGTGCCGCCTGCCGCTGGCACACCATCCACGTAGAGGATGAGGCTTGGCGATCCGCCCGTTCGCTGAACCGTTGCCGCGACATGATGCCACTGCCCATCATTCACCGAGGCGTTCGAGATGTAGTTGAAGAATCCGCCGGGACTGACCGCGTCCGCCAGTTGGAAAGCCAGACGACCATTGAAGAGAAAGAGCGTATAGCCGCGCGGGAAGTTCCCAACCGTGGCTCGCTTGTCCACAATCGGCAGCACGTCCGTTGTTCCGGTGGTTCGAATCCAGGCGTCTACAGATAGGTCGCCGGTTCCAAAGTTGAGTTCAGCGTGATCGGGAACTGTCACATGATCATCTATCCCATCGAACCGGAGTGCCCCGGCAACCTTTCCCGGCGTGGGCGTCGGCCCATTGACGTGCGTGCCGTTGTTCGGGAAGCCAGCAATATCGTTCGCCGTTGTGCCCGATGTCTCATCGAGCGGCCACCAGGCGGTCATGCCCGAGGGCGGTTGTACACAGGCTAGACCGGCGACCTGAAGCGTCACGCACGACTTGTTATTCGCTTGATTCGCGTCGCCGACGTTGGTTACTTCGGCGCAATTCTCAATCTGACTCCCTGACGTTGCGGTCACGGTCGCCGCGAACGTGATCGTCACACCTGCACCGGGTGGCAGCGGATTGGTGGCCGTACACTGTACTCCACCGGGCCATGTCCCACTGGGACCGCTGATAAAGCAGTTCCACCCAGCAGCCCCACTCCCGGTGACCGATACCGGCGGCTGGAAGGTCATCCCTGTAGGCTGCGGGTCTGCCAGGACGACGCCTGCCACGGCAGGACATGCGGCTGTCCCCACGTTTGTCACCGTCAGGGTGACCGTGACCTGCTGGCCGCTCTGCGCAGGATTCGGGGTGATCGTCTTCTTGATCTCCCGGTCGCACACGCCTTGTTTGTTGCCGAAGTTGATGTTGGTCACTGATGGAGGCACAGTCACGGTGTACTTCCCCGGCGATGGAGGGAAGGTCTGAATCCATCCGGGTTGCAACGTCTCGGAAATCGTGTACGTGCCCGGAGCCAGACCGGTGAAGCAGTATTGACCGTTGGCATCGGTCGTGGTCTGTACATCAAGAGGTCCACCCGGCGTCTGGAAGACCATGTTGATCGTCCACCCCGGCAAGGTCGGTTCGTTCGGGTCTTTCACGCCGTCGCCGTCCAGATCGTTCCACTTGATCCCGCAAATTTGGTACGTCACTCTCTTGTTGCCGAATTCGAGAACGCTGCTCGTTGCCGGTGCCACCGTCACCGTTTGGGGATTGGGCGTCGTCACCGTCCACCCCGATTGCACTTGCTCGGTGACGGTGTAGGTTCCCGGTGCAGCGACGGTCAAGCAGGCCGGTGGCGTTCCGGGCGGAGTCGTCGTGAGCATGCCGACGGGATTGTTATTCTGGTCGGTGACATTAAACACCCAGCCGGGAAGCAGCGGCTCGTTCGCATCCTGCACTCCATCGCCGTCCAGGTCCTCGAACTTCGTGACGCAGATTCGCCCTGTTTGGCCCGGCTGAGGCTTGCACTTGCCCGCTGAGTCGGCGTTGAAGAGGTCTTGGACTTCTTTGGGCGTGAGCGCGCGGTTGAAGAGTTCCAGCTCATCAATGGCGATCTCGCAGCGACCACCGGGAACACGAATCTCACCGATGAGCATCGTCAGGGCGTTGGTGATGCTCCCCGCGGGCACTGTGAAGCTCCCCGCCGAAGCTCCGTTAATGTAGAACGTGCCGATTCCACTTGTTCGATCTACGGTCACAGCTACATGCACCCAGGGACCGGTATTGGCAGGAGGATTCGCTGCTGTCGGCAACGATACGGTGCTCGTGAAGAGCATGGTGTTAAGCTGGAGCTTCAAAAAGCCTGTGCTGGGCGACGGCTGATCCACAAACAACGAGAACCCAGTTTGGGTATTAGGATCCCATTTATCCACGATTGGTGCGAGGACGCCACCCCCAGCAAATCCGCATTCCACCACTCGTATCCAGGCGTCCATCGAGAAATCGCCGGGGAAGGTGAGATCGGCACTATGCGGCACTTCCACAAACGGACCGAAGAAGTACAGCGCACCTGTGCCCACTTTGCCCGCCACGGGATCGGGTCCACCGCTGCCAACCGGTCCCGGCTTCGGTGTTCCCGTATCGCTCACGGTTGAACCGGGTGGCGGCGCAATGTCACTGACCGTCGTTGCTCCATTCTGCTCATCCAGCGGATACCACGCGACCATGTCCGACGGAGGCGGAATGCAAGGGCATTTTCTCCTACCCTGTCGCTCCCCATCGTAAATGGTCTGAAGCTCTGATGCC
>CAZTMT010000002.1:0-273966 GCA_964615335.1 uncultured Clostridia bacterium
AAGCAGGAAGTGGCCGGTCGTTTAGCTTCACCCTGCGCGGTGAAATAAACGACTACGAGTCACAGAACGGATCTCTGTCAAAGTGACTCCTTCGGAGCGGCGAGAGAGTATCTTGCCTTGGGGCGAGGAGGGAAGACCGATGAGCATTCTCTATGAAGACATCGCCCAGTATCTCGAAAGCCTGATCCCCGATCGTCCGGATGTCCTCCGGGAGCAGGAGGAGGTCGCCCGACAGAGGCGCATCCCCATCGTCGGTCCGGTCGTGGGGCGCTTGCTCCACCAGTTGGCCCGGATGATCGAGGCGCGCCGGATCTTCGAGATGGGGTCAGCGATCGGATATTCGACGATCTGGCTGGCTCTGGCTGTTCCGGAGGATGGAGTCGTGTATTACACCGATGGAGATCCGGCCAACGCGCAGGAAGCCCTGCAGTATTTCCGGCGGGCGGGCGTGGCCGATCGCATTCGCCTTCTGGTGGGAGATGCACTCGATCTGCTGGATCGCGTCGAGGGGGAGTTCGATCTCATCTTCAACGACGTGGACAAGCATCAGTATCCCGATGTCTTTCGGAAGGCCGTGCCTCGGCTGCGACGAGGAGGTCTACTTGTGGCGGACAATGTCCTCTGGAGCGGGCGCGTCGCTCGCGGGGAGAGAGATCCCAATACGTCCGCCATTCGCGAGTTCACCCGGCTCATCTTCTCGGCGCCGGATCTTCTGACGACGATCATCCCGCTGCGAGATGGCGTCTCCGTGAGTCTGAAGCTGTGAGCGCTCCCGCTCACGGGGAGGCGAAAAGAGCGGCTGCTCCGAGGATGCCGACATCGGCTTGCAGACGAGCGGGAACGATGGCCACTTCCGAAGCACGCGGGAGGATCGAATACGTGGGCGTGAGCTGGCGCAGGCGAGGGAATAAAAGCTCATCCCATTGAGAGACGCCTCCCCCCAGGATGATGATGTCGGGGTCAAAGACATTGATCATCCCGCCGAGCCAGATGCTCAGAAAGCGCACCGTTTCTTCGACGATCTCCCGAGCCAGAGAGTCTCCCCGCCGGGCGGCCTCGCCGATGACAATAGGGGTGAGAGCTTCCAGATCTCCCGCGACGAGTTCGGGCAGAAGAGAAGACTTCCCCGACGTCTGGAGCTTCTCCCGAGCCCGCCGGGCAATGGCCGTGCCCGAAGCGAAGGCCTCGATGCATCCTCGCAGGCCACAATTGCACCGGGGTCCTTCGTAATCAATAGTGACGTGCCCGGCTTCGACCGCCATTCCCGTTCTTCCGCCGTAGATCTTCCCCCCCAGGACGACTCCCGTCCCAATCCCCGTGCTCACGGTGACGTAGAAGACCCGTTCGTATCCAACACCGGCTCCGAAAAGCGCTTCGGCGAGTCCGGCAGCGTTGGCATCGTTCTCGACGCGGACGGGGCGGCCGTAGCGTTCGTGCATGAGGCGGCCCAGGGGGACGTTCTTCAGCGCGGGAAGGTTCGGCGACTGCAGCACTTCTCCCGTGTGCGGATCCAGGGGTCCGGGAGCGACCACTCCGATGCCCTCCAGGTCCTCCGCAGAACATCCGGCGCGCTCCAGAACGCGATCCACGGAAGCGAAGATCTGCGTGAGCACCTCCTCTTGGGAGGCGGGTGTGGGGAGGATGATACGCTCGCATACCTGCGCGCCTCGAACGAGACCGGTGGCAATCTTCGTCCCTCCGATATCCACTCCGACGATCTCTCGGTGCTGACTCATAGGCCGCTTTCTCCTGAGCCGAGTGCGCCCGCGCATCATACGCATCGGGCCTTCGATTTGTCAACGTGATCGAACGTCCGCACCGCTTGGAGCCGAGCGACCTGTTCATTCGCGATGATGGCCGCAGATCACGAAGACAGGCTCCGTCGCCGGAAGCCCCAAGAGCGCGCGCTCGGCCCATCGCAGCGCCTGCTCTTCGGAAGCCGCATGGGAGAGGTCTATCGCCTGGAAGGCCGCCAGAAGATAAAGACGAGCCGGAGGCTCAGTCGCGCGCTCCATGAGCGAAGGAAGAACGTGGGCGACGTCGCCGACCGTCGCGATAGTGAGCATCGCTTCTTCCAGAGGAAGGACGAAATCTCCCGACTTGCTGCAGAGGCACATCTTGGTCATCGGCGTTTCCCGACGTCGGAGAAAGCGTCGGCGCGAGGCGCGACCCCGGTAGATTTCGAAGGCTTCCGTCTCCGCGACGAGTTCCACCTGTTCTTCCGGGAGAGCCAGGATCGTGGCGGCCAGAGAGAGGCGCTGATCGGGCGTCACCTGAGGGGACGAGCGTTCCGGATGCGGGCTCACGCGCCCGGTCGCCCGGAGGTACACTCGCTGAGCCGTGGAATCCTCACGAAGCTGCACCGTGAGCGAAGACCGCGCCGCTCCCCATGCCAGCAGCGTGCGCTCGACCTGGTCGCGCACGCGCGCGAGTTCTTTCTCGCTCGCATGGGTGAGCGAGCATTCGATCGTCTCGTGCAGATCTGCGGCGGCTGCTCCAAAAGCCCCCATCCACTCGCTTTGCTCCAGAAGGAGAGAGGGGAGACCAAGTCGCCGCGAGAGAAGGGGCAGAAAAAGGGGAGCCGACGCGCCCATTCCGACAAGCGGAAGAGGCGAGGTCACGGCGCTTCGCCGCAGAGCCCTGTGAATCGTCTGCGCGAGCGCTTGAGCGGCGCGTTCCAGAATCAGTTCGGCGACATCCTCGGGCGAAAGGGCGAGTCGCGCAGCGAGCGGTTCCAGGGCTTTTCGTGCCGTCTCCTGCCGTTTTTCAGGATCTTCGCTTGCGAAAAGTCTCAAACACGCTGCCGCCTCGCCCACGGTGAGCGCATAGGAGTGGCCGTCGCGCGTGAGGAGAATCAGGACCTCTTCGGCTTGTCCGGGCACAAGCCGCAGGGAATGAAGGCGCGCTCCGGTGAGAACCTCCGGCGATGCGTGACGGGCTGCGCGAAGCCCCAGAGTCGCTGCGCTCCAGGGGCCGACACTCGCGATCGCTCCGCGTCGGAAGCTCAGCAGGCTCTCGCTCCCAATGGGAATCGAAAACACGGCGAGCGCCTGAAGAGGTAGGCGCATCTGAGCTAACTCGACCTCTCCTTCACGCGGATGCCCTTGTTGCACCACGGCGATGTGTGAAGAGCTGAGCCCGGCCTGCAGAAGGATCCCATCCGAGAGATTCGCATGGGAGAGACTTCCCTGGATTCCAGCGACCGGTCCTGAGAGAAAGCCGAGCGTGGGACGATGCCGGAGGTGTTCCCACGGGATGAGACCCCCATCGTTGCGGACGACGAAAAGGGGAGCACGAAGGCCCAGGCGCCGAGCGCTCTTGAGAATCACCTCTGCGGTGAGGAAGGTTTCCGCGAGAGCCGTCACAAGGCTCACAGCGGCACGCAGGCGGAGGAGTTCGTCCGATTCTCGGGAGAACTCCGAGAGGCTGCACAGCGGTACACCCAGGCGCGCGTGGCACTCCAGGAGCGTCCACTCGGCATGACGCGGAGAGCGCTCGCCCGCGGGATTGATGACGAACCCTTCGGCGCCGCGCGCGCGCAGCGCGTAGAGGGGATCGAGCCAAGCGCTCACCCTCTCCAGATCCTGCGCGCGAAGAGTCAGACGCGCGACGCGAACAAGATGCCCCGTGGGGAGCGCGATCAGTTCGGCTTCTCGCGCCGTTCGTCCCGATGGCGAGGAATCGAAATCGATGAGACCCACCAGAGAGGGGCGCGCTTGCAGAGCGGCGTTCACGCTCCGGATGGTGCTGAAGGAGAGATGGAGCACGCGTTCCGGCGGGAATCCGCCTTTGGAGAGAAGGGCGTGCAGAGCGCGTCGGATCTCTTCGGCACGGGCTCTCCACGCGAGGCCGGAAGCCGGGGCGTCTTCCTCGCGCGCGGACTCTTTGTGAGCGGCCACCCACTCCAGGGTCTCATCGTCGAGCGCCACAACGTGCGTGCCCGTCTCCTCCAGAGCGATCCCGATGCGAATCCATTTTCGCTCGCTGGTCATCGCTCGCCCGAGCACCATAGGCCCTTTCGGCGACCTTCGCGAATCCGCCCGTGGGGGCAGCTCCTCATGCGGGGGAGTTCGACGGACGCGCTCCTCTTCATGGGGTCGAGGACTCAGAGGGCGGTCGTGGCGCCCCAAAGTGCGCTTCTTCTTCAGGCGCTTGGGCCTGGCGATTCACCGCGCGCGCCAGGACAAAGAGCAAATCGGAGAGGCGGTTCAAGTAGACGAGGACGTGTTCGTTGATCGGCTCTTCGGCGGCCAGGCGCACGACGCGCCGTTCGGCGCGGCGGGCGACCGTACGGGCCAGATGGAGCAAAGCGCCCGGCAGGGATCCTCCCGGCAGGATGAATTCGCGCAAGGGGGGGAGCGTGTGATTCCACTCATCAATCGCCTTCTCCAGGCGCGCGATGTGCTCGGGTTCGATGCGCGGCGCTTTGAGTTCCAGGGGGCTGGCCAGATCAGCGCCGATGGTGAACAGCTCGTTCTGGATCTCGGAGAGCAGGCGGTTCACCGGGGACTCCGGCAGATGCGCGCGCACAACGCCCAGCAGCGAGTTCAGCTCGTCCACATCCCCATACGCCTCGACGCGCGGCGAATCCTTCCGCACGCGACGGCCTCCGACAAGTGAGGTCTCCCCACGATCACCGGTTCGCGTGTACACTTTCGTGATGCGCATACGCGCATTATAGCCTCAGAGGACGCGACGCAGCAATCAAGAAGATCTCTGCGCCAGGGGAGCGTTCTTCAGAACATCCCTCAAAATGCTCTGTAGCATTTCCGGTTTTCTGCACACTGCGAAGGCCCACTGTCCAAGTTCCCGATGGTGATTAACGGCCATGACCCAGCGTCTTGCTGCCACTTCCTTCTGCCGGTCTTGCTCGGTCTCAAAACCCTTGACCTCCAAAATCACCTTCAGTTCACCGCCATCAGGCATGCGGAGCCGAATCAAGTAGTCGGGGCGATACTCGTGCCGAACGCCTTGCCATTCATAGGGGATGGTGAAGTCCAAGTGGTCGTTTTTGGCGTAAGCGATCACTTCGGGAATTTGCTCCAGTTGGTAAGCCACGCTGTGCTCCCATTTGGGAGCATCCAAAACGACATGGCTGATGTGGCTTTTGGTCGTGCCCACGCACGGACGAGAGGTGCGGAAGAGCACTTCCGATGTGGAGCCGATAGGGCGAAAGCGTTCAATCACGGGCAAGAGCGGTGGCTCGCCGGATTCAGTGTCAGGCTCAATCGCTTCGGTCAAACGCTCAATGATGCGCTGCTTGTATTTCAGCAAAGCGATTTCTTCCAAAACGGCATCGGAAGCGACTATCACCCGGTTTTCCAAATACTCCCACACGATGTCGAGCACCTGCGGGAAGAGGATGTGCCGGGCGCTCCAGTCTTCGAGCTTGTCCTTCAGCCGGCGAGTGAGTTCGGCGGCGATCTCGTAGACGGTCGCCTGAAGTCGTTTCTCCCGATAGAAGGGGTTACGGTCGTGGAGCACTTCAGCCCCAGGGCCCAAGCGGTCAGGGCGTCCGATGCGGTACCCCGCAGCAGGCTTGGCGACGACTTCCGTCGGTTCAGTGGCAGGGTCAATCTTCAGATAGGGCACATCCTTCAGATTCACCCGAATCCTCTGGCGCACATCGAAGACATAGCCCTCCACGCGGGGGAAGGTGATCTCCAGATGCTTGCGCTCAGGCAATGCTCGCACCAGAGTGGACACCTTTTGCACTTCGGTCCGGCCGATCGGTTTCTTTTTGACCGGGATGACTTCAAAGGGCACGCCGTAAACATCCACATATTCGGGTTCAGAGAAGTCATCGTAATTCAGGCGCCGCAAGCCCCTGCCCACCACTTGCTCGCAGAGAAGTTGCGAGGTAAAAGCTCGCAGCCCTAGGATCTGCGTGACGTTCTGGGCATCCCAGCCCTCATTGAGCATCCCTACCGAGACCACGCAGCGGATGTTTTTACCAGGTGGGTCGCCTTCCCACTCCCACTCAATCTTGCCGATGGTATCCACCACCTTGCGGAGCTGTTCGGCAGCCTCGGCTTTGGTCTTCCCTTCTCCGGCCTCCGCCTCGGCCAGGAGCTTCGTGTCGATGCGGAAGGCGAACTCCCCCTCCAGCTCCTTCAGCACGTTGCCCTTGGCGATGCGCTCGTGGACAAGTTTCGCCAGGTCGGTGTTGTCGCAGACTACTATGAGCACAGGGGGCACCGATGCCCCTGCCTTCTGAAACTCTTCGAAGGTTTTCTTCCACTCCGACGCTAGAGTGGCAAGGGCGCCTTCAGACTCCCGCAGAACTGACTCAGGTTTCGCCCGGCGCCGCGCGGTTTGTCGCTCCGAGACCGGCAATGACTGGTTAATATGCTCCCAAAGGCGGAAGTATTTGGGGATGAGAGCGCCGGTGTTATCGTCCACCGGTACCCGAGGAATCTTGACGATCCCGCACTCAATAGCGTCCACCAGGCCGAAGTCCGAGATCACCCAAGGGACAGGTTCCCCTTCGGGATAGCCGCTTCCCTTGATGTAAAATGGGGTAGCCGAGAAGTCTGCACAGAAGTGAATCCCACGGATGGCGTGGATCTTGTCCAGCCCGTTTACCCAGACCGTGGCCTCTTCGCGCTCGGCGATCTCTTCCGATGTGAGCCCCTCCTTGACCTCCTCTGGAAGCGGTGCTGGGCGGTAGGCGTGATGAGCCTCGTCGTTGATCACAAGGATATTCTGCTTGCCGCCCAGCTCCTGGAGCACCCGGCGGCAGAAGGCGGCATCGCTCTCCACGCCCCGCTGCACCACGCTCTTCGAGCGACTATCGTCTCTTGGCTGGAAAATGTGCCAGTTGGTTATTTCAAACTTGCCCTGCTGCAGTCGCTCCATCATCCCCCGCGGCACGAGATCAAATTTCTCGTAGTAGTTGTTGGGCTTCCAGGGCAGAAGGACTTGCAACCGTTCTTTGATGGTCAGGTTGGGGCAGACCACGAGCACCGCGTCGGAGAAGCGCCGGTCCTGCGGGTTGGCGAGTTTGTTGAGGACCTGCCAGGCGATGACCATGGCCATCACGACGGTCTTGCCCGAACCGGTGGCCATCTTGCAGGCATAGCGAATAAGGCCGTTGTCCTTCGGAATGACAATGCCTTGCTTCTCGGCGGGGGAGGCTTCGATGAGCCAGATGAGCGTTTCCGCGGCTTCGCGTTGGCAGAAGAAGAGTTTGCGCTCTCGCTCGGGGTCGTTCCAGTGCTTCAAGATCTGCCGGGTGATGGGCGTGACGCCCGGATAGCCCCGCTCACGCCACTCCTTGACGCGTTGCCGGATGAGGTTGACCGTTTCCAGGGGGACGAACTCTTCCTCGAGGAGGGCGGCTTGGGGACCGCGCGTGCGCGCCTTGAGGTAGTAGCCGGCGGGCCTCCGTCCCTCCCGAAGCACGGGCTGCCCTGCTTCATATGCCCAGTAGCAGGTCGGCTCTTCAAAGGGCGAGTTGACAATAGGATTGTCAACGAGAAGAGACATACCTATTCACCTTGTAACTCTGCGACATTGCCGTTGACAGAAGTAGGGATGCTCACTATTTGGTCTATCTCTTTCACAGCGATGCAGTTGTGATCACCGGACCAGAAAGGGAACAAGACAGCGCCGCGCATCCGCTCAAAGGCTATAGGATCAAGTTGTATCCGCCGACGCGACAGAGAAACGAGATACTGCCAAGCATGCCCCTACTGCTTTGAAATAGCAGTAGGCATTGTGAACGCAACATCTTCCAGCACCACCCGTCGGAACACTTCCGGGTCGCCGAAGCGCTTGCGGGCATCCAAGATTTCAATGCCAGCGATCCGACCATCGGCGGCGTAGTCTACGGCAATGCCCTCCGCCACATGCTCGGTGGTCACGGTGGTTTCAAGGAAACGAATGTAGAGCGCATCCACTTCGGCGTCGTAGGTGATTTTCATGGCGTCACACCTCCGTCAGAAATAGTAGACATAAACGGTCACAATCTCATCATCTTCCTCAACAAAGATAGGTCGCACCTGTTTTGTCGCATAAAACCTGCCGTTCCAATCTCGCCCATAGTCAAAATTTTTACGACACTCCCATCGCCCTAATTCTGCGGGCTTCCACGGAGCAGTCCGAATGGCATCCATGACCTCCTGTTCTGTGGCACCACGATACTGCATGGTGGCGCAAGCATGACCTGAGAGACGAATCGGCTTCATCGTCTGTAATTCACCTCGCCCAATGGCATCACCCGCACCACCTCATTCCCCCTAAAGTCTATCACCTTGACCGCGATGCGCTTGTGCTCGCCGGGCTCGAACGGGAACGAGACGGTGCTGCGCATCTTGTCAAAGACTTCTTCGGGGATGGTGGCTTTGAGGGCGCGCTGGAGTTTGTCCCACGCGTCCGCGTCGCCGGGGAAGGAGGCCTGGCAGATGTGGAAGGTCATGCCGTCGTAGTCGGTGTCCAAAAACCACGCCGCCACGTCCTCCCCGCGGGTGCTGTGCACCTCGCCGGTGACCGGATCGTAGATGTCCACGCCCCGGAGTTCTACCTCGTAGGTCCCGTCCCCCCGCCGCCGGACGGCGACGTCGGGCTGGCCGAAGACGGTGAAGATCTGGCTTGCCCGCGTCGTCTTGAGGAGATCCCCCACCAGCACATCGGGGGCGATGTTGGCGAAATGCACCTGAAGCCCCGCAACCGGAACCTTCTGGATGAGCGCTTGCGCCTCGGGGTCGAAGGCGAAGCCCGCAAAGATGAGGATGTTGTAGCCGTTCATCCGAGCCGTTGGGATGGCTTCCTGGACTTGATGGGCGATGACGGGCCCGTGCTGCGGTCCGAAACTGATGGCGACGCGCAAGGTCTTGCCATTTTGTTGCGCTTCCGCCTCGGCGTGAAGGTAGCCCAAGTTCAGCGGGCGCAGATTTTGCAGTTCCATCTTCTTCCCGCCGGGGAAGAGGACGCCACCCTGTTGCTTGAGCAGGTTGATCATCGTCGTCAGGTAATCCCCGCCCCGATCGCTGATTCGACTGCCAGCTTCGTCCGCCTGGGGGATCGGCGCCTGGGTTGGGTCTTCTACTGCCGGGACGGGGATCGCTTCCACCGTGAAGGGCCCCGACACCCGCACCAGGCTGCGGACAACCCTCGGACGGTCGTAAAGCTCCTCCGAGCACGCATTGCGCCGGATGCTCTCGTCGATCTCCGCCCGCTTTTTGCGCTTCAGCTCCCAGAAGCGGCGCAGGGCGGCCTTCGCCGCCTCCGGCCAATCCCCGGCGGGCACCGGGTCGGGCACTTCGTTCAGCGTCCAGCGGTGCCCTGTCTCCTGGTAGATGACCTCCAGCAACCGCTCAGCTTCCTTTTGCGCTTCGGACTCAAGACTGTTGCGAGTCTCCCGCAATCGCCAGTATGCCTTCTGTGCCTTTTCGGGCCAGAGGGGATGGGGCACCTCGCGCGGTACCTCCCACTCCTTCCAGTTCTTGCCCAGCGCCTGATTGAGTTCCGCCAGCGCCCGCTCGATTTGCGGCTGATACTTTTCAGCGATGGCGTCAATCTCGCTGTTCTTGGCGATGCTCTCCAGGGTGATGTGCGGGACGGTCTCGTAGAAAAAGCCGCCGGCGGGGCCGCGTTCGGGGTCTTTGAGTTCGTAGTAGTCAAACTTGGCGGTCATGAGCCTCTGGCGGGCGATGGCCAGGGCTACGCGGGAGGTGTCACATGTGATCCAGCGCCGGCCCCACTTCTCGGCGCAGTAGGCCGTGGTCCCCGAGCCGCAGGTGGGGTCGAAGACCAGGTCCCCGGGGTCGGTGGTCATGAGGATGCAGCGCTCCACGACTTTGCTGTTGGTCTGGACGGCGTAAACTTTCTCACCAGCATCAAAGCCCCATCTCGTATCGAGCCAGTTATTGTTAATAGGCGTTACAGGGAAGTCTTGAAGACGGCGTACATAAGAGAGGGAACGTAAGCGCCTAATAACACGCTCCGCGGCTACCAACCGCCGCAATCCTTCTTGGGAAGTTTTCCAGTGCTGGTTCCCACCGATATCATAGACCTCCCCTTGGAATTCAAAGCGGAAGGTGCCAGAAAGCGTCGCACCTTGTGAAGTCAAAGCACTTGGGCGAAATGGATGCCAACCCTCAGGAATCAGTTTGGGGTTACGGAATTCTTCTGGCGTCATAGGCCGACGGATTTGACCGTCTGCTGATTCGAGGTATTTATATTCTTCGGCGAGATCTGAGCCCAGTTCCTTTGAAGCATACAACTGTCGATATTTGATCTGTGACTCATCTTTAGCATACCAGAGAAGGTAATCCGACACGGTTGAAAGTGTTTTCGTCTCGCCAAAGCCGCTGGTCTTTGCAAACGCCACTACCGCCACAAAATTCTCCCGCCCGAACACCTCATCCAGCAGGCACCGCACCAGGTGCAGGTTCTCGTCGTTGATCTGCACGAAGATGGAGCCCGACTCGTGCAAAAGTTCTCGGCACAAAAGCAGGCGGTCGCGCAGGTAGGTCAAATACGAGTGGATGCCGAGCTTCCAGGTGTCGCGGTAGGCTTTGATTTGTTCGGGTTCGTGGGTGAGGTCCTCGTCCTGATCCTTCACATCGCGTCGGTCAATGCAGGGCTGGAAGTTGCTGGCATACTTGATGCCGTAAGGCGGGTCTATATAGATCATCTGCACCTTGCCCGCCATGCCCTCCTTGACCAAAAAGGAGTTCATCACCAGGAGCGAATCGCCCAAAATCAGGCGGTTGGCCCAGCCGACCTCGTGCCGGTAGAACTCGATCTGCTGGTCGGCCGGAAGGGGCGTTTCGCCAAAGAGCTCGAGCTGGAGCGGCTGCGGTCGGCGCACGGCATCCAGGATGGCGCGCGTCGAAATGCGCTCGTGGATGTGCAGCGAGACCACGTCCACCTCAAAGCTGGTGTGCTCTGCCTTGCCCGCCCAGACGAGCTGCGGGTCCAGGTGAGGGTCGTAGGCATAGGAAGTCGTCTCCCGCTCTCGCACCTCGTAGGTGGGCGCGATCCCGGCCGGTGGGTTATTTCGGCGCCTCGCGTCCGTATGGCGGAAGTCTGCTGCTCGGCTGCTCGATTTCCTTCCCCTAGCCCTCTTTTTCATCCAGCCAATATGGACCTTTTGAACTTGTGCAGTTAGTATATCACCGTGACCCCTTGCCTGTCAAGCTCTCTTTGGTTCTGGAGCACCTCGCGCCGAGATCACCCGGGGCTGGTTGGGTTGGACCGGATCTCCACTGGCGCGGGCTCTCCCCCCAAAACTTCCGAGAGAACCCCCCGCTTGGACCGTGGAGACGATCTCTTAGCTCATCACAGACGCCGGATCCCCCTCGCTTCGACCCGATGAGCCGAACCTTCTCTGGCTTTCGGCTTGACGCTCCGGGGAAGACAATAGTACAATCACTCCCTTGCGATGAGACGCCGAATCCTCATCGGGGTTCTCCTTCTTGTGACCGGCAGCGGGCTGGGGCAGGCGATGATGCTCTGCGCGCGCTCCCTCTGCCCGAGCTGGACGGCGGCCTGCTGTTGTCATCGAGCGGAGCGCAGCGCGGAGGCTCGCCTGGTGCGCTCGATGGCGTGTGAGGATCACGGCGTCGCTGCGGAGAGGCCTCGGTGGAGCGTTGGAGCACGCCCTTGCTGCATCCTCTCGCCGGACTCTTCGAGACTTCCACGTGAGGCTTCGTCTCCGCTCCTGAAGCCTCTCCCTTCGGAGGAGTCCTGGAGTCCAGGGGGAAACCTCTGGGGAACTGCTCCTTTACGAGGAAGCCCCACTTCCGGTTCGGAATCTCTCTTGTCGGAGCCCCCTCTTTACCTGCGTTTGGCGACCTTGCGCATTTAGTCTCTCCTGCATCGTCGGCGGATGAATCGGGATGAGCGCTCGCCGTGTGAGGGCGCATCATCTGATGTCCCACCTCCAGCGATCGCGTGTGAGAGAGCGAGCGCATCACACCGTTTCCCATGCGGAGGTGAGATCATGCCAGGACACGACGATGCAGCGGGAAGGTCCTGTGAGAATCCCAGAGGCGCCTTCGGGCGACAAGGGACCGTCCTGATCCTCCTGGGGATTCTCGCGAGCTTCTCTGTTCCCTCTTCCTGGGGTCAGCAGGTCGAGCCGCGTGCAGACGTGCGGAGCGATCTCGCCCGAACTTCCCAGGATCTTGTGAAGGCGCGCCCGGGGGTGTTCCCGGCCGGTGGGGGAGAGCCTCCTGAGAGATCGGACGTTCAATCAGTGGTCACTCTGGATGAGCTGATCGCCGAGGCCCTGAGGCGAAATCCGGAGATCTTGGCCGCGCGACGGCAGTACGATATGAAGCGCGCGCGCATTCCGCAGATGACCGCTCCTCCGGAGCCGATGCTCTCGGTGGCTTCGATGGGGAATCTCCTGCCGTTCTCGGTTCAGGTCGGAGATCCTTCCAGCGCCCGAATGATCAGCTTCTCGCAGGATATTCCTTTTCCGGGAAAACTCTCGCTTCAGGGGAAGGCAGCCGCCATGGAAGCCGAGGCCGAACGGTGGAACTACGAAGCGACCTGGCGCCGGGTGATCTCCGACCTGAAGGTTGCCTATTACGACCTCTACTTCGTGGACAAATCCATTGAGATCATCACGCGGGTCAAGGACCTGCTCGGGCAGTTCCTCAAGATCGCCGAAGCGCGCTATCAGGTGGGGAAGGCGGCGCAGCAAGATGTCCTCAAGGCCCAGACGGAGATCTCGATCCTGCTGGAGAGGCTGACTCTTCTAGAGCAGCAGCGGGCGCGCTTGGTCGCCCTCATCAATGCGATTCTGGACCGCCCGCCGGAGACGCCCCTGGGACGAGTTGGGGAGGTGAAGAAAGGCGAGCTGCCTTATTCGCTGGATGAGTTGTACCGGATGGCCGTCACTCAGTATCCCGGCCTCAAACGCCAGGAGCGGCTCCTGGATCGCACAGCCTACGCTCTCGCTTTGGCCCGGAAGGAGTTCTATCCGGATTTCGCCGTCGGCTTTCAATATTTCCAACGCCCCCGCATGCCGGAGATGTGGGGGGTCAGCTTCAGCGTGAAGCTACCTCTGTACTTCTGGAAGAAGCAGCGACCGGCGCTCGAAGAAGCCGCCGCCCAGTGGGCTCAAGCGCGACATGAGCATGAGGGGATTCGGGCGCAGCTCTTCTTCCGCATCAAGGATTTCTATCTCATGGCGACGACGGCCAATCAGCTCCTTCGCCTCTATGAAGAAGGTATCATCCCGCAAGCGACCTTGACGCTGGAGTCCTCGGTCGCGTCGTATCAGGTGGGGGCTGTGGATTTCCTGACGCTGCTGACGAATCTCATCACCGTGCTCAACTACGAACTGAACTATCACGAGCAATTGGTCACTTTTCAGAAATCGCTCGCCCAACTGGAGCCGCTCATCGCGAGAGAGCTGGTGCGATAGGCCCGGAGACTTCGCGCGAAGTCCCGAGGGGATGACGCTCTGTAGAGCAGGGAGGACACGATGGAGCGAAAGACATCAACTCATCATGCGCCAGAAGAAAAGGGCCCGCTCGAGGTCCTTTGGGAAGCTCACGCCCTTGCGGACGGCCGCGACCGTGATGTCCCATCGGAGGGCGCAGGTCCGGAACCTCACGAAGCGGCTGGAGGAAAACGCGCGCGCTCGCGCCGTTTCTGGATCGGTGGGCTTCTGATACTGGCTCTCATCGGGGCCGGACTGGGCTACTGGTATCGCTTCCATCCGGCGCGGTCGGGAGGAGATCATCGGGAGGCCGCGCAAGCGGTCTATTACTGCCCGATGCATCCCGAATACACCTCCGATCGGCCCGGAGAATGTCCCATCTGCGGCATGACGCTCGTGAAACGAGAAGAGCCGCAGCCCGATCAGGCGGAGGCGCACCCGGAAGCATTCCCGCCGGGGACGGTGCGGATTGATCCTCGTAAGCAGCAGCTCATCGGGATCGCTGTGGGAGAGGTCACCTTCGGACCGGTCACCCACACAATCCGCACTGTGGGCAAGGTCACCTACGATGAGACGAAGATCGCGCGCGTGCATGCGAAGATCGAGGGATGGATCGAGAAGGTCCATGTGGATTTTGTCGGGAAGTTCGTTCGCAAAGGGCAGCCGCTTCTGGAGATCTATAGCCCCGAGCTTGTGGCCACGCAGCAGGAGCTTCTGCTCGCACTTCGCGCGAAAGAATTATTGGGGCGCAGTTCCCATCGAGATGTCGCTTCCGGAGCGGCTTCGCTCTACGAAGCGAGCCGAAAACGGTTGGAATTCTGGGACATTCCGGAAGAAGAGATCCAGCGCATTCAGCGCCGCGGCGAGCCCTTGCGCACGCTCACGCTCTATGCCCCGGTGAGCGGATATGTCCTGGCGCGAAACGCCTTCGAGCGCCAGCGCGTGACGCCGGAGACGGAGCTGTACACGATCGCCGATCTTTCGACCGTATGGGTCCTGGTGGACATCTACGAGTACGAGGCCCCGATGGTCCGGCTCGGTCAGAAGGCGACGATGACTCTGCCTTATTTCCCCGGCGAGGTCTTTCACGGTCGCGTCGTCTACATCTATCCGCAGTTGGACAACACGACGCGCACCTTGAAAGTCCGTCTGGAATTTCCCAATCCGGGGCTCCGACTGAAGCCAGACATGTATGCCGATGTCCAGTTGCAGATCTCTTACGGTCAGCAGCTCTCGGTCCCTGAGGAAGCCGTCCTGGATTCCGGCACCGAGCAGATCGTCTTCGTCGCTCACGAGGGGGGATATTTCGAGCCGCGTCGCGTTCGTGTGGGTCCGAAGGTCGCGAACCGCTACATCATCCTGAGCGGATTGAAGCCGGGGGAGCGCATCGTCACATCGGGGAACTTCCTGGTGGACTCCGAGAGTCGCCTCAAGTCGGCCCTCACAGGCATGCAGGGAATGGGGCGTGAGCCGGAGGGGAGACAAGAGCCAGCTCCCTCCACGGAGCGAGCGCCCCGGAAGCAGCCTTCAGGGCATCGCCACTGAGCGGATCTCTTGGGCGCCAGGGGTGAGGGGAGAGCGTCATGATCAACCGAATCATCGAATTCTGCGCCCACAATAGGTTCCTCGTCTTTCTGTTGGTCGGGGTGAGCCTGCTCATTGGCCTCTACTGTATGAGGAACATTACGCTCGACGCCATCCCGGATCTCTCGGACACGCAGGTGATCATCTACTCGCGATGGGATCGCAGCCCGGACATCATCGAGGATCAGGTCACGTATCCGATCGTCACGGCGCTTTTGGGATTGCCTCGCGTGCGGGATATTCGTGGCTTTTCGGACTTCGGCTACTCCTACGTCTACGTCATCTTCGAGGATGGGACGGATCTCTACTGGGCGCGCTCGCGGACGTTGGAGTACTTGAGCAGCATCCTGCCGAGACTGCCCGAAGGCGTGCAGGTGGAGCTGGCCAAGGATGCGACGGCCGTCGGATGGGTCTTTCAGTACGCTCTGGTGGACAGGACAGGACGACGCAGTTTGGCCGAGCTGCGTTCGATTCAAGATTGGTATCTCCGCTATGAGCTGCAATCGGTTCCGGGCGTGGCCGAGGTTGCTCCGGTGGGAGGCTTCGTCCGCCAGTATCAGGTGAATCTCGATCCCAACACGCTGCTCGCTTATGGGATCCCTCTGGAACGGGTCATCGAAGCGATCCGTCAGGGGAACAACGACGTCGGCGGACGGCTGATCGAATTCTCCGGGCGGGAGTACATGGTGCGAGGGCGGGGATATATCCGCTCCGTGCGCGACGTGGAGAACATCGTCGTGGGCACCAATCCCGAGACGGGGACGCCCATCCTCGTGAAGCATCTGGGACGTGTCGCTTTGGGTCCGGATATTCGGCGGGGCCTGGCGGAGCTGGATGGCGAGGGGGAGGTCGTCGGCGCCGTCGTGCTCATGCGCTATGGGGAGAACGCCCTCCGGGTGATCGAACGGGTGAAGGCTCGCCTGGCCGAGATCGAGCGCACTCTCCCCGAGGGGGTACAGATCGTCACGACCTATGACCGCTCGGATCTGATTCTCCGCTCCATCCAGACCCTGAAGCGGACGCTTGTGGAAGAGCTGGCGATCGTGAGCCTGGTCATCCTTGTTTTCCTCTGGCATATCCCGAGTGCCCTCATCCCGATCCTCACGATCCCGACGGCGGTGATCCTCTCCTTCATCCCCATGTATGCGATGAAGATCACGGCCAACATCATGTCGCTCGGAGGGATCGCCATCGCCATTGGGGCCATGGTGGATGCGGCCATCGTCGTCGTTGAGCAGACGCATAAGAAGCTCGAGCACTGGGAAGCCGAGGGGCGTCCGGGGGATTTTCGAGACGTCGTCATCGCCGCCGTCAAGGAGGTCGGCGGACCGAGCTTTTTCGCTCTGCTGGTGATCGCTGTCTCCTTCATGCCGATCTTCGCGCTGGAGGCGCAAGAGGGGCGGCTCTTCAAGCCGCTCGCCTTCACGAAGAATTTCTCCATGGCCATTGCGGCCGTGCTGGCCATCACGCTCGATCCGGCCATTCGGCTCCTTTTCACGCACGCTCGCGAGTTCGTCTTTCGCCCGGTGTGGCTGTGTCGGCTGGTCAATGCGATCCTGGTGGGCAAGATTCACAGCGAGGAGAAGCATCCGATCAGTCGCCCGTTGATGCGGCTCTACGAGCCCGTCGTGCATTTCGTCCTGCGCCACCCTTACGCGACGATCGCAAGTGCCCTGCTTGTCGTAGCGCTCACGGTGCCCGTTTACTTCCGGCTCGGTTCGGAGTTCATGCCTCCTCTGGATGAGGGAGTTCTCCTCTACATGCCGACGACACTGCCGGGCATCTCGGTGACCGAAGCGTCGCGACTCCTTCAGGTGCAGGATAAGATCCTGAAGTCGTTTCCCGAAGTGGAGCGCGTCTTCGGGAAGGTCGGTCGGGCGGAGACGGCTACAGATCCCGCTCCGTTCTCCATGGTGGAGACCGTCGTCGTGCTCAAGCCGCCCGAGCAGTGGCCGAAGATCCCCCGGTGGTATTCCAACTGGGCCCCGGAGTGGTTGCAGAGGATCTTGCGGCACTTCTGGCCCGATCGCAAAAGCACGGAGGAGTTGATCTACGGTCCGGGCGGACTGGATGAAGCCCTGCGCCTTCCGGGCACGGTCAACGCCTGGACGATGCCGATCAAGGCGCGCATTGACATGCTCACGACCGGCGTGCGCACGCCCGTTGGAATCAAGATCCTCGGTTCGGATCTGGCGACGATCGAACAGATCGGCCAGCAGATCGAGCGCGCGCTCCGGGACGTCCCCGGAACGACGAGCGTCTTCGCCGAGCGCACCTCGGGCGGCTACTTCCTGGACTTCGCCCTCAAGCGCGAGGAGCTGGCGCGCTACGGTCTGACCATCGGTCAGGCGCAGATGGTCATCATGTCGGCCATCGGGGGAGAGAACATCACCATGACCGTCGAAGGGCGCGAACGCTATCCGGTCAACGTCCGCTATCTGCGCGATTATCGAAGCACGCTCGAGCGGTTGAGCCGCGTCCTGGTTCCCACCCCCACGGGAGCGCAGATCCCCATCGCCCAGATCGCCGACATTCGGCTCGTCTACGGTCCCGGGATGATTCGGAACGAAAACGGGCGGCTGAGCGGCTACGTGTATGTGGACGTCTCCGGACGCGATGTCGGCGGATACGTGGAGGAAGCTAAACGCGTCGTTCGGGAGAAGGTCTCGCTGCCGCCTGGGTACACACTGGTCTGGAGCGGTCAGTACGAGTATATGCAACGGGTGAAGGAGCGGCTCTCGATCGTGGTCCCGATCACGCTCTTCATCATCTTCCTCCTGCTTTATTTCAACACCGGCTCGACGGCCAAGACGCTCATCATCTTCCTGGCTGTGCCCTTCTCGGCGGTCGGAGCGATCTGGTTGCTCTATCTTCTCGATTACAACCTGAGCATCGCCGTGTGGGTGGGATTGATCGCCCTTCTGGGCGTGGATGCCGAGACGGGCGTGTTCATGCTGCTCTACCTGGATCTGGCCTATCAGGAGATGCGCTCTCGGGGGATGATGAGAACGCGCGAGCACTTGCACGAAGCTATCGTGCATGGGGCGGTCAAACGGCTGCGTCCGAAGTTCATGACCGTGGCCGCAATGTTCATGGGGCTTGTGCCCATCATGTGGTCCACGGGAACAGGAGCCGATGTCATGAAGCGCATCGCCGCGCCGATGATCGGCGGGATCTTCACGTCGTTTCTCATGGAGCTCATCGTCTATCCGGCCATCTACGATGTGTGGCGGTGGCATTTCCATGTGAAGAAGGAAGCACGCGCGGCGAGGGGGACATGAGACGGTTTCGAGCGAGATTTTGCCGGGAGGAGAAGCGCGATGAAGCGATGGACGAAGATTGCTTGGGTCTTCTTGATCTCTGTGGCTGACCTTCGCGGGGGATTCGCTCAGGAGTTTCGAATCCCTGTCCGGCACGATCATGTTCTGGGGTCATGCCGGGGCGAGTTGATCATCACCGCCGAGGGGATGGCGTATCGCACGGAGCATCGGAAGCATGCGCGCCAGTGGCGCTTTGAGGACATTCGCCTGCTCCGGCTCGCTTCGCGCGCGGAACTCATCGTCCTCACTTACGAACCCAACCGATGGACGCTCGGACGAGACCGCGCGTTTCGATTTCGGGTCGCCGAGAAGGAAATCCCTCCGGAGGTGAACGCCTTCCTCCTCTGGCGAATCGAGCGGCCCCTGGCGACGACCTTCGTCCCCTCCTCGGAGGAACCGATCGAAGAATTCGCCGTTCGCCATCGCCATCGCTTCGGAGGATGTCAGGGGACGCTTCGCGTGTACGCGCACGGAGTGGCCTACGTATCGTCCGATCGTCCGCGCGATTCGCGCTTCTGGAGATGGTCGGGTATTCAAGGGATCGGGCGGCTCGGTCCCTATCAGTTAGATCTTGTGACGTATGAGCCGGAATTCGGCGGCCCGACGCGAACCTACGTGTTTGACATGAAGAGGGAGATGTCGGAGACCGCGTACGACTTCCTGTGGGAGAAGGTGTATGGGATCGCTCGGCATCCGAGCGGGAGCGCTCGCTGAAGCGACCGGCGATCCGCGCTTTCGAAATCCGTAATCAGGAGGAGAGCGATGAAGGCGAAGATTCTGGTGCTGCTTTTGATCCTCGGGGTAGTGACGGGACTGACCGGGTGGGCCCAGCATGCCCATCGCAGCCAGGCCCAAGAGACGACGATCGTCGGAGAGGTCATTGATCCCGTCTGCTATTTGAGCCACGGTTCGACCGGGAAGGCCCATCGGTCGTGCGCCGAGTATTGCGTCAAGCAAGGCATTCCCCTGGCGATCCTGGAGGAGAAGACCGGGCGGGTGTATCTCTCGCTTCCCGTGGACCATTCCAATCCGAATGCCAAGCTGAAGGATTTCATCGCAGAGACGGTGAGGGTGACCGGGACGGTGTACAGCAAGGGGGGACTCACAGGGATTCACATTAAGAGCGTGGAGCGCACCCGGAAGACGTGACAGCGTCTCGGGCATTTCTGCGCAAGAGCCGGGAGCTGTGTTTATCGTTCCCTCGGGGAAGCGGGCCTCGGAGACTTGGCCGGCTTCCCGAGGGAAGGTTATGATTTTGCCGGTCAGGAGGCAGGGCTATGGCGGAAGAGAAGAGGAGACTTCGCGTGCTTTCGCCCGAGGCTGTCACGAGAGATCCCGTCTGTGGCATGGAGGTGAATCCGGAGCGCGCGGCGGGTTCGTTCGATTATGAAGGGCGGACGTATTTCTTCTGCTGCGCACATTGTCGGGAGGCCTTTCGCGCCGAGCCACAGAAGTACGTGGTCTCGGGCGTGACTCGAATTCGGCCTGCGGTCCGGAGACGGGAAGAGCCCTCCTCTTCGGTCGCCGGGTATACCTGTCCCATGCATCCGGAGGTCCTGCGGGCGGAGCCCGGAGCCTGCCCGATCTGTGGCATGGCTTTGGAGCCGAGGATCGGGCCGGGGTCGGGGGATGGGGAAGATCCCGAGCTGGCTCTCATGAGTCGCCGATTCTGGATGAGCCTCGCCCTGACGGTGCCTCTGCTTCTTCTGGCCATGTCGGAGATGATGGGGAGCGTCACGGCGCACTCGATGGGGAGTCATTCGGGGCTTCAGTTCATCCTGGCGACGCCGGTGGTCCTCTGGGGGGGATGGCCCTTCTTTCAACGCGGATGGGCTTCGCTCATTCACCGGCATTTGAACATGTTCACGCTCATCGCTCTGGGGACAGGGGCTGCTTATCTCTACAGCACGTTGGCGGTCCTGGCTCCTCATCTCTTCCCGGCTTCGTTTCGCGGACCCGGTGGAGAGGTCCCCGTCTACTTCGAAGCGGCTGCCGTCATCACGACGCTCGTTTTGCTCGGGCAGGTCCTGGAGTTGCGAGCGCGCCGTCGAACGGGACGCGCCGTGCGCGCTCTGCTGGACCTGGCTCCTAAGATGGCGCGACGGCTTCGCGAAGATGGGACAGAAGAAGATGTCCCCGTAGAGCAGGTTCAGGTGGGCGATCGGCTGCGCGTGCGTCCGGGAGAGCGCGTGCCCGTGGATGGGGTGGTGCTCGAAGGGACGAGCTTCGTGGATGAGTCCATGGTGACGGGAGAATCGTTGCCCGTCGAGAAAACGCCCGGCCATTGGGTCATTGGCGGGACAGTCAATGGCGCCGGCAGCTTCCTCATGCGCGCCGAGCGCGTCGGTCAGCACACGCTGCTGGCCCAAATTGTGCGCTTGGTCAGTGAAGCACAGCGCAGTCGCGCTCCGATTCAACGGCTGGCCGATCGCGTCTCGGCCTACTTTGTCCCGGCCGTCGTCCTTGTGGCCGGGCTCACGTTCCTCATCTGGGGGAGCTTCGGGCCGGAGCCGCGGATGGCTCATGCCCTGGTCAATGCGGTGGCCGTGCTCATTATCGCCTGCCCTTGCGCCCTGGGTCTGGCCACACCGATGGCCATCATGGTGGGGATAGGACGTGGCGCTCTGGCCGGCGTGCTCATCAAAAATGGCGAAGCTCTCGAACTGCTGGGGAGGGTGGATACTCTGGTCGTGGACAAAACGGGCACGCTCACCGAGGGCCGTCCGACGCTTCTCTCTCTTGTCGCGCTGGCCGAGATGACTCCGGATGAGATTCTACGCTATGCGGCCAGTCTGGAGCGGGGAAGCGAACATCCCTTCGCGCTCGCGCTGCTTCGCGCCGCCGAGGAGCGCGGCCTCTCGGTATCCGCCGCGACGGCTTTTCACCTGATTCCGGGCATGGGCGTCCGGGGTGAGGTCGAGAAGCGCGTCGTCGCCGTCGGGAATGAACGGCTGGTCCGGGATTTCGGCCTGGACGTCGAAGCCGATATGGTTCTCCCTCAAGTCGAAGCGATGCGACAAGCCGGTCAGACAGTCCTGTTCGTCGTCGTGGACGGCGTGCTCGTCGGGCTACTGGGAGTGGCGGATCGAATCCGGGCATCGGCGCGGGAGGCTATACGGGAGCTGCATCGGCAGAAGATGCGCATCGTGATGGTCACCGGCGATCATCGCCAGACGGCTGAAGCCGTCGCGCGCGAACTCGGCATTGATGAGGTTGTCGCCGAGGTGATGCCCGAAGAGAAGCTCCAGGTGGTCAGGCGCCTGAAATCCGAGGGGCGAATCGTCGCCATGGCCGGAGACGGCATCAACGATGCCCCCGCTCTGGCCGAAGCCCATGTGGGGATCGCTCTGGGGACGGGAACCGATATCGCTATCGAGAGCGCCGGAGTCGTTCTGGTGAAGGGAGACCTGTGGGGGATCGTCCGCGCTCGGCGGCTCAGCCGGGCGACCTTGCGAAATATTCGCGAGAATCTCTTCTTTGCCTTCGCCTACAATCTCCTGGGCGTTCCCATTGCTGCCGGCGTGCTCTATCCTTTCTTCGGTCTGCTCCTGAGCCCCGTGATCGCCGCTGCCGCCATGACGTTCAGTTCGGTCTCAGTCGTAGCCAATTCGCTGCGGCTGTATCGGGTCGCCTTGTGAGCCCATTGAGGGAGAGAGAAAGAGGCGTATGGGGGATTCTGCCACCCATACGCCCGTGATGCGGTCCGCCGGTCTTACTTCTTCGCCGGGAGGACGGAATCTTTCAGGGTCTTGGCGATCCGGAACTTCAGGACCGTCTTGGCCGGGATCTTGATGGCTTCCCCTGTTCGCGGATTCCGTCCCATGCGGGCCTTTCGCCTGGCAAGGACGAACTTCCCAAGTCCTGGGAGGGCGAAGACGCCGGATCGTTTCACTTCCTTAGCCACAAGGGTGGAGAGTTCATCGAGAAAGCCTCGTGCTGTCACCCGGTTCACGCCGAGCTTCTCTGCCAATTGTCCCACGAGCTGAGCTTTCGTCAATCCCGTTTTCGCCATATCTTCCTCCTGAAGACTGAAGTACTGAACTGGATCGTGCGCTTCTATCTTAGCATGAAATCACAGGCGCGTCATCGAGAGCGTTTCCTCTTCGGGCACTTCGCGTCGGTGCAGGACCTTATCAATCAGGCCGTAAGCGACAGCCTGATCCGCCGTGAGGATGAAATCCCGTTCCACGTCCCGTTCGATCTGCTCCAGAGGACGTCCGGTGTGTTTGGCGAGCAGAGAGCTGATCAGATGGCGCAAACGCATCAGCTCTTCGGCATGGATGCGAATGTCGGTGGCCTGACCGGAGACGCCGTAGATGTAGGGCTGATAGATGACCATACGGGAGTTGGGGAGCGCGTAGCGCTTCCCCGGGGCTCCGGCCGCCAGAAGCAAGGCGGCGATCGCCTCGGCCTCGCCCGTGCAGATCGTCGCCACATCGGGGCGGACGAATTGCATCGTGTCGTAGATGGCCAGGCCCGCCGTGAGCGATCCCCCGGGGCTGTTGATGTAGAGGTTGATGTCCCGGTCGGGATCCTCCGCTTCCAGATAGAGCAATTGGGCGATGATGAGATTGGCCACCTGGTCGTCAATGGGCGTCCCTAAGAAGACAATCCGGTCCTTCAAGAGCCGAGAGTAGATGTCATAGGCGCGCTCGCCTCGGCTCGTCGTCTCCACAACGATCGGCACGAAGTACATACCCGATCACCTCCCGTGCTGAATTTTAGCATGAATCGCGCGGCGGGCAATGCGATTCCGTCTCACTTCGACATCCTTGCTTTTTCGGTAGGGATGGGTTATTACTGAAGTCACAATGGGCGGATATGAAGAGTGAGGTGAACCAGGACGTTCACAAGTTGACGACGCTGCTCAGTATCAGCCAGACTCTGGGGACGACGCTCAATCTCCGACAGGCGCTTCTGCGGGTCCTGGAGATCCTGGAGGAGAATCACGGGGTCGTCTCCGGCGTGATCGCCCTGCGCGATGAGAGCGGGGAGGAGGTCGTCATTGAGGTCTCCGTGGGGTTGACGCGCGAGGCCGAACAGCGCGGACGCTATCGCGTGGGGGAGGGGATCATCGGGCGCGTCGTCGAGAGCGGAAAACCGATTGTCGTCCCGAAGGCCAGTCAGGAGCCCCTCTTTCTGAATCGCACGGGCGTTCTGAAGACCGCGCGCGAGGAGCTCACGTTCATCTGCGTCCCGGTCTCGGTCGATCAGCACACGATCGGCGCCATGGGGATCGTCCTTCCTTATCGCCCCGAGCGCGATTACGACCAGGCGACGAAGTTCTTCAGCATCGTCGGTTCGATGGTGGCGCAGGCCGTGAAGGTGAATCAACTCATCGAGGCCGAGAAGCGACGTCTGATGGATGAGAATCTCGCCCTGCGCCGGGAGCTGCGAGAGCGCTACGACTTCAGCAACATCATCGGGACGAGCCGTCCCATGCAGGAGGTCTATGCGCAGGTCGCTCAGGTGGCCCGCACCAATACGACGGTCCTCATCCGCGGCGAGTCGGGGACGGGTAAGGAATTGATCGCGCGAGCTATCCACTACAACTCCCTGCGCGCCGATCAGCCCTTTATCAAAGTGAGTTGCGCCGCTTTGCCCGAGAGCCTCATTGAGGCCGAACTCTTCGGCTACGAGAAGGGCGCCTTCACCGGCGCCTACGCCCGGAAGAAAGGACGCTTCGAGCTGGCCGATCGCGGCACGCTCTTTCTGGATGAAGTCGGAGATCTCCCCCTCTCGGTCCAGGTCAAACTTCTGCGCGTCTTGCAGGAGCGAGAGTTCGAACGACTCGGGGGGACGGAGACCATTCGAGTTGACGTGCGCCTGATCGCCGCGACCAATCGCGATCTGGAACAGGCGATGCGCGAGGGGAGCTTTCGCGAGGACCTCTACTATCGTTTGAACGTCTTCACGATCTTTTTGCCCCCGCTTCGGGAGCGCAAATCGGACATCCCCCTTCTGGCCGATCACTTCCTCGAAAAATATGCCCGGCTGCACGGCAAAGACATCCGCCGCATCTCCACCCCGGCCATTGACATGCTCATGAGCTATCATTGGCCGGGAAACGTGCGCGAGCTGGAAAACTGCATCGAGCGCGCCGTCCTGGTGTGCGAAGGGAACGTCATTCACAGCCATCACCTGCCTCCGACGCTTCAGACAGCCGAAGCCTCTGGAACTGTCCCGCGCTTCTCTCTGAGCGAAGCCGTAGCCGCTTATGAGAAGGACTTGATCCTGGATGCCTTGAAGATAGCCCGGGGAAATGTCTCGCGCGCCGCGCGCTTGCTGCATACGACCAAGCGAATCCTGGGCTACAAGGTGAAAAAGTATGGGATCAATCCGCGCCGTTTCAAAGAGTGAGGCGCATCTATTTGCGACAAATTTGAACCGAGCTGAATATTATGAGACAATACTGGCCCATACATCTCTTTCCGGCACGCGATGGGGAAATGAGGAGAAAGTGGAGTGTGAGGCGTCATGGTGTGATAAAATTGTCACTTGAAGGATCAGATGAGACTTCTTTGTCCACATGATCGTCGCTGCGCCTCAGAAGGGAGAAAGAGCGGACCAGGGGCTATGCCTTTGATCCTTAAGAACTTGATTTATACCCGGGCTTTTTCGGTACAGGACTTGCTTAAAAAATCCCCGTTATGGGCTATTCCGTGCGTGTTTGAGGGGAGGACCGATGGTAACACACGAATATGGGGAGATCATGCGGTTCCTTCTGCATTTCCGAGAGCGCTTCGGCTCCGAAGAGGAGTTCCGGGCGTTCCTGACCGAGGAGATCAGACGATTGGTCCGGGATGTGAGAGAGTACGATATCATCCTCTCGATCCTGCCCGAGTGTCTCAAACCCAAGTCCGCCTTCGTGGCTGCGGAGCGGTGAGGCACGCCAGAGGGAACTGTGTCCGGGCGCTCGTGCGGACCGGAGCGCGGCCAAAGAGGAGTTCTCTCTCGCCTGAATCCCAGAAGTAAAAATCCCATAAGGAGGGACGTATATGACGCCGCAAAGGGTTTTAGAGTATGCGCGGGAGCGCGGGGCCAAGTATGTGGATATTCGCTTCACGGATCTGGTGGGTCAGTGGCAACACATGACCTTCCCGATCGAGCAGTTGAAGGAGGAGAGTTTCGAAGAGGGATTCGGATTCGATGGATCGAGCATCCGGGGATGGGCGGCGATTCATGAGAGCGACATGCTGCTGGTCCCGGATGCCCGGTGGTACTGGATGGATCCGTTCTATGAAGAGCCGACGCTCTGTCTGATCGGCGACGCCGTGGATCCGGTCACCCGACAGGGCTATGAATACGATCCCCGGGGGGTGGCCAAACGGGCTGAGGCCTACATGCGGTTCACGGGGATCGCTGATGAAGCGTACTTCGGGCCTGAGGTCGAATTCTTCATCTTCGATGAGGTGCGGTACGAAGTTGATGGAGCGCGGAGCGGATATGAGGTGCGCAGTGAAGAGTGGGGAGAAGGTCGGTATCGCATGCGGGGGAAGGAGGGGTATGTCCCCATCCCGCCTGTGGATCGGCTGCAGGACATTCGGACAGAAATCGCCACGCGGCTGCAGGAGATCGGCATTGAGGTCGAGTGTCATCATCATGAGGTCGCCAGCGGCGGGCAGGGGGAAGTAGATTTCCGATACAGCGGATTGGTGGAGACGGCCGATCATGTGATGGCCTTCAAGTACATCGTGCGGCAGGTGGCCTGGCGGCGCGGCAAGGTCGCGACGTTCATGCCCAAGCCGATCTTCGGCGATAACGGCAGCGGCATGCACTGTCACCAGTCCTTGTGGAAGGGAGGACGTCCCCTTTTCGCCGGAGAGGGATATGCCGGCCTCTCGCAAGAAGCGCTCTGGTATATCGGAGGGCTCTTACGCCATGGGCCGGCCCTGGCGGCTTTCGTCGCGCCGACGACCAACAGCTATCGGCGGCTTGTGCCCGGATTCGAAGCTCCGGTGAATCTGGCCTACTCGCGGCGGAATCGCAGCGCGGCCGTTCGGATCCCCATGTATTCGACTCATCCGGCGGCGAAGCGCCTGGAATTCCGGCCTCCGGATCCCAGTTGCAACCCCTATCTGGCGTTCGCGGCGATGCTCATGGCCGGCCTGGATGGAATTCAGCAGCGGATCGAGCCCGGAGAGCCCCTGGATCGGGACATCTACGACATGAGTCCTGAGGAACTGAAAGACGTCCCGAAGCTTCCAGGATCCCTCGAAGAGGCTCTGAGCGCGCTGGAGCAGGACTACGAGTTCCTCCTCAAGGGAGATGTCTTCACCCCGGCGCTGATCGAGCGATGGATCCGGTACAAGCGGGAACGCGAGGTAGATGCCGTGCGCCTGCGGCCGCACCCGATGGAGTTCTACCTCTACGTGGACGTGTGACGCTCCGCGCGGAATTGACGAACAGAGGAAGGGAGGCTACAATTTCTCCCCGGAAAGGCGGTGCCGCTATGGTGTAAGTGGTTAACACGCAGGCCTCTCAAGCCTGAGAGTGCGGGTTCAAGCCCCGCTAGCGGCACCACCCGTGAGATCCTCAAGCTAATACCCGGACCTCTCTGAGAACACAACGCGCTTTCCCCAGGGAATCTCTACATGCGGGGGGGAGTGTTCGTGGCGTCGCCGGCGGGATTTGAACCCGCGAATCCTGGCTTGAAAGACCAGTGTGTTAGACCGGGCTTCACCACGGCGACGCAGGTTATATTTTTAGCAGAACACCAGCCTTTTGGCAATCCCCACGTTGTTCCCTTGCCCGAAGGGACGCGTGCTGTTGCCTGAACGAGGAGAATGAGGTACCATTGGTGCCGAAGTACAGTCTGGAGGAGCACGCAGGAGTCGTTCGCATGGCGATGAGATTCAAAGTGAGCGTCCTGGCCCTTTCGGTGGTCATCGCCCTCTACGTCGTGATCGGGGGATTATTGCCCCGGAGCGGGGTGATCGCCAGCTATAACGATCCCTATTCGCAGTTGACGATCTTTCAGGAAGTCCTGACGCGCATCATCAACGACTATGTGGATGAGCCCGACCTGGAGAAAGTGCGCGTGGGGGCTTTGCGGGGATTGGCCGAAGGATTAGATCCCTATAGCGCGTATCTGACGCCGGATCAGGTCCGGTGGCTGAACGCAGGAACGTCACAGGCCGAAGGGGAGAGTGGAATCGCCCTCTCCAAAGTGGCCGGATATGCCTACGTCGTCTCGGTCCTGAAGGGATCTCCGGCGGAGATCGCGGGAGTTCGCCCGGGCGATCTCATCGAGTACATTGGGACGCAGGCGACGCGCGATATCAGCCTCTATGAAGCTCGAGAGCTGCTCACCGGACCACCGGGGAAAGAGGTCGAGGTGAAGATCTTTCGAGAGGGACGGTCCGAGACCTTCAGGTTCAAACTGGACCGGATCGCGCGTCCCAAACCGGAAGCGAAGCTCCTGGAGCGAGGAATCGGGTATGTGAAGCTTGCCACTCTCGATGAGGGAGAGTCCGTGCGCATCCGCCGCGAGCTGGAGGGACTGATCAGCCAGGGAGTGGATCGCTTGATCCTGGATTTGCGCGGTGTGGCGACAGGGACGTTGAGCGAAGCGGTCGCCGTGGCCAATTACTTCATCGGTTCGGGCACGTTGGCCAAGACGATCGGGCGCGAGGGGCGTATCTTGCAGACATTCACGGCAGATCCTCAGCGGCAGCTCTATCGCGGGGAACTCGTGGTGCTTGTGGATCGGAGCACGGCGGGAGCGGCTGAAGTCGTGGCCGCGGCCGTGCTGGAGAACAAACGGGGCGAAGTCGTGGGCGAGAAGACGTTCGGCGCAGGAGGGGAGCAAAAGCTCTTCCCCTTGCGGGATGGGGGAGGGCTCTATATCACCGTGGTGAAATATGCCGGCCCCTCGGGTAAACCCATCATGGGGAGCACGGCAGCGACCAGCGGAATTGTCCCGACGGTCGAAGTCCCCCGACCGGATCGCGGGATGACGCCCGAGGAGTTGGAAGAGCGAGAGGAGTTGCCTCCTGAGGAGCCGCCCTTTCATCCGCCGGCTCCTGCTCCTTCGGAGGATCTTCCGTTGAAGAAAGCCCTGGAGATCCTCCGCAAGAAGTGATGCCTCAGGTGGCTCGCACGGACTTCAGGATGAAGTTCCGGAAGGCTTCTTCGTCTTCCAGACGCGCCTGGATTCGCGCGACATAGAGCGGGGGAGATTCCGGAAGAGCTAAGGGTTCCAAGCGCACCCAGTCTTTTTCCGTCGTCACAAGCAGTTGCGCTCCCGCCGCCTGAGCCTCCTGGAAAAGACGGGCGATCTCCCCAGGAGTATACCAGTGGTGATCTCGGAAGAACCGGCAGTAGACAACCCGAGCCCGGTAGTGGGTGAGATCGCTCAGGAAAAGGTGCGGGTTCCCAATCGCGCAAAAGGCCCCGATCATCTGCCCGTAGAGTTTTTGCGGGAGCATCGTCTTTTGGAGAAGGGGAGCGAAGAGTTCCACGATCTCGTGGTAGCTATAGAAGATCGGGATCGGTCCGGCCAGGGCGCGAAGCCGGGCTTCGAGCGCCATGTGATCGAAGGGGTGATCGGCTCGCGTGATGATGATCGCCGAAGCCCGTGCGATCTCGCTCAGAGGCTCGCGCAATCGTCCCAGGGGGAAGAACTGCTCCCCCCCGAAAGGATCCACAGCATCAATGAGAAGGAGATTGAGATCGCGCTCCAGGCTGAGGTGCTGAAAGGCATCATCGAGGATGTGAATGTCGGGTTGAACGTGTTCCTCCACCTGACGGACGACCCGATGGCGGCGAGCCCCGACGGCGACAATGGCTCCCGGCAAGCGTCGAGCCAGCAGGAACGGCTCATCTCCGGCCTGATGGACCGTGGCCTGCAATCGAGTTCCATCGGATATGAGGAGGACGGGAGCCCGGGAACGGCGGCCATATCCTCGACTGATAATGCACGGGCGGTAGCCCTCCGCCAGAAGGAGACGGGCGATGTGCTCGACAAGGGGTGTCTTACCCGTCCCCCCCACGGTGATGTTTCCCACGCTGATTGTGAATACGCCCGCGCGTCTGGGCCTGAGATATCCAGCCTTGTAGAGGGCCAGGCGAAAGGAGACGCCAAGCCGGAACAAGAGCGCCAGCCCCTTTCGAATCGGTCGCGGAAGCTGCATTCCGTTCATATCCTCAACAGCCACCTTCTCTTATCGCCTCGGCGAGCAAGGGCTCCACATAGGCGAGAATGCGCTCGGTCGCCCCGCGATGGTGTGCCAGAAAAGCGCCCGCAGCCCTGTGGAGTCGCTCTCGGAGAGATTCATCCAGCAGAAGGTAGCTGAGCGCGCGCGCGAGCGCATGCGCCAGTTCCTGTGGAGGAGCGGAGACTCGCCAAAGACAGGCCTCGTACGTCGGGAGATTCGGGTCGCTGTATCGAGGACCGACGATGACGCAAGCGCCGCGCACAAGCGGCTCGATAACGTTATGAGCCAGTGAGGCGCAGAAACTCCCTCCGATGATGGCCACCCGTGCCAGACGATACAGGGCGGCCAGCTCTCCGAGCGTATCCAGGAGGATGACCTCGGCCGGCTCGGTGCGCCCTCTGTCGCCGGCGCGCGTGCGACGAAGGAAGAGCACGCCCGAAGCCTTCAGCAGCTCCTCCACCTCGTCGAATCGCTCGGGACGCCGGGGAGCCAGAAGAAGGCGCGCCGCGCGCAATCGCGCCTCGGAGGCGCGAGCGAGCTGAAAGGCTCGCAGAATCAGGGCTTCTTCTCCGGGCGCTGTGCTTCCGGCGACAATCAGCAGATCCTCCTGCGAGAGCCCGAGAGTGCAGGCCAGCTCCTCCGCTTTCCGATCCTCATCGGCCGGAGGGCGCGCATCCCATTTCAGGTTCCCCACGACGCGAACGCGTTCTGGAGGAGCACCGAGCGCGCGGATCCGATGCGCGTCCTCTTCGCTTTGCATGAGCAGCCAGCGGAAATTCCCGAGGACGCGCTGCATGAAGCCCCGGATGCGCCGATACCGTCGGAAGGAGCGCTCCGACAGACGGCCGCTCACCAGCAGAACAGGAACATGCCGACGCGCGCAGGCGCGCAGGAAGTTCGGCCAAATCTCGGTCTCCATGAGCAGGACGAGGCTCGGGCGCAACCGCTCGAGCGCGCGCGCGACCGAGAAGGGCCAATCGAAAGGGAAGTAGATGATTCGGGCTCGGGAGCCGTAGCGGCGATGAGCGATCTGCTGTCCCGTTTCGGTCACAGTCGAAAGTACCAGCTCATAAGCGGCGGAACCTTCCGTGCGCGTTCGCCGCTCGAGGGCTTCGATCAGAGGTTCGGCAGCGAGAATCTCTCCGACCGAGACCCCATGGATCCAGAGGATGGGCTTGCCGCGCGGAGAGGATGGAAGTCCGCCGAGCCGTTGCCGCCATCCTCGGCGTCCGCGTCCTGTGAGAGCTGCCTGCAGGAGGAAGTAAGGGCCAAGAAGTAAACTCCCCAGAGCCAGGACCACGTTGTAGAGCATGTAGTTCATGGACTCTGGAGGGAGAGGGCCTGAGGACCCCACCAGCGTGCGGATCCGGTGGGGTCCTCGGCTCACTCCAGAACGGCGGCCAGTTCCGTGACCGCCGCTTGAGCGGCGGCCAGAATCGCGATCGGCACGCGGTAGGGAGAGCAACTGACGTAATCCAGCCCGATGCGGTGGCAGAACTCGACGGAGTTCGGCTCGCCGCCATGCTCCCCGCAGATTCCGACCTTCAAATCGGGGCGCGTCGCGCGGCCGCGTTCGGTTCCGATCCGCATGAGTTCCCCCACGCCGGCGCGGTCCAGAATGAGGAAGGGATCGGTCTCCAGGATCCCCTGGTTCAGGTAGGCCTCGATGACGGCGACCGTATCATCGCGCGAGAAGCCGAAGGTCGTCTGCGTGAGGTCGTTTGTCCCGAAGCTGAAGAACTGGGCCGTGCGCGCGATCTCGCCGGCTGTGAGCGCGGCGCGAGGCAGTTCGATCATCGTCCCGACCAGATAGGAAACCGTGACGCCTGTCTCCTGCATGACCTCACGCGCGACGCGATCAATGATTTCTTTTTGGGCTTCGAATTCGCGCGCGATGCCCACCAGCGGAATCATGATTTCCGGGAAGACGCGGACTCCTTCGCGAGCGACCTGACAGGCCGCCTCGAAGATCGCGCGCGCCTGCATCTCGGTGATCTCCGGATAGAGAATTCCGAGGCGGCACCCTCGCAATCCGAGCATGGGGTTGAACTCATACAGCTCTTCGACGCGCGCCAAGAGCTTCTCTTTTTCCGGCAGGCCTTCGGTCTCCCCCCTCTCCCGCATGAGAGTGATCTCCACCATGAGCTGCTCCCGTTTGGGGAGGAATTCATGCAGCGGGGGATCGAGCAATCGGATCGTGACCGGGTATCCCTCCATGGCGCGAAAGATCGCCACGAAATCCTCCCGCTGCATCGGGAGCAGGCGAGCGAGCGCCTGGCGCCGTTCCGCTTCCGTGTCGGCCAGGATCATGGCCTGCATGTGCGGCAGGCGATCCGGAGCGAAGAACATATGCTCGGTGCGCGCCAGTCCAATCCCTTCGGCCCCGAACGCGCGCGCCAGGCGGGCATCTTCGGGCGTATCGGCGTTGGCGCGCACGCCGAGCCGTTTGGCCTCGCGCGCGGTGTCCATCACCCGTTTGAAGTACTGGTAGATCTGGGATTGTTCCGGTCGAAGCTCTCCCCTGAGGACGCGCACGATCTCCGATTCGACTTTCGGAACATCGCCGAGCAGAATCTCTCCTGTCGTCCCGTCCAGGGAAATGTAGTCGCCCTCGCGGAGCAGGACATCGCCCAGACGAGCCACGCCGGCTTCTTCATCAATCGTGAGGGCGCTGCATCCGACGACGGCGGGTTTCCCCATCTGACGTCCGACGACGGCGGCATGCGACGTGGCTCCTCCGCGCGCCGTGAGGAATCCTTCCGAAGCCTGCATGCCCGCGATGTCATCGGGTGATGTCTCCATTCGCACGAGGACGACGCGCTCGCCCTGGCGTCGCATCTCCACAGCGCGCGACGCTGTGAAGGCGATGCGTCCGGCCGCCGCCCCCGGAGAGGACGCCAGCCCCCGCCCGATGACCCGAAACTCCTTCCGCCGGACGGGATCGAACGTGGGATGCAGGAGCTGATTCAACGTCGGCGCTTCGATGAGCCGCAGCGATTCCTCCGGAGTCACCAATCCTTCGTCCACCATATCGCAGGCGATCTTGATCGCCGCCAGGCCGGTTCGCTTCCCGCTGCGCGTCTGGAGCATGAAGAGTTGACCCTCTTGAACGGTGAACTCAAAATCCTGCACATCCCGATAGTGGCGCTCCAGGCGTTCGGCGATCTCCTCCAGTTGACGATACACATCGGGCAGAATCTCGCGCAGTTTCTGCAAAGGGAGAGGAGTCCGGATCCCAGCGACGACATCCTCGCCTTGAGCGTTCGGGAGGAACTCTCCGAAAAGCTCCTTCTCCCCGGTCGCCGGATTCCGGGTGAATCCGACGCCCGATCCGCTGGTCTCGCCCATGTTCCCGAAGACCATGGCCTGGACGTTCACGGCTGTACCGAGATCATGCGGGATATTGTGGATCTGCCTGTAGGTGATCGCCCGCTCGTTGTTCCAGGAGCGAAAGACGGCGTCGCGCGCCTGGATCAATTGCTCGTGCGGATCTTCGGGGAAGTCTCGTCCCGTCTCCTCCGCGATGAGCTGTTTGAACTCTCGCACCAGTTCCTTCAGGTCTTCGACCGTCAATTCCGTGTCCTGCTCGACGCCACGCTCTCTCTTCTTCTGCTGGATCCGTTCTTCGAATTTCCTTTTCTCGACGCCCAGGACGACATTGCCGAACATCTGGACGAATCGGCGGTAGCAGTCGTAGGCGAATCGCGGGTTCTGAGTGCGCCGGGCCAGGGCCTGGACGGTCACATCATTGAGGCCGAGGTTCAGGATCGTGTCCATCATCCCCGGCATGCTGAACTTGGCGCCGGAGCGCACGGAGACAAGAAGCGGGCGTTCGCTGTCTCCCAGGCGCTCGCCGCGCACCTCTTCCAGACGTCGCAGAGCCTGTTGGATCTGCTCCTCAATCTCGGCCGGCAGGCGACCTCCGTTCTCGTAGAAGATGCGGCAGGCTTCGGTCGTGATCGTGAACCCCGGGGGAACAGGCAGGCCGGCATTCGTCATCTCCGCCAGACCCGCTCCTTTCCCTCCCAGCAGATCTTTCAAGCGTGCCGATCCTTCAGCGTGCCCGTTTCCAAAGAAGTAGACGTACTTTTTCCCCATAGCCTCCTTCTCCACAGCGAAGGTTTCACCCGATCTCGGAGATGCCCTTCAGCATCTCTCATCCCCCGAATTTCAAACATCCAATAATAACCCGGTTCGTAATTCGCGCTCAAGCACACCGCGAAGGAGTTGCCGGAGAAGGAGACGAAATTGCGCGATGTCTTCACCAGAAGGCAGAGGCGCCCATTCCATCGGGGGGCGTTTGAACATCTCCGAGAGGAGGCGACGGAGCGAGGGAGCGAGCATGTATCCTTCGATGGCCTGAGAACACCCGGAGCAATGAGGCGCTCCACTTGGCGCGATGCGAACGGACTCCTCGGCGCGCAAGATCTTCCCGCATCGAGAGCATGCCGAAGGCAGAGCGAAGAACCCACCGAGCTTCAGCGTCCACATCTGGAAGTAAATCGCGAGCGCCGGAAGCGAAGCCCCCTGCAGGAAGGCATCGCGCGTCGCGCGCAGCAAGCGGTATAGGGAGGGATGAGGTTCTCCCAGAGGATGGAGAGCATCCACGAGTTCGGCCACATGATGCAGGAACGCCTCTCCTTCCGGCGTCGCCGCGCGCTCGAACGGAGAGCGCAGCAGCTCGCAACGGCGCAGGGAGACCAGCTCCTGCGATTCTTTCTCGTAGAAGGAGACGAAGACTTCCGAGAGAGGCTCCAAACCCGCTCCGAATCGGCTCTTGGGGCGGCGCGCTCCTCGGGCGACGGCGCGGATCTTCCCATAGAGGTGAGTGAAGAGGACAGCGATCTTATCCGCTTCCGCGAGCGGGTAGGTCATCAGAACGAACGCGTCGCTCTCTCGAAGCGCCATCGCGCCCCCGGGTCAATGATACACAGAGCGCCGCGCGCTCACCAAATTGTGGGCCTGCCGCGAGGATAGCTCCTGGAGTTGACAAGGAGGCATCCTTCCGAGTAATCTATAGCCCGGACAGGTGGCCAGGTAGCTCAGTCGGTAGAGCAGAGGACTGAAAATCCTTGTGTCGGCGGTTCGATTCCGTCCCTGGCCACCATGATTTTTTTCCTGTGTTGGAGAAAGCTCGCCTGTGGCAAACGGAATGGTCTGAAGCGCGAGCCCGCCGGAAGCATCATCAGGGTCCCAGGTATTCGGGAAGGACGTTTTGCCAGATGTCTTCCAGCTCCTGGATGGGGGCGTTGATCACAGAGCGGCCATCAATAGTGACGTGGAAGTGTGAGCCTCCGACGCGCCCCAGAACGGTACACGGGACGCCGAAGCGATCGGCCAGGCGTTCCAAAGCAGCGAGATCCCTGGGGGCCACGGTCACCAGGATGCGCGAAGGGGTCTCGCTGAAAAGAAGCGAGATCGGGGAACGGACGCCCTCCGTTGTCAGAGTGAGATGAGCACCGATCGCCTCTCGCCTGTGGCTGGAGAAGCAGCATTCCAGCAGAGCCAGGGCCAACCCTCCATCGGAGCAGTCGTGCGCGGATTTGAGGAGCCCTTCGGCGATAGCCGCCAGGCAGGCCTGTTGCACGGCGCGTTCCCCCTGTAGATCCAGCGCCGGCACATCTCCTCCGACAAGCCCATGAATCCAGGCCAGGTATTCGCTTCCGCCCAGATCATCGCCCGTGCGCCCGAGTAAGACGATAAGATCTCCTTCCGTTTTGAACCAGGGAGTGATCGGCACCGAGCCCGAAGGGCGAGGGCTTCGCTCAGGAGTCCCGTGATTGAAGGGGAAGTAATTCACGCCTTCGATCAAGCCGAGCATTCCGATGACAGGGGTCGGATAGATCCCTCGCCCTTCGGTCTCGTTGTAGAAGCTCACGTTCCCTCCGGTCACGGGGGTTTGAAAGACCGTGCATGCCTCGGCCATTCCGTCAATGACTTCGCTGAAGGCCCACATGACCTCGGGATTTTCAGGAGAGGCGAAATTCAAACAGTTTGTGCAGGCGATGGGCAGGGCTCCCGTCACGACGAGGTTTCGGCACGCTTCGGCCACAGCCAATCGAGCGCCCGCGCGGGGGTTCAGGTAGCAGTATCGCCCGTTGCCGTCAAGCGTCAGGGCGATCGCCTTTCGCGTCTCTTTGATTCGCAAGACAGCGGCATCGGCTCCCGGAAGCAGGATCGTATTCGTGCGGACCATGTGATCGTACTGGCGGTAGACCCATTGCTTGGAGGCGAGATTCGGAGAGCGGAGCATCTGGCGGAGCCGTTCTTCGAGCGGCGTCACATCGCCGTGGATCTTCTCCCAATCCACCGCGTCTCCCGTCTGAGCTTCTCGCATCGGCCGGGTGTAGATGGGGGCTTCTTCAACCAGGAGCTGGTTGGGGAGGTCGGCGACCAACTGCCCCCGGTGAAACACGCGCAGCCGGCCATCTTCGGTCACCCGTCCGATCTCCACGGCATCCAGACCCCATTTGGCAAAGATCTCCTTGACCTCTCGTTCGCGTCCGGCGCGCACGACAAGCAGCATGCGCTCTTGTGACTCCGAGAGGAGGATCTCATAGGCGGACATGCCCGTCTCGCGCTGGGGCACGCGATCCAAATCCAGCTCGATGCCGGTTCGGGCACGCGCACCCATCTCGCAACTGGCGCAGGTGAGGCCGGCAGCTCCCATGTCTTGCAGACCGACGACAGCCTGGGTACGCAACGCCTCCAGGCAGGCTTCCAGCAGAAGCTTCTCCAGGAAAGGATCGCCGACCTGCACGGCCGGGCGTTGCTCCCGAGCGGAGCGATCGAATTGGGCCGAAGCCATGCGCGCTCCGTGAATGCCGTCGCGTCCGGTCTTAGCGCCGACGTAGAGGATGGTATTGCCGGGGCCGTCCGCCCGGGCGTAGAAGATCTGCTCATGTCGCGCCAGTCCGACGGCCATGGCGTTCACCAGAGGATTCTGCGTGTAGCACGGGGCGAAGAAGACCTCTCCGCCCACTGTCGGGACGCCGAAGCAGTTCCCGTAGTCGGCAATCCCGCGCACTACGCCATCCATGATCGCGCGATTTCGCGCATCGGTGAGCGGCCCAAAGCGCAGCGAATCCAGAACGGCGATCGGACGCGCCCCCATCGTGAAGACATCACGAAGGATTCCTCCGACACCTGTCGCCGCTCCCTGATATGGTTCGATGAAGCTCGGATGATTGTGGGATTCGATCTTGAAGACGATGCACCATCCATCGCCGATGTCCACAACTCCGGCGTTCTCTCCCGGTCCCTGGAGGACGCGAGCCCCGGAGGTCGGCAGGCGTCGGAGATGAACCTTAGAGGATTTGTACGAGCAATGTTCGGACCACATGGCGGCGAGCATCCCGAGTTCCACGGGATTGGGCTCTCGCCCCAAGCGCTCGACGATGCGCTGATACTCTTGCGGTGTGAGATCACTCATGATGCGCTCCGCGTTCTCGATGCTGATCGTCCAGGGCAAGATTATAGCGGAAATCTTGACCGGGTCCGAAGGCGTATACTAACTTTGACTTCCTCGAAGCCGATTCGCTCTTGCCGGAGGAAGGTATGATACAGGCGACGCGGATTCGACGCGGCATGATCATCATTCACGAAGGCGATCCGTGTCTCGTTCTGGATTTTCGTCATGTGACGCCGGGGAATTGGCGCGCGATGGTGCAGACGAAGCTGCGGAATCTGCGCACAGGGGTCTCCTTTGAGCATCGCTTCCGCTCGACCGATACGGTCGAGAAGGCCGTCCTGGAAGAGCAGGAGTTCGAGTTCCTCTACCAGGATGGGACGAGCTATCACTTCATGAACACCGAGACGTTCGAGCAGATCGCGCTCGATGAGGAGACCCTGGGGGACGCCGTGAAGTTCCTCATCCCGAATTTGCGGATCAAAGTCGTGTTCTATCAGGGAAGGCCCATAGGCGTCGAGCTGCCTCCGACTGTGGATTTGCGCGTCGTTCAGACGGAACCGGGATTGAAAGGAGCGACGGTGACGGCCGTCAACAAGCCGGCGACGTTGGAGACGGGGCTGGTTCTTCAGGTCCCCCCCTTTGTCGAGCCCGGCGATGTCGTCCGCGTGGACACAACCGATGGGACCTATATCGAGCGAGTGAAGTGAGCGCCTCTTTTCACGTTCGAATGCGGAAGAGGAGGTACAGACTGAGGGCGGTGAGCACTCCGTTAGGACTCCACGCCGCCACGCGGGGGGAGAAATACTCATAACGCCCCAACTGCTCGAAGAGGCCCAGAGCGAACCAGTACAGCAGACCGATTCCCACGCCCAATCCGATCGCCTGACGGGCGCCCTTTCGACCGAAGGTCACGCCGAAAGGAATTCCCAAAAGAGCCATCACGATGACAGCGGCTGCGTTAGCGAACCTCCGTTCCAGAGCGATCTTCACGTCTCGGGAATCGAACCCCTGAGCCTCCAGCAGGCGGATCTGCGCCTGGAGTTCTCGCCCGCTCATCTGCTCCGGCTTTCGAGGGCGGCGCATCAATCTTTCCAGGCCTCCCTCTTCGGGAAGCCAGAGCCGGTCGAAGGACTTTTTGACAAGGAGACGGCTTCGCTCGAATTCCCACACGGAGGCCCGAATCAGAAGCCAGGCGGCGCGCGCGTCGTCCCATTGAGCGAAATCGGCCTGAATTCTCCGGCGGATGAAGAACGCGTCCGAAGAGAATTCGAGAATCTGCGGGGCCATGATCCGGCGCGTCGCTCGATCGAACGAGGCGTAATGGAAGAGGCGTTGCGGCCAGTAAACTTGGGGAGAGCGCGTCGGCTCTCCGCCAGAGTGGAGGACGAGCCAATGAGCTGAAGGAGAAGTGGGAGCCAGCTCGATCTCGGCTGGAAAACGGCCCTTTTTGATGTAGAAGCGGAGAAGCTCCTGTCGCGCATTGGCTTCGGGCACAATGTGCTCTTGCCAGAGCGCGACAGCCAGAGCCAGCGCGGAGCTGGCCAGCAGCAAAGGCAACGACGCACGGTACAGAGAGACACCGGCTGCGCGCAAAGCCGTGAGTTCTCCCGACTGGCTCAGTATGCTCATGCTGGCCAGGGCCGCGATCAGGGCCGAGGGAGGAGCCAGATAGCTGAGCACGGAAGGGGAGAGGAAGACGAGATATTCGGCAACGAAGCGGGCCGGGATCTGATTTGCCAGAATATCCGAGGAGAGTTCGAAGACCGTGAAGAGAATAAAGAGCGTCCAGAGACCGACCAGAACGGTGAGGTAGAGGCTGAGGAAGCGCTCGGCCATGTAACGGTCGGCAATTGAAAGGGGGAAGCGCACGATGCCGATCTTAGCGTACCGGAAAGAAGCGACGGACTCTCGCCGCGGACGCAGCAGGCGCACCAGATGTTCGGAGACTTCATCGGCCAGCCGGCGGAGGCGCGTCCGAAAATCGTCCCATCCGGAAGCGATCCGGGCTCGGAGCGGGGGCAGGGCTTCCGACGTCACTCCGAGTCGCTCGGCCAGCTTCTCCAGTGTCCGGCTCAAGGAGTAGCGCTCCGAGAGGACGGCGAAACTGTAGAGGGCCAGGAAGAGGTTCCCTCCCCACAGAGCTACGGAGGGGGGAAGACGTCCGGCGCGCGCCATATTCTCCCCGGCCAGAAGCAGCAAGTAGTAGAAAGCTGCCAGCAGAAGGCTGAGTCCAAATCCATACCCTCGCCCTCCGCGCCGACGCGTCGTTCCCAAAGCGACCCCCAGAGCGGTGACAAGCAGAGGGGAGACGCTCACGGCCAGGCGCTTGTGAAATTCCGTCCGGGCGCGCCGGCCGAGCACCGGATCGTGCCGCGCTGCCCACAGCTCCGGAAGCGTCATCTCTTGAATGCGTTCTCTTGTCGAGGAGGGGCCAAGCTCCGGTGCCGCTTTCAGACGCAAGGCCTCTTGCGACCGCACATCGAAGCGGACCCTCATGCGCTCGAAAGCTTCCACATCGTATGCCCCTTGGGGATCGGCATCCGGTCGCCGATGGATCGTCCCCTGGTAGAGGATCAGATGGGCGCTCTCGGATGTTCGGCCAAGCTCCAACTGGCCGCGTTCGGCCGTGATGAGAACGGAATAGGTCGGAGGACTTGTATCTGGGCGCGGCTCCTCCAGAGCGAGGAAGACTCCTCGCCAGATGTCCCTGTGCCGATCTATGTCCCCGATGTAGAGGATCTTCCCCGCGAAGCGATCGTCGAACACGCGGGGCTTCAGGTGAACGCGAATTCCTTGAAGGACCAGCTCGGTGCGAATCTCCCTCACCTGCTGCATCGAGTAGGGGATGCCGAAGGCGACCAGATAGAACGTCACCGCGCATATGGGAAGGATGAGCGGGAGCAGCGGGGGGAGAAGGCGCCATCGTCCTATCCCACTGCTGAAGAGAGCCGTCAGCTCGTGGTCCCCGTGGAGCCGCCCCAGCCCCGTCATCACGGCCGCCAGAAGCGAGAGCGGAAGCGCCAGGACAAGAATTCGCGGGGTGAGCCACAGCAGCAATGCCCGCACAAGCTCCGGAGGGACATCCCTTTTCATGAACAGCTCGGAGAATTCGGCCATCTGGCTCGCCAGCACCAGGCCCGTGGAGACCAGAAAGGCCAGGCCGAAGTAGGGCGCGATCTCTCTCAGAAGATACCGCTCAAGGCGCCGCATCATACGGAGGGGGATCGTAAGACAGGGGCACGGCAGACGTCCGGAGACCCTTCCGCGCGGCGGCACATCTGTTCGCTCAGCATCAGCGCGCGGCGATTTCCCTTCCACGGGACGAGCGAGAGGGCCCGGGTGATATCCACAAATTGAAACGCTTCGTGCTCGGTCGGATTCAATCGAATCGGCGGGATCGTCCGGAGAAGGGCGACGAAGGAATACTCGCGGACAAAGAGAGGAGTCGAGGATTCGGCGAGCGAGAGGGCAAAGGTGTGCACATAGGGGAGCGGAACAAGCGGGGAGAGGTCACCTGCGCCCTCGCGCCTGAGGTCTACTCCCGTCTCCTCGCGAACTTCGCGAAGGGCGGTCTGCGAGGGGGATTCTCCCGGCTCGACGAATCCCGTGACCGGTTGCCAGAATCCCCCTTCCTCCCGCGTTCGTTTCAAGAGCAGGTACATCCCGTGCGGCGTGCGGAGAAGGACCTGGACGGATTCCGCTTCGATCGGTCGCTCCACAAGCTGCCGCTCGAAGACGTCCTGGAAGTGAACGAGGAAGCGCTCTTGCACCAGATTCATCGGGATGGGAGATCCGAGCAGCTTCTCCATCGAGGTCATGCGCGCGTTTTTCAATCCGCATGGGACGATGAGATCGAAGAAGCGAAGATCTGTGTTCACATTGAGAGCCAGTCCGTGGGTTGTAACCCAATGCGAGAGGTGAACGCCGATTGAGGCGATCTTCTCCTGCCCCACCCAGACGCCGGTTTGCGCGCTCGCGCGTCCGGCCGGGATCCCGAAATCGCGGAGCGTGCGAATGAGAACCTCTTCGAGATCGCGCAGGTAGCGGTGGACGTCGCGGCGTCTTCCGGTAAGCTTCACAATGGGATAGGCGACGAGCTGACCCGGACCATGGTAGGTGACGGCGCCCCCCCGGTCCGTCTCATGCAGCTCCACGCCCTGATGGACAAGCTGCTCGGGACTGACTCGAAGATGATCGCTCAAGGTGGAACTCAGATGGCGTGTCCTTCGCCCGATCGTCACGACATGAGGATGCTCCAGAAGAAGAAGCTGATCGGGGATCAGCTCCTCCTTTCGCGCTCTGGCCAGAAGCGACTGCGCCTGCGTGGCGTCCTCGTACTCCAGCAGCCCCAATCGCCGGACGTGGCATAGCTGAGACTCTCCGCGCTCCGGCGGAGATGAGGAGTGCTCCCCCTCATGGGGTGGGCGGGCGAGCGACATCTCAGATTCCCGTCGGCTCGAAGGATTCAAGCATTCGTTTGACGTGCGCCATGAACTGATCGGCGACAGCGCCGTCAATGATCCGGTGATCGAAAGAGAGGGAGAAGTAAGCCATCGCGCGAATGGCGAGAGCGTCCTCATCGAGAACGACAGGACGTTTCGTGATGCGCCCGATGCCTAGGATCGCCACTTGCGGTTGATGGATCACCGGGGTTCCAAAGAGCGAGCCGAAGACACCCGGATTGGTGATCGTGAACGTCCCTCCCTGAACCTCCTCCGGCTTCAACTGCTTATTCCGAGCGCGCGTGGCCAGATCCTGCACGGCCCGCGCCAGTCCGACCAGCGAGAGCGTGTCGGCATTTTTGATGACGGGAACGATGAGACCCCACTCCAGAGCGACAGCGATGCCGATGTTGATGTCCTTCTTGTAGATGATCTTGTCCTCGGAGACAGAGGCGTTGAGAAGAGGGAAGGCTTTGAGAGCGCTCACGCAGGCTTGGATGATGAAGGGCAGGTAAGTGAGCTTGACGCCGTGCCGCTGCTCGAAGTCCGCGCGCAGATGTTCTCGGAGCCGGACGACGCGCGTCATGTCGATCTCAAAGAAAGTCGTCACATGAGGAGCGACGCGCTTGCTGTAGACCATGTGCTCGGCGATCTTCTTTCGCATGACGCTCATCGGGACGATCTCGATGCGCTCTCCGGGGAGATAGGGGGGATAGAGCGGCGTCGTCTCCTCGGGAGGTCGCTCCATGGGCTGCGGACGCGCGTGAGGTTCGGCCGCGGCGCGCTCTTCCAGATACCGAAGGACGTCGCGCTTGGTGACGCGTCCTCCGCGCCCTGTCCCTTCGATCTGCGTGAGATCAATTCCGTATTCTTCGGCCAGCTTCTGGACGACCGGAGAAGAGCGCACCGCTTTTCGCTCAGTCGCCACGCGTTCGGCCGGGATCGTGAGGCGCAACTCCTTCTTCTGCTTCTCCCAGGGGTGAGGGGGGATGATGATCTCGCGCATGGCCGAGGGGCCCTCCGAGGGAGGAGGCGGCTGCGGAGCCTCAATGCGCGCCGGTTCCACCGGGCGTTCCGGGCGCGCCGAGACTTCCCCGACCGGAATTTCGACGGCTTCTTTGTCCGTCTCGATGTAAGCGACGACCGTCTGGATGGGGACAGTCTCTCCTTCGGGAACGAGGATCTCGGAGAGAACGCCTTCGGCGGGGGAGGGGATCTCGGCATCCACCTTATCGGTGGAGATCTCAAAGAGGGGTTCGTCGCGGCGGACGTGCTCACCCGGCTTCTTGAGCCATTTCGTGACCGTTCCTTCGGCGATGCTCTCGCCCATCTGAGGCATGATGACTTCGACTTTCATGCGCACCTCCTTCGGAGCGCCCGCGGGCGCTCCTGTCTGTCTGCTGTGCGGTCATGATGGAACCTCAATACTCGGCGACCCATCGGGCGGCCTGAACGATCTCTTCGACTTGAGGGAGGAAGAATTCCTCCAGAGGGGGACTGTACGGGACTGGTGTGTCCGGAGCCGTGACGCGCACGACAGGAGCTTCCAGATACTCGAAGATCCGCTCGTTGATGCGCATGGCCAGCTCTCCAGCAATTCCCCCGGTGCGCGTGTCCTCGTGCACGATGACGGCGCGACCGGTCTTGGCGACGGAGCTGAGGATCGTCTCATCATCCAGAGGCAGCAACGTGCGCAGATCCACGACCTCGGCTTCGATGCCCTCCTGAGCGAGGATCTCGGCGGCCTCAAGTGACTTGTGAAGCATCCATCCGTAGGTCAGGATGGTGACGTCGCGGCCCGGCCGTTTCACATCGGCGCGTCCGATGGGGACGATGTAATCGCCTTCGGGGACCTCTCCGCGAATGCGGCGGTAGAGATATTTGTGCTCGAAGTAGAGCACGGGATCGTCATCGCGGATGGCCGCTTTGATGAGTCCCTTGGCGTCGTAGGGAGTGGCCGGCTCGACAATCTTCAATCCGGGGGTGTGAAAGAAGTAGGCCTCGACGTTTTGCGAATGGAAGGGGCCGCCATGTACCCCTCCCCCGCAGGGGCCGCGCACGACGATGGGGACGGCCGCTCCCCATCGGTATCGGCATTTCGCGGCGAAGTTCGTCAACTGATCGAAGGCGATGGAGATGAAGTCAATGAACTGCATCTCGGCGACCGGACGCAGCCCCACCAGAGCGGCTCCGATGGCGGCGCCGACAATCGCTGCTTCCGAAATGGGCGTATCAATGACGCGCTCCTCTCCGAATCTCTCGAGGAACCCTTCGGTGACTTTGAACGCTCCCCCGTAGACGCCGATGTCTTCCCCCAGAAGGAAGACGCGCTCGTCGCGCTCCATCTCTTCCCACAGTCCCTGACGAATGGCTTCCAGATAAGTCAGAACAGGCATAGACCGATGTGCCTCCTAAGGTCGCATTCTCGCTTGGCGTTCCGAAGAGAGAGCCTCGGGAAGGACGGCGGAGATCGGAGAAGGCTCCGCGTAGACGTCCTCCAGGGCGATCTGCGGATCGGGCATGGGGGATTCCTCCGCGTAGCGGAGATCGGCCTCGATCTCCTGCTCGATGCGTTGCGTGATCGCTTCGAAGTCGGTCTCGTCGGCCATCCCGTGCTCTTTCAAATAGGTCTCCAGGCGAAGGATCGGGTCGCGCTGGCGCCAGTACTCGAGAAGTTCCCGCGGGACATACCAGGCGTCGTCATGCTCGGCATGTCCGCGCATGCGGAAGGTCTTGACCTCCAGAAGCGTGGGTCCCAGGCCCTCGCGGGCTCGCTGGATAGCTCGGCGCGTGGCCTGATAGACGGCGATGACATCGTTGCCATCCACAGTCTCCCCGAAAATCCCGTAGCCGATGGCGCGGTCGGCGATATTCTCGATGGCCATCTGCTTGTGCTTGGGCGTCGAATAGGCGTAGCCGTTGTCCTCAGCGATGACGATCAAGGGCACTTTCAAAACGGCGGCGAAGTTCAATCCCTCGTGAAAAGCCCCCGTGCTCGTTCCTCCGTCGCCGATGTAGGTGAGGGCGACCGATCTTTTCCTCTGCATCTTGGAGGCCAAAGCGATGCCGGCCATCACGGGGATGAGATCGCCCAGGTGACTGATCGGGGGAATGATCCCGCGCTGCACGCTGCCGAAATGGACGATATTGTCTTTGCCCCGAGTCGGGCTGGTCCCTTTGCCCATATACTGGGTGAAGATCTCCCAGGGGCGGACGCCGCGCACAAAGAGCGCACCGAGGTTCCGAATCATGACGGCCAGGAAATCGCCCTCTTCGAGAGCGTAGGCGCTGGCGACGGACTCGCCCTCCTGGCCGAGGCTCCGGTAGAGACCTCCGACGATCTTCCCCTGGCGATAGAGGCGTTGTAAGCGCTCCTCGACCAGGCGGGTGAGCTTCATGTAGTAGTACATGTCCAGGAGCTGCTCGCGGGTCAGCGTCTCTTGCATAGGTGCCTCTCTCCCCCCCGCAGAAAGATCGGGCGATGGGCTCCGCCTCTCTCTGCTCACTTGCGATCCCCCAAGATCGGGCATCTGACCTTCCCTCGCATGCGCATATTACTATAGCCAAGGGCGCAAGGGAGCGACAAGGCGAGTTGCGCGCTCTCGGGCATTGGCGTCCTCTTGAATTCCCGCGCTCGCCGGTTATACTTAAAGTGAACATTCCGGCAGTGAGGGGAGGAGGAACGATCATGCTCACAAAATTGAAAGAGCGTTTGGAAGCGGAACTGCGCGCCTTGGAGAACGAGTTGAAGTTCGAGTTGCCTCAGGAATTGCAGCGGGCTCTGGCGCATGGGGATTTGCGGGAGAATGCCGAGTATCAAGCGGCCCTTCAGCGCCAGGAGTTCGTGCGAGCCCGCATCGCGCAGATTCGCAAGCAGTTGTCGGACCTCTCAATGCTCAATGTGAGCGCTCTTCCCAGGGATCGCGTGGCCTATGGCTCTACGGTCACCCTGCTGGATCTGGATACGGGGGAAGAAGTGACCTATCGGCTGGCTCTGGGGGATGAGGTGGATCCCGAGCGAGGGATCATCTCGGTCTCCTCTCCCATCGGATCGAGCCTTTTGGGAAAGCGGGAGGGAGATGAGGTTGTCGTTCAGACGCCGGCCGGGCGGCGCCGATTTGAGGTCCTCCGGCTCGTCACCCTTCATGAGGAACTGAGCCAGCAGGAGAACTCCTGAGGGCCGAGAGGCTCTCTCGGGCTCACGGGGCCAGATAAATCTCCGAGCCGAGACTTCGAAACTCCTCCGCTTTCTCCTTCAGTCCGGCCTGGCGAGCCTCGTCCAGCGTGAGGCCCTTTTGGGCAGCGTACTCGCGCAACTCTTGCGTGATGCGCATGGAGCAAAACTGCGGTCCGCACATGGAGCAGAAGTGCGCGAGCTTGGCTCCTTCAGCCGGCAGAGTCTCATCGTGATAGGCGCGCGCCGTCTCCGGATCGAGCGAGAGATTGAACTGGTCCTCCCACCGGAATTCGAAGCGGGCTTTGGAGAGGACGTCGTCTCGGAGTTGAGCGCCGGGATGGCCTCGCGCCAGATCGGCCGCGTGGGCCGCGATCCGATAGGCGATCACGCCCTCTTTGACGTCCTGTTTGTTCGGAAGCCCCAGATGCTCCTTCGGCGTGACGTAGCAGAGCATCGAAGCCCCGTACCATCCGATCAGAGCAGCGCCGATGGCGCTGGTGATGTGGTCGTATCCGGGAGCGATGTCAGTCACCAGAGGACCCAGCGTGTAGAACGGGGCTTCCTGACAGAGGGCGATCTCCTTCTCCACGTTCTCGCGGATCAGGTGCATGGGGATATGGCCGGGGCCTTCGATCATGACCTGGCAATCCATCTCCCAAGCGATCCGGGTCAGCTCGGCGAGCGTCTCCAGCTCGGCGAACTGAGCTTCATCGTTGGCGTCGGCGATCGAGCCCGGACGCAAGCCGTCACCTAAAGAGAAGGCGACATCATAGGCGGCCATGATTTCGCAGATCTCTCGGAAGTGGGTATAGAGGAAGTTCTCCTGATGGTGGGCCAGGCACCAGCGGGCGATGATGGAACCGCCGCGCGAGACGATCCCCGTCACACGATTGGCCGTCAGGGGGATGTAGCGGAGCAACACCCCGGCATGAATAGTGAAGTAGTCCACGCCCTGTTCGGCCTGTTCGATGAGCGTATCGCGGAAGATCTCCCAGGTCAGCTCTTCGGGCTTGCCGCCCACTTTCTCCAACGCCTCGTAGATGGGGACGGTCCCGACCGGAACGGGAGAATTCCGCAGGATCCACTCGCGCGTCTCATAGATATTCTTTCCCGTCGAGAGATCCATGACCGTATCGGCCCCCCAGCGGATCGCCCAGAGCATCTTCTCGATTTCGTCGGTGAGGGAGGAGGTGACGATCGAATTTCCAATGTTGGCGTTGATCTTCACCAGAAAGTTCCGCCCGATGATCATCGGCTCCAATTCGGGATGGTTGATATTGGCGGGGATGATGGCGCGCCCGCGGGCGACTTCCTGTCGGACGAATTCCGGAGTGATCTCTCGCGGGAAGGTGGCGCCGAAGGGCTCTCCGCGATGGGGCTGACGAGCCCGGGGATACTGGCGCGCGATCTCCTGGAGGATGTTCTCGCGGAGAGCGACGAATTCCATCTCGGGCGTGATGATACCCCGCCGGGCGTAGTACATCTGGGTGACGCGATGGCCGGGCTTAGCGCGCAGGCGAGGGCGTCGCGAGGAGAGGGGGAGCCGGTCCATGTGCGCCTTCCGCGTGGGAGAATCCTCAACGGCTTCGACATCTCCCCGCTCCTGAATCCAGGCGAGGCGGATCGGAGGCAAGCCCTGCTCGATGTTGACCGGGATCGCGGGGTCCGTGTAAGGACCGGTCGTATCGTAGAGATAAATGGGCGGGTTCTCCGAGGGCTCCCCGTCTTTCCCCCGAGTGGGCGTAAGCCGCACTTCCCGTACGGGAACACGCAGATCTGGGCGCGTCCCTTGAATGTAGACCTTTCGCGAGGCCGGGAAAGGAGGAATCTTGAGCGATTCGACATGCGGCGTGAGAGGTTCCTTTTTGGCGCTTCGCATATCCGATCTCTCCGAGTTCGAGACTAAGGGGAAAGTATATCGAGCGCCGTGGAGGGGAGCAAGGCGTGTTTCCTGTGAGAGGCGAGATCTCTTGCCGGGATCGTCGAGCTGAGGCAAAATAAGCCTCCATCTTGACCCTTGGGAGGGGGATATGGAGGTGAAGATCGTTCCGTTAGAGATCCCATCAGGGTGCAACGTCATTGTCGGGCATGCTCACTTCATCAAGACGGTCGAAGATCTCTACGAAGTGATGGTGAACGGGTCGCCGCATGTGAAGTTCGGGCTGGCTTTCTGCGAGGCTTCGGGGCCCTGTTTGATCCGGTACGAGGGCAACGACGAGGAGCTCACGCAGGTGGCTGTGCGGAATGCGAGCCAACTGAGGGCGGGGCATACGTTTGTGCTTCTGTTGCGGGAGGGGTATCCGATCAACTTTCTCAACGCGATCAAGGGGTGTCCTGAGGTGTGCACGATTCATTGTGCGACGGCCAATCCGGTTCAGGTGATTGTCGTGGAGACGGAGCAGGGGAGGGGGATTGTGGGGGTGATTGATGGGTTTTCCTCTCGTGGGGTGGAGGGGGCTGAGGAGCGGGCTCGTCGGAAGGAGCTGTTGCGGCAGCTGGGGTACAAGCTCGGATAGCATTCTGCGTCCGATAACGGATAGAACGTGCGCACGTACGAGCTGGCTGTCTCGACTGATCTCCGATCGTTTGCTTCACCCTGCGGAAATAAACGACTCTGAGCCACAGAACGGTGAAAGGCTATGAGCCACGGGATGGTTCTGTCGTCGGAGGGAGGGGGCGCAGGCGGGGCAGATGTTGCGAGGCCAAATGGCTGATCAGCTCAGCTCCGCGAGCCAGATACGGCGCGGTCATGCTGTTTTTCCCAAAGTCCCCGCGCCAGGGAAAGGCGCTCAAAGCCAAATAGAAGATCGAGCAGAAGGCCCATCCCCGCAGCAGCCCGAAAAGGCCTCCCAGGACGTGATCGAACCAGCTCAGGTGGGCTCTTCGGAGGCCCGTGTGCAAGGCTCGCGCAAACAGAAGGCCGATTCCCAGAATGAGGAGATAGGTGCCCAGGAAAGCGAGCAGTTGAGCCATGGCCTCCGACTCGACCAGAGGACGGACCACAGGGAGAGCCCCGCGATAGGCGTGGCTGGCTGGGAAAATCCCGACAATAGCGACGGCTGTTGTGATCACGCTGCGCACGAAGCCGCGCAGAAGTCCCCTGAGCGTCGAGAGACCGATCACAAAGAGGACCACAGCATCCAGGGCCGTCATAGGCGCAGATCTTCTCCGGTCAGAAGGCGGTACGCGGTCAGATACCTCTGGGCTGTTTGTTCGACAACGGTGGGAGGAAGAGGAGGGGCGGGAGGGGATTTATCCCACCCTGTGGATTCCAGATAGTCGCGGAGGAACTGCTTGTCGAAAGAAGGCTGAGGGCGTCCCGGCATGTACTCCTGCAGAGCCCAGAAGCGCGAGGAATCGGGCGTCAACGCCTCGTCAATCCAGAGCAGTGTTCCCCCACACCATCCGAACTCGAACTTCGTATCGGCGATAATAAGGCCTCGGGCCAGGGCGTATTCAGAGGCCCGCGTGTAGAGGGTGAGGCTCAGGTCCTTGAGTCGGCGGGTGAGTTCCGTTCCGATGCGATCGGCCATCTCGGCTTCGGAGATATTGAGGTCGTGTCCCTGGGAGGCCTTGATCGCCGGAGTGAAGATGGGCTCCGGGAGTCGCGCGGCTTCGACCAAACCCGGAGGCAGAAGCAGACCGCTTACCGAACCCTGATGTTGATATTCCGTCCAAGCCGATCCGGCGATATATCCTCGGACGACGCACTCGATCGGAATGGGCTCAGCTCGGCGCACGAGCATCGTGCGGTGGCGCAGAAGGTGCTTCTCTTCTGGGGTGAGCCCCTGAAGCGTTTCGATCTCGGTGGTGATGAGATGATGAGGAACGACGTCTTCCAAGAGGCGAAACCAGAAGGCGGAGAGCTGGGTGAGAACGATTCCCTTACCGGGGATACCTTCGGAGAGGACGACGTCGAAGGCCGAGATGCGATCGGTGGTGACGATGAGCAGTCTCTCCTCGTCGATCTGATAGATATCGCGGACCTTCCCTCGACGAAGTCGAGGATAGGCGGTGAGGTCAGTCTGCAGCAGAACAGACCGTGCGCTCATGGCTTGAGGAGAGAGTCGAGCGTCTTGGTCAGCTCGCTCGTGTAGCTCTCCGGATCGGAGAAACCGACATGGGGCGCTCCGATGGGATTCCCCTTTTGATCGAAGATCACAAGAGCGGGAACACCATCGGTTTTGAATTCCTGAAGAACACTCGCCTCGGGATCGCGCAGAACGGACAGGCGCACGCCCAGTCGTGAGAGGAACTGTCGGAGCTGCTGATCCGATACGTCCGGCTCATCTATGCTGACCCAGAAGAAGACGACCGGCTGCCCCTTATACTTCTCCGCGATCTTTTGGAAAACCGGCAGCTCCTCCCGGCAGGGAGGACACCACGTGGCGCCGAAGGAGAGGGCGATGATGTGGCCTTGGTATTGAGCCAGGTCAACGGTCTGACCGTCCAGGGCGCGCAGTTTGAACGCCGAGGCTTTCTGAAGCGATCCGTGGGCGATCGCGACCGAAACGGTCAGAAGCGCGACAAGAAGCAGGACGCAGGCGGTGAGGGAATCGTGCCGGGATCCTGTGAAACGTCTCTTCTTCATAGGCATTGGCTCCTTTCGGTTAAGGATCATGTACTTTAACACATCTTGGTACGCCCGGGAAGGGCGAGTTGTTTCATGACGGCGGCTTTGGGTTCAGCAGAGGGGCTAAGAATCTTCCCGTATACGAATGAGGAGTGCGCGCGATCTCTTCGGGAGGACCCTGGGCGACGACGTGGCCTCCGGCTTCTCCTCCTTCGGGGCCGAGGTCAATGACCCAGTCGGCGCATTTGATGACGTCCAGATTGTGCTCGATGACGATGATCGAGCCTCCGGCGGCGATCAATCGGCGGAAGGCGGCGATGAGCTTATGGATATCGTCGAAGTGAAGGCCTGTCGTGGGTTCGTCGAAGAGATAGAGCGTGCGGGCGCTCGTCTCTCGGGCCAGGTGGAAAGCGAGCTTGAGGCGCTGGGCTTCTCCTCCGGAGAGAGTCGTTGCCGATTGGCCCAGGCGGATGTATCCGAGGCCGATCCGATCCAGGATCTCCAGGCGTCGTGTGATCTTGGGGACATCGGCGAAAAAGTGCAGGGCTTCGCGGACGGTCATATTGAGGATGTCGTGGATGTTTTTACCGCGGTATCGGATTTCCAGGATGGAGGGGTGAAAGCGTGTTCCCTGACAGTCCTCGCAGAGGAGTTCGACGTCGGCCAGAAACTGCATGCTGACGGTGATGGTTCCGTTACCCTCGCAGGTCTCGCAGCGGCCTCCGGGCGTATTGAAAGAGAAGTGCGCGGGGGTGAAGCCGTGGGCCTGCGCCTCGCGCGTGGAGGCGAGCAGGTCGCGAATCGCATCGAAGATCTTCATGTATGTCGCCGGATTGGAGCGCGGCGTGCGTCCGATGGGGGATTGATCCACAAGGACGACGTCTTCCAGCCACTGTCCGCCCTCCAGACTTCGAACGGGGCCCACGGGAGCGTTCCATTCTCCGCGCTGCTTCTTGAGGTTCGCGTAGATGACATCGTAAAGGAGGGTGGATTTGCCCGAGCCGGAGACGCCGGTCAGACAGACCATCATCTCCAGGGGGACCTCCAGATCAATATCTTTGAGGTTATGCGCGCGGGCTCCGCGGATCACCAGACGGCGCGCTGTGGGGGAGAGGCGCTTGGGAGGGATGGGGATCGTGAGTTCTCCCCGGAGGTACTTCCCCGTCAGCGAGTTGGAGTGGCGGCACAACTGTTCCGGGGGTCCTTGGAAGACGACCTCTCCTCCCTGCTCTCCGGCTCCGGGTCCGAGGTCAATGACGTGATCGGCGGCCAGAATCATCTCGCGATCATGCTCGACGACCAGGACGGTATTGCCGATGTCGCGCAGGCGCTTGAGGATGCCGATGAGACGGTGGGTGTCGCGCGGATGCAGTCCGATGCTGGGTTCGTCCAGGACGTAGAGCGTCCCGACCAGAGCGGAGCCCAAACTTGTGGCCAGTTGGATGCGCTGGGCTTCCCCTCCGGAGAGGGTGGACGAGAGGCGGTCCAGAGTCAGGTAGTCCAGACCGACGTCCATGAGGAACCGGAGGCGTTGACGGATCTCCTCGAGCACGCGCGCGGCGATCGCGGCTTCTTCCGGAGTGAGCGAGAGCGCATCGAAGAAGGCGGCGCACTGAGCGATGCTGAGCGCGCAGACTTCCGGCAGTGTCTTCCCTCCGATGCGCACGGCGAGGGCTTCAGGCTTAAGGCGCGTACCCTTGCAGTCGGGACAGGTCGTATAGCCCCGGTATTTGCTCAAGAAGACGCGCACATGCAGCTTGTACTTTTTGGTCTCCAGCCACTCGAAGAAGCCGCGGACGCCGGGGAAGTCGCCCTTCCCCTCAAGGATCCAGCGCTGCTGCTCCGGGGTCAGAGAAGAGAAGGGGACATCCACGGGGATTCGCGCGCGTCGGCAGAAGGCCAGAAGCTCCTTCTGGGCCCATTCGAATTGGGGTTTCGTCCAGGGCTCGATGGCTCCCTCCTGCAGAGAGCACTCGCGGTCTGGGATGACCAGATCCATATTCACTCCGATGAGGTTCCCGAATCCCTGGCAGGTGGGGCAGGCGCCGTGGGCGCTATTGAAGCTGAAAAGCTGCGGCTCGGGCTCCGGGTAAGGGATCTGGCAGCGGGGACAGGTGAGCTGCTCAGTGAAGATGAGCTTCTGCGGAGGGTCACTGAGAAGAAGAATCTCCGCGATGCCGTTTCCCTCGCGGTAGCACAGCTCCAGCGAATCAATCAGGCGCGATCGGATGTCGGGTCGCAGGATGAGGCGGTCCACCAGCACGCTCGCCCCCTCAAGAGAGGGGAGGGAATCTTCGGCGCGAGTGATCTCCAGAATCTGGTCGCGCACATAGAGGCGGGTGAAGCCGCGCTGAAGCAGAGCCAGCAGGCGTGCTTTCTCGTGAAGATCGGGCGCGAGGCGGCTTCGAGAGCGTCCGTTGGGGGCTTTCGGCGAGGTCAGAGGGAAGAGGACATAGAAGCGAATCCCCTCGGGGAATTGGAGCAGGCGGTCGGCGATCGTCTCGGGCGTCTGGCGCAGGACCTCGCTCTCGCATTTCAGACAATACACGCGTCCGATGCGCGCAAAGAGCAATCGGAGATAGTCATAGATCTCCGTCTGCGTGGCGACTGTCGAGCGAGGATTTCGTGCCGGAGGCTTCTGCTGAATGGCGATGGTCGGGCAAAGGCCCGTGATCTCGTCCACGTCCGGCTTGGGCATGCGCTCCAGGAATTGCCGGGCGTAGGCCGAGAGGGACTCGACGTATCGGCGTTGTCCTTCGGCGCGGATCGTATCGAAAGCCAGGCTCGATTTGCCGGAGCCGGAGACGCCCGTGATGACCGTCAGGCTCCCATGGGGGATCTCGCAACTGATGTTTTTGAGATTGTGCACGCGAGCTCCGCGCACACAGAGCGTCGTTCTCTCGCTCATAAGCAAAAAAGTATACGTCGGGGCGAGGGAGACGGGCAATGGGGGTATCGGAGACGCTCTGGGCGTCACAGAAGTTATGTTAAAATCCTTGCGTGGTGCGAGAAGTCTCATCCTGGGAGGGCGGACGATGCGGGAGTTCGAGAAGGTCGAAGAGGTCAAAGAGGAGAATCCGCTGGATTCGATGCTGTATTATTTCGATCAGGCGGCGCGGCTTTTGCGTCTGGAGCCGGACCTTTATACGTTCATGCGGTATCCGAGCCTGGAGGTGACCGTCTACATTCCGGTGATCATGGATGACGGGCATCTGGAAGTCTTTGTCGGGTATCGCGTGCAGCATAATTTCGCGCGCGGGCCGGCCAAAGGGGGGATTCGCTTCGCTCCGGATGTGACGCTGGATGAGATCCGGGCTCTGGCGGCGTGGATGACGTGGAAGTGCGCCGTCGTGAACATCCCCTTTGGGGGGGCGAAGGGAGGGGTTGTGTGCGATCCGGCCCGACTCTCGCGAGGGGAGCTGGAGCGGCTGACGCGTCGTTACACGGCGCAACTTCTGGACATTCTGGGGCCGGAACGGGATGTTCCCGCACCGGATCTGAACACGGACGAACAGGTCATGGCGTGGATCATGGATACGTACTCGATGCATGCCCGCCATGTGGTGATGGCCTCGGTGACGGGGAAGCCTCTGGGGCTTGGGGGATCGCGAGGACGGCGCGAGGCGACCGGGCGTGGGCTTTTGATTGTGGCCCAGCAGGCCTTTCGGCATCTGAGGCTCTCGCCCAAAGGAGCGCGCGTGGTCATTCAGGGGGCGGGCAATGTCGGGGGCGTGGCGGCTCGTCTGTTTCATGAGGCCGGGTATCGGGTGATTGCGATCTCGGATGTGCACGGGGGGATTTTTCATCCTCAAGGGCTGAATATCCCCGAAGTTCTCGAATATCACCGGCTTCAGGGGAGCTTTCGCGGATACCCTCAGGCCGAGCCGGTGACCAATCAGGAGCTGCTGGAGCTGGAATGCGAGCTGTTGATCCCCGCGGCTGTGGAAAATCAAATCACCTCGCGCAATGCCGAGCGGATTCGGTGTCGGATCCTCTGCGAGGGGGCCAATGGGCCGACGACGGCACCGGCGGACCGGATCCTTCAGGAGCGGGGAATTCTGGTGCTGCCGGACATTCTGGCCAATGCCGGGGGGGTGACGGTGAGCTACTTCGAATGGGTGCAGGATCGGATGGGGTATTTCTGGAGCGAACGTGTGGTGAACCAGCGGTTGAGGGAGGTCATGATCAATGGCTTTCGCGACGTGCTCGAGTATGCGACCCGTTATGAGGTGAGCCTGCGAACGGCCGCTTACATGCTGGCTTTGGATCGTGTGGCTTACGACGTGCGCATGCGGGGGATTTACGCCTGAGGGGAAAGGAGATGAAAAGGGGCATCGGAGGGCTTCTGGGGGTGTGTCTGCTGGTGAGCGGAGCGAGGGTGCCTAGGGCTGAGGAAATCGGGGCGTCCTGGGAGTGGATCTTGAAGGGTCCGTTTGGAGGGGAAGCGCGGCGGCTGGCTGCGGATCCCCGCAATGGGCGTCGGGTTTTTGCGGGGACGTGCGATGGGCAGCTCTATCTCTCTACAGATGGGGGAGAGAGTTGGAGGCTGCTGAGGAGTTTCCATCGTCCGGGATTCTGCATCTCGGGTATTCTGGTGGATGCTGAGGATTCGGAGACGATATATGTCGCCGGGTGGTCCTTGCGAGATCAGCGAGGAGGAGGAGTATATCGCAGTCGGGATGGTGGACGGAGCTGGGCCCTTTTGCCAGGGACAGAAGCGCATTCGGTAAGGGCGTTGGCTCAGGCTCCGAGCGATCCCCGGGTGCTGATCTTTGGGGCGCTGGATGGGGTCTTCCGGAGTGAGGATCGTGGGGAATCCTGGCGACGGATTTCTCCTGCCGATGATCCGGAGATTCGGAACATCGAGTCGGTGGCGATTCATCCCCGGTCGGATCGCGTCATCTATGTGGGGACGTGGCATCTGCCGTGGAAGACGCTCGATGGAGGGAGGACGTGGACTCGGCTGGGGGGACCGGAGACGGGGATTGTGGAGGATTCGGAGATTTTCAGTATTCTCGTGGACCGGAGGGAGCCGGATCGGATGTGGGTGAGCGCGTGTACGGGGATTTATCGTTCGCTGGATGGAGGGAAGAGGTGGGCGCGCGTACGGGGGCTGCCGTCGGCGAGCCGTCGGGTTTTAGTTGTGGCGCGTTCTGAGGAGCGGTCCGAGATTCTTTTGGCGGGGACGACTGAGGGGCTGTGGCGGAGTGGGGATGGCGGGGCGACATGGAGTCTGATAACAAATAGAAGGTTAACTGTCCAGGACATCCTCATCCTCCCGCAAGAGAAGGTCCTGATCGCCACAGCAGAGGCCGGCATCTGGATCAGCCACAACGCAGGAATGCACTTTCGTCCCTCGAATCGGGGTTTTGCCAGTTGGGTTGTCACCAGCGTTGTGGTGGATCGGGAGATCCCCGGGCGCATTTATTGTGGCGTGATGTGGGCGGGGGCCGAAGGGAGTCTCTTCCTGAGCGAGGATGGTGGGGAGAGTTGGCGGGCGGTGGGACGGGCCTGGGGGACGGCCGGTATTCGGGCGCTCTTTCAGTCGCGGCACAGGGGAGAGCGGATTTATGCGCTCACGGACTTAGGGCTTTACGTTTCCGAAGACCGCGGGGAGAACTGGAAGAGGTGGCCTTCGCCTGAAGGGGGACTTCTCCGGGTCGTTGAGGGGAGAGAAGGGGAGCTGTGGGGGCTGGCTCCGGGGGGGCTCTTCCGGTATGAGGGAGATCGGTGGGTCTTGATTCGTGCGGCGCATGGCCTGAAGCTGGTGCATGTGGGGCCGAGCGGGCGGCTATGGGTTGTCGCTGAAGGACGCCTGATGATGAGCGTCGATGGAGCCAGGACGTGGAGTGAGTATATCCTCACGCAGTCCTTGAAGAATGTTCATGTACTTCTGGAGCATCCTCGTGACCCGGATCTCCTTTTTGCGGGGACTCCGCTTGGGCTTTATCGTTCTCGAAACGGAGGAAGGGATTGGGAGCGGCTGACGCAAGGACTTCCTCAGGCGGATATCACGGCGATTGCTGTCGGCGTGAGCCGGCCCGAGCAGATGCTTGTAGCCGACTATCGAATGGGAGCGGTCTACTTCTCCACGGATCACGGAGGGACCTGGCAGCGCATTGATGGGGCGGCGGTGAGGTCCCGGGCCTGGGATGTCGCTTTTGACCCGCATGAGGAGGGGCGTGTTTGGGTGGCGTCAAGCGGGACAGGGGTCTACGTGGGGATTCGTGGGGTTGCTGTTGCTGAACAGAAAAAATCGCTTGACTTTTGAACCGTCTTTAGTCACTATACCTGGCGATATGTGGAGCGGCTGTGACATCTCGTGTGCCTGTTCTGGGCTGCTGATCTTGCGCTGGGAGGAGATCTATGCGCTGGCGGATTCTGCTGGGTACGGCTGTGGGAGTGATCTTGCTTTTGGGCTTGTCGGTTGTTCACTTCTGGGGAGAGGAACTCTCGGGATGGCCTCTTGAGGCGCTCCGGTGGCGGAAAGAGGTTCGCTCCTTCTCTACCCCTTCTCCGCATCATGGGGCTCCGTCGCTTGAGATTTCTGCGCGCGAGCTGGATCTGGGGAAGGTGCGCTGTGGAGAACGGAAAGAGGCCACGATCTGGCTGACCAACGCGGGGACAGCTCCTCTGCGCATTCGGGAGATTCGGACAGGGGGGATTTTCTCGATCGCACAAGCCCCCTTGCTTCCGGCGCGAATTGGAGCGGGGACCAGTGTGCGCGTCGTGGTGGCCTTTGCTCCGATGAAGCCGGGTCCGGCCTCGGATCGGATTGAGATCGTCAGTGATTCCGTGGCCGGATCGGAATCCGTTCTCCTGAGGGCTGCCGCCGAAGGGGCGAGCGTTCTGCTGGCTCAGAGGGATTGGGGGGCGCGACGAAGTTCGCGGGCGGATGAGAAGGCACGCCGCCCGAATCGGGTCCTGGCGCGCGGAAGCTCGCTTGCCGTCGCAAGGGGAGGGATTCGTGTGACTCCTGAGGCTGATTCTGAGCCTGAGGAAGTCCTTCAGATCAGGCGTGAGAACGAGGATATTCGCCTTCCGTTCCCTCTGGCCGGCTCTGAAGAACTTCCCGTGGTCCGATCGGTGGCGGAGCTGATCTCGTTTCTCAACATCGAGGGGGCTGGTCTTGTTCCCCTGACTCCTGAGGGAGGCCGGAGTCCGTAAAGTGCCGCAGCCGGATTCTCGCTCACGTTCCGCTGGAGCCTGAGAGAAAGCGGAATCGCGGGCGCTCTAAAACGGGATATCTTCGTCGCTTGATTCCGGTCCGGGGAGAGGACCGATTGGCTCCTCGACGACGGCTCCCTCGGCCGATTCGATCGGGCGTCTTTCCAGGAAGCGGACATCGGAGGCTTCGACGCGCAGTTGCGTCCGCAGAGTGCCCTCGCGATCTGTGAACTCATCCAGATAGAGTCGTCCTTCGACGTAGACGAGGCTGCCTTTTTTGAGATACTGATGGGCCAGCTCGGCGAGTCGGCGCCAGGCTGTCACGCGGAACCAGAGGGTTCGTTCTTGAAGCTCCCCTGCACTGTCGCGCCTCCGTTCATTGGTGGCGACGGAGAAGTGGCACACGGGGACGCCCTGAGGGGTATAGCGGAGTTCGGGATCGCGTCCCAGGTTCCCGATGATGATGATCTTGTTGAAGGACATGATCGTTCCTCCCGGCAGGCCTCAGGGCCGACGGCGTCGCGGCGGCGTCGGCCTGGGTCTTTGAGGTTCTTCCCAAGGGACTCCCAGTTGTTGAAGCCTTTGGCGAGCGGCGAGCACCTCGCCCGAGGACTCGGGATGCTGAGCTAAGGCGCGCAGTTCGGCGATAGCCTCCTCGCGTCGGTTGAGTTCAAGGAGAGCGAGAGCCTTTTTCAAGCGAGCGGCCAGCAGTTTATCGCTTTGCGGATAGGTCTCGAGGAGTTTCTCGAAGGCCGCGAGAGCTTCCTCGTAGCGCCCCATGTTATAGAGGCATTCGCCGATCCAGTACTGAGCGTTATCGGTTGTCTCCAGATTGGGGAAGCGTTCCAGGAACTGTCGGAACTGATCCAGGGCCAGCTCGTAGTTCCCCTTGAGATATTCGCCGTAGGCGGCGCTGAAGAGCTGGATCGGGTCTGTCGGATCGAAGCTCGTCGCACTGCGGCGCTGAGTTTGTGCGATATCTTCTTTGAGGACGGCCAGTTGATCGGCCAGTTGCGTGAGGCGCTCGGAGGCCGTGCGCACGTGCGTCTCCAGGGTCGTCAAGCGCGCGTCGACGCGCGTCAGAGCGCCGGACGTGTGCGTCTGTGTCTCCTGCAGGGCTTGCTGGAGCGTGGTGAGGGTTTTCTCCAAAGCTGTGATATTTTGGCCGATCTGTCCCAGAAGAGTGATCAACTGGCCCTGGCTTCGATCAAAAGACTCCTGCAGATCGCGAACCTGCCGTTGCAGGACCAGGACTTCAGCCTGAAGTTTCGCGATCGCCTCCAATTCTTTCTTCCCGGCCTCCGAAGGGGCCGAGAGCGAAAGCAGGCCGGCCAGGGCAAGGCCGGCTGAGAGCGCAAGACTCACTCGTCTTCTCATCATCGCCTCCTTCTCTGGCGATGGCCCAGATCAGCTCTGGAGGGAGATTCCCCTCCAGGATCGCGAAAGCTGATCCGGCATCTGCTGAGATCGTACGCCCGGAGCCGGGGCGACGGCAAGGGGCGTCTACTCTCTCCGGGGCGGAGTGGGATCTCCACCCTGGATGTAGACGAACTCGTCGCGCCGATTCAGGGCCCAGGCGCGTTCGTTCTGTTCGGGGACGGCCGGGCGGCTCTCCCCGAAGCTGACCGTTTGAATGCGGTCTGGGGAGACACCCAGGCTGATGAGGAAGTCCCGGGCGGCATGGGCGCGACGATCCCCAAGAGCCATGTTATACTCCTCGGTGCCCCGCTCGTCGCAATGGCCTTCGATGCGGAAGATGATCGTCCGGTTCTCGGGACGATTGAGCCACTGGGCGGCGCGACGCAATCGCTCTTGCGCCTCCTCATCCAGTTCCGCGCTATCGAAGGCGAAGTAGATGACGCGAACGGCCTCGGCGAACTCCGCCGAGATGTTCCGTGGCGGAGGAGGAGGCGGCGGAGGAGGAGGCGGCGGCGGAGGAGGCTCCGTCACCGTGAGCGTTGTGCTCGCGCTGGCTTCTCCTCCAGGGCCCCGGGCGATCGCCGTATAGGTCGTCGTTTGAGGCGGAGAGACCTGACGGCTTCCGCTCGGTTCGACAGGGCCAAGGCCTGTGATCTCGACTGTTTCAGCGTCGGTGCTCGACCAGCGAAGCGTCGCCTGCTGCCCCCGTTCGATCCGGGAGGGTTCGACCGAGAGAGAGATCGTTGGACGCGGCTGAATGACCTCAACGCGAGCCAGTGCTCGGGCCTCGCGCTTACCGCGCCGGGCGACGGCTTCGTAGGTCGTTGTCTGGCGAGGGGCGACCGTCATTGTTCCGGATGGGGCGGCCGGCCGATCGTTGATCCGCACCTCTCGAGCATGCTTGGAGGTCCAGCGCAGTTCGACCTCCTCGCCGCGATTGATCCGGTCGCGGGAGGCCGTCAGCGAGATCTGAGGCCGGCAGGCCGAGCCCAGGAAAATGAAGGACAGCGAGATCACAATCCACAGATATCGTCTCATAGCTTCTCTCCTCTGTGTGAGATGATTGCTTGCTCTACTGTACCCATGCGGGCGAGCGTCCTCCCATGTGAGTGATTTGTCGCACGCCAGTCCCGTCAATATGCATGAGATAGATCTCAAAGCGGCCCGTTCGATTCGATTGAAAGGCGATATGCCGCCCGTTGGGCGCCCAGCTGGGGCTTTCGTTGCTTCCGGGGCCATCGGTCAACTGCACGATTTGGCCTGTGGCGATATCCATCAGGAAGATGTCGAATTTCGTTGCTCCCGGAGGTCTCCACGCGAAGGCGAGCAGTCGTCCATCGGGAGACCAGGCCGGGGAATCGGCGAAGCCTCCACGATGCAGAACGCGGCGCATGTTCGCCCCATCGGCATCGATGATATAAATCTGGGGCGTCCCGCTGAGATTGGAGATGAAGGCGATCTGGCGCCCTGTTCGGGGATTCCATCGGGCAGAGGAATGGATCACGCCCGGCAGATGGGTGAGCTGTCGTATCTCGGCCCGATCCAGGGAAGCGACGTAAAGCTGCGTGCTGTTGCTGTCTTTGCTCGAGCAGAAGGCGAGCCATCGTCCATCGGGCGAGAAGGCCGGCGAAATCGTCGTCCCTTGCGAGAACTGGGGGAAGGGCAGAAGCGTGCCGTCAGGGAAAGAGCGGATGTAGATGTTGGGGGCGCCCTTCATGAAGGAGACGTAGGCGAGCTTTCGACCGTCGGGAGACCAGGCGGGAAAGAGCGCCAGCGATCCATCGCGCGTGAAGGGGTGAACATTGGCTCCGTCATAGTCCATGACGTAGATCTCGCTTCGGTCTCCCTGGCCTGAGACGAAGGCGATCCGGCTTGTGGCGATCCCCGGCACACCTGTGAGCGTCTTGACGATCTCGTCAGCGATCTGGTGTGCGGCGCGTCGCGCCTGCGCCACCGGGAACCGATGCTGTCGCGAATAGAGCCGGTTTCGAGCGGGAACGTCGTAGAGATACGTCTCGATGACCAGTTCTCCGGCGATGAGGGCGACGTTGCCGAAGACCAGATAATCGGCCCGTGTGGGATCGGCTCTCCAGGCCGCGAAATCCACCTGTTCCGGATGGGCCGGACGGTTGGCCGGATGAAGGCTCGTGCCGACTATATTGGCCACGCGAGCGAAATCCAGATCCTGAGAAAGAACCTCCGTCAGCAGGGCCGCGGCTTGAGCAGCGGCTTCCGTTCGCGGGACGAACGACGCGATGGCCAAAGAGGGGCCGCTTCCGGGTGTGACGATGATCTTTCCGATCTCCTGTCGCAGATCCGTCTGCTGGGGATTCGATCTGTCAGAAGGTCCGATCAGAAGGATCAGGCCGATGATCCCCAGAGCGCAGGCGGAGACTCGGCGCGACCTCTTCGCGGGGAGGGCTGCCGGAGATATTGCTTTCCTTCGCATCATCGGCCTCAGTACCGGAAATAGATCTCCGCGATGGCCTCGCGAACCCCCGGCAGGAAATCCGGAGGGAAGGGGATCGGGTTCCGATCCAGCTCTAAAAGAGCCGCCTCGACGCGCGAATCCACGATGGGATTGCCGCTGCGGACGATGAAGGCGGCCGGGTCCAGGCGTCCGTTCTGGATCGAGAGGATGCGTCCTGTTCGCGCGATGCGCACGCGGACCTGGACGAAGCGAGCCGAGGTCGAGGGGTTCAGACGGTAATAGGAGACGAGCGCCTGCTGCAGGCGGCGGCCGTAGTCGGAACCTCCCGGGATACCCGCTCCGCTTCCGGAGCCCAGGCCTTCTCCAGGGCCCCAGCCGCCCACTGTGACAGAAGAAGAGCCGGTCGGGAGCGTCGGGCCAACCAGAGCGCTCGGACTGGCAGGTCCTCCTGCCTGTTGCTGTCCAGTCCAGAGGCGAACCGGGCGCGACGTGACGGGGCGTTCGATCCGAAGTGCTCGGGGATGTGGGGGAGTGGAACGGTCTGGAAGGACGATCTCCGGCTGATCAGAAACGCTCTGGATCTGCTCTACGGGTGCTGTCAAAGGGCCAGGCTCTTCCGTAAGACCTGCGGCTGCCGAAGGAGGAAAGAGCTTGGCCAGCTCCCCCTCTGTGATCAGCTCGACCGACAAAGCGGATCCCCCGCCACCTCCCTGACCGCCGGGTCCTGCGACAGCGAGAAATCCAGCCGTAGTGCCTCCGAACTTCACTGAAACCAAAAGGGCGCCCAGCAGAGCATGACCGATCAGCGAGAGCGCGAACCAGCGATCTACCGGAAAGCGAAAGCGTCTCATCTTTGGGCTTCTCTTTGGACTTCCGTCACCAAACTCACCGCGGCTCCGGCCTCTCTGCAGAGGCCGAGGACGTAGGCGATGACCCGATACGGTGTATCCCCATCGCCTCTGACGTAGACTTTCCTTTCGGGCAGCTCGGCCAGATGGTGGCGCAACCGCTCGGGCAGTTCGCGAGCCGCGATGGGAGTTGGTGTGGCGCGTCCTCCCGCGCTCAGATAGATATTGCCGTCTCTGTCGATGGTCAGAATCAGTGCCGCCGTCCCGGTCTGCGTCTCCGCGGTCCGCGTGCGCGGCACATTCACGGGGATCCCCGTGTACAGAAGAGGAGCCGTGACCATGAAGATCACCAGCAGAACGAGCATGACGTCCACAAGGGGCGTCACGTTGATCTCTGAGAGCGAAGAATATCGGTCAGGATCGGTAAAGGCCATAGTGGGCGGCACTCCGCAGGGCAGCTTCTGAGAATTCCAGCGCGAACTCCTCCATGAGCGTTCCGAGCGCGCGCAATCGGACGACGAAGTAGTTATAGGCCATGTAGGCCGGAATGGCGACGAAAAGACCCACGGCCGTGGCCACCAGGGCTTCGGCGATGCCTGGGGCGACGGCTTGAATCGAGGTCTGCGCTTGCGTGGAGAGGCCGTGGAAGGCGAGGATGATCCCGATGACGGTTCCAAAGAGTCCGATGAAGGGCGAAGAGGTTGCGATCGAAGCCAGTTCACCGATGCCCTTTTCGAGGGTGCGCATCTCGGAGAGGGTAGCTCGTCTGAGCGTTCGCTCAAGGGCCACGAGATCGAGCGAGCGAGTGGCTTCGGCCTCGCGCAAGCTCTCCTGCCCGGCGTGGAAGATCGCGACCAGAGGGCTTGGGCGATAGCGCTCGCTGATTTTGGAGATCTGGTTGAGATCGCTCATGGTGCGGAAAAGCTCGCGAAAGGCCTCCGATTGCCGAAAGATGCGGCGCAGCAGAGTGTATTTTCTCAAAATGAGCGTCCAGGAGTAGATCGAAAGCAGAGCGAGCAGAGAGAGTACACCCTTGGCCGCCCAGGACGCACGCGCGACGAGCTCGTAGAAATCGAACGTTTCCGGCATCCGGATTCTCCTTGATGTGAGATGGAGATTTTACCGAGCGTTTCTGGCCCATGTCAACGGACTTCGTGGTTGAGCTTCGGAAAGAGGGTGACAGAGGCTGTCGGCTTATGCTACACTTGGGGCCGATGTTGAGGTTCCTGAAAATCGCCAATATTGCTGTTGTCGAGGATGTCGCGGTGGAGTTCGAGCCGGGGTTGAATCTCTTGACGGGGGAGACGGGTTCAGGGAAATCCATTCTTGTGGATTCTGTGGGTCTGCTTTTGGGGGAGAGGGCGGGAGCAGAGGTTCTGCGGTCGGGGCAGACGCGGGGCTACGTTGAGGGCATCTTTCGGATCGAGGAGCCTCCGGAGGCGCTTGTGGCTCTGTTTCGGGAGGCGGGGATTGAGATGGGGGAAGAGCTGATCGTGCGCAGGGAGATCGCGGCCGGCGGACGGGGGCGGATTTTCGTCAACGATCATGTGGTGACTCAGGCTTTTGTGCGGGCTGTCCGCCCCTATCTGGTGGACATCTACGGTCAGGGGGAAATGCCCGTGGAGCTTTCGGGGGGAGGACCGTTGCGGCTTTTGGAGAGCCTGGCGCGGGCCGAGGATGTGCGCCAGAGGGTGGAGATGCTGGCGCGAGAATATGAGCGAACACGGAGGGCTCTGGAAGAACTGGCGCGGGCCGAGGCCGAGCGGCTCCGGCTTTTGGACATCTATCAATTTCAGATTCAGGAGATCGAGCGGGTGCGTCCGGCTGTGGGAGAAGACGAAGAGCTTGGGCGGGAGCGGGCGCTTTTGGCGCATGCCGAGAAGCTCCTGCAATGGGCTCAAGAAGCGTATGAGGAGATCTCGGAGGCCGAGGATTCGGTGCTGCGCAAGCTGGCGCGCGCGTCTCGGAGGATGCAACAACTGCGGGAGCTGGATGGGCGTGTGGGGGGAGCCGGGGAGATGCTCGAGCGGGCGCGTCTTCTGCTTGAAGAGGTCGCCTACTTTCTGCGGGATTATCGGGACGGGATTCCCGCCTCACCGGAGAGGCTTCAGGAGATCGAGGCGAGACTGGCCGAGCTGGAACGGCTCAAGCGCAAATATGGGCCGACGCTCGAAGAGGTCGTGCAGACCTGGACGCTTTTGAAGGCCAAGTACGCTGAGCTGTCCGAGGCGGATCTGAGGCGGGAGCACCTGGAGAGGCGGCTGAGCGAGTTGGCTGAAGCGTATCGGGAAGCAGCCTGTGAGTTGAGTCAGAAGCGGCGGCAGGCGGCGCGGGATCTGGAGCGAGCCATGGAGGCTGAGCTGCGGATGTTAGCTTTTGAGCGGGGGCGGTTTCAGGTAGCCTTTCGTCCTGTGGAGGAGTTTCCGAGTCCGGAGGGGATGGAGCGAGCGGAGTTTCTGGTCGCGGTCAATGTAGGCGAGGAGCCGCGGCCTGTGATGAAGGCGGCTTCCGGGGGGGAGATCTCGCGGATCATGCTCGCGTTAAAGAGCGTCGTGGCGCGCCGGATGGGGCCGCGCACGCTGATCTTCGATGAGATTGACGTGGGGATTGGAGGGCGCGTGGCTGAGATCGTGGGGGAGAGGTTGCGGAAGCTCTCGCGGCGGTATCAGGTTCTCTGTGTGACGCATCAGCCGCAGATCGCGCGTTTTGCTCAGGCGCACTATCGTGTGGTGAAGGAGGTCGTCGGGGGGCGGACGCGGGTGCGTGTGGAGCGTCTGAGCGGGGCCGAGCGCGTGCAGGAGCTGGCGCGGATGCTCGGAGGGCGGGAGATCCCCGAGGTCGTGCGGCAGTATGCGGAGGAGCTGATTCGGGGGCGAGATCAATGATGTTTTTGATTTTCAGATACTTAAACGTATTGTCGGCATGCCGACTATGAGCAAGCGCTTCTTCATCGAAACTTTCGGATGTCAGATGAACGTCGAGGATTCGGAGAAGGCGGCGGCGCTTTTGCGGCGTCTGGGCTATCAGGGGGTGGATGATCCGCAGCAGGCCGAGCTGATTCTGCTCAACACCTGCTCGGTGCGCGAGAAGCCCGAAGAGAAGGTCTACACCCGGGTCCGGCAGATTCGAAGCCGAAACCGGCGGGCGCTCATTGGAGTCATGGGGTGCGTGGCCCAGATGTACGGGCGGCGCTTTCTGGAACGAGTCCCCGGAGTGGATTTCGTCCTGGGGACTCAGGCTCTGGCGGATTTACCCGAGCTTCTGCAGCAGCTGCCCGAGCAGGGGCCTCTGGTTTGGACGCGGACGCCCAATCGTCCCGAGTTTCTGGAGATCTCTCCGGCCGAGCGGCGTCAGCGCCACGTTGCCTATGTGACGATCATGGAGGGATGCGATAAGTTCTGCTCCTTCTGCGTCGTCCCCTTCACGCGGGGACGGGAGCGCAGCCGATCTCCGCGCAAGATCCTGGCCGAGCTGCGGGCTCTGGCTGAGGCCGGCTATCAGGAGGTGCACCTTCTGGGGCAGAACGTCAACAGCTATGGACTGGGCGAGAGGATCGAAGACGGAGAGCGCATGGGATTTGCCGATCTTCTGCGTTTTTTGGCCGAGCGCTCCGGAATCGCGCGCCTGAAGTTCACGACCTCGCATCCGAAGGATTTCACCCGGGAGATCGTGCGGGCTCTTGAGGAGTTCCCGAACCTCTGCAATTGGGTCCATCTGCCGCCGCAGGCCGGATCAGATCGGATTCTGGCGCTCATGAATCGGGGATATACGCGGGCTGAGTATCTGCAGCGGGTCGAGTGGATTCGTTCGGCGCGGCGGGAGATCGCGCTCACAGGAGATATTATCGTGGGCTTTCCCGGGGAGACCGAGCGCGACTTCTGGGAGACGCTGCAGCTCTGCGAAGAGGTGCAGTTTGACGGTCTCTACATCTTCAAGTATTCGCCTCGGCCCGGGACACCGGCGGCGCGTCTGGCCGATCAGGTGCCGGATCACGTGAAGACCGAGCGACTCATGATCCTGGAGCAAAAGCAGCGAGAGATTCAGTTGCGGAGATTGCAGAGATATGTCGGCCGCGTTGTTGAAGTTTTAGTTGAAGGGAAAAGCTCTAAGTCTGATATTCACTGGTCCGGTCATACGAGCAGCCATGTCGTCGTGAATTTCGAAGATCCGCGGAGCGATATCGAGGGATCTCTCGTGAAGGTTGAAATCACTAAGGCACATCCACACAGTCTTTTCGGAATGAGCCTTGAGGCTCTTCCGTTACTTTAAGAGGATCTCCCTATGGAACGCGAAGTGAAGGTCCGCGGGCTCATCCTCGATCCGAGGAACAACTCACCGGTGGTCATCCTCAAGGACGTATCCTCGGACGTGGTGCTTCCGATCTGGATTGGGGTCTTCGAGGCCAATGCCATCGCCATGGAGATCGAGAAGGCGGTAGCCCCGCGTCCGATGACGCACGATCTTCTGAAGAATGTCATCGCGCAGCTTGGGGCGACCGTGGAGCGGGTCATTATCACCGATCTCATCGAGAGCACCTTCTATGCGGTCATCGTCTTGCGGGTCAACGGGGAGCGCGTCATCGTGGATTCGCGCCCAAGCGATGCCATTGCGCTGGCGCTTCGGACCGACAGTCCGATCTTTGTCGCCGAGCATGTTCTGGAGAGTTCTCGCCATGTGATGTCTTCGGGCGAGAGTGAGGCGGCCGAAGAGGGCGAGTCGTGGCTGAGCGATCTGGAGGATGAATCCGACCGGATGTGAGGAGGCGGTTGTGGTCGCAGCCGGCAAGCCGGTTCGATCGGTCGTCATCGCGATCGCGAATCAGAAGGGCGGGGTGGGGAAGACGACCACCGCGATCAACCTCTCGGCGGGTCTGGCGCGTCGGGGCTATCGGGTGCTTCTGGTGGATCTGGACCCGCAGGCCAATAGCTCCCTCTCCTATCTGGATCTGCGCGAAGTCGACGTGTCGATCTTCGATTGGCTCATGGATCGGTCAGTGACGGCCGAGCAAGTGATCCGTCCGACGTCGGTTTCGAATCTGGAGATTTTGCCTTCGCGGATCAATCTGGCCAAATTCGAGAGCCTTTTGATCGGGGAGTTCGACGCCCCCTATCGGGTGAAGGATCGGCTGGATCTGATCAAGGGAAGGTATCACTTTCTGATCCTGGATACTCCGCCCACACTTGGCCTGATCACGGTCAATGCTCTTGTGGCTGCCACGCATCTGATCATCCCGATTCAGTCGTCCTATTTTGCCCTGGAAGGGACCGATGATCTTCTGGAGACGGTTCAGAAGATCAAGGCGCGGCCCAATCCGAACCTGCAGCTTCTGGGAGTAGTCGTGACGCTCTACGATCGGAGGACGGCGATCTCTCGGGATTCTCTGGAACAGATCAAACAGGTCTTTGGGGAGCAGGTCTTTCGGACGATCATCTCGCGCTCGGTGCGCCTGGAGGAGAGTCCGGCGTATCGGGAATCCATTTTCACCTTCGCGCCCCATTCAACGGCGGCGAGCGAATACGAACAACTCTGCGAGGAGGTGATCGAGCGTGTCTAAGCGAGGGCTTCCGGCTCATCTCCGACTGCGGCATGATCTGCATTTTGTCGAGCAGTTGGCTTCTCGGACCGGAGCGCCCATTGGGCGGATGATTCCCATTGATCGGCTCGAACTGAATCCGGATCAGCCGCGCGTGGAGATCGGGGACTTGTCGGATCTGGTCGCCTCGATTCGGGAGAAGGGGATCTTGGAGCCGCTTCTGGTTCGCCCGCAGGGGGACGGGCGGTTTCTGATCATCAGCGGGGAGCGGCGATATCGGGCGGCCCTGATTGTGGGGTTGCGCGAGATCCCCTGTATCGAGATGGATGTGGACGATCGGGCGGTGGCCGAGATCGCGCTCATTGAGAACTTGCAGCGCAAGGACCTGACGCCTTTTGAGGAGGCGCAAGGGTACAAACTGCTGGTCGAGCGGTTCGGCTACACGCATGAGGAGATCGCGCGCAAGCTGGGGAAATCGCGCTCCTCGGTGACCGAGACTCTGACATTGGCCGAGATGCCCGAGGAGATCCGGGAGCTATGTCGGCGCGCCGACATTCATGCCAAGTCGGTTCTCCTGCAGATCGCTCGTCTTCGGGATGTCTCTCAGATGCGGGCTCTCATTGAGCGGATCTCGCGCGAGGGGCTGCGCCGCGACGAGGTGCGGCAGGTCAAACGCGCCGCGCGCGCGCGCCCCAAGCCCTTTCTCTATCGCTATCGGACGGCCGAATTCCGTCTGGAGATCCGCTTCAAAAAAGCCGAGGTGACACGGGCTGAGCTGGCCGCCTGCTTGCGTCAGGTGGCCGAAGCTATCGAGAAGGAGTCCTAGGGCTTCCTCCGTTGGAGATGCTGCCTGTGCTTTTTCTGCAGCCAGCGGGCGAGCCGTTCCAGAGCGGGCAGAAAAGGGCGCATGAGCCGAGCGCGCAGGCCCTTGCGGGTCCGCGCATAAAGAGAGAGCTGGCGCTCGACGTAGCTTCGCACGGCCTGCTCGTACTGCTCCTTTCGGACACCGTGCGAGAGAGTCAGGCAGTAGTGCTGGGCGATCAGCGACAGAAGCGTCGCCGTCACATTGGCCTTCAGGGCCAGACGAGCCGAGAGACGCTTCCAGAGAGAGCTCTGTTCGGGAGCCAGAGGCCGCAACGCGATCTCCAGCCACGCCTGCGGGGAGCCGGGCATCTTCGGGTGGTAGAGTCCGGGAAGTTCCTGACGCTTGGCCAGATCCAGGCGCCTGTCAGAAACGTAGTCAACAAGAACGAGCTTGCTCACCCCGCGCAGATGCTCGCGAGGGACGGTTTCCAAAACCTCCTGAATATGCGCCATCAGCTTCTGGTAGTTGAGCTTCACCGTCGCATGGTTTTCGATCTTCAGTCCCATGGCTCACTCCGAACCGGTTCTCTGCAGCCGATCCAGTTGCTCCCTCATCTGACGGAGCATTCGGTACATCTCGGGCAAACGGGCGAAAAGAGCCGAAGCGCGGAGCCAGAGCTTGTTGTCTATGGCCGGGTATCCGGAGACGACCCGATGCGCCTCGACCGAAGAGGGGATTCCCGTCTGAGCCGTCGCGACGACATGGTCTCCGATGCGCAGGTGTCCGGCGACCCCGACCTGTCCGGCCAGCAACACATTTTGTCCGATCTCGGTGCTTCCGGCCAGCCCGACCTGAGCGCAGAGCAGGGAGTTCTGGCCCACCTTCGAGCCGTGGCCGATCTGAACCAGATTGTCGATCTTCACGTGAGAGCAGATGATCGTCTCGCCCAGTGTCGCGCGATCGATCGTCGTGTTGGCTCCGATCTCGACCCAGTCCTGAATGACCACTCGTCCCGTCTGAGGGATCTTGTACCACCGTCCCTCGGGGTCGCGCGCGTATCCGAAGCCGTCGGTTCCAATCCGCGCCCCGTTGTGAATGATGACGTGCCGTCCGATCTCCGTGTTCTCCCGGATCGTCACATGGGAGTGGATGACCGTATGGGCTCCGATGCGAACGTTCGGATAGATCACGCAGTGGGGATAGATGGTGACATGATCGGAGATCTCGCATCCGGCGGCGATGACCGTATAGGCTCCGATGGAGACATCGGCTCCCAATCGGACGCTCGGATGGACGAGGGCCGTTGGGTGGATCCCCGGTTCCACAGGGGAGATGGTCTGAGATCGGGCGAAAAGCTCCAGGGCCTTGGCGAAGGCGAAGTAGGGGTTGGGCGTGCGCAAAAGGGCCAGAGGTCCCTCGGGGCGCTCCTCGGTGAGGACAAAATCCTCGGAGACGATCGCGGCCGAGGCGCGCGTCGTCTTCATGAGAGGGGTATATCGGGGGTTGGCCAGAAAGGTCAACTCTCCGGGCTGCGCCTCGGCAATCGGGGCGATGCCCGTGATCTCCAGATCCTCACCTTCGAGCCGCGCACCGATGTGGCGGGCGATTTCGGAAAGCCTCATTGTCAATCCGCTTGCTGGAATGTGAGAGCTACTAATCTAGTGAGATCCTCTCTCGGAGTCAAGGGAGCCTCAGGGCCATGCCGCGCGATGTGAAGCGGGAGTTCTTCACCTACTTGAGGGTTGAACGCGGCCTCTCGGCCAATACGATCGAGGCCTATCGTCGCGATCTGGAGAAGGCGGAGGTCTGGGCGCGCCGCGAGCGGGGGAAGGATCTGCTCAGCCTGACGCGGGAAGATGTGCGGGACTTCCTGCGATGGGTGAGCGAGCAGGGGCTTGAAGGGCGCAGTGTGGCGCGGAGCATTTCAACATTAAGAAGTTTCTTTAAGTTTCTTCTCATGGATGGGGTTCTCAAGAGCGATCCTACAGCAAGTCTTGAAACTCCAAGATCTTGGCAAACGCTCCCGAAGTTCCTCACGTTTGAAGAGATTCAACTTCTTCTTGAGCAACCCGATGTAACCAAAGATATCGGGGTGCGCGATCGCGCTCTTCTTGAGCTTCTCTACGCGACCGGAATCCGCGCCTCCGAACTGGTTCACCTGAAGCTCTCCGATGTGGATCTGGAGCGAGGGATCGTCATCTGCCTGGGGAAAGGGAGCAAGGAGAGGATGGTCCCTGTGGGGCGTTCGGCGATTCAGTGGATCATGAGGTATCTGCCCATACGGCAGCGCTGGCTTGGGCAGAGGGCGTCCGGATGGCTTTTCATCTCGCCGCGGGGGCGTCCTTTGACGCGCCAGGTCCTGTGGAAGCTCGTGGCGCGATATGGGCGAGCGGCCGGATTGGGGCGCGTCACGCCTCATATGCTGCGTCACAGCTTCGCGACGCATCTTCTGGAGCATGGAGCCGATCTTCGGTCGGTTCAAATGATGCTGGGCCATTCGGACCTGAGCACGACTCAGGTGTACACCTACATCACTAATGAGCGGCTTCGTCAGGTCTACGATCGCTGTCATCCGCGCGCGCGATGAGGGTTTTCTTGACAGCGGGATTGTGGATGTGATACAGTCTGGCGCTTACGAATTCGGGGCAGCAAGGAGGAGGGAAGCGTGCGCAACACGTGGCATTTCACCTCGGAGTCTGTGACCGAAGGCCATCCGGATAAAGTTGCGGATCAGATCGCCGATGCGATCCTGGATGAGGTCCTGCGACAAGATGAGAACGGGCGCGTGGCCTGCGAGGTCCTTCTGACGACGGGGCTCGTGCTGGTGGCCGGTGAGATCACAACGCGGGCGGATGTGGACTATGGACGCGTGGCCCGACGGGTGATTTGCGATATTGGCTATACGCGTGCTGAGTACGGATTAGATGGTAAGACCTGCGGGGTCATGGTCTCCGTCGCCACGCAATCGCCAGATATTGCCCTCGGTGTGGATGCCGGAGGGGCGGGGGATCAGGGGATGATGTTCGGATATGCTGTGCGCGAGACGCCCGAGTTGATGCCTCTGCCCATACAACTGGCTCATCGGATCACGCGGAGACTGGCCGAGGTGCGAAAGGAGGGAATTTTGCCCTATTTGCGTCCGGATGGGAAGTCACAGGTGACTGTCGTCTACGAAGGGACGCGTCCGCTTTATGTTGATACGGTCGTTGTCGCCGCTCAACACGACGAGCACGTCCAGAGTCAGACGGTTCGTCATGATATGATCGAGCACGTTGTGAAGGCCGCTATTCCCGAGGAGCTTATCACAAGCCGGACGAAGTATTACGTCAATCCCACGGGGCGGTTCGTCATCGGAGGCCCTCAAGGGGACTCCGGCTTGACGGGACGAAAGATCATCGTGGACACCTATGGGGGGGCCGCTCCGCATGGAGGGGGGGCTTTTTCCGGGAAGGATCCGACGAAAGTTGATCGTTCGGCCTCGTATATGGCGCGCTATATAGCCAAGAACATCGTCGCCGCCGGATTGGCGGATCGGTGTTTGATTCAACTGGCGTATGCTATAGGTATTGCTGAGCCGGTCTCGGTTTTCATCGAGACGTTTGGGACCGAGCAGGTGAGTCCGGAGCGCCTGGTGGACGTGGTGCGCGAAGTATTTGACCTGACGCCCCGAGGGATTATTGAAGCTTTGCAACTCCGCCGACCGATTTATCGGCAGACAGCGGTCTATGGACATTTCGGGCGTCAGGAGCCGGAATTCACTTGGGAGAGAACCGATAAGGTCGAGCTTTTAAAGGGGGCTTTGTGAAGGGGTACGAAATTCGAGACATTGGGTTGGCTGCTGCGGGGCGCGTGCGCTTGGAGTGGGCTGAACGCGAGATGCCTGTTTTGCGGGCCATAGGGGAGAGGTTTGCTCGGGAGAGGCCGCTTGAAGGGGTTCGGATTGCGGCCTGTGTGCATGTGACGGCTGAGAGCGGGGGGTTAGCGCGTGTTCTCGTCTCTGGTGGCGCGCGTCTGATAATAGTAGCATCGAACCCTCTCTCCACCCAGGACGATGTTGCTGCCGCCCTGGTCAAGGACCTCGAAATCCCCGTTTTCGCCATAAAAGGAGAATCCGTTGAAACCTACCGACGCCACGTGAAAACGGCCCTTGCCACCCACCCCCAGATCATCATTGACGACGGAGCCGATCTTGTCGCAACGCTTGTTGGCGAGCAGCCAGAATATGTCCACCATGTGATCGGAACAACCGAAGAAACGACAACCGGTTGCATCCGCCTTCGGGCAATGGCCTCTCAGGGCCTGCTTCGGTTTCCCGCGATCGCCGTCAATGACCTGCGCATAAAGCATCTGTTTGATAACCGTTACGGGACAGGGCAAAGCACGTGGGACGGGATCCTCCGAGCAACTAACATCCTGGTCGCGGGAAAACGCGTCGTCGTCGTTGGGTACGGGATGTGCGGTCGCGGAGTGGCTCTGAGAGCACGGGGTCTTGGAGCGCGAGTGATTGTCACCGAGGTGGATCCCATCCGTGCTCTTGAAGCCGTGATGGAGGGGTACGAAGTGATGCCGCTGCTGGAGGCAGCGCGCCTGGGAGAGATATTTATCACGGTCACAGGAAACAAACACGTTATTGACCGGGAACACCTGCTCGCGATGAAAGATGGAGCCGTGTTGTGTAACGCCGGGCATTTTGATGTGGAGATCAACCTGGAAGCCCTGCGCGAAATCGCTGACCCTCCGCGTCGCGTGCGCGATTTTGTTCAAGAATATCGCATCCGTCAGACCGGACATCGCGTTTTCGTTCTGGCCGAGGGGCGGCTCGTCAATCTCGCCGCTGCTGAGGGACACCCTCCGGCCGTCATGGATTTGAGCTTTGCAAGCCAAGCTCTGGCTGTTGAGTATCTGGTGAAGCATTCTGGGCGGATCCCCCCGGGAATTCATCTGCTCCCCCAGGAGATCGAGCAGGAGGTCGCTCGGCTGAAGCTACAGGCCATGGGAATACGGATTGATGTGTTGACGGAGCAGCAACGGCAGTATCTTGCATCCTGGGAGCACGGGACCTAGCGTTTCGGTTTCAGCCTTGGATATATGGATACGTAAGATATATTATCGGACTCAAATTCACCAAAATAACAGTTAGTGCCCGTAGTGCCTGCCATACAAAAGCCAAACTCTCCCCAGAAAGAGCCGCCCCACTTAGGCCGAACGAGTGAACATTGAGGCCGCAGTCACCTCCAGTTCGGCTCACCCTCGAACAAAACACGACACACCAAAAACTCGCGGACGACCCGCGCACCCCGCCCACAGTCCAATGACGCGCCCTCGCCCTGTGCCTCTCCGCACACCCCTGCCATCGGGTCACAGCTCTGCTCTACTTCAAACGCTGACGACAACGCGGCAAAGAAGGACTCGTCCCCTAAGGTCACGCCCGAAATCCACTCTTCAGAACCTGCTTGCCCAAGACCGCACTGGGACGGCTTCGCAACTGCGTGACGCGATAGCGGCACAGTTTGGGGTGCGCCTCCACATCTGAACGCTGACCCGCTACTTGAAGCGGTTAGGCCGTCGCTACACACGCACGCGGTATGTGCCTGCAAGAAAGCCCGCGCCTGAAGCAGTGGCAGCGTTTGAGGCGGCGCAGGAAACAGGTCAAAAAGGGGCGGTGGCGGGCACGCATCGGGTGATTTACTGGGATGAAAGCGGGTTGGAACTGTCGTCGTCATATTTAGTTATCAGACTCTGGTTAATCAACACGACCCCCTGCTTCACGCTCAAACTCCTGCACAACCTGTGCCACACGCTCAAATACATCGGGAGAAACCGATAAGGAGGCCAAACCCAACCGCATCAGCGGAGCGATCATCCCAGGACGCCGCGAGGGCATGTCCCCGCAGACACAACACTCTATCCCGCGCTCCCGACAGGCTCCAACCACCCGCTCGATCGCCCACATCACCACCTCATCCGATTCATCCCAAAGGGAGCGCACACGCGGATTATCCCGATCTGTCCCCAGAAGAAGCTGCGCCAGATCATTCGTCCCAATCGAAACGCCTTCAACAAGCGGAAGAAACCGCTCGATCAGAAGAACGACCGAAGGAACCTCGACCATAATCCACAAGGGCACTCCCAAATTGAACAATCCCTCCTCACGAATGATCCGACGACAAACCAGCACCTCCGAGACCGATCGGACAAAAGGAAGCATAAGACGAATGTTCTTCCATCCCGCCTCGTAAGCCCTCCGAACCGCGCGCAATTGCAAACGAAACGGCTCCGGATCGCTCACATAGCGATGACACCCCCGAAATCCGAGCGCCGGATTCTCTTCGGGCTCCTCGAACTCTCCTCCTCCGCGAAGCCCCCGATACTCGTTCGACTTCAAATCCAGCGTCCGATACGTGACCGGACGCGGCCAGAAACTCCGCGCGACCTCAATCAATCCTCCGGCAAAAGTCTCCACAAACGCTTCCTCTCCCCCCTCGACCAGAAGCTTCTTGGGATGAACACCCAGCGAAAGGGCGAAAAACTCGGAGCGTAAAAGACCCACCCCATCAGCCGGAAGATGGGCGTACCGAGCGGCTAGCTGGGGAAAGCTCACGTTCAAGTATATCCGCACGCCCGCTCACTCCTCCTTAAGAAAGATCTCCCCCTCCGCCGTGAATCTCACCCATCGCCCTTCCGCGGCAGCCCACTCCAGACGGCTCCCCATCAAGCACGGCAGGTCGAACTCACGAGCGACGATTGCCAGATGTGACGTCACCCCACCCGAAGAACAAATGAGTCCGCGAATCCTTGGAAGAAGAGGCGTGATCGCTGTCACCGAAGCCGACGGCGTGAAGACGATCGTTTCTGAGAGATCTTCTTCCATCAAGCGCAGAACGTCCTCCAGCGTCTCCACCTTTCTCAGAATCCCCTCAGCTCCATTCCCCGATACGGGCTCCCCCTCCCCGATCTTCTTCATGCGCTCCCTCCCTCTCACGGACTTCTCGTCAATCCCTGAAGACGAAGATCAGCCCACCTGGTCAAGCCGAATATCCCAGAACACGTCGTCCGACGTCCGGGCCAGCTCCGTTTGAAGAAGCGCCCCGCAACCGGGACAGTAGAAGTGACGCCATTGCATATCGTCCTCAATGAAAATCCCCGGATCAAGAATATGCGGATTGGCCTCCGTGATGGGAAAATCTCTCCTGATGCAGTGAAGCTTGTAGTTCTCCGCCACCGGAGACAGCGGATGATCGCAATACCGACAACGAATCTCTCTCCCGATGAGCTTCAGCCCCTCGGCCAGAAGTCGAGCCTCCGGCCCATCGCGCGCGGTCTGCGGCCTGGGTTCCCTCCCGATGCGCTCGCGCCGCAATTGAAACCGAAGCTGCTCGGTCTGCTCTTTGAGCACAGCTCCCGTCTCATCCAGAACAACACCATAGGCCCGATGCGCCCATTCCCGCGTGAGGCGCCCTTCCCGGTAATCCTCCGCGACGCACTCGGGATCTCGAAGCAGGGGATCTCCATATCCCCCCGCCGAGGCCCACGACATGATGAAGACATCATCGGGATTCTGCACGATATTGAAGGCCTTCGGAGGAATGTACTCCACACGCCCCTGCAAAGACTCGATCTCTTCAGGCATCCTCCCAGCCGACATCGTCTCTTTCACCCGCGTCCCCCGAACAAGAGCATACCGCGTCGTCGACGTGGGAAACCCTCCAAAGAGCCCCGGCCCCGGAACCGCACAGTGGCCTGTCGCCGTAAACAGCGTGATCCGGTCCGTCCCATGAGGGACAAAAGCTAATTCCGCCGAATTCCCCCCTCGGAACTTCCCCGCCCCCCCGGAATCGGGCAACTCCCGCCGCCAGAGATAGAGTACCGGATAAAACCATTCGTTCTCTTCGACATTGGGCATCGTGCTCTGCAGATCCCACGGCCATCCCCCTGTATCCACACCATCCCTCCAGGAAAGCCCCGCCAGAGCCGCTCCGACCGGATCCAAAAGGAACGACACATAAGGAGCCCCCCTCTGATTCACCCCACTCAGCGCCGCAATGGGATACATCGGAGCCCCCATGCAGCTCTGAACCTCCGTCCGTAACTCGGGGTCTTCCGAGCAGGCGAGCATCTTGGAGATGACCAGTCCCGAGAGCGCAATCGTCTGCAGAAGCGTCAGAGCCGGAGCCGCACTCACCGCCGCCGGAAAAAGCGCACAAGTGAGCGTGCCCGGCTCCGGGTCGAACTCCACATGACGATAAGCCCCCTCGACGACAAACATCTGATCGAAGAGCATCTGCGCCGAAACCATGGCCATGATCGCCCCTCTCCAAGCAACCAGCGTGCAGTTGAGCGTCCCCGCCTGTGGATCCGTCCCTGCGTTGGAGAAAATCAGCCGATCGCCCCGCTTGGTGAGCGTGAGACAATTTCGATAGACGCGTCGATCTCCGGGATGAGCCCATTCCACCCATCCCACCTCCCGCCACGTCCCATCGGGAATCGTCTGGAGCCGCCGCACAAAAGCCTTCTCCGAATCGTCCTGGAGCTTGCGCATGACGCCCTTGACGACATCCGCCCCATACCGAGCAATGAGCTGCCTGATCCGCTCCCGCGCGACATGACATCCGGCGATCTCCGCGCGCAAATCCAGAGCCACCAGCTCCGGCATTCGCGACCGGCGAATGTATTCCTCTTCGAGATCGCGGCGCAAGCGCCCCCGCTCGACAATCTTGATCGGAGGAATACACCCGGCCTCCCAGTAGACATCTGGAGCCATGGGATTGAACCCCCCCGGCGACGTCCCTCCGAGATCCCATTGATGGAGCGTATTCCCCACCCAACAGAACAACTCCCCCTCCCAGAAGACCGGCGCAATGAGCGTCACATCCGATTGATGCGTCGCCCCAATCCACGGGTCATTCGTCAGAAAAATGTCCCCTTCCTCGATCCCCGGGTTCTCCGACCGGTACTCGAGCGTCCACTTGACAGCCGAACTTGTCGCCGAGGAAAGGTATTGAAGAAATGGACCGAAGAACACAAAATCCCCCTTCTCGTCCAGAAGACACGGATTGAAATCGTGCCCATAGGCGCAAATGGGCGACCCCGAAATCTTCATGATCGTCAGACCATGTTCGACGTTGATGTTCCACAGCGCATGGCGCACGACTTCGTAGGTGATCGGATCCAGATTCGAAGCCGCTTCCGTGTGCAGCTTCAACCCCGGGGCGATTTTCAGCTCCCGGCCATAAACGTAAGGATATTTCCGACCATCCCAAGACACCGAGGACATATCCTCCCCTCCTCCGATCCTCCTCACGAAAGAGTGAGGAGGAAATTTCCGTAACCATCCCTCCGGATGACAGCGCCCGGCCGCACGACGATCGTCGTCACCGGCATCTCCACAATCGCCGGTCCTTCGACCGGCACCCCGGCGGGAACGTCCTCTCCCCAAAAGATCGGAGTCCGACTCGACCGTCCGAGTTCCCTCCAGTAGACCTCGCGCCAGGCCACCGGCGCCGCTCTCCCCGAACCCGAAGGAACTTCCGCCTTCATCCGTCGGGAGTCCATGCCCCCTACCGCGACAACGCGCAGTACCCCGATCTCCATCCCCGCTTCGGTGAAGGCCGACCCCGAACCATAGAGCGATTCGTATTTCTGAACGAATGCGCGCTCCAGTTCTCTCATGTCCTCTTCTGTCAAAATCCCTCCGGGAACAGGAACTTCAACGCGATGAATCTGAAGGCGGAATTTCATCTCGACGAAACGCTTGAGGAGTATGCGCTCCTCCGGAATCCCCTCCTCGCGCAACTGCTGCCGCGCCCGCTGCTCCAGCTCCAAGAACAGCTCGTTCACACGCGCCACCTCAAACGGCGCAATCAGCAACTCCGACTTCTCGTAGACATGCTGAATGTCCGTCGAGAGGATTCCGAAAGCCGACCACACGGACGCCAAAGCCCCTCCCGGGACGATAACCTCGCGGCATCCCAGCTCTCGAGCGTAGGCAGCCGCATGCGCCCCGGCCGCTCCGCCATAGGCGTAGATGACGAAATCCCGCGGATCATACCCCCGCTGAATCGTCATCTGCCGAATCAGATCGGCCATGCGCGCTTCCACAATTCGCGTCGCTCCATCGGCCGCTTCCACCAGATCCAGCCCGAGCGGTTCCGCCACCGAGCGCATCGCCCGCAGGGCGGCCTCCCGATCCAAGCGCAGCTTCCCCCCCAGGAAAAAGTCCGGATTGTAGTACCCCAAAAGCAGATCCGCATCCGTCACCGTCGGACGCGTGTTCCCGCGCCCATAGCAGGCCGGCCCCGGATCCGCTCCCGCCGATTCCGGCCCCACCTTCAAGGTTCCACTCAACGGGTCCACCCAAATGATCGAGCCCCCACCCGCTCCAATGGATTCAATATCCAGACGCGGCATGTAAAACGTGTACTGATGGATCGTCGTCTCGGAGGCCGTCAACGGCCTCCCCTCGACGATCAAACCGACGTCGAAACTGGTCCCCCCCATGTCCGTAGCAATGACATGAGAATGCCCCAGCACCTCGGCCAAAAATCGCGACCCCATCAGCCCTCCCGCCGGTCCCGAGCCGATCGTGAAAAGCGGCGCCCGCACGATCGCTGCCGCCGGCGCTACCCCCCCGGATGCCTGCATGACGAGCAGCGGAGCCCGATACCCCAGCTCGCGCGCCCGCTCTTGCAGCCGCCCAATATACCGGGAGACCTTTGGACCAATGAAGCAGTTGATCACCGCCGCCGCCGTCCGCTCATACTCCCCAGGCTTCGCACTCAACTCGTGCGCGCACGTGACGAAGAGATCCGGCGCCATCTCCCGAACCATCCGGCGTACCTCCCGCTCATGCACGGGATTGACAAAGCCCCAGAGGAAGGCAATGGCGATGGCCTCCACCCCTTGCTCGAGCAGTTCTTCGATCGCCCGACGCGCTTCCTCCCGATTGAGCGGAACGATGACCTCCCCCCGCCAGTCCACGCGCTCGCTCACCTCGCGAATCAGATGCCGTGGGACGATCGGATGAGGCTTCTGATGACGCGAAACATGCAAAAGCTGCTCGATCGGCAAACCGGCCGAACGTCCAACCGAGCGCATGATGAGCAGCGCATCGCGATGCCCCCGCGTCGTGATCACCCCCACTTTCGCCCCCTTCATCTCCACAAGAGCATTCGTCCCCACCGTCGTCCCATGCAGAAGAAGACGCGTGCGCTCCAGAAGCTCCCCGAGCGTCAGCCCCAGTCGCTCCGCCGCCAGAGCCAAAGCCCGAAAGAAGCCCTCCGAGAAATCCTCCGGCGTCGAAGGGCTCTTGGCGAAAATAATATTCCCTTCCGTATCCCCGACCACACAATCAGTGAACGTCCCCCCCGTGTCCACGGCACAATAATAGAGGCCCCGTTCTCTCGTCTCCACGCCCCTCACCTCCTGCGGCCTCAATGTTCACTCACAACCGGATAGAAGAAATCTCCCTCCGTCGTCTCCCAGAAACGCCAGATGGACGGCAGCTCTCCCGCGAGCAGCCGGACAAGGAAAGGAGCCGCCGCCTCCTCAAACACCCTCAGGATCCGCTCCCCCGCCTCCAGACCGGCCACGTCAAAGAAGGTCTTCATGTGATTCGCAAAGAGATACAGGCCATATTCGATCTTAAATCGCGGAGACCACCCAAGTGCTTCTCTGTACAACTCCCCATACGCTTCGGCCGCCCGCCTCTGGATCTCCTCGATCTCTTCGGAGGGAATGGGCCGCACTTCCCCTCGCTCGGAGACCGTCACCAAAGCCGAGGCCCGAACGCGATCCCCATATTCGGGAGGATCTATGTGCATGCCTCCGAAAAGGTCGAACCGAACGCGCACATCCCGAAGAGCGAGCACCCACGCGATATTCGAATAGAGATTCGACGTCCGCGTCCGAGCCCACGGCAGATACGTGTTCCGCAAGTCCGTGAATTCCCGCACCACGATCACATCCCCGGAATCTCCCTCGTACGGACCGTGAGCGAAAAGACCATCCCGCTGCTCCCCATGCAGGAGGAACGCATACAGCTCCAGCGTCGCCGCCAGACGGCGCACACGCCTCTGCTCGGAAGGGTCCACCTCCTGAAGCAGGCTCCGAAGCCGCGCGATGCCCTCCTCATCCAGAATCGGCTGCGTCCCTCCCCCTTCTTCCGGAAGAAGCTTCCCATCGGTGCGATACGCTCGACTCACGCGCCTCCAGAAGTCAACCACAAAGCCCAGACGCTCCAGATCATCCTCGGGAAACGGTTCCTCAGGCCCCACCCCGAGATCGAGAAGGCGTTGCTGCCTCCCTGCCAGATAGCAGCAGATGAGGATGCTCAGGGTGAGACCATTCGGACGCGAACATAACCGCCTCATCCGGCGCCCCATGTCCTCAGGCGCTACACCCGAGGTCAGCTCCACAAGCAAAGGATAGGCCGTCAGGTAAAGGCACTCCCATCCGAGCGAGGAACGACGCGGCACATCGAAGAGCGCCGATCGAAGCTGCGTCCGGTGCTCCGAGCGCATGAACGCCTTCAGACTCCCCGAGACCAGACGAATGCACGCATTGATCTCATCCCGCGTGATCCCCGACATGGCTCCCCCTCACGCCACCGGACGGTAAATAGGGCCCTCGGCTGTCGCAATATGCTGGAGAATGAGCGCCGGCTCGCCCCCAAGAAGCGCCTCCAGATGACGCTCCACACTCTCCTGAAACCTCTCTCTGATCTCCCGATAGAACTCCTCCCCAAGCCCGGCTTCATCCCCGAAGACACGCAGCAGATTTCCGTAAAGCTCCGCCCCATAGGAGAGGCGCCGCCGCTCATCCCACCGAAGGAATTCCCGATAGAGATGCTGCTGCGCACGGGCTGCACAAGCCGCCACGTCCTCTAACTCCTCCAACTCGATCGGACGCAACGGAGACCCCACGCGATCGGCCGCAAATAGTCCATACGCCTGGACGTTGCGACTGTACTCCCGCGGCTCTGTCCAGAGAGATCCGAAAAGGCCAATCCGCACGCGTGTCTCCCGCACGTGCAGGATACACACCAGCTGGGCTATAGGAAGACGTACCGCCTCTTCCGCCCACGAATAAAAATCATCCTGCAATCCCTGTTGCTCCTTGATCACAAGGCAGGAGCCATCCGGCAACCCGTATGGCCCATGATGGAAAATCCCCACGCGTGCTTCCCCATTGAAGACGAACGTGAAAAGGTCAATCGTCGCCAGAGCACGACGCAAGCGCCGCCTCCGGGACTCCTCCAGCGGACGAAGCGTGGGAATGATCCCTTCGAGCGTCTCCTCATCCAGAACCGGAAGCGTGAATCCCCCCTCTTCGGGAAGAAGCCGCCCGTCGTTCCGATAGACGGAGAGAAATCGCTCCCAGAACTCCAGAAGAAAGGCCAGATCCTCGATGCTCCCCTCTCGCTCCCGACGCCCGAGGAGTAAATTCTGCTCGCGCCCGTTCAAATACCCGAGAAGAAGCGAGTTGATATGGATCTCATTGGGACGTCCCCCGAGCCGCTTGGCCCTTCGAGCCAGGTGCTCCGGCAGATCTCGCCGAAGCCCCCGCTCACGCAGAAGCGCCACTCCATGCTCGTAGTAGCAATACCCCCCTAAAATCAATCGCCCCGGGAGATGAAAAAGGGGCGACAGAAGAGACGAACGCTGCTGCGACCGAAAGAAATACCGCACGCTCTCCCCAAATCGCCGGAGATGCGCATTGATCCGAGCGCGCTCCATCCCTTGCCCTCAATGATCCCTTCAGAAATCCCACCGGTCCATCCGCTCCTGGGCTGTGACGAAGCTCCAGGTCAGACACCCATAGCCCGTCATCCCTTCGCACTCATACTCCCCAACGGAGAAGAGCAGATGATCGAACCGATGAGGCCACCAGTGGGATGTATCAATCCGGCCGAGCGGTCGAGCCCAAACCTCAACCGTCCTCCCCAGCCCATCCGTCAGATGCGCTCGCACCCGCTCGAGGGATTTCCACCGCCTCGGACTCCAGCTCACCTCAAGACGGGCCGAGCGCAGAAGCGCGCGCTCCCCATCCCGATGGATGTACCCGCAGAGATGGCGCCGACCATCGGCGAAATTCAAAGCTGCCACATTGATCACAAACTCCGACGAAAAGGGTGCCCACAGAACGAGATATCCGCTCCAGAGAGCACGCCCTCCCCACCCCCACATCCGATCCCGCATCCCCAACGCGGAGATCGCAACCTCCTCCCCGTCCAGAGCGATCCATCCCTCATACTCCCCCACCTGATCGAAATGCCGACTCTGCTCCCCCACAGGAGCATCCTCCATCCACAGTCGAGCCTCCGCCCAACTGAAGGCCCGATGCCGCGCCCGAAACGAGAGATCGAACTCCAGCTCAGGACTATCATAACGCAACCGCCAGCCCACAAAAGGCTCCACCATCTCCAGCTTCAAGGGCCCAAAACATAACCGCTCGCGGCCAATATCCCGCGGGATCGCAAAATCCATCTTCATGAAGGAATACTTCAGGCGGCCCTCCCGGAAAACATAAAGGGTGAGATCGCCCCGACCGGCATTCGGAAAGACCCCCTGATAGGCCTGAAACTGAACGCGCGACGCCGGATCGAAGAATTCGAAATACCACGCTTCGCGCCACCACGGCTCGGGTCCGACATCATGAATATCGTCATCGGCCAGGTCTAATCCCACGGGAACGAATTCTCGCCCATCCCCCATATTCTTCCTCCCCGAGCGTCCACGCTCTGGCGCGCCGTCACTCTCCCCGAAAGCGCGGCGCCCGCTTCTCGAAGAAGGCGCGCACCCCCTCGCGGAAATCCTCCGTGCCCGCCAGCGCGCATACGGCGCGACGCTCCGCTTCGAGCTGTTCCTCCAAAGAGGCCCCCGCGCTGTCCTGAAGCAACCTCTTAATCGCCGCGATCGCTCGAACCGGACCTTCAGCCAAGCGCGCCGCCAGCGCCTGCGCTTCCGCAAGCACCGCCTCTTCCGGAACAACCCGATGGATGAGACCCAGCGACAGAGCTTCCTCGGCCGTCAGAAACTCCCCGCTCACCATCCACTCCAGAGCCTTCGCCCACCCGATCAGCCGAGGGACGAAAAACGTCCCCCCACAATCCGGAGACAACCCGAGCCGAATGAAGGCCTGATTGAACCGCGTCCCCGAAGCCGCCACGCGATAATCGCAGGCGAGCGCGAGGTTACATCCTCCGCCACTGGCCACCCCGTGAACGGCCGCAATGACAATCTGCGGCATCCGGCGAATGATCCGAATCGTCTCGTTCATCGGCTCCAGGATCTCACCGATCAAGAGCTCTGCCGGTGCCCCCCTTTCTATCTTCTCCCGAATGTAGCGAAGATCCGCCCCGGCCGAGAAAGCGCGTCCCGCTCCCACCAGCACAACCGCCCGAATCTCCTCCCGGGAGGAGATCTCCCGAAAGGCCGCGCATAACTCGGCCGCCATCGTCGCATCAATAGCATTGAGGACATCCGGCCGAGAGAGCGTCACCGTCGCCACGGCCGCACGGCTGGTCACACGCACCGTTTGCTCCATGGTCTCCTCCTCTCAGGCACCCCAGCGAATCGAAGGTTCGCCTCGAATCCTCGTTACGCTTTTTCCGAAACCTCTCTTTGCCGCCTCACCGCCTCAATCAGCGCCGGAACCGCCTTCTCGTACTCCTCGACGATCCCCAAGTCCGCCACTTTGAAGATCGGCGCCTTGGGATCCTTGTTGATGGCGACAATGCACCGGGCACCGGAAATCCCCACGACGTGCTGGCTGGCCCCGGAAATTCCCACGGCGATGTAGAGATCCGGAGCAACCTTTTTACCGGTCTGCCCGATCTGCCAGCTCGCCGGCACCCATCCGGCATCGCACGCAGCTCGCGAAGCGCCCACGGCTCCCCCCAGCTCCCGAGCTAAATCGCGAAGCAAACGGAACCCTTCCGGTCCCCCTATCCCCCGCCCTCCGCTCACAATGACCCGCGCCTCTTCCAGAGAAACTTCGCTCCCCTCCTCTTCCCGAATCCGCTCGAGCACGCGCACCCGACAACAGGCCGGATCGAGCCGAACATCCAGCCGGGGTACTTCTGCTTCTTGCAGTTCCTCTCCCAGAGGATCGAACGCCCGGGGACGCAGGCAGAGAATCAGATGCTGTCGAGCCGCGACGAATACGGCATGAGCCTTGCCTCCATAAACGGGCTTCGTGATGACCAGCTTCTCCCCTTCCTCCTCTTGCAGACCGATGACATCGGTAACGATCGCCGCTCCCATCCGATAGGCCAGCCGCGGCCCAACTTCCAAAGAGAGCGCTGTGCCAGGAAACAGGAGCACTTCAGGACGCAGGATCACGCAGACCTGCTCCAGCGCGCTCACATACGGATCGGGCGAAGAACCATCCAGCAGAGGATGTTCGACCGCAAACGCGCGGAAGGCCGGAGGTGTCTCCCATCGCCCCGTATTCCCCAGAAAGACGACCGAGACCTCATCCCCCACGGCGCGCGCCGCAGATAAAGCCTCGCGCTCGCTGCGTCCCACCTGAGATGCCATCACGACGACAACGACGTGCCGCATGCTCAGACCCCTCTTGAAAGCCTCACACGGATCACAACAGGCGCCTCTCACGAAGCGCGCCGATCAACCGATCCACCTTCTCCTGGACCGTCTCTCCCGGCAGAATCTCGCACGTCTTCGAAGAAACCGGGATGAAGAGATCGCGCAGCTCCATCTGCGCGTTTGGCTCCCACAGGATCTCCGGAGATCCCCCGACGTCTTCAAACGCCCAGATGGAAATCTGCGCTCGGAAGGCCATCATCGTATCCCTCACCTTCGGCAGGCGCGGAACATTCGTCTCGTCATTGGTGATCGTCGCCACAGCCGGTCGCTCCGCACGCACGATCTCCCACCCCTGGTCCACCTGACGCCGCATGAGGAATCCATCCTCCTTCACCTCAATGCGCGAGACAAAACTCACGCACGCCCACCCGAGCTCTTCCGCCAGAAAGGCCCCGACCTGCCCTCCATGCCAATCCCCCGTCTCCCGACCACACAGGACCAGGTCCACCGGCTGCAACTTCCTCACAGCCCCTGCCAGAAGACGCGCCGCCGCGAAGCTATCCAGAGGCGGCCCGGCTGAGCCGGAGATCAAAATGGCCCGATCGGCCCTCAGGCTGAGCGCCTTGCGCAGGACATCCAAGGCCGAAGGTGGCCCGACCGTGAGCGCGACGATCTCCACCGGCTCATTCCCGGCCATCCGCTCGCGCATCTGCAGAGCGACTTCCAGCGCGTTCTCATCGAAGATGCTCACAACGAGCTGGCCGATCCCTTCGGCTGCCACCTTCCGCACGGGATCTATGCGGAATTCACTGGGCGGAATCTCCGGATCCAGAATCTGGGTCAGACACACAACAATCCGCATCCCTTCCTCCCCTGGTTGAGAACCCGTCCGACTGCAGACCGAGCAGGGCCTTCCGGCGAACTCACCGTCCCAAAATGACGACGCAGGCGACCGCCCCCGGTCCTCCCAGGTTGTGCACAAGGCCCAGCTCAGCCCCTTTCACCTGTCGCGCTCCCGCCTCCCCGCGAAGCTGCAGGACGATCTCTGCGAGCATCCGCACCCCACTGGCCCCAATCGGATGGCCAAAGGACTTCAATCCTCCACTCGGATTCACCGGGAGATCTCCCCCAAGCGCCGTGCGTCCTTCTTCGATGAGATATCGCCCTTCCCCCTTCCGACAAAAGCCCAAATCCTCGTAGGTGGCAATCTCCGTCCACGTGAAGCAATCGTGCACCTCGGCCACATCAATCTCGCGCGCCGGATCGCGAATCCCCGCCATGCGATACGCCTCAGCCGCTGCCGCCACCGTCGCCGGAAAGCCCACATACTCGAACGTCGGGTCGAAAAACGGCCAGCCCGTCTCGACCGCCAGCCCGATCCCTTTGACATACACCGGATCCTCCCGAAACGTCCGCGCGCGATCGGCCCGACAGATGAGGACCGCCGCCGCTCCGTCCGTCGTCGGGCAACAGTCATAGAGCCCAAACGGATAGGCGATCAGAGGTGCCGCGAGGACCTGTTCCTCAGTCACCTCCATCTGAAAATGCGCCTTCGGATGAAGCGCCCCATGCCGATGATTCTTCACGGCCACCTTGGCCAGCGTGCGCCGATCTCCCCCAAACCGATGGAAATACCGATTCGCCGCCAGAGCAAAAAGTCCCGGCGGAGTCGAACCCGCCTCCAAATACGGATGCGTCCCCTCTCGCTGAAGTCCCCGCACGGGTCGGTCTCGAAGCTTCTCGGCCCCGACGACCAGCGCCACGTCGTAAACCCCAGCGGCAATGGCCAAACAGGCATTCCGAAACGCGTCCGTCCCCGTCGCGCAGTAGTTCTCCACACGCGTGATCGGCTTCCCATAAAGACGCAGAGCGTCGGCCAGCGTCACGCTGGCCTTCCCCCCACCAAATCCCGGCGAGAAGGTTCCCAGCCACGCCGCGTCCACGCGATCCGGCTCAATCCCGGCATCCGCGTACGCCTCACAAGCCGCTTCGAGCATCAGCTCCTGAAGACTCGCCTCATGCCGCTCCCCAAACTTCGTGCATCCCACGCCAATAATGGCGACTTTGTCCTTGAGGCTCTCACTCATGCCTCCCCCTCCGGCCGACACTTCCAGTAGTAGTGATACAGGCCGCCGCCCGCTCCCAGCCGCCGCAGCGTCAGACGCACCGACATTCCGATGCGCACCTCCGAGGGTTCGACATCCGTCATCTGCACATAGAGACGCCCTCCCCCTTCCACGTCCACCACAGCCACAATCAGCGGCGGCATCGGCGAGGCGGCCAGCCAATCGATCGTGTAGGTGAAAACTTCACCCCGACGCCCAAGCCGCACCTCCCGCAACCCACTCCGACTGCGGCATCTCAAACATACCCGCGTCGTCGGAAACTGCCGCAACCCACACTCCCCGCACTCCGTCCCCCGAAGACGCAGTGTGCGCGGCTCCTCCTTCTCGTAGAAGACGTTCGAGAGCACCGGCCCCTCCTCATGATGCCGGAAAAACTGCCGCGCCCGCCGAAACAATTCGTAGGACGAAAAGCGTATCCCGCGCGCGAGCTGCCGGCCCACAGGATAAGAAACACGATATCGCTCATTCCGGGGCGTCACTTCAAAGAGCAGAGCGTCCGCCCCACTCCCATAGCCGATCAGAAGAATCCGATCTCCCGCACGCGCTTCCTCAAGCGCCGCACTCAAGAGGAAAAGCGGCGTCGCACACCCCATCATCCCCACCTGATCCAGGAACATGGGCTGAACCTGTTCCGGCCGAAATCCCCACCGCTGCACTACGTCCGTCGAAGCCTTCGGATCCAGAGGCGGCACAATCACGCGCGCGATCTCCGAGGGGGAGATCCCACTCTGGCGGAGGATCTGCGTGACCACGCGCTCCAGGTTCCTCACCTGCTGCTCCAGAGTGAAACGCGACAGAAAACTCGTGACGCGCTCATCTTTATCGCGCCGCACGAAGTCAAGGAGATCGTCCGAGACGCTCACGCGCGCTTTCACTTCGGCTAGGACGCCTTCTCGCCCGATGGCCAGAGCCGCGGCCCCATCCCCGAACCATTGCTCTTCGGGCGACCCCGGAGCCGCTTCGCGCACATCGGCGGCGACCACCACCAGAGGCCCCGGATCCCCCGCCTCCACACGATCTAAAGCTGCCGAGAGCGCCACCGTGCCCGCGCGCAAGCTGTGCGCGAAGTCCACCACAAGAACATCTTCCGATAGGTCACAGGCCGCCGCCAGAAGCGCCGCATTCATTCGCTCCAGATGCGGCGCCGTCGTGGAGGAGAAATAAATCCCCCGACACACGGGGAGGTCTAAAGCCTGCACGGCCTCCAGAGCCAGCGTCACCGCATCTTCGTCCACCCACACAGCCGTCCGTTCGCCTCCCCGAACCGGAGCCCCTCCGTGGGCCGCCGCAATCACATCCCGCGCGATCCGATATCGCGGAACATAGACGGCATGTCCGACAATCCCAATCACCCCATCCTCCGCAAAAACCCACGCCGATCCACCCGCGCGCGCAAGAGCCGAAGTTCTTCGGGCGTCGGAGGCTCGGTCTCCGGCACCCGGTCCGGAATGACTAACTCAAAGCCCGTGTTCTCCCGAACCTGCTCCACCGTCACCCCCGGATGGCAGGAAACCAGGCGCATCCGTCCCGGTTCCTCCAACGTCATCACGGCCAGGTTAGTCAGGACCCACAATTCCTCCCCCTCAGACGAAGGCCCCGGCGCTGAGATGAAATCAACGCGCTCGGGGAAAACTCGTCGCGTGTGCCGACGAAAGAATGCCACGCGACGCCGCACGCAGGGAGCGAACTCCAGCCCCACACTCCCCGGCCCCCGGACCTTCATCCTCGGCCACGAACCAACGCCGACCAGATTTACATTCCCCCACCGATCCATCTGCAGCCCACTGAGAAACATCACATCGAATGCCCCCTGCAATTCCAGATCCAACAACTCCTCCAGCCCCAGCACAGCTTCCGCCCGTTCGAGCGCTCGCGCCGAATTCACCGAAGGTAAAATCTCTTCCAGATCAGGATTCACAGCCCCCGTCCCCCCCATCGTGAACGAGAGATGAGGCGCATGCCGAAGCTGCGCTAACCGCATCCCGTCCCCCCCCCCACCAGATCCCCATCCTTCACAAGGCGCGAACAGAGAACGGCAAGCCGTTCGGCCGTCGAAACGGGAGCTTCCTCCTCACTCCCCTGCTCCCGGTACTCCGCGGAGACGTCCGGCTTCAGAGCGACTTTCCGAAGATACGTCTCCTCATCTCCTGAGCATATGAACTCTTCCACATAGCGCGCCGTCCCTTCAGGCGTCGCGCACAGTTGCAGATACACGCGCAGATGCTCGCGATCGACATCGTACAGCGGTTCGCTCGCCGCCGGATGAGCCCCTCTCGGAACAGGAACGACACGATCCACAAGAATCCCCGGAAGCGTCGTACGACGCGGCTCCCGACGGGTCTCCTCCAAGGAGATGACCTCGTCGCAACTGAGGAGAACACGCCGCGCCGCGCGCGCGATCAATGGGTCCATATAGGCCGACCCCAAATGCCGCGCGTTCCCGAACGGATCGCTCTGCTGCGCATGCACCAACGCCCAATCCGGCCGAAGAGCCGGCACGCAGAGAACCTCCTCCCCCGTGAACGGATCCGTAGTGAAACGATACTCTCCATTGACCCGCACCAGGTCCGTACCGGCTAACCGACGCGGCAGCGCGAAGAACGGAGCCCCCGCCGCCCCGGCTTTCAATCCGAAGGCCAGAAAAGCCTCCCCCACCTCGCAGATCTCAATCTCTCCTTGCTCGACCGCGCGCCGGAAAGCGGGCGCCGCCCCGAATTCCTCCAGCCCCACATACGGACTCAGGAGCCGACGCACACATCCCGCCCCAATGAGCACATCTACGGCAAGGCCCGCAACGGCCGAGGTGATCACCGTCAGCTCCCGCTTCCGCTGGCGAATCAGCTCCCGCACAAGCGCCATAGGCGCATTGAAGAAGGAGAGTCCCCCAAGGGCAATCGTGCTCCCGGACTCGATCTCCCGAACCGCCTCGGCGAGCCCGACGATCTTCTCTCTTCGCCCTTTCATCTCTCTTCCTGGCCGCCCTCGAGTCGCTCGATGAGCTTCGTCTTATGTGCCGTGCGCTCGAATGTCCCTTCGGGAACCATCTCGATCTCCGGACGAACCCGCAACCGCTCATGCATGGCCTGGATGATTTCCTGCTTCAACCGCTCGACCTGCTCCCCTTCCAACCCGCAGCGATACTCAATACGCAGACGAAGCGGAGGAATAACGCGCGGCCCCGGAGCCTTCAACACAATGCGCATCTCTCCGGTCACTCTCGGGGAAAACGACTCGACGAGATTCTTCACAGCCGCCGGATACACCTTGACCCCTTTGACAATAAGCAGATCATCCACGCGCCCGAGAACCTTGATGCGCGGCCCTGGCCGCCCACAGGGGCACGGCTCGGTGAACAGTTGATAAATGTCCCCCACAGAATACCGGATCGGAGGCTGCGCCTCCCACTCCAGCGCTGTCTTCACCCGCTCTCCAATGGCCCCATCTTCCAGAGGAAGGGGCTCTTTGGTCTCCGGATCCACGAGATCGTAGGAGATCGAGAAGTCATCTCCGACCACATGCATCCCCTGATACTCCGGGGCCTCACAGGAGACGTTGAGAATCCCATGGGCCCCTCCGAGCATATCGTAGAGACGCGCCCCATAGGCCTGCTGGATCTTCCGCCGGACTTCCGGAAGCCCCGCTCCGGGCTCGCCCGCGCAGCAGATGATCTCAATGCCCAAATCCCCGACTGCGCAGCCGAGAACCTTGGGCGCCACTTCGATGAGATACTCGGCATAGGAGGGCGTGCACAGCAACGCTCGCGGACGCGTCCACCGAATGAGCCGCAGCAATCGCTCGCTCCCCGCCTCTGCCCCACACGGAATCGGACGCGCCCCCATCCATTCCAGAGCCCGAACAACCGGAACTCCGGCCAAAAACATGCTCAGCCCAAAAGCGCACATCACGGTATCGCCCGGCCGAATACCGGCCCGCCAGAATCCGCGCGCCCAGAGCCGATTGGTGACCTCCACATCGTGCCGGGTGAAGGCGTAGAACGTGGGCTCTCCCGTCGTCCCCGAAGTCGAAGCGACCGAAACAACTTTATTGAGCGGCGCACATAAGAACATCCCAAACGGGTGCCCCAGCTCACGAAGCGAGCGCTCCTGACTCTCTCGATGAATCTCCGGCGTGATGAAGATGGGCAGCCGTCGCAAGTCCTCCAGCGTGCGGATGTCTTCCGGATGCGCCCCGGCCTCGCGGAACTTCTCGCGATAGAACTCCGATGCCTCATAGGCGTAGCGGAGTTGACGACGCAGCTTCTCCACGCGCACGGCCTCAAGTTGCTCGCGCGGAAGAAGCTCCCACTCCGGTTCGAAATAGTCTCGCGCTTCCACCCCGGACATTCCCCCTCCCCCTTCTCCATGAAAGGTCACCGCGTCCCTTCGGGTCCCGACTCCACGGCCGCCTCCGACGTCTCCTCCACATCGGGAACCCACCGAGCGCCCTCCACTCGATACCGGGTCGCCACTTCGATGAGAACTCCATGCGCTTTGCGCGGGGGGACGAAAACCCATTTCAACCACGGAATGTTCGGCGGCCCCGTCGGTTCCGCGCTCACGAGCGGAATGCCCGCCTTCTGCAAATCCTCGATCGTCTGCGGAAGATCACTGGTCGTGAAGGCCAGATGATGCACGCGCTCTCCATATTTCTCCAGCAGCTTCCGATCGGCCGGATGCTCGCTCTCGAAGAATTGAATCGAAGTCCCATGAGGATTGACGAACGTCGCCCAGCGCAGCTTGTATCCGTCCGCCTCCCCTTCATCCCAGACGATGTTGCGGGCCTGTTCGGGATCCAGAACGCTCAGAATCTCCTGATAATCCCTCACAGCCTGATCCAAATCGCGCACCAGGAAAGCGATGTGATCGAATTTCAGTTTCGGCATACGCGTTCCCTCCCGGAGAGTCCATCACGCTCCTGTGACGGGATTGATGAACTCCAATCCTCCGTCAATCGCCAGAACTTGCCCTGTGATGAAATCCGCCTGCGGGGAGACGAGGAAGGCGATGGCCGCCGCCACGTCCTCCGGATATCCCGGACGCCCCAACGGCATCTGCTGCAGGATCCGCTCGCGCACGGCAGCGGGGAGCCCCAATCCTCCCCCCACTTCCTCCCGCGCCGCCGTCAGACGCGTCTCAATGAATCCCGGAGCAACAGCGTTCACATTGACCCGAAACGGGGCCAGCTCGCGAGCCGCCGCCTTGGTCAGCCCGATCACACCTGCCTTGGCCGCCGCATAGTTGGCATTGCCCACAGCCCCGTGAATCCCCGCAATGGAGCTGACATTGACGATCTTCCGATGCACGCGCCGCCCCTGCTCTTGATCTCTCCGGAAAGCCTCTCGAAAATAAGCGGCCGCCGCGCGCATGCAATAGAACGTCCCCCGCAGCACGACATCCAGGACGCGATCATACTGCTCGTCAGTCATCCGATGGAGCATCGCGTCGGCCGTGATCCCAGCGTTGTTGACCAGAATATCCAGTTGCCCCCACCGCGCCAGAGCCGTCTCGACAAGGGCTCGCGCCACATCCGCCCGCGCGACGCTCCCGAGCACAACCTCGGCGTGCCCCCCGACCTCCCGCACGCGCGCTTCCACCTCGCGCGCCGGCTCCTCATCCACATCGTTGATGAGGACGCGCGCTCCCAGTTCGGCCAACTGCAGGACCGTCGCCCGACCGATCCCCCGCCCGGATCCGGTCACAATCGCCACTCTCCCCTCAAGAGAAATCATCGCTCCCCTCTCAGAAGCTTCGCGGGAGTCCCAACCGCTCCCCGATGAAGTTCAGAATCATCTCATCGGAGATCGGCCCCACCCGGTGCAGGCGCACATCCCGCCAGTAGCGCTGCATATCGTACTCGCGACTGTAACAGTATCCCCCGAGAATCTGCATCCCCATGTCGGCGATCTCGAACCCGAAATTCGCCGCCACCAGTTTCGCCATATTGGCCTCCACAGCACACTCCCGCCCCTGCGATTGCAACCACGCCGCCTTGTACGTGATCAGCCGCGCCAGTTCCAGCTTCGTCCGCATCCACGCGAGCTTGTGCTGAATCGCCTGAAATTGCCCGATGGGCTTGCCAAACGCATGCCGCTCCTTGGCATAAGACAGGGCATCCTCGAACGCCCCTTGCGCCTCCCCCACACACATGGCCGCCGTGAGAATCCGCTCCTCGTTCAACATCCCGAACAGCTGGTACATTCCTTTGTCCCGCTCTCCGAGCAGATTCTCCCGCGGGACGCGCACCCGATCGTAGAAGACTTCAAAGGAGGGCGTCGCAAGAATGCCGATCTTCGGGAGCTTCCGCAACGTGATCCCCGGACTGTGCCGATCCACGAGAAAAGCGGAGATCCCATCCACCTTCTTGACGACGTCCTCCCGGGTCCGAGCGAAGACGATGAGATAGTCCGAGACATGCGCCGCCGTCGTCCAGACCTTCTGCCCGGTGAGCACGTAGCTGTCCCCCTCCTCCACAGCGCGCGTCTTCATCGCTCCGGCCACGTCCGTCCCCCCATCGGGTTCGGTCAGCGAAATGGCGAACTTGATCTTCCCCTGAGCCAAAAGCGGAAGATACCGCCGCTTCTGTTCCTCCGTGCCCGCCAACTCCAGCGTCTTCGCTCCAAAACAGGCCGACATCCAGAAGGTCAACGCAATGGCCCCACTGCGACGCGCCAGCTCTTCGGTGACCAGCACCAGATCCAGGACATCTCCACCGACCCCCCCATATTCCTCCGGGACCGGTAATTGCAAGAATCCGTATTCGGCCAACTTCTCCCAAATGCGTTCGGGATACTCCTCCCGTTCGTCCAGCTCCCGCACGTACTCTCGCGGACATTCCCGCTCGACAAAGGCCCGAATGTTCTGACGCAAGAATTCTTTCTCCTTCCCCAAATCGAAATTTAACCCTCCCCCCACAGGGAGACTGGCATCCGACAGCGGCAGCGACATCATCTCACCTCCCTCTGTGATCTTCCTCGCCGACATCCCTTCACCGGGAGCGCGAGCGAGACGTCCGTCTCGAGCTCTTCCGGGACGCCGAATCGGAGCGCGCATCCGTTCGGAGGATGCCCTTCATGACCAAGTTCGTGAAAACCGACGTGATCTCCTGAAGAGTGAACCCGAGATCCGGCCGATACCAGCGGTAGACCCAGTTGCACATGCCCAGGATCCCATAGACGGCCAATCGGGGATCGAGATCGCGGAAGACTCCGGCCGCTTGCCCCTCCCGAACGATCTCGATGTACCGATTTTGAAATCGGCGCATCCGAGCCAGGATCCGACGCCGACGCTGCTCCGAGAGCGTGTCGAATTCGTGAAGGAAAAGCCCCACGGTCACTTGATCCCGAATGACGTACTCGATCTCCGCTTCGATCGCGCGACGGAGCTTCTCCACGGGATCTGGAGCCGAAGCGACCCGCTGCAGGAAAAGGTCATCTCCTTTCTTGATCACCTGATCGAGTGTGATGTACAGCAGGTCCTCCTTCGAGTCAATGTAGTAGTAGAGCGACCCTTTGAGCATCCCCACCCGGTCGGCGACATCCTGCATCGTCGTCGCATGATATCCCTTCTCGTAAAAGAGCTCAGCCGCGGCCTTCAAGATCTCTTCGAACCGATCCCCTTCCTCTCCCGGACGTCTCTTCAGGCGTTCCTTCGCGAGCGCCACATCCCTTCCTCCTTTCGCCGAAATTCGCCTTCAGCTTGCCTCACGAGACCCCCCGGATTCAAGCCCTCGGCACGGTGTGGGCCCGATTCCTTCCGTTCCCCACCGTCCGATCAGAGCTTGGCCGCCAGATGAGCCCCTTGAGCGACAGCATCCAAGATGGTACCCGGACGCACACAATCCCCGATACGATAAACGGGAACGGGAAAATCCTCATCCAGGCAAAACGCCATATCGTCATTGGGCCGATATCCCAGAGCCAGGATGACTGAATCACAGGGCAGACTCCCCTCCCGATCCTGTTCGTCCCAGTAAATAGCCCGCCCCGCTTCGATCCGCGCGATGCGGTGGCGGGTCAACACGCGCACCCCGGCCTTCTTGAATTCATAATACATCCAGCGCCGCGTGATGGCCTCCACTCCCCGGCCGATATGCGAGAGGAGTTCGAGAATCGTGATCTCATGGCCCCGATGTAAAAGATATTCGGCCACGTCGCATCCCGTTCCTCCTCCTCCCACGATCACGACCCGAGGCCCCACCGCCACGCGGCCCAAAAGCACATCCTCCGCGATGAGGACATGCGGAAGATCCGCCCCCACAAGCGGAGGGATCGCGGGCACGCTTCCGGTCGCCAGCACGACGACATCCGGCTGCAGAGCCAGCATCTCCTCTCGCGTGAGGGTCACGCCCAACTGAACGTGAACGCGATGCTTCTGGACCTGACGCACCAGATATTCGGTGAACCGGGTGATCTCCTTCTTGGAGGGAGCGGCCGCCGAGACATGCAGCTTTCCCCCCAGACGGTCTTCCTTCTCGAAGAGCCACACCTCGTGCCCGCGCTCGGCCGCAATGCGCGCCGCCTCCAACCCGGCCGGTCCTCCTCCGACGATGAGAATCCGCTTCCGATGCCGCGCCGGCCGAATCTGGAAGACAAATTCCTCCCCCAGTTCGGCATTGACCGTGCATCGGGCCTCCAATGCCCGGGAGACGAAGTCCACGCAGTAATTGCACGAGATGCAGGGGCGAATGTCCTCAAGGCGCCCCTCGATCACTTTGCGCGCCCACTCCGGATCCGCGATGAGCCCTCGCCCGACAGCGATGAGATCGGCCTTCCCCTCCTGCAGCACGCGCTCGGCCACCTCCACATCATGGAGCCTCCCGACGGCAATAACCGGCACGCGCACCGCAGACTTAATGGCCGCCGCATCCTCGACCAGATACCCCCGGGGCATGAACATGGGCGCCATGATGTAATGCAGCGTCTGCCAGTTGCCGGCCGAGACGCTGATCGAGCTGACCCCCTCCTGTTCCAGCCGACGCGCGATCTGCCGCGTCTCCTCCCGCGTCAATCCCTCGGGCACATACTCGCAAGCCGAGAGACGGAACTGAATCGGAAAATCCCGCCCCACCCTCTCCTTGATCCCCCGCACGATCTCCAGCGGGAACCGCAGCCGCCCCTCCAAGGATCCCCCATACTCGTCCTGGCGATGATTGGAAGCCGGAGACAGGAATTCGCAGATGAGATACCCATGCGCCCCATGAATCTCCACAAAGTCAAATCCCGCCTCGCGCGCGCGACGCGCCCCTTCGATGAATTCCTCGACGATCGCCTGAATCTCCCCCACCGTGAGCACACGCGGGATCGGCCCCTTCGGCGAGATGGGAATGGGCGAAGGGGCCACCGGCGTGCCCAGCGTCGTCTGCCTCCCCATGTGATTCAACTGTAGCCCCACGACGACATCATAGGGCTTGAGCGCCCGGACCAACCGGCTCAGTCCCTCAATATACCGATCCTCGTGAATGCGCAGTTCGGGCCCCACGCCGACGACCTGCGGATCTACAATACAGTTCTCGACAACGATCATCCCCACCCCGTTCTGAGCTCGCCGCAGATAATAGCGAATCACCCGCTCGGAAACCGTCCCGTCCTCGTTCGCATACCCCATGCCCATCGGCGGCATGACGATCCGATTCTTCACGCGCAGGCCGTCAAACACCAGTGGCTCCAAAAGCTTCATGTTCACCTCCGCAACATCCCCTCCACATCAATCCGTTCGCGCAGCACGCGCACTTCCTCGAGCGTCGGAGGCTCGGTCTCCGGCACCTGGTCCGGGATGATCAGCTCAAAACCCGTGTTCCGAACCACGTCCTCCACGCGTACCCCCGGATGGACCGAGGCGAGCCGCATCCGCTTGCTCTCCGGCTCGAAATCCATGATGCACAAAGGAGTGATGCAATAAAGAGGCCCATTCCCGGAAAGGCCGAGCCGCCGACGCCCCTCCGGTCCCCCTTCCCCCCATCCCACCGTGGAGACGAAATCGCATTTGGGGACGAAGATGCGCCGATCGTGCGACTGAACATAGAGATAATAGCGATCCACATAATGGGCCATCGTGGTCGTCCCCACCGCTCCCGGTCCCCGAAAGGTGAGACGCCTGTAGTCCGAGCCCACCCCGATGAGATTCGAGTTCCCATAGGGATCAATCTGCAGTGCCCCGACGACGAACATGTTCGAGACCAGGCGGGGATTCTCCTGAAAATCATCGTGCAGGACATAGGCCTCCGCCCACTTCGCCGGACGAAAATCGGTCACCGTATAGAAGGGCTCCATCCTGGGCTCTTTGAGCACATGAGTGAAGGTCATCACCATGTAGAGCCGCACGTTGGGACAGTAGAGCAGATGCGCCAGCAGAATCCCCGCGCGCGGGACATGCAACCCTGCCCCCACGGCCACGCGCTCGCCATCGCGCACCTGACGCGCGATGAAGGCCGCCAGAAGCTCCTTCGTCGTGAAATCCCGAGCGTATTCCTTCCCCATATGCGTCAATACTCGTGCAACTGAATGAGACGACGAATCCCAATGACTTCCAGATAATCGGCGTGCGTCTCCGGCTCCAGAACGTACTTCCGAAGATACGCCTCGAAAGGACCACGATCCCCGTGCTTGACATAAGCCGTCGCCGCCGCCACATACTCGCGAAGATGCTCGGCGTCCTCGATGTAGTAGCCGGGCGCGGCAAACGGATGCGAACCATAGGGCGCGCGCACGACGGCATCCACACCATAGAGCGATGTGGCCAGCGGATTCTTCCTCACCTCTTCGTTGGGGATGATCTTCTCGACCTGAACGATCGTGCGCTCCGCCGCCCGCCAGAGGGCGCGATCCCCAAATCCCGTCCCGATGTGCTGCACATTCCCATAAGGATCAGCATGCGCCGCATAGAGAATCGCGATGTCCGGCTTGATGGCGGGAATAGCTAAAAGGGGCTCACCGGTGATCGGGTCCGGAAAAACCTTGATGTCGGGATTCACCTCGGGGAACGATGTCCCAATCCCCGCCTTCCAGGGCGTGAAGGGCAACCCCTGAGCCGCCGCCCGTAAGGCGCAGTAGTACATCCCTTCATCGCACTCCCACACCTGCAACTCCCCCCGCTCGACAGCCGCGCGAAACATCGGGGCGACCGGACAGTAATGCTCCCCTCCCATGTAGGCCGTCACCAGCTTCCGAACACATCCGGCCCCAATGAGCAAATCCAGATCCAACCCTCCGGATGCCGGCCCAATCACGGTGAGATCCCGCACCCCTCGACGAATGATCTGACGCACAATCGCCATGGGATGACTCGAATTGATGAACCCCCCAATGGCGATCGTCATCCCATCCCGAATCCAGGAGGCCGCCTCCCGCTCATCGATGATCACCGAACGCCGTTCCATGCCCCCATTCCATCCCTTGCGTCGAGAGATCAGTAGTGCCAGGAATCTTTGAATTCCGGGATCCGAAACCCCAGAAGCTGTTCCACACAGGTCAGGGCCGCGCGCGCCGCGCGATCCACTCCGATTCCTCGCGAGCGAAAGGTCTCCGAGGCGAAGAGCAATCCCTCCACGTTCGGCACCTGAAAGTCGGGCCGATAGCGCCCGACCAGACAGGGCTTCTGAATGACCCCGAACGGAGGATAGGCCACCAGATGCCGCTTCTTCCAGATGATGTTCTTCGGCGTGAAACTCCCGGGATACATGGCCTCTAAGTCCCGTTCGGCCTCCGCGAATTTCCGCTCAATCCACTCGCGATCGCGCACGCCCTGAAACGCGAATCCACAATTGAAGAGATGCCGCCCAGCCGGAGCCGTCGTCGGATCCATCCCCGAGACCAAAAACGCCCATCCGGGCAGCCGACTGTAAGGAGCTTCGAACCACACGGCCAGCTCCGTGAGCGATGTGCCCGTGTAGATCGGCTCATGGCTGGCCACGTAAAAGCCCAGCCAGCAGACCCGGAATTGGTCCTGCGCCAGCATCCTCACCTGCGCCACAAACCAATCGGGCAGATCCGACTCGCGGAAGAGCTCAAGTACATTCCAGACCGGCAGCGTGCAGATGACCGCCTCCGTCTCCACATACTCGAAGTTGAACGCTTCGGTGGGAATGGCCTTCTCCACAGGCTCCAGGGCGACGGCCACGACGCGCCCGTTCTCGATGATCACTCGATGCGCGCGCGTCCGAAGCCGGATCTCTCCTCCCTGCTCGCGCACCGCCTCGGCGAGGATGCGAAACATCCCGTCCCATCCCCCCACGGGCCAGAAGGAATACCCGGCCGTCTGCTTCTCCTGATAGTGCATCTTGCGCACGTAGAGGTTGTCGCTCGCCGAGTGGTCGTACCATTTCTCAGTGAGGCACTCAGCCATCGCAATATACTCGAACAGCTCGATGACCCCCTCGCTCCGCGTGTGCTCGAGCAACCACGCCCGAAGCGGGAGATGATCGTACCGATCGAATTCGCTGAAGTCGGTCTCGCAGAGGATACGAATGACCTTCTTCAACTCCCCCTTATCCACGCGATACCGCTCCTGAATGGGACGCCATTGCCCCCTGTCATTGTCCCAGAACGGGAGGCCTTCGTTGACGACCCCATGCTCGAGCTTCTTCCCGAGGAATGCGAAGATGCGTGTGATCCCCGATCCGGGGTCTTCCAGAAGATGCCCCCCCAGATTGAGCCGATACCCCTCGTAGGGGATGGCCATAGCCCGCCCCCCCAAATAGGCATCGCGCTCCACGACGAGCACTTTCTTCCCGAACTTCGCCAGAAGGGCCGCGGCGGTGAGCCCCGCCGCTCCCGCTCCGATGACGACGACATCGTACCGAGCCATGCGCTCCCTCCCCCACGCGGGCCCCCGAGGGAATCTTCGATTCGCTCGGATGCTCTAGCGGTACCCCAGCGTGTATTCGGCGATGAGCACGCGATGTAGCTCGTTCACCCCTTCGACAATCTGAAACACCTTGGCATCCCGATAGTACCGGCTCACCGGATACTCGGCCGAACACCCGTAGGCCCCAAAGATCTGCACGGCATGCGTGGCCGCCATGAGCGCGACGTCCGTCGCGACCATCTTGGCGATCGAAGCCTCACGCCGCACATCCTCGACCCCCTGATCCTTGAGCCAGGCCAACCGGTATGTGAGATAGCGCGCGCTCTCGATCCCCACGACCATGTCGGTGATCTTCGATTGAACGAGTTGAAACTTCCCAATAGGCTGACCGAAAACGACGCGCTCGCGCGCGTACTTGACCACTTCATCCAGGCACGCCTGAGCCATCCCGAGAGCCCGCGCCGCGACGCCGAGCCGCCCGTTCTCCACAGCGCACATGGCGACGCGAAAGCCCTCCCCTTCCTCCCCAATCCGATTCTCCACCGGGACGCGACACTCCTCGAAGATCACTTCGCCCGTCGAGAGCGGGCGGAATCCAAGCTTGTGCTTGTAGGGCCGGAAGGTCATCCCCGGCGTCCCTCGCTCGACGACGAAAGCGCAAATCCCGCGATGGCGCAAACTCCGATCCAGCGTGGCAAAAGTCAAAACCCAATCGCAGACGTCCAGGAAACTGATCCACGCCTTCGTCCCATTGAGCACATAATATCGCCCCTCCCGACGGCACGTCGTGCGCATGGCGGCCACATCCGTCCCCGAGCCCGGCTCCGTGAGCGCCGTGGCCGCAAAAGCTTCTCCCTGAGCGAGAGGCTTGAGATACTTCTGCTTCTGCTCCTCCGTCCCATAGCGAAGAATCGCCGATCCCGCCAGGCCACTGGGGAACGAGAGCGCGCAGCCTACGATCTGACAGACGCGCGAGATCTCTTCGATGATCAGCGTATACGTGACATAATCCAATCCCGCGCCGCCATACTGCACCGGAATGACCCCCCCCATGTACCCCTGCGCCGCCGCCTTCTTGACGATCTCCACGGGAAACCGCTCCTCCTGATCATACGCCGCCACATACGGGGCGATCTCCCGCAGAGCGAATTCCCGCACGGCCTTCTTGATCTGTAACTGCTCCTCCGTGAATCCGAAATCCATCGCCTCCCTCCTCACCCCTGGAGAAGACGCTCATTCCGCAGGGGCGAAATACGCGATGTCTCGAATGCTCCCCGTCCGATCCTCATTCCAGACGACACGAACCCGCGTGACTCTCTCCAGCTCGTCTTCGCTCACTTCCCCAAGATAGTGCACAAGCTGCGTATCCGCTCCTTCCAACCGGATGAGCCCAAGAATCGTCGGAGGCTCTCCGGGGCGCACCGTGTAGCTCAGCAACTCCCCATGCGGAGGCAGCTCGCGCCATTCGGTGATCGGCTGCCAGCACCGTCCGCAAAACCCCAGCGGCGGGACATATATGCGTCCGCAGCCATCGCACCGCGTCGCCCAGATGCGCCTCTCAGCCAATCCCTGCAGAAAACGCGTGAGCGCTCGTCCCGTCGTATACTGAAACGGAATGCGAATCTTCTGCCGCACGACCCACGGGCTCATCTCACTCCTCGAGAAGACGAAAATACAGGATGTCGCGGAGCGATCCCTCGCGCGTCTCGCGGAAGACAGCGCGCACGCGCTGCCCGACGCGAATCCTCCGCTCGTCGGTCTCATCCAGAAAGTGATAGAGGCTCGTCGCCGCCCCATCCAACCGAATGATGGCGAACCCGTAGGGGACGGGACGCGGCTCGCCCGTCATCGGATCAATGAAGGGGAGGCGCACGACCGTCCATCCGACGATCGTCCCTTCCGGGCCGACCTCGACCCATTCGTGCAGCTCGCGATAGCAAATGCCGCAGACAGGGCGCGGCGGAATATAGACGCGCCCACACTCGGGACAGCGCATCCCCATCAGCCGCGCCCGCTCGCGCAGCTCGGTGAAGAAGCGCGCTCCGAGGCGTCCTACGGCATACCGATACTCCGTATCCAACCAAAACGGAACACGCAGCGTCTCAGGTCCTTCCGCGCTCATGGCTTCTCCCGACTCAAGATGAGAACGTCCGTCCAGGCGTTTCCCCCATACCCGGTGGCCAGAGCCGTGCGCGCCCCTTCGACCTGTCGCTTCCCCGCCTTCCCCATGATCTGCAGAGCCGCTTCGGCCACGCGAATGAGAGCCGTCGCCCCAATGGGATTGGTGGACAAGACGCCTCCCGAGGGATTGACCGGTAATTCCCCGGTCAGTTCCGTGACCCCTGCATCAATGAGCTTCCCTCCCTCTCCCTTCTCACAGAATCCCAGGTTCTCATACATGGCCAACTCGGCGAACGAGGCGACCTCGTAGATCTCGGCGACATCCAAATCCCGACGCGGATTCGTGATACCCGCCGCGCGATAGGCGCGATGCGCCGCCGCCCGCAAGCTCCGCATCTCGGCCAGCCGTTTGGGACTATCCCCCATGTACTGCTGCTCGTGAGCGGTGGCCACCGCCTTGATCCACGCCGGACGGGGAGCAAGCCGTTGGGCCTTCGATTCCTCAGCGAAGATGACCGCCACGGCCCCGTCCGATTGCGGACACATGTCGAGCCGCTTCACCGGATAGGCGAGCATCTCGGACTTGAGGACATCCTCGACCGTGATGTCCGGCATCTGCAGATGCGCGTATTCGTTGAGACAGGCATTGCGCCGCGCCTTCACCGCCACACGAGCCGCCTGCTCTTCGGTCACACCGCTCTCGTGCATGTACGTCGTCGCCATGACGGCGAAATTCCCGATGGCCCCCGCCATGACCGAACGCTCCCAGATGGGATCCCCCACGGTCGTGATGGCCGTCTGTGTGTGTCCCTCGGATTGCTTCTGAAAACCAATGGCGAGCACCACGTCGTAGATGCCGCTGGCGACATAATAGTACGCCGCGATAGCCGTCGTCGTCCCCACCGTCCCTCCCGTGTTGAATTTCACCGAGGGCTTCAAATATCCCCCCCAGCCTTCGACGGCCCACAGCTCCGGAAAGAGGAACCCTTCGAACGGCTCCATGTTGCCGAGCAACACGGCATCAATATCGCGCATGGTGAGATCGGCATCTTGAAGCGCTCGCGTGACCGCTTCGGTGATCAGCTCGCGAATGTTCACATCCAGACGCCGAGCGGCGTGTTTCGTCTGTCCCGTGGCGATGATGGCGACACGTCGCGGCATACCGAAACTCACTCCCGCCTCAAAATGACCACCGTCTGATTCTGTCCGCAGATCCCTCCCGCTCCATGAGCCAAGGCTGTGCGCGCTCCGGCAATCTGGCGCTCCCCCGCCTCCCCGCTCAGTTGCGCGTACGCCTCAATAGCCCGTACCAGCCCGCTCACCGTGGGCGGATTCCCGCAGAGCGGCCCTCCCGAAGGGGTGATCCAGGCCGCCTCCCCCCGCGCCAGAAGCTCCGCAGGCGCAGGATGAAGTCCCAGGGCTTCGATGGCCATCAGTTCTTCATAGGCGTACCGAGCCGAGATCTCCACAACATCAATCTCCTGCGACGGCTCGCGAATGCCCGCCTGCGCATAGGCGCGCCGCGCCGCCTCCCGCAGCGCAGACGCTTCAGCCAAATCCCTCTCGGTCCAATAAGCGTCCGTGCAGTTCCCCAAGCCCACAACCCACACCGGATGCTCCGTCAACGCCCGCGCCCGCTCCTCGCTGGCCAGAAGCAGCGCACAGGCTCCGTCCGAACAGGGCGCGGCCTCCAGCTCGTGAATCGGATCGGCCAGAAGCGGAGAACCCAAAACGTCCTCCACAGTGAACTCTCCAGCCCGCAGGGCATACGGGTTCTTCAGAGCATGCCGATGATTCTTCACCGAGACCAACGCGATCTCCTCCGGCGCGAGCTTCCTCCGTCGAGCGTAACAGCGCGCTTGCAAGGCGGCCGCCGTCAGCTCATCCAGCTTCAGCGGGCGCTGCACAAACGGATCGAACATGAGCCCCGTGATCGCCGAGGGCTCACCTTCGGACTCCTTGCAATGGGCGACAACGAGCGTCAGATCGAACTCCCCCGAGAGAATCCGCGCGACCCCATACAGCAGAGCCTGAAGCCCATCGGCCGCCACCTTCGCCTCCGATTTCAGATACGCCCCGACGACTTCATTGATGGCCATCCCGGAGATGGTCTTCCCATCATACGCATCTTGCGAGGCCGTCACCATGCTCTCGATCTCATGCATCGAGATCCCCGTGCGATCGAGAAGCTCCCGGACGACCCCGTAGACCAATTCGTTATAGGCCAGCTCGCTTCGCGCCTCAAACCGCGTCTGCGCCGCCCCGATGATGGCCACCCGCTTCATCTCCCCCTCCAGCGTGGAGAGCGCTTTTCGAGGAAAGCCGCAATGCCCTCCCGCGCGTCCTCCGACAGAAGGGCCTGCACGCAATATCGCTTCTCGATCTCCAATCCCGTCTCCAGATCCACGGCCTCCGATTCCACAAGACATCGCTTGATCGCCCGCAGGGCCACCGGAGCCTGAGCCGCCAAACGCCGCGCGAACTCCCGCGCCTCCTCCCGCGTGCGCTCCGGCGCGCACGCCCGTGTGATTAATCCGATCGCCTCCGCCCTCTCCGCATCCAGCGTCTCCCCAGTCATGATCAGCTCCGCCGCGCGCATTCGACCGATCAGACGAGGAAGCCGCTGCGTTCCTCCTCCTCCCGGGAGAATCCCCAACCGGATCTCGGGAAGCCCAATGCGAGGCTCCCCCCGGGACATGAAGCGAAAATCCAGCGCGAGCGCGAACTCGCACCCTCCCCCCAGAGCATGCCCCGTGATGGCGGCTACGGTCGGCTTCTCCAGACGCTCCACGCGCCGGAACGTCGCATGCACACGCTCGATCTTCCGCTCCAGAGGCTCTCGCTCGAACCGATACTGGGCCATCTGCTTGATGTCCGCTCCGGCGATGAAGACCTTCTCCAGGCCGCTTGTGAAGAGGATCGCTCGCGTCGTCGGGTCGGCCTCCAGCTCATCGCTCACCCGCACCAACTCCTCGTAGAGATCCACATCCAGGGTGTTCATCGGCGGCTTCCGCACAATGACTTCGGCTACGCCCTCCGCGCGCACGATCTCCAGGAAGCGATATCCGGACATCCCCCTCACTCCTCGAACTTGAAGACCTTCACGGCCGTCTCCCGCAAGAGAGCACGCTTGGCCTCGGGTTTCAATCCCAACTCCTCGATCTGCGTCAGACTCTCCTCATGCAGGATGAGCGGATAATCGGTCCCCCACATGACCTTCCCGATCCCCCGCGAATTCATGAAATGAACGAGCGATTTGTCCCAGTACTTGGGAGCGTGCCCGCTCACGGCGATGTACACGTTGGGATGCTTCCAGGCCAGAGCGATCAGCTCCTCCACCCACGGCCAACCGGTGTGCGCTGCCACCAATCGCAGCTCCGGGAAATACAGGGCGACATCATCGAGCAAGATCGGACGCCCGCAGGCGCTCGGCATGAATTCCGCCGAATGGCCCGTCTGCATGATGACAGGGATATCCAGCTCCACGCATTTGGCGTAGAAGGGATACCATTCGGCCGCATTCAGAGGCAACCCGAATCCATAAGGATGAATGTGAGCCCCCCGAAATCCATACTCCCGAACGGCGCGCTCGAGCCGGCGCACCCCTTCCATCCGCTCGAAGGGGTTGATGCCCGCTAATCCCACGATGCGCTCCGGATAGGCCCGCACCAGCTCGGCGATCTCCTCGTATGAGAAATCCGCCCCCATCTTGTTCTTGCGATAGAAGGCTTGCTTGAGCGCCGGGACGCACACCTTCTCAATGCCCAGCCGATCCATCAGGGCGATGAACTCGCGCGGCTCATACCCCTTCATGTTCCCGGCGCGCCCCCATTGAATCCCCATCATGAAATAAACCTCTTCGTTGTCCAGGAAGAGATGCTTGATCCCCGCAGGGGTGAACGGATTGCACCAGACGTCAATGGCTCCCTTCATGCTCATGCTTCCGACTCCCTCAGGCGCTCTTCAGGTTCCTCCGCCAACTCGATGAGGATCTCCCCCTTCCCCCCAAGGTCCAGAAAGGCGATCCGCCGCCCATGCAACCCCGCGCGAGGCCGCGCATCCAGGACGCGCGCGCCCTGCTGGCGAAGCCGCTCCAGCTCTCCCTCCAGATCGCGAGCGTGAAAGGAGATGTGATGAATCCCCTCCCCTCGCTCCGCAAGCAGACGACCGACCTTCGTCTCACTCTCCCGGGAACTGAGCAGCTCCAGATGCACCCCCCCGATCTCCAGCACAGCGACCTCCGTTCGGGACTCCGGCAGGAAACTCCTCTCCCGCAGCGTCGCCCCGAGAAGTCGCTGGAATCGCTCGATGCTCGCCTCCAAATCGGCGACCAGAAGCGCGATGTGATTCAATCCTCCGATCATCGGTCCCTCCTTCGGATCAAACGCCCGTTTGGTAATGTACCCGCAGCGCGGCCTCCCTGTCAATCCCTCCGGCTGGGCTCGCTCCGCTCGCACGCGTAGAAGATGCTAAAGACGGTATTGAACTTCTGAAACCCCGTGACCAGAGCGAAATACATCCCCAGCTCGATAAGCTCCTCGTCCGTCAGCTCCCGCTTCAGCTCCTCAAGCACCGCTCCCGCGAGCGTCTCTTTCGAGCCGTGCGCCATTAAGGCCGCCAGACGCAGAACCGCTTTCTCGCGCGCCGTGAAATCCCCGCGCTCGGGATCATCTATCTGCTCGATCTTCCAGGACGGAATGCCCGCTCGCCTGGCCCAGGCGAGATTCGCCTCCTTTCAGTAGTCACACCCGTTCAGACGAGCCAGGCGCAACCGGGCCAGCTCCTTGATCTCCGACGGGACGCACCCTTCAAGCAGCGAGAGGTAGAACGCATGGAACGCGCGAAAGGCCTCCGGCCGATGGGCGATGACCCGCGCGAAGACCGTATCGCCGATCCAGGCTTCATACTGGGCGATGAGCTGCTGAAGATCCGACGGAAGCGCGTTCACGTCTTTTAACGGAACAGATGGCATATCCTCCCCCTAAGAGAGTGTCGTGCTTCCTGACAGGAAGTGCGGATCGGGCCTCCCCGCAGGGAATCCCCGAACGCTCATCCCCTGATGCTTTTCGCACCCAGGCTCAGAAGGTGAACTTCAAAGCGAGTTGCGTCTTGAAGGCATCCCCCACAGCCCGCGGAGTGTTGAAGGTCGCCAGAGGAGGCTGACTCAGAGTCGGACGCCCCCACACGGTGAAAAGGTCCGTCACGTTCACCCGATTGAAGAGGTTGTAGAACTCGACCACAGCCTCCAGCCCATAGCGCTCGCGGAATTGAAACCGACGCAGGATGCGCAGATCGAACGTGACGAAATCATCCCCCGGCCAGGTATTGCGCCCCAGAACGTCGGGGCGATCCGTGACGGCGTTCTGATCCCGATTGACATCCGATCCTACCGTCACGTTGAAATACCGCGGACTTTGCGCGATGGCCAGCAGTCTCACGCCGAAGCCGCGCAGGACAGGCCAGGACGCCGGAGCATCGGCCATGAGGTTCATCGTGAACCGATGCTTAGCATGCTCGGCCGAGAGCGCCCGATCGAGCCGCGTATTGTAAGGGTCCTCCGGCGCAATGAAGGTGCTATTGCCCGCCCCGTTGTCAATCGCTCGGGAGAAGACGTAGTTGGCCGTCAATCTCACATGGCGCGCGAAGGCTCTCCGAACGGTGATCGTCCCCGCATGATAGATCGAGTATCCGATCGGCTGCCCGATGTAGGTCACGCCGAACCGAGGATCCCACAAGCGCTCGGCGGCCTGAGGCCCCACGGCCTGATAGTCATTCTTCCCGCTGGGCAACCGGACCACGGCCGGCTTCAGATTGTGGTTGACCAGAAGCGGAAGCTTGAACGACCTCAGCCCAGAATACCCCACCGTTACCGCCCACGTCGACGAGAGCTGCCGCTCGACCTCCAGGCTCCACTGCTGAGCATACGGGTTCGGAATATCCGGAGCCGAAATGACGACAAAGAGAGCGGCGGGGCCAGAAGGGACGACTCCGCGAAGGACGTAATCCTTGAAGGCCGCTGTCGCCGGACCCGTCCCCGAGATGATCAGAGGGGCAACCGTATCGGGCAAGGGCTTGTACTTCCGCGCAAAAGGATTGGCGGTCAGATAGGCGTCGTTGAAGCTCGGGAAGCGCGTCCCGTGAACGAATCCATCAATGAAGAGATAGGGGTGGTACCGATCCGAGACGAAAATCCCATATCCTCCGCGAACGATGGTCGGACGCGTGGTCCCTGAGGAATAGGCAAATCCCACGCGCGGCTGCACGTTGTTCCAATCATCCTCGGAGAGCGCGATGATCCCCCGAATCCGTTCGACATCGTATCGCACGCCATAGGTGAACGTGAGGTTACGCCGCGCTTGCCACTGGTTCTGGAAGAAGACGCCCCACTGATTCGTCTCCATCTGAAGGCGCAGCTTGTACTGCTCCGGGTGAATCCGCACCTGAACGACGACGGGCTCCGGAGCCAGTAGCGCAGACAACCCCGGAATGATCGCGAGACTTCCTGGCGTGACATGATTGGAGGCATCGGTCCTCAAATATTCCGCCCCGAACCGGAACTGATGGTGCCCGCGCACATAGGTGAGCGCATCCGAGAGATGGAACCGCCGTTCATTCAGCCCCTGTTCGTCAGCCGCTTCAACCCCCGTCGAGAAAGCCCCGACGACAGCCAGCTCAATCAATGGGACTCCCGGCCGAGGGTCGAGCCGATACCGATGCTTCTCAAAGCCGAACACCGCCGCATTGACCCATCGCGAGGACGGCGTGGAGTTCACGCTCACCACGAGCCCCTGGTCCCGTAACCGATGATGCCGAGCCGCCAGCGCCGTGATCGGCTCCCCCGTCACCCCGGAAGCCCCAATCCGATCGTTTTCATTGTCGGTGTTGTAGAAATTGTATCGCACCATGAGATTGTGCGCTGGACTGAGTGGGGAGTCCCACCGCAGAAGAAACTGATCCGAATCGGCCGTCTGCAAGACCTGTGGGGTCTCCGGGGGAAATCCCAGCCGCGCCAAAGCGGCATTGATCGCGGGCAGATTCTGCAAATAGACGGCCGGGAAGCGCGGCGCCCGAGCCTGTCGCTGCCCCTCATAGTTGCCGAAGAAGAAGAGCCGATCCCGCCGCAGCGGCCCTCCCACAGCCGCCCCGAACTGGTTCCGACGAAACACGCTGAACCCCGGCACCGTCAGAATATCCGTCTTATCCAACTTGTCGTTGCGCAAAAACTCATAGAGCGTCCCATGCCATTCGTTGGTCCCCGACCGCGTGATCACGGTGATGATCCCCCCCATGGCATGACCCTGCTCGACTGTATACAGGCTGTTGAGCACGCGGAATTCCTTGACCGTCTCCAGCGAATAGAACGACTTCACCACATTGGCCGTCCATACGTAGGAGGAAGCCCCGTCTACTGTCTGGTAGTTGAACTGATACCGCAATCCGCTGAAGCTGAACTGGTTCTCCTTGTAGCGATCCCCCATATAGGCTCCGCGTCCGCTGGCCGCGCTGGCCGGAACGACCTTGGGCGTGATCAGAGTGAGCTGAACGAAGTTCCGCGTGTTGATGGGAAGCTCGTGGACCTGCCGCTCATCCAGAACCTGAGCGAGACTCACCCGCGTGGGCTCGACCAAAGGCGTCGGCGAGACGACCTCGATCGTCTCCTGAACGGCCCCGACTTTCAACGCCACATCCACGGTGGCCGCTTGACCGACCGTCAGCACCAGCTCGGGAATCACGCTCGCGACGAACCCCGGCGCTTCGACCCGCACTTCGTACCTCCCCGGAGGGATCGAAACGACCCGATACACGCCTCGCGCGTCGGTTTCAACCTTCTGCATGCTCCCCGTATCCAAATTCCGCACGGTCACCTGCGCTCCCACCACGACTCCTCCCGCCGGATCGGTCACGACCCCACTGATGCTCGCCATCGCCGGCGTTTGCCCCCGCGCGCGCTCCAGGGCAAGGCCTCCTCCCAGCATACAGAGAATCACCCCAATGCCCCACCCTATGAAAGGTCTCCGATATCTCCCGCACATACGCTATCCCTCCTTTCTCCGGGAAATGTCAGGCCGGACGGAAACCCGATCCGAGAGTTCGCCGACGCTCCCTTCGTCGTCCACGCGGAAGACCTGGCATGTATTTTTGAGCAGAGGCAGCCACCGCTGGCGATGTTCCTGTTCGGAGAGCCCCCCGAGGCCCTCCTCGCTCATCCCCGTCCGCCGATCGATCAGATACGTCGCCGTGAATCGAACGGCCGACTGGGCGACTTCGACCAGATGGACACATCCCGTCGAGCCTCCCAGCAACTCGGCGATGCGCCGATTGATCCCCCGCCCGATGACTTCGTCCCGGAGGCGCGCGACGTTCTCCAACGCGCGAGGGCAGAGCGTCGGATATGGACGCTTGATCATCTCCGCGCTCGCCTCCCGGATTCGCCCCGTCTCGACCTCCACGATCAACTCGATGTGAAAGCTGTGTTCGACATCCAGGAGCGACCCCTGCACGCGCAGAAGCGCTCCTCCGTCATCGAAGATCTTCACGTTGACGTTTCGTTCGAGGATTTTCGTCATGAAGCCTTCCCGTGGAAATACGGCACGACCTCGCGTCCGAAAAGGGCCAGACACTGCAAGACCTGATCCCACCGCGGTCCCTTGGGAAGTCGGAAGCGCAGGACGATCTCATCCACATCATACTCGCGGGCATAGCGCTCGATCTGCCGAATGCACTCTTCGGGCGTGCCCAGAATGAGATGAGGACTGGCGCGCTCGATGGTGAAATCGGACTCCGACTGGAATTCCGGATGATGCGTGAGGATCCCCCAGCGGAAATAGAAGAGCCACTCTTCCACGGCGAGCCGCCCGAACACCTCTTCGGCCTCCGCGCGCGTGGGCGCCACCCATCCATCGCGCATGAGCACGACCTTCGAGGAGCGTCCGGCAGCGCGCGCCGCTTCGCGATAGAGACGGACCTGCTCCAACCACACCTCTCGATCCAGGGGAAACGGATCGCTGCACCAGGCATCGCCCAGGCGTCCGGCCCGCGCGATCGTCTTGGGGAACATCCCCCCCACCCACCATTCGGGCATCGGCTTCTGGTAGGGCTTGGGCGTGAGCCGGACGTCGGTGAACCGATAGTAGCGGCCCTCGTAGGAGAACCTCTCCTGCGTCCAGGCGAGCCGAATGATCTCGACCTGTTCTTCGAACCGCGCTCCTCGCTCGTGATGCGGGATGCCGAACATGCGGCTGTACCCGGAATGATACCCGGCCGCGACGCCGAAGATGACCCGCCCTCGGGAGACCTGATCAATCATCGCGACCTGCTCCGCCACATGAATGGGATGGTGCAGGGGAAGCACCAGAATGTAACTGCCCAGACGAATGCGACTCGTCCGGGCCGCGATGATCGAAAGAAGCACGAGCGACGAAGGGAAGAAACATTCCGTCCGACCGTGCCGTTCGGGCACCACAATGGCATCGAATCCCCCCTCTTCGGCCAGCTCGATCTCTCGATAGAGTTGATCAATGAAGGCGCTCACCTCCTCGCGCGTCGGAAGGGGCCGCTCATACGGTCCGGCATGAGTGTCGAGCAAATAGTGGAGTCTCATCGCTTCCTCTCCTGGGCCTCACGAGCGAAAGTGCGGGATGACTTCCTTCCCGAAGAGTTCGATACACCGCATCGTCGCACGATGATCGGGTCCGGTCGGATGGCGGAAATAGAAGATGATGTACTCGCATCCGACCTCCTGCCGATAGCGCCGGATCTCGGAGACGACCTGCTCCGGAGTTCCCGCGATGACGCGATTGGGAGCCACGCGCTCATAGGTCCAATCTTCATCGCGCGCTGTGCGCACCCAGGGCTCCCACTGGGCATTGAAGCGACCCGATTCGAAGAAGCCGAGGTTTTTGTAAAAGAGGTGGTAGTCGCGCACTGTGGGCCACCAGAGTTGACGAATCTCCTCGGGATCTTTTGAAACCCATCCATCGCGGATGAGCACGACCTCGATGCGATCCTCATGACCATGCTCCCGAGCCGCTTGCCGATAGATCTCCGCCCAGGCCTTCATGACCTGAATGACGTGCAGCGGATCGGAGATCCACCCGGCACCCAAACGCCCCGCGCGCCGCAGTGCCGGCTCGCTCATGGCCCCGATCCAAATCGGCGGATGCGGCTTCTGCACGACGCGCGGGGTGACCCGGACGTTCTCCAGCTCGAAGAATTCCCCTTTGAAGGAGAAGGGCTCCCCTTCCCAGGCCCGACGGAGAATCTCGATCTGCTCGACGAATCGCCGCGTGACACCCGCCCGCGTGATCCCGAAGAGTCGAAACTCTTCCTCGACGAGATTGAGCCCCACGCCGAGAATGACCCGCCCTTTCGAGAGATTGTCCAAGACAGCAACTTCCTCGGCCACGTGAATGGGATGCCACTCGGGCAACTGAAGAATAGATGTCCCCAGACGCAGGCGCGTCGTGCGCGCGGCCACAGCCGCCAGAAGCACCAGAGGAGCACTCAAATACCCATCGGGCATCATGTGATGCTCGGGCACAAAGACGGCATCGAATCCCACGGCTTCGGCCAGTTGCGCCTCCTCCAGGATCTCCTCGTAAAGCTGCGGGATGCGCGCTCCGTCCGGAGGATCCTGCGTATTGACGAGCATGCCGAATCGCATGGGCTCCTCCCCAGAGAGAAACGCGAAGTTCGGACCCGCGTTCCCGATCGCTTCAGAAGCTCAATTTCAGCGCGAACTGGATCTGCCGCGGCGTGCCCACGGTGCTCGAGATCCGTCCCGCCTGAGGATGACACGAATGCACCTGAGCCTGTTCAGCTGTCAGCCGACACGGCAGGGCCTCCAGCTCCGCCGGCGTCGGAACACGCCGGAATTGGGGAACAAAACCGATGTAGAGCTGATTGAAAGGCAACGCGAAGTTCGGGTGATTGAGAACGTTGAAAGCCTCCGCCCGAAACTGGAGCCGCGCAGCCTCACCCAGAGGAAATTCTTTCGAAAGCCCGACATCGAGGGTGGAGAATCCCGGCCCCCGCACCGACGTGCGCGGCGCATTGCCCAGGCGCCCGGGTTCCTGCAGGGCGAAAGCCTTCGGATCGAAATACCGATCCACCCGCCCGAGGACGGGATTTTTGCGCAGGAGATTCGGCCGGTCCGGGAAGTCAATGTTGTCCCCCACCCCCGTGATCCCAAATCCGGCGAGAACGGAAAAAGGATACCCGCTGCGGAATTCCCCCAGCGCCGTGATCTTCCATCCTCCCAGGAGAGCCTGCGCAAGACCGCGCGCGTCGCCAAGGAACCTCTTCCCGCGCCCCACGGGCACCTCATACACGGCGTTCACCGTCGCACGATGGCGAATGCTGAAGAGCGATTCCGAGCGATCCAGCTTGCGATCCGGAGGGTACTGACTGGCCTGCGCGACTCCGCGAATGATATTGTTGGAATTGAAGGCATCGGATTCCGAAAGGGCCTTCGAGAAGGCATAGGAGGTCTGAAAGGTCAATCCCCCAGAGAACCGACGCGCCACCTGAAGGCTCATTGAATGATAGTTCGCCGTGGCATCGAAACGACGAGAGTACAGGGAGAACGCAATGCGACTCACCGCGGGAGCCGCTGTTCCACATCCTCCCGTGAACACGGGACGCCCGTTCTCAAACCGGCAGGGGAGATTGTGATTGGCTTCGATCTTGCGAGGGATGTGATAGGATTGAGATCCGGCGTAGGTAAGCGTCAGATTCAATTTGCCCGGCAGCTCGCGCGCGATCTCGAAATGCCACTGATTGGATGTCGGAGAGTTCACGGGCTCCAGAAGCCCCGTGACCAACCCCACATAGGGTGTGGGCGCCGTGCACGCCGCGCAGCGCGGGAAGGGGATCGGCGGGAGAAATCCCGGAGCCAGAGGCTCTCCGAAAAAGGTGTTGAGCACCGGCTCGGGAGCATTCCATTGCAGGATCCCCTGAGCCGTCCCCTCAAACCCCAAGAATTCATTGAAGACGCCAAACCCCGCGCGCAGGACCGTCTTCCCATCCCCGAAGGGATCATAGGCGATCCCGATGCGCGGCTGAAATTGCGTGAGCGAATAGTTGTGATACGGCTGTCCGACAGTGACCTGAGTGTCCTCCGGACGTCGCCAATTCCCCAGCTTGTTCCGAATGTCCTTGAGGATGGGCGCCTGAAATTCATGACGCAAACCCACCGTGAGCGTTAGCCGCGACGTCAGCCGCCACGCGTCCTCGACGTACCAGGCCCAGAGCGTCGTCCGAACCCAGAAGCTCGCCTCCGCGCCATCCCGGCGAATGATCAGGACGGCCGGATTCCCCGCCAGCAAGTCGTTCAGCGTGAGGAACGTATAGCTCCCTCCCGGGATGACCGCCGACTTCCAGTTCCACTGAAAGCGATTCACCATCCCCCCGAGTTTCAGCGTGTGATTCCCCCGCGTGTAGACCACATCGTCGTTGAAGACGAAGTTGTTGCGCACAAGATGGAAGGGGCTGGCATCGTCATTTCCCAGAAGCGTCAGCGTGCCGCTCACGGTGCCCGCTGTGCCTCCTCCGACGGAGATCACCCCGATCGTCTGACGCGCCGGATTCCCCGTGAATTGATCCGGACGCAACGGGACGGTGGGCTCGGTCGCCGCGAAGACATTCGAGCGAAGGAAGCTGAAACTCGCCGTGTTGACCAGACGCGGCGTGAAGACACGCGACCATCGGAGCAGATAATTCTGCACGCGATCGGTCCGCACGAACTCGAAATTCGGGAAATGAAAGGCCGCCGTGGCTTCCGCATCCGTGATCGAATACCGCCCGGAGAACTGATCCTTCGGAGAGAGCGTGGACGTCAGATGCACGAGTCCGAAATCCTGACGCGTGGGCTGACGATTCGGGAAAACGAACTCGGCGATCCCCCCTCCGAGATCGGCTCCATTAGGCTTCGGATAGAGTTCGAGGATCGCCTTGACTTCCGGCGAGATGGCGACCGGTCTCCCCCCCGGACCGATGACGGGGAAATCGCATGTCCCCCCCAATCCCCCATTTCGCGCGCATTCGGTGGGGACGAAGGAGATCTCGGTCGTCGTCAGACGCTGCCGCAGCCCTTCGTAGTTCGTGAAGAAAAAGGCGCGATCCCGACGAATGGGTCCTCCCAGAGCCGCTCCGAATTGATTCCGTCGAAACGGAGGCTTCTCGCGATCGAAGAAGGAGCGCGTATCGAAGATGTCGTTGCGCACGAACTCGTAGGCGCTTCCGTGAAGCTCGTTCGTCCCACTGCGCGTGGCGAAGCTGACGACCGCTCCGGAAGCTCCTCCGTAGGCCGCGCTGAACGAGTGGGTGATCACCTTGAACTCCTGAATGGCCTCGACTCCGGGCATGTCGCCCGCAGCGGCCGTCCCCGGAGCTGTGAAGTTCCCGTTGCTGAAATTCACCCCATCAATGAGGTAGGCTACGGAAGAGCCCATCAAGCCCCCCGCGCTGATGTAGGATCCCGTATTGGTGGCCGCTCCGAGTACGGTCGGCGGAGTCGCATTGGTCATCCGCACGATCCCGGGCTGCTGCGTGACCAAGGCCGTGAAACTTCGCTGATTTAATGGCAATTCGCGCACCTGTACAGGCAAAATGACGTTGCTCACCTCGACGCGGGTCGTCTCCACAACAGGAACAACCTCCGCGCTCACGTCAACACTTTCGGTGATCTCACCGACTTCCAGCGTGACGCGGACCGTCTCGGTCGCCCCCACCGTCAGAGTCACATTCCGAAGGACAGTCTTCTTAAATCCCGACGCCTCGACGGTGAGTTCGTAGCGTCCGGGAGGAAGCTGAGAGAGAACGAATTGCCCCTGATCCCCGGACGAAGCCTCACGGGTCAGCCCTGTCTCCACATTCCGAATCGTGATCCGAGCGCCGGGGATCGCAGCTCCCGTCTTATCGGTGACGTCACCGGCGATGTTCGCCGTCGTCACAGCCCCTTGAGCGAAGATCACCTCTCCCGGACCGAGTCCGAGAGCGATCACGATCGCCCAAAGGAGGACTTTACCAAGACCACACACGGGATTTCGGTTCATGGTCCACCTCCTTTGTGAGAAATTCCCCTACAGGGGGATGAGCCGGATACACACAGCTCCTCATTCAGGGTGACGGGCGACGCCGATTCACCCGCTTCCCTCTAGCTCTCGGAGAAGTTGCTCCCGCAAGTGGAATTTTTGAATCTTCCCACTTCCGGTCATCGGGAATTCTCGAACGAAACGAATGTAGCGCGGCACTTTGAACGGGGCCAGATGCTCGCGGCAGTAGGCGATGACCTCTTCCTCGGTCATCGCCTCTCCTTCCCGAAGCTGAAGGAAAGCCGCCGGAACCTCACCCCATCGGGAGTCCGGCACGCCCACGACAGCCGCGGCCGCAATCCGGGGATGAGTCAGGAGGAAATTTTCGACCTCCAGAGTCGAGACGTTCTCCCCTCCGACGCGGAGCACGTCCTTCCATCGGCCGAGGAAAACGAGATACCCCTCCTCAGTCAGAAGACCCCGATCCCCCGTGTGCAACCACCCTTCCGGATCGAGAGCCCGAGCGGTCTCCTCGGGCATGTTGTAGTACCCTTTCATGACGTTATAGCCGCGCACGCAGATCTCACCGGGCTGCCCCGGAGGCAGGCGCTCTCCCGTCACAGGGTCTCGAATCTCCACCTCCACTCCCGGATGGGGACGTCCGTTGGTCCGCAATCGCTTCTCCAGTGCATCCCGCCAATCGGTGATGCAGACGTTCGGACTGGCCTCGGAAAGGCCATAGACGGAGCAGACATGACGAATCCCGATCTCCTCGGCGATCATCTGCAGAAGCGCTGGAGATCCGGCAGCCCACCCTTTTTTCAGAAAAGACCGATCGCGCCACTTGAAATCCGGATGTTCACGAAGCATGAGGAACATCGTCTCGATACCAATGTAGGCGGTGATCTGCTCCTGCTCGAAGAGATGCAGAGTCTCCCCGGCGTCGAATTTGGCCATCATGTGAAGCGTATAACCGCGCGTGATCGCCCCAAGCAATGCGCACACGGACCCTCCGATGTGGAACATGGGCATCGCCGAGAGCACTCGGTCTTCTTCCCCCAGACCGGCACGCCCCGCCATGATGAAGGCGTTCCGCAAGGTCTGGTCATGGGAGAGCATGACTCCCTTCGGAAAGGCTGTGCTGCCGGACGTGTATTGAATGAGCGCGATGTCGTCCGGACTCACCGCTCTTTCTCGCTCCCGAAGAGCACGGTCCAGATCCGGCCTCTGGCCGAGTGAGAGCACGTCCTCATACGCGAACATGCCGGGCGCCCGCTCGCCCAGGACAATGAGACGCTTCAGATGCGGACAGCGAGAGGACCGAAGCTGCCCGGCAGGACAGTGGGCCACTTCTGGACAGATCTCGCGCACGATCGCGTCATATGCGACATCCAGGAAGCGCTCCATGAAAAAGAGCGTCCGGGCCTCCGATTGCCGAAGGACATATTCCAATTCTCCCTTCTTGAACCGCGTGTTGAGCGGAACCATCACCGCCCCAAGCTTGGCCAGAGCGAACTGAGCGAGAGCAGCCTCCGGCACGTTCGCCATCCAGAGGGCGACATGCTCTCCCGCTGCTACCCCCAGAGCAAGAAGCCCTTGGGCCAATCGGTTCACGTCCTGCAGGAACTCCCGGGCCCGATAGGCCCGTCGTACACTCCCGGACGAGAGCCCAACCCCATGAAAGACGAGGATCTCCCGATCCGGGGAGCGCGCGACACGCCACTCCAGCGCCTCCCCATAGGTGAGCTGCGGCCAGTCGAAAGACTCGGCGTAAAGATCGTTCATGGGATTTCCGCGCTCCGGTTTCACGCTTTCGGGAGCGCCCCGATCATCTCCAGAACGCGCGCGCTATCGTAGAAGATCTGGAGCTTCTGAATGAGACCTTCGCGAATGGTGAACAGGTCCACCGCTTCGAAAACGACCTCCCGGCCGGTCGCCGTCTTCCCCTCGAAATGGATTTCGACGGCGACATCCCCCTCCGGGGAGAAAAAGAGGCGTCGGACTTCATCGAATCGCTCCGGATAAAACTGCAAGACGTTCGCATAAAATCGCCCGATCGCTTCCCGGCCGACGATCGGGTCCGACAAAGGGAAATGGAGCGACGCTTCGGGCGCGAAGAGCGCGACCAGATCCTCCAGGCGCGTCTCGTTCACGGCGGCGAAATAGGCGCGGACGATCTCTTCGGAGCGCGCATTCATAGGGCGTCCTCCTTCTCAGTGAGCCGTGAATCCCCCATCGGCAACCAGAACGGCTCCGGTCACGTAGCTCGCCTCATCGCTGGCGAGAAAGGCCACGCAGGCGGCGATCTCTTCGGGCCGCGCGATCCGCTTGAGCAGAGTGAAGCTGGCATACAGGCGCCGCACCTCTTCCGGACTCCCCGCTCCCGACACGCGGCGGCACGCGCGCTCCAGAAGCGGAGTCTCTACCGGACCCGGACAGACGCAATTCACCCGAATGCCATAGTCGGCATAGTCGGCCGCCATGCTGCGCGTCAGTTGAATGACAGCCGCTTTCGAGGCTCCATAGGCCGAGAACTCTCGAACAGCTACCAGTCCCCCGACGGAAGCGATGTTCACAACGGCTCCGCCTCCCGCGCGAATGATCTCGGGGATCGCAAAACGACTCATGCGATAAACGCCATTGAGATTGACGGCGATCTGGCGCTCCCACTCCTCATCCTGAGCCGTCGTGACCGAACCCACTGTCTCGATCCCCGCGTTGTTGATCAAAATATCCAAGCCCCCCAGAAAACCGACGGCTTCACTGACCATACGCTCGGCATCCTCACGGCGCGAGACATCGCCGATGACAGCCACGACGCGCGCCCCTTCGGAGCGCAGCGCATCGGCCAGAGCCCGGGCCGCTTCCTCCTGAATGTCGCAGATGGCGACCGCAGCTCCTTCTCGGACGAATCGCTCGACGACCGCGCGTCCGATGCCCGAAGCCCCTCCCGTCACAAGCGCTCGCTTGTTGAGAAAACGCATCTCTCTCCCTCCTGCCGGCGTGCGGGCGAAAGGTCACGCATTTCCCGATAAGAGAGCCCTCACCCGATCCAGGGCTTGAAAAGAAGCGCGCGTGCGCGCGGGATCCCCGAAAGGAGTGATGTTCCAGAGGACAAGATGCCGTAACCCCACCTCCACGAGCTGGCGAATCTGCTCGGCGATGTCTTCCGGCGCCCCGTGCAGGGTGAAATACCGAACGATCTCGCGAGGGACACGCCGAATGGCCGCCAGAGCTTCCTCATATCCGAGCCGCGCCGGAATATAGTCGTGGAAGCCTCCGACTCCAGATCCCAGAGGAGGAGCGTAGCCCAACCGCGCGAAGGTCTCAGCCGGAAGCAACAGACACAACCCCTTCACCAGCGGACTCTCCATCATGCGATCGACCGCCGCGCGATCCTCATCCACGAGCACATAGGCGAGCATGCCCGGGGTGATCGCCTCCGGATCGCGCCCGGCCTCGCGAGCCGCCCGCCTTATCTGAGCGAGCTTCTCGCGATATTCTGCCGGCGCCATCTTCGTCGGCAGCCAACCGTCTCCATATCGCCCCGTGAGCTGAAGCATCCGCGGCCCATGCGCGGCGATCCAAATGGGCGGACATCGCCCCTGGTAAGGTTCCAGGCCGAGCACGGCGCGGTCGAGCCGCCAGAATCTCCCCTCGAAATCAACAGGCTTGCCTCCGGACTCCCACAGCAGGCGAATGATCTTCACCCCCTCTTCGAGTCGAGCGACCGGCTGATGAAAATCGAGCCCATAGGGAGTGATGTTCAGTCTCTCGCCCGAACCAAGCCCCAGAATCACTCGCCCGCGCGTGATGTGATCCAGCGTCAGAATGGCCTGAGCGAGCATGGCCGGATGGCGACGGATGACGTCGGTGACGCCAATCCCCAGCCGGATGCGCGTCGTGCGCACACCCACGGCAGCAATCGTGGCGACAGGATCAAGGTACGTGTCCGCGTTCTTCTGCGTTCGGGCCAGCGGCGAAACCTCCGGCCTCCAGATGGACTGCGGATGCCAGCCCATGAGATGACAGGGCCACCAGACGGCCGCATAGCCTTTGGCCTCGGCCCGCTCCGCCTGCTCCAGAACCTTCTCAAAAGGAGGCATGATCACTCCTGGCGCCCCAAACTCCACGCGCATCATGCTCCTACGCTCCCGCTCGGTCGGGACTTCCCCAGGCACGAATCCTCCTCAGGCTCTCGCAGAAGAGCGACGAAATTCCAGCTTGCGCAGTCCCCGCGGATCAATGACCTCGCGGAGCAACCGCACCTGTTCAATCGTCGGCGGCTCGGTCTGTGGAACTTCCTGCGGGATGACGAGCGAAAAGCCCGTCTGCGCCTGAACCTGCTCGACGGTGACTCCGGGATGCACAGATCGAAGCCGCATACGCTTGCTTTTGGGCTCGAAGTCCATCACGCAGAGATCGGTGATCACAAGCTGCGGTCCGTTCTTCAATCCCAATCGCTCTCGCGCATCCCCCCCATCGAGATATCCCGCGCACGAAATGAAGTCCACGCGCTCGACAAACGTTCGCGGCGTGTGCGTCGTCGTCCAGATGAAGAGGCGTTTGTCGAGCGATCCCATATCCCCCATTCCAGCCGATCCGGGCAAGCGCACTCGGGGACGATGATAGTCGCCGATGACCGTGTTGTTGACGTTGCCGTACTGATCGATCTGCGCCCCGCGAATGCAGAACGTCTCCAGGACGCCGCGATGAACATAGGACCACATGTGCTCCTGCGGGAGGTACATCACGCATTCCTTCCACATCGTCGGATCGAGCGTGTTCCCCGAAAGCGGTTCGGGTCGGGCGTCCACCCCGACGGCTCCGGCGACCCACGTCAGACGCGGAGCATGCGTCGCGCGGGCCAGGAGAATGGCCGCCACGGGGATGAAAGAGACCGTCCCGTTGAGAACGATGTCCTCGTTCGTGAACTGCCGAGCCAAGGTGGCGACCATCAGCTCGTCAATCGTGTAATCGCTCGCGACTTCCGCCATGGCTCACTCCCACTTCCGAATGCGCAAGAGCGCTTCGGCTCCTCCCACTCGCTGGAGATACTCCGCGTGCGAGGCCACACTATAGACGTATTTCTCCAGAAAGGCTCGCGTCCCCTCGACCGTCCGCGAGGCCGCCGCATACTCGTGAAAGAGGGCGCGATCGAAAGTGTAGCGAGGATAGAGAGAACAGGGATGCGCTCCGTAGGGGACTTCGACGACGGCGTCCACTTTGAAGTACGGAATGCCCGTATGAATGGGCGTGCGCCGGATCTCTTCGTTCGTGACGATCTCCTCGACCGTCACGATGACCTTCTTCGCCGCACGAGGGAAGACGTCCACATCAAGCCAGATGGGCTTGGGGAAAAACTGCACGTTGCCCAGAGGATCGGCGCGATGCGCATGGAGGAGGGCCACATCCGGCTCGAGCGCCCGACAGGCGACGACTTCGCGTCCGGTGAAAGGACAGCGGATGAGCTGCGTCGTATCCGGGTGCAGAGCGAGCAGATCCGTGCCGAGGCCGGATCGCGTGACCATAAACGGAAGGCCATAGGCCCCGGCCAGCAGCCGCGAAAGGAGCTGATGTTCGCTGTATTCCTCCATCTGGACTTCACCGGCCTCCACCGCGCGGCGAAAGGCATGAGCCATGCCGAACTCGTCCAGGTTGACAATGATCGCGATGACGCGGCGTACGCATCCGGCGGCGATGAGCCAATCGAGCCCGATCCCCCCGACGATCATCACGATCGTGAGATCACGCTTTCCCGCGCGGATCAGCTCGCGCACAAGCGCCAGGGGACTCATCTGCGTCCCCATGCCTTGTAGGGCGACGACGTCCCCGTCGCGCACAAGGGCAGCGGCCTCAGCCAGAGTCACGACTTTGTTCGCTTTCGCAGCCACCATGAGAATTCTCTGTCACTACGGACTCACACGCGCCGAAGGTCCTCGACGAAGGGAGCGTCCGCCGGAAGAGACCCATCGGAGACGAAGAGAATCTCATCCACTGTCACGCGGATCTTCTCCTTCAAATCGCGGAGCAGCCTTTCTCTTAAGCCCATCTCCTCCGCCGGGGATTTCAACTCGATCTTCATCGTGAGCCGATCGCGAATCTCCGGGCGATCCACGATGAGCTGAAATCTCCCCAGCTCCGGATACCGACGGATGACCTCTTCGACCTCCCGCGGGACAATGAAGAGCCCTTTGACGCGAGGGATCTGACCGACGCGCCCGAGGATCGGTTTCATCTTCGGCGTTGTCCTCCCACAGGGGCACGGCGAGAGTTCTAATCCTTCCGTGATATCGCCGGTTCGATAGCGGATGCTCGGCTGCGCTTTCTTCTTCAAGTCTGTGATCACCAGCTCTCCGCTCTCCCCCTCAGGGACGAGCTTTTGCGACTGCGGGTCCAGGACTTCGACCAGGAATCGAGGATCCAGATGCATGCCTCCGCCTTCCGGGCATTCGGCGGCGACGAAAGGGACTTCGCTCGCACCGTAAATCTCGCGCGTTTGGAATCCGAAGGTCTTCTCCAGCTCCTGACGAAGCGTGCGCGATCTGAGTTCTCCCGTCACCACGGCCAATCGCAACGAGAGGTCACGCGCGGGATCAAGCCCCATTTCGGCGGCCACCTTGCCGAGTTCCTCGGCGAAGGTGAAAAAGGCAAAAAGCACCGTCGTCCGCGTCGCCCGCATGACCTCCACGTGCATCCGGCTCTGCCCGGCCCCACCCGGAATCACGGCGCATCCGATCTTCCGAAAGGCCTCGTCAATGACCGTCCCCGCGATGACCCAATGGTATGTGCACGTCACGTTCACGATATCACTGGGGCGGACTCCGTTCGTGTAAAACGATTTGGCCGCCAGATCGACGACATACGCGTAATCCTCAGCCGTGAAGACGATCAGTTCGGGACCGGGCGACCAGTAAATGCGCACCAGATCTTCCGGCCTCACGGCCAGCAGCCGACCGAAGGGGGGATGCTCCCTCTGATCCTCAATGATCTGCATCTTGGTGAGACAGGGAACCGCCGCCACGAATTCTTCCCAACGCGTGATCTCGCGGGGCCTAACCCCTGCCTCCTCAAAAGCGCGCCGATAGTAGGGGGAATGCTCGTACACATAAGCCAGTTGCTGCTGAAGCTGTTCCCATTGCCAGCGGGAGCACTCTTCGGGCGACATCGTCTCCAACCGGGGATCCCAGTATGGGCTTGAGGCGACCATAAGCTCCTCCTTGCGGGGTCTCCCCATATGGGGCATCCGTCCCCCTCACGCCTGAGTCGCGAGGGGCTCCTCATAGGCCTCAACGGGAATGAGGCGCTCGCTCGCTTTCTGAATGGCCCGGAGAAGGTCTCGGGGTTGAATCAGAGGCATCTCGAAATCCGGGCGGGAGAAGACCTCTTCAAGCGCTTTCTCCAACTCTTGCTCCTCGTTCACCGAAAGGCCCCGCAATGCCTCCCGGAAATACTGCAGGGCCCCCAAGGAGGAAATCGTCGGTTGCGGCCTCCAGTAGAAATCCCCCGTGAGCAAACAGTCCCAAATCTCTCCGCGCGCACCGACGATGAGACTGGCCTTAATCAGCTTCCGGGACTTATAGGCCGCCACTCCCACCCGACTCCCAGCAGGAGCTTGCGCGCAGATCCGTTTCGTCGAAAGACGCTTGATCCAGGTCTCACTCTCGAAGAAGGGCACCGTCCGCGCCAGCTCCTCCTCCTCTTCCGGCGCCCAGGATTCGGAGACCACCTCCTCTTCTCCCATCAGGGCTTTCACGTTCTCCGCAATCACCGTGTGGATGACCTCGTCCAAGGAGATTCGAATTCCGTACTGCTCGGCCACCTCTCGGAGCGGTTTCATCCGCGCCTGAGGCGTCTTGACCTCCTTGTCCTCGAATTTCTCCGGATAGTGATAGATGCACTCCATGTAAGCCTGGGCCGTCTGGGGAGGCAGGGATTCCCAGATGATCGAACTGCAGGCCGACCAGTAATCAGGCAGCTCGTAGTTCCCGGCATAGCTGGCGATGACCTTGTAGCGAATCTCTCCGACATGAACCTCCGTGTCTCCGATGGCCCGGTATTCGGCCGCGAAGCCGAGCCGACGAAGGGCCGCCGCATTGGCCTGGCCATTGAGATCGGATTGCGAGAGAAGAGTCACGGCCGGCTTCTCGTAAGGCCTCCGGTAGTAATAGAGGATCAACGGCAGTCCGGCCGTGAACGCCCCTGCGCCGCCCCCACAGCAGAGATGCCGGAAAGGGACGTGCCCGCGCTCGCGAACCCACCGCGGGTTTATGCGATCCCCGTCGTCATTGACCCCAATGCTCAAAGAGGGGGTCTCGGAACTGAAGTGAAGGACGACCACGGTGTTGCGGAACGTCCCCCGATACATCTGCTGCGCCATCACATTGTCAATGGCCGACCAGTACGAGTTCGGAACGCCGAACAGATCAATCCGTCGAACGGACATCACCGTCTCCTCCTCCTGAGGATGCCAAAGGCCAAGCTACCGCCCTCTCGGTCAGGGGAACCCAACCGCCCGCAGAGAGTTCCCGTCGCTCTCTCCCTTTCACCTGCCGCTCGAGTCCCTCCAGCGCACCTGCCGCGCCGAAGGTCCCGCACCCGCTGCCAAACGATCGTTTGGTAGATTACCATATCTCCTCCCATCCCGTCAAGACCCTTCTTCTCCCTCAGGTTCGGAGAAAGGCGGGACTCGCTCCGATCAGGGCCCTCCGGAGAAGGCGCACGGCACCCCGTCACGGAGATCCCGTTTCCTCCTCACCTGTGGCCTGCTCGAGCACCTCGGCGATATCGCGGACCGAAACCGCTTGTCCTGCGGCCTGAGCTTTCAGACCATCTTCGAGCATGATCAGACAGAAGGGGCAGGCCACGGCGACCATCTCCGCCCCCGTCCTCAAGGCTTGTTCCGCCCGTTCGTGATTGATGCGCCGCCCCAGCTCTTCCATCCACATCAGCCCGCCTCCGGCGCCGCAGCAGAAAGTGCGCTCGCGGCAGCGCTCCATCTCGGCGAAGGGGCCGCGCGCGCAGGCGCGGATGATCTCCCGCGGAGCCTCATACACGCCGTTATATCGCCCGAGGTAGCAAGGATCATGATACGTCACGGCCTGCATGAGAGAAGGCCGGGGGCGCAACCGCCCGGCCTTCACCAACTCGGCCAGGAGCTGGCTGTGATGGACCACCTCATAGTGCCCCCCCAGTTGAGGATACTCGTGCTTGAGGCAATTGAAACAATGAGGGCACGGAGTGACGATCTTTGTGACCCCATACGCGTTCAGGCGACGAATATTCTCGCGCGCGAGCTGCTCAAAGAGATACTCGTTTCCGATGCGTCGGGCCGGATCGCCGGTGCATCGCTCCTCCGTTCCCAGCAGGGTGAACCGGACCCCCGCTTTGTGCAGGAGGCGGGCCAACGCCTGAACGACTCGCTGATTGCGCTCGTTGAGCGCCGACGCACATCCCACCCAGAGCACCCACTCTCCTTCCCCCCCTTCGGCGATCGGCTTCACCGGGAGATCTCGATACCACTCACTTCGAGAGAAGGTCGTCCCTCGAAACGGGTGTCCCCGATCCTCCAGTGAGCGCAACGCTTCGGCCATGAACTCCGGCAGGCGCGCTTCTTCCATGACAAGATACCGGCGCAGGTTCACGATCTTCGGCACATGCTCGATGAAGACCGGGCAGGCCTGCGTACAGGCCAGGCACGTCGTGCACGACCAGAGCGTCTCTTCCCGAATGAACGATCCGACCAGAAGAGGGCTCTCCCCACTTTCGCGCGACATTGCTTCGCGAAGGTCGAGAATCAATGTCTTGGGAGAAAGGGGCTTTTCGGTCGCCGTGGCCGGACACTCTTGCTGACAGCGCCCACACTCGGTACAGGCGTCCAGATCGAGCAGATCCTTCCAGGTGAAATCCTCGATCCGAGCGACGCCGAGTGTCCCGGAGGATTCCAGTTCCAGAGGTTTGAGCCGCGCCCCAGCGGGCTCCAGAGGACGAAGATACACGTTGGCTGCCGCCGTGAAGAGATGTCGCAGCTTCGTGTAAGGCAACCAGGCGATGAACCCAAAGGTGAGAATGAGGTGAAACCACCAGAGGAAGCGATGAACGCCTCGCAGAGTGGCCACCTCCATGTGGGCCTGAAAGGCTTGAGCGAGAAGCCATCCCACAGGGGACCAGCGTCCCCACGGATCCTGCGTCGCCGCGATCCTCAGCCCTTCGATGAGAAATCCTGTGATGAGAATGAGGACGATGAGCAAAAGCAGCACGACGTCCTCTCCGGGGCGTTGGCGATGCGCTCCTTCCCGCTCCGGAACATTCCGGTGCAGTCGGGCCGGCCTGAGGACGTATCGCTTCGCGACCAGAAGGCAGATCCCCAACAGCGCCATGAGCCCAAAGAGATCCAATGCGAGCGACTGAAAGTAGAGATAGAACGCCCCTTGCATGATCCGAATGTGAAAGTCCTCATGAATCATCACGACCAGCGTCCCGATGAAGAGGATGACGAACCCCCAGAAGAGAGCCCAATGAGAGAGCCCGGAGTAGGTTTCCCGCAGCATGCGCCGATGCGCCAGGACATCCAGCAGCAAAGCCTTCATCCGTGGGATCACGTCATCCCATCGCTCGGAAGAAGGGCGCCCTCTTCGCCACATCCGGTACCGCCGATACATCCCATATCCGAAGATGAGCAGCGTGGGGATGAGCAATGCGTACATCACCCACACGTGATGGATATTCCAGTAGACCTCTCGCGTCGGCATCGTTCTCCTCCTTAAGCGGCCTCGGCCACAGAGCAGCTAAAGATAACGGAGAGCCCCCGGATCGTCGAGGCGCTGACGTGGTGCCGCACGCGAAATACATGTTGTCCCCGGGAATGCTCCCTGCTATCTTATAGGATCGATCTCTTCCGTGGGGAGGCCTTCGACGATGAAGCACATGGCCGTCTTCGTGCTCGGCGCCGGAGCCGGTGTGCTCTCCGGAATGTTCGGGATCGGAGGAGGGATTCTCATCGTCCCCCTGCTGATGTACGGCTTGAAACTCTCTCCGCATGAAGCCGTGGGAACGAGCCTGGCCGCCCTGCTCCTGCCCGTGGGACTTCTCGGAGCCATTCAGTACTACCGCGACGGCTACGTCCATATCGGATACGCCCTCCTTCTGGCGGCGGGACTTTTCCTTGGAGCGTACTGGGGCGCTCAGATCTCGATCTCCTTGCGAGGCACGACGCTCGAGCGACTGTTCGGAGGGGTACTCATCCTCGCCGGATTGTGGATCGTCTTCCGCCGATAGAGCTTCAGGACGTCGCGGTCGGAGTCAAGAGAACCCGCTGCAGAAGGAGTCAATCCGACAGGCTCTGTCCTCCAGCGTCTCGCTCTCTGGCGCCTCCCTCACGACTTCTTCCGAAACAGGAGGAAGTACTGCCGAGGCAGGAAGGTGAACTCCTGAATCAGTTCGAAACCCGCTTCCTGGGCCTCCCGGATCACCTGCTCGCGCGAAACCAAATCCTCAGGCCGATGTGAACAGAACCCCCGCACATGGGCTTCCGGGGGGAAGTCAATGATCGCCAGACGTCCTCCTTCCTTCAAGGCCTCTCGAAGGCGGCGATAATAGCTCACCCGATCGCGTATGTGATGCGTGGTGTCGCAGAAGAAGGCCAAATCCACTTCGTTCTTCGGAAGAAGCGGATCATCCTCTCTGGCGATCACGATCTGCACATTGTTCAGTCCTTGACGCTGCGCCTCTCTCTGGAGATAGGCGAGCACTTCCCGATCAATATCCACAGCATAGACCTTCCCTGAGGGACCTACGGCCCGAGCCAGACGACGGCTGAAATATCCGCTCCCGGCCCCGATGTCGGCCACGATCATCCCTCCGGTGATCTCCAGGGCTCGGATGATCTCCTCCGGCTTCTGCCACTCATCCCGATCCGGTCGCTCGTAGCGGGCAATACGCTCCTGGACCGACTCCTGAACCGACTGAAGAAAAGACGCGGCTTCCGGCAGGACCACAGCCGCGCAGGCGAGGATTCCCACCAGTCCCGCTCGACTGATTTTCCACGCGGTCTTCTTACGCCCGTTCATCTTCGCCCTCCTGAGAAGGCTCTGGAGAGAGCGCGCCACGGGATTCCTTCCGCCCCGATCGCGACGTCCGCTTCACGAAGAAGGCGTAGAGAGGAATACCCGAGGCGATCAGCAGAAGCCCGAGCCCCGAAGGTCCCGGACTCTCGCGAAAGGTATTGACAACGATAGCCAGGCTTGCTCCGACAAAGAGCGCGGGCACGACGGGATACCCCCACGCTCGAAACGAGCGCGCTTCATCGGGTCGCGCCCGACGCAGAACGAAAAGGGCCACGACGGCGATGGCGGAAAAGAGGACGACGGCAAAGCCCGTGTACGTGAGCAACTGTTCGAACGTCCCCGAGAGTACAAGAAGACCGCTCCAGATGGCCTGACTCCAGATCGCGACGCTCGGCGTCCGATACTTCGGATGCAGGCGCGCGGCGTGCGGCCAAAAGAGCCCATCACGAGCCATGGCATAATAGATCCGCGGTCCGGTCACAATCATCGCACTCACGCACCCCAGGAGGGCCAGCAGTACCAGGACCGTGAAGACATGCGCGCCCCACGCCCCCAAAAGTTCCTGTGCGATGAGGGAGCCCGTATGAATCGTCCCGGCCCACTCCGGCACCGGGCGGACCCAAAGATAGAGAGCGACCAGCAGAAGGTATAACCCCGTGACGGCCAATGTCCCCCCGATCAATGCTCGCGGCAACGTGCGTTGGGGCTCGCGTACCTCTTCGGCCATGTAGACGGCCGCATTCCATCCGCTGTAGGCGAAGAGAATGGGGATCAACGCCCCAAGGCCCTGCGTGAAAGACACCGGAGGAGCCGCCGCGCGCAGATATTCCGCTGATCCTCGAGCCGACGCGAATCCCATCGCGACCAGTCCCAAGAGCGCCAGGACCTTGAGCCCGGTCAGGATGTTCTGAAACCATCGGCCCGGCTCAAGTCCTCGCCGGTGAATCCAGGAGAGAAGCAGAATCACAAGCAGAGCGACCATGCTCTGCGGGCTGAGCGCAAGGCGCATCCCCCCAAGAGAGAGCGCGAAGAAAGGATGCCGCTCGGCCGCCCACGGGACGAGATAGCCCAGGTAAGCCGCCAGTCCAATAGCTCCCGCCGCAATAGCTCCGGAGAATCCGGCGACAAACGACGTCCATCCCGTCAAGAAAGCCCACAGAGGCCCGAAGGCCTCTCGGAGATATACGTACTCTCCTCCCGCTTTCGGTCGGAGGACGGCCAGCTCCGCATAGGCCAGAGCGCCCGCCAGAGAGATCAGCCCTCCAATTCCCCAGAGCCCCAGAATCCACGCCGGATGGGGAACCACCTCGGCCACAATCCCCGGCGTCGTGAAGATCCCGACCCCGACGACATTGGAGATGACCAGAGCCAGAGCGTCCGGCGTTCGCAGCCGTCGTTCTAATCCCCCGATCGCGATATCGCTCTCCGAAGCCGATGCCGCCATCCTCGTCACACCAGCAACAGGACTTGGGCGAGCGACCGGTCGCCCAAGAAGAGCCCTATCGGCGCTGCCGCATGCGAACGGTTCGCAACCGGTTGAGAGCCGCGGCGATCTCATACCGACGCGGTCGCGCGAAGTTCCCCGGATGTTCTTCACCTCGCCGAAAAGGATCGAGCACTTCGAGCCCTTGCTGGTCGAAGAGCCGCTCCAGCTCCTGAAGGACTTCGCGCACCGTGCGACGCCCATCCATCACGCGCTCGGCCGCACAATGAAGCGCATATCCGATGGCTCGCGTCTGACTGAGATCCACGATCTGCTCCACTGCTCGAAGCTCAATGGGCGTTTCGCCAAAGAGGATGAGATCCACAGCCTTGGCCTCGATCTTCACCTCGCGGCGCCCCCGCGACGGATCGAGACTCTCGGCCAGCGGGATCCTCTCGATCACCCGTTCCAGAGGGCGCGTCACCTCGGGACGTCGCGACGTGGGGATGGCTCGCGCGACGCGTCGCGCTTCCTCGGTCACATCCTGCGGCACATATTCCCGCATCAGGATGACCGTATCGGCCACATCCAGATAATCGCCCGATCCCCCCATAACGAGGATCGTCGAAACCCCCAGCCTCTCGTACAATTCGCGCACGCGATCCACAAAAGGAGTGATCGGCTCCAGCTCCTTGGCGACCAACGCTTGCATTCGCGCATCCCGCACCATGAAGTTCGTCGCCGACGTATCCTCGTCTATAAGAAGCAGGCGCGATCCGGCCTCCAGAGCCTCCAGAATATTCGCCGCCTGGCTCGTGCTTCCACTGGCGTTCTCCGTCGAGAAATCGTCGGTCCGCTGTCCGCGGGGGAGTTCGCCGATGAACGGCGTCAGATCCACGCGCTCGATGCGCCGTCCGTCCTCGGCCCGAATGGTCACGGCATCCTCGCGCGTGACGACGTATTCGCGTCCATCGCCGGGAATGTGGGGATAAACGCCGCGCTCCAGCGCGCGCAGCAGCGTGGACTTCCCGTGATACCCCCCTCCGACGATGAGCGTCACCCCCTCGGGGATCCCCATGCCCGAGATCTCCCAAACGGGCTCTTCCTCCCAGCCGCGCGGCGATCTCCCAAGCTCCCCTCGCGACGGGAGGAAGGCCGGATTCGGCAGACGGAACGTCACGCGCAGCGATTCCGGCGAGCGGAAAGGGATCGCCGTCTCCAGCGGGAGCTGGCTCACGCCCGTGCGTCGAGGGAGAATGCTTCCGTCGGCGACGAAAGCAACCAGCCGCCGCGCGCGCAACTGCGCGCGAATCGCCTCCTGATTCTCCACGCACTCGACGAAACGCCGACACGCCGCCTGCGGCACTTCCGCCCACAGGAGGCTCCGGCGCACGATCTCCGGGATCTCGCGACAGAGCATCTCCTCAGCCTGCCGACCGAGAATCGTCCGCCCGGCCGCGGGCAATCCCACCTGGAATCGGCACTCCACCCACTCCGAACAGACGCGCACGGCCGTCCGCTCCAGCACTTCCTGCCCTCCAGCATCCACCCAGATCACTCCGCTTTTGCCCGAGCCTCGATGCCCTCGACTCACCTCTTCAATGCTTTCGCGCACGCGACGTGCGAGGAAATCTTCAAGAGCCACGCGCCGAACACGCGTTCGGAAAAGCTCGCTCGGAAATCCCGCTCGCCGCAGATCCACGCGCACCCGCATCTTCGAGGGAGGCGCAAACGGATCGCCCTGCACGTGATCAATGAAAAGCGCCCACCCCGGACCTTCATAAGCTCCCTCAAGCTCCGCGTACGCCTTATATCCCCGCCCATCCAGCCGCGCGAGCATGCGCCTGAGGTCTTCCCATGTGCGCATCTTCTCTCCTCCTCACGCGATCTCCCGCCCGCGCAGAGATCTCTTCACAGCCAAAGGAAACTCATTGTGCCCGCCTTCGCCCCGCGCGTCAACTCCCGGGTACGACCGCGCCGCTTGAAGGGGGAGATCCCCCGCTTCCCTCTCTCCGGGCTCTTGTATCGGGGATTTCACGGCCCTCAATCGAAAGGGGCTTCCGCAGGTGATCTAGGGAGCGTATGGGGAGACCCCATGGGCGCCGAGCGCGCTCGGTTCGGAAAGTCCGGGAGAGCCTGTCGCTTTCCGAGCGTCTAGGGGATTACAAGGTCGCTCTGCTCGGAGAGCGTGTGAGTCTCTGGTGTCGAGAGGATCTCGGAAATCTTCGCCTCAACGAGCAGGCTGGCCTTCCGATTCCCGTCCGGAGCAGACGGCGTGATCTTCCAGAAGCGCGCGCGACTCTCGGTCCACCGCTCTAGAATCTCCTGGGCTCGCGGGCTTCCGGTCGCTTCGAAGTGATCGCTCACCAGAGCCCGCAAGAGGGCTTCATCTTCGAGGGTCAGGGGCTCCAGACGCACCAGTTCGGGGTTGTAGCGTAAGGGGAGTCGCCCCTTCTCATCGAAGACAAAGGCGATGCCTCCCGTCATACCCGCAGCAAAATTCCTCCCCACTTCCCCAAGGACGACCACGACTCCGGCCGTCATGTATTCGCATCCGTGGTCTCCGACACCTTCCACAACGGCTACAGCCCCGCTGTTGCGCACAGCGAAGCGCTCCCCTGCTCGCCCGGCGGCAAAAAGTCGTCCCCCGGTCGCCCCGTAGAGGACCGTATTTCCCAGGATCACGTTCTCATGCCACCGAAAGCGCGCCCACTCCGGAGGACGCACGATGATCTCCCCTCCCCGCATGCCCTTGCCCACATAGTCGTTGGCTTCGCCGATGAGAACCAACCGCATCCCCGGCACACAGAAGGCGCCGAAGCTCTGTCCGGCCGTTCCTCGAAATGTCAGCTCGATCTCGGTCCCGCGCAACCCGGCGTCTCCATACCGCCGGACGATCTCCCCAGCAATGCGCGCACCAACCGTTCGGTCCGTGTTGCCAATGGGCTGCTCCCGCCGCACCGACATGCTTCCTTCAAGAGCCGGGGCGAGCTCCGGCAAGAGCCGATCATCCAGAGTCTCCTCCCGCTCTCGATGCCGGCGGATCAGAGGTCCGCTCCTCGGCGTGTCCTCAGACGAACGGGCTTCCGCGAGGAGTTCGCCCAGAAAGATCCGCGCCTCTCGATGTAAAGTCACTTCAAGGGACTCCCCTCGGATCTGAATCGGCTCCCGCTCTCGCACGGCGAGCAGATCGGTGCGTCCGATGATCTCACCTAACCGATGCGCTCCCATCTGAGCCAGAATCTCCCGCACCTGCTCCGCAATTCCCAGGAAGAACCGTTCCACATGCTCGGGCTGGCCCCGGAAGCGCGCGCGCAAGTCCTCTCGCTGCGTCGCGATCCCCACAGGGCAGGTATTCAGGTGACATTGCCGCGCCATCACACATCCCAGAGCGACAAGGACCGCCGTGCCGAACCCAAACTCATCCGCTCCGAGCAATGCCGCCAGGATGACGTCTCGCCCCGTCTTCAATCCCCCATCCACACGGATGCGCACGCCCTGGCGAAGTCCCTGGGCGGAAAGAACTCGATGCACTTCGCTCACGCCCAGCTCCCAGGGGACTCCCGCATGTTTGATCGAGCCCCACGGCGAGGCGCCCGTTCCTCCATCATGTCCGCTCACATGGATGACATCGGCTCCCGCCTTGGCCACGCCCGCCGCGATCGTCCCGATCCCCGCCTCAGCCACAAGCTTCACGGCAATGCGGGCCGCGGGATTGATCTGCCGCAAGTCGTAGATCAATTGAGCCAGGTCCTCGATCGAATAAATATCGTGATGGGGCGGGGGGGAAATGAGGGTAATGCCAGGGAGAGTGTGACGGATGCGGGCAATTTCTGGGGTGACTTTATGCCCGGGGAGTTGTCCCCCCTCGCCCGGTTTGGAACCTTGAGCCATCTTGATCTCTAATTCCCGCGCCGAACAAAGATACTCCGGCGTGACGCCAAAACGCGCCGAAGCGACCTGCTTGATCGCACTGTTGGGCCACTCTCCGGCAGCGCGAGGGCGATACCGATCCGGATCTTCTCCCCCCTCGCCGCTGTTGGACTGCGCTCCGAGCCGATTCATCGCGATGGCGATCGCTTCGTGCGCTTCACGGCTGAGCGCTCCGTGCGACATCGCCGATGTCGAAAACCGCCGCACGATCTCCTGAGCCGATTCCACTTCCGATAAGGGAATCGGAGGTCCCACAGGACGAAACGTCAGCAGATCCCGCACTGAGACCGGAGGCCGCTCTTCAACAGCGCGCACATACGTCCGAAACGCTTCCGCGTCTTCCTGGCGCACGGCCCTGTGTAAAGATCGAATCACATCGGGATGAAAGGCATGATACTCTCCGGCGTGCCGAAACCGATAAAATCCATGATCCTCCAACCCCGATCCCTCAAAGGCGCGCTCATGAACCCGCAGCACGTCCTGAGCGAGCCCTTCGTAACTCACTCCCCCAATGCGAGAGGGCGTTCCGGCGAAGCACTCTTCGATCACATCGGGAGCCAGACCAACGGCCTCGAAGATCTGCGCCCCATGATAGCTCAAGAAGACGGAGATGCCCATTTTGGCCATGATCTTCCGGAGCCCCTTCTCAAGGGCCTGAAGATACCGATGAACCCCAACCGGTCCGGCCAAAGCCCTCACCGTCTCCAGAGCGAGATAAGGAAGAAGCGCATCCGCTCCATATCCCACAAGACAAGCCATGTGATGATCCTCTCGCGCCTCGCCCGTCTCCACAAGCAAGCTGACCTTCTGTCGCACGCCCTCCCGAATCAACCGGTGATGGACGGCCCCTACGGCCAGAAGCATCGGAATGGGAGCCCGCTCTTGATCCACCCCTCGATCGCTGAGCACAAGCAACTGCGCCCCTTCCCGCACGCACTCGACAGCCCGTGTGGCGATGTCTCGCACAGCGCGCCGAAGCCCAGCCGATCCCTCGCTCACAGGGAAAAGCGCCTCCAGTCGAACCCACGACATGCCCATCCGTTCACTCTGCTCGAACACCCATTGCCACCCTTCTTCATCGAGGATCGGACTCCGCAAGGCGATGAGCCGACAGACTTCGGGCGTCTCTTCCCACCAGCCTCTCCGCCCCCCGATGAGCGTCCGCAGGGACATGACTCCCTGCTCGCGCAAGGGGTCAATCGGGGGATTCGTCACCTGCGCGAACCGCTGCTTGAAGTAGGTGTAGAGCGCCCTCGGTTTGCGCGAGAAGACCGCCAGCGGCGTATCATCCCCCATGGCGCCCGTCGGTTCCTTCCCCTCACGGGCCATGGGCTGAAGGAGAAAATCAATGTCTTCGAGCGTATAGCCAAAAGCCCGTTGCCTTCGAAGAAGGTCCTCATCGAAAGCTTCTTGCCAATCCGAGCGCAAACGTTTCCCTGCGGCCGCGCCATCCGGAGAATGGCCAGAAGAAGGGCCAAAGGATTCACGGCGCTCCGCCCCTTCAGGAGACGCTTCGGGCGCACTCGACGACCTGCCCGGTCCTCGTACCAGATTCTCGGCGATCCATCGGCTGTAGGGCCGACGCCGAGCCATCTCGCGCTTGATCTCCGCATCGGTCAGAAGCCGCCCCGCTTCCACATCCACAGCCAGCATCATCCCCGGCCCAAGGCGCCCCTTCTCAATGACACGTCGCTCCAGCTCCGGGAGCACCCCGACTTCCGAGGCGAGGACGATCAGCCCATCTTCGGTCACCCAGTATCGCGCCGGACGAAGACCATTGCGATCCAGAGCCGCTCCGACAATCCGTCCATCGCTGAAGCACAGGGCTGCCGGTCCATCCCAGGGCTCCATGAGGCACTCATGATATTCGTAAAAAGCCCGAACCTCCTCATCCATGTCGGGAATCCCTTCATGCGCTTCCGGCACAAGCATCAACATCGCATGAAGGACCTCTCGCCCGGAACGAACCAGAAACTCCAGGGCATTATCCAGATTGGCCGAATCGCTCCCCTGCTCCCAGAGAATCGGCCGGAGCAGATCGCCCTCTTCCCCCCAGGGCGATTCTCGAAGATCCGACTCCCGGACGCGCATCCAAACCCGATTCCCCGCCAGTGTGTTGATCTCCCCATTATGAGCGAGCAGACGAAACGGCTGAGCGAGCTTCCAATCCGGAAGCGTGTTCGTGCTGTATCGCTGATGAAAGATCGCGAACGGAGTCCGAAACGCCCGATTCCCTAAATCCCGATAAAACTGCCCCAGATGCGCCGCGCTCACAAGCCCTTTGTAAACAATCGTGCGATGCGAGAGCGAGACGATGTAGATCGAGAGATCGGCCTCGCGCGCCCGTCGCTCGATCTGTTTCCGAACCAGATACAACTCGCGTTCAAAGCGCTCCCCAGAACACGGCTCCTCTCCGCTGGAGAGCAAAAACTGCTCGATCGTCGGACAGGTCGCCTCCGCGTGCGCTCCGAGAACCGCTCGATCGACAGGCACCGAACGCCATCCGACGAAGCGGAGAGCAAGATGACCCGCTCGATCCGACCACTGCCGCACCGTCTCCTCGATGATCCGACGGGCTCGTCTGAGTTCCTGCTCCCCGGAAGGAAGAAAAGCCATTCCGACAGCCAGCTTCTCCATGGGACACAGACGCGCTCCACGCCGGGAGGCCTCGCGACGGAAAAATCCTTGCGGAAGCCGGAAGAGAATTCCCGCTCCATCTCCGGTCTCCGCATCCGCGGAGACCGCTCCTCGATGCTGCAGCCGAGACAGAGCCTCCAGAGCCCACATCAGGATCTCATGCCGAGCCCTTCCTTTGACGTCGGCGACAAACCCCACCCCACAGGCATCACGCTCCCTCAGCTCTTCACCAGACCACTCCCCACCCATCTCCCCTCACTCCCTAGGCCACGACGGCCCGCTCAGGTTTGAATTTGAAATAGAGAGACTCGGGCAGCACCGAGACGACAATATCGTACTCTCGCACATCCTTGATGAACCGTCGGATCTCACACAGCAAAAACTCCCGAAACTCCGCCTCCGAGCCAAAGCGCTCCCGCTGAGCGAACAGAAACTCCATAATCTGTCCATACTCACGCATCGCGACATCTCCTGCCTGAGATTTTCGGGCAATTCTGCGAGGGCAAACTCCGTGCCACGATCGAAGATTCTCTGGTGCGGAATTATCTTACTGAAAAAGAATAACTTAGTGAGAATGCGCGGACCCTCCAAAGAGCTAATAAGAACAAAAATGTCCCAATTCGCGAAATAGCGACATAAAAGAATCAACTACTACGAAACTAGCTGTGTACTGACTGGAAACGCCCTGGAAATACCATGATATTTTGGACGATTTTGTCGAAAATTTTCCCTTCGGAACAGATTTGGAGCGTGAGATAGTCCTCTTTCAGGGGAATGAGGGAATTTCCCCGTAGCAGCAGGGGTTTCATTTCACCTTCACTCTGGTGAATCAAACAGGTTCTGTTCGCAGCTTTATTGACCCTTTTTGTATTATTCCTAATCTTAAGATACTATTTTGTTTCAGAAAACTGGAGATATTTCCTTCGCTTGCGTGTGAACTACCTGATTATATTTCAATCAGATAGCCGACAAGGAGATCTTCCCCGAAGGCCTGCGGTACATGACTTGCTTAAAGCAATACGCCTGAATCAGGCGAGGAGAACGAGAGCCTCGCCCGGCAGATCAAGTCGGCTCAACGGGCGAGACTCTCTTCCCTGCCCCCAACGGGGGAGGTGTTTTTATGCTAGCCGATGCGAAAGGGTTCTCGCAAGGGATAAAGCAAATCTTCCCGAAGACGGGAATCCGAGAGTGCGCACAAATTCCCCGCATGGGGCACCTGGATACTCACCTGCAGAATCTTTGCGCAAGGAGGGACGATATGCCATACCCGAGGAATAGACACAAAGGCCTTTTCCTTGCACGATCCTGTTGGCGAATTTTGGGAGGGGTTCCAAGAGTTGGGCTTGCGGTGCTGGCCCTTATAGCAACGGCACCAGCCTTCGCCGGCGATCCCACAGGTGCGGAGGCCCTTCGTGCCGATCCCAACACCCCCGTCAACTTCACTTGGACGCTCATGGCAGCCTTTCTGGTGTTCTTCATGCAGGCGGGGTTCGCCCTGCTCGGCGCCGGCCTCATTCGCTCGAAGAACACGGTGAACTATCTGACCAAGAGCTTCATGGACTTCTGCATGGCCTCCCTTTCGTTCTGGGCATTCGGCTTCGCGCTCATGTTCGGAGGCTCCAAGCTGGCCCCGGGGCTGGAGCGGGGGAACCCCTTCCTCGGCTGGTCTGGGTTCTTCCTCACCGGACCTTCCTATGATGTGCGCACGCTCATGCTCTGGTTCTTCCAGATGGTCTTCGCCGCCACGGCGGCCACCATTGTCGCGGGAGCCGTTGCGGAACGCATGAAGATCACCGCCTACCTCGCTTACAGCTTCCTCATTGGGGCTCTGATCTACCCTATCTACGGGCACTGGATATGGGGAGGAGGATGGCTGGCGAGCCTCCCCTTCGGTGCAGGGGCCAAGGACTTTGCGGGCTCCAGCGTGGTCCACGCCGTGGGAGGTCTGGTGGCATTGACGGGCGCCGCCCTGGTCGGCCCGCGCCTCGGCAAGTTCAACCCCGATGGCACGCCGAATCAGATCCCCGGCCATAATATGGTCTACGTGGTCGCAGGGGCCTTCATCCTCTTCTTCGGGTGGTTCGGCTTCAACCCTGGGAGCACTCTCGCCGCCACCGACCTGCGTATCTCGGTGATCGCGGTGAACACTCTGCTGGCAGGAGCGGCGGGTGCTGTCGCTGCGATCTACTATAGCCTCGCCCGCACAGGAAAGGCGGACATCGGCCTCGCCTGCAACGGAGCGCTGGCCGGGCTCGTGGGGATCACGGCACCGTGTGCCTACGTCTCCCCGTGGGCTGCGGTGATTATCGGCATCGTCGCCGCGTTCGTCATGATAGGAACCCTCGCGTTTGTGGAACGCGTCCTGCATGTGGACGATCCTGTGGGCGCCATCGCCGTCCACGCCGGCGGCGGGCTCTGGGGGATGCTCGCGGTTGGGATCTTCGCGGATGGCACCTATGGGAACGTCGCCGGTCTTGTGACAGGACAGTGGGGTCAGCTCGTCGCCCAGCTCATCGCCATGGCTACGGTCACGATCTGGTCCTTGGCGACGGGTTTCCTGATATTCTGGCTGCTCGATAAGACCATTGGGCTCCGGGCTTCCCGGGAGGAGGAACTCTCCGGGCTCGATCTCCCCGAACACGGAATCGAGTGCTATCCCCAAGAAATTCTTCAAGCATCACGATGAGGGAGGGAAAGTATGGAGATGCATGCATGGCTAGCCTGTGCCGCGTTCGTAGGATTCGCAATCCTTTGGATCATCCTTCCGAGCCGACTCATTCACCGCAACCGCCGTTCCTCCGCGCTCCTTCGGCCCTCGGAAGAGGGCACTTCATCCAACGCGTCGGAGGTGCACGGCCAAAAAGACATCCTTACGCAGCAAGAGGCCGAAATGGCGTAGGAAAGACCCTGACCCCCGCGACGCGGCCGAAGCTGAGGCATGGCAGTCGGATAGGGGGAGGGGATTTACACGGCCCCCTGGGACCCCGCGGGAGTGTGGGACAGCCAGCCCTGAAGCGGCGAGGATGGTCCGACCTCCTGCGGATGGTTCCAGAGACATAAACCGTCGTCGGAGAAAAGGCCATCGGCGCTCAGCCGGGCTCGATGTCTCCGCCGATGCATCACAGGAGGATCCCAATGATAGGAAATCGCCAGAAGAGATCGGAGAGACTCAGTCATAGGGTCCTATGCCAGGCAAGCATACAATTATTCCTATTCCTCTGGGCATGCTGCCTGTTGGATCCGGCCCCTTCCCTTCGGGCTCAAGAGGTGCCGGTCCAGACATCCGAACAGGAAGCTCCGAAGAAAGACCGGCCGGTCTTCAAGAACTGGCAGTGGAACGGGCATATCGCCGTCTCGTATAACTACAACCTCAACGGTCGCAACAACACCTTTCGGGTCTTCGATGACGGAGGCCGCCAGATCACTCTGAATCAAATGGAATTCTGGATCGAGAAGCCTTCCACCGGCGAATCCCCCCTGGGGTTTGGCGTAGACATCGTCCTGGGAGCCGATGCGAAGAAAATCCATGCCTCTGGGTTAGGAACGGCCGATGATGCCTTCGACCTCATCCAAGCCTATGTGACCTATCGAGTCCCGGTCGGAGCAGGACTCGAACTCAAGGCGGGGAAATTCGTCACCTTACATGGGGCCGAGGTCATCCGCCGATCCGGGAATTTCAATGTCTCCCGGTCTTTCCTGTTCGGTTATGCCATCCCGTTCACCCACACCGGGCTGATGGCGACCTATCCCCTGACGCATCAGGTCTCCGTGACCCTGGGAATCGTAAACGGATGGGACAACGTCGCCGACAACAACAGCGGCAAGTCCTTGCACGGCATGGTCTCCGTCACGCCCCGGCAGGACTTGAGCCTGACCGTCGGCGGTACGTGGGGACCCGAACAAACGGACCAGAACGGATCCAAGCGGGGACTCGTTGATGTTGTCGTCACGTACAAGCCGATCTCCCCTCTGACCCTGATCGCGAACTTCGACTATGGGGCGGAAACCAATGCCGTCCCGGACAAAACGGGCGGCCTGCAAACGGCTCGATGGTACGGACTGGCAGCCTATGGGATCTACGACATCGGTGAGCGATGGTCGGTGGGCCTGCGGGGCGAATTCTTCAGTGACCGACAGGGATTCCGATTCGGATGGACCGACCCGTCCACCGGCGGGCCGGCCCGTCTCACCTTGTGGGAGTGGACTGGGACGATACGCTACAAGATCTCAGACCGACTCTGGGCAAGCCTGGAGTACCGTCACGATTTCGCCAACCGACCCGTCTTTGACGGAGGCACGAACATCGTGAAGAAATCCCAGGGCACGGTCCTCATAGACCTCACCCTGCTGTTCAAGTAACCGTTCTGCAACTCATAGACAAATGTCCCATGACACTTGTCTTGGTTGCTTCCTGCTTCATCGACGGGCACTGGCCTTACGGCCTGCAACCTCCCATCTCCACAGGCGTCACTTCCCGCCGAACTGGCGGTAGCTGGCCGGCCCCCTGCCCGGCCAGAGCGAGCGCAATTCGCTCAGCTTCATGTGGATAGAATGACCGATCTGTCCCGTGTCGTCAACTTCTTAGGGAGCAGCTTCAACCCCCCCTTCGGTCTCCTGACAAGGAGTTGCGCTTTTGGGAAGAGAAAGATCAATCCGACGGGGTGAGGAGGATATTATCAATGAGTCGAACCTTTCCAACCCACGCCGCCACGGCCAGAAGTGTGTGTCCGACGACCTCGGCTACTTCCTCCAGGGTCTCCGGATCGCACAGAGAGGCGTATTCTAAGGTGATCTCCGGTCCGGTGATGATCTCTCGCACACGGGCGAGGATGGCGTCGGCCTGTCGTTCTCCTGCGCGCACCATCTCTTGAGCCGCCTGCAAGGCTCGAAAGAGACGAACGCCCTCCCGCCTCTGCTCGGGACTGAGGCGAACGTTTCGGGAGCTGCACGCCAGCCCATCGGCCTCCCGCACCGTGGGGAGACCGACGATCTCGATATCGAGGTTGAGGTCCTGAACCAGACGCCGGATGAGCACATACTGTTGGAAGTCCTTCTGACCGAAGATCGCCACATGGGGTTTGACGATGTGAAAGAGCTTGGTGACCACTGTGGCGACTCCGCGAAAATGTCCGGGTCGGTAACGACCGCAGAGCGGCTCGGAGAGCTTCTCCACGGTGACGAACGTTTGAAACCCCTCCGGATACATCTCCTGGGCTTCGGGACAGAAGAGGACGTCCACGGCCAGGTCCTCGAGGATCTGCCGATCTCGCTCCAGATCGCGAGGATAGGCCTCGAAGTCTTCCTTCTGGTTGAACTGAATGGGATTGACGAAGATGGAGACAACCAGCGCATCGCCCCGTTTTCTTCCCTCTCGAATCAAGCTGACGTGTCCTTCATGCAAAAATCCCATCGTGGGCACGAACGCGATTCGCCGGCCCGCCTGACGCGCTCTCTCCGACCACTGCTGCATTTCCGAAATCCGGCGTATGATCTTCATAGAGCCCCTCGCCTCTGAAGGAGATCTTCTACGTGGTTTGAGATCCCTCCCGAGCCCTCTCTTGAAGCGGGGAACTTCCGTACGCATACTCCTCGCTCGGGAAGACTCCTGCCCTCACATCGGCACTATAGGCGCGCACCGCGTCGCAGATGACCGATCGGAGATCGGCGTAGCGCTTGACGAACTTCGGAGCCGCATCCCCGGTGAGTCCGAGCAGATCGTGAGTCACCAAAATCTGTCCGTCGCAGTGAGGTCCCGCACCGATGCCGATCGTCGGAATCCTCGCGCGCTCGGTGATCTCGCGCGCCAGATCCGAGGGAATCCCCTCCAGCACAAGGGCGAATGCCCCTGCCTCCTCAATCGCGCGAGCGTCCTCCAGAATTCGATCTCGCTGTCCGGGGCGGCGTCCCGGCTCTCTCCCTTGAACCCGATATCCCCCCATGCGATGCACAGACTGAGGCGTGAGCCCCACATGGCCCATCACAGGGATGTCCACTCGCACCAGGGCTCGAACGATCGGCGCGATGTTCATCCCCCCCTCCACCTTCACCGCTTCGGCTCCTCCTTCTTTGAGAAGCCGTCCGGCATTCCGCAGGGCCTCGGAAATCCCCACCTGGTAAGACAAAAAGGGCATATCGGCGACGACAAGAGCACGAGGTCGAGCGCGAGAGACAAGCCGAACGTGATAGATCATCTCCTCCAGCGTGACCGGAAGAGTCGTCTCGTGCCCCTGTATGACGGTCCCCACCGAATCTCCGACAAGGAGCACATCGATCTCGCATTCATCCAGAAGACGCGCCAGGAGGTAATCGTAGGCGGTCAGAGCGACGATCTTCCGCCCCTCCGCCTTCATCCTCTGAATCTCCGGAACCGTGATTTTCTTCCCCCTCACCATCCGGGGATCCCCCGATATCCCAGACTCTCCGGTCGCGCCGGGAGAGCTTGTTCTCATGCCGAGAAGCTGCGAACCGGTTCCCTCTTCGAACCTCCTGCGTCCGACAGGGTTGCCATTTTACCAGGCCGGGCGCTGAAGGGGCAACGGGCGCTCCCTGAGGCGCTCTTCGGAAACGGGCTCGCTCATCTCCGCTTGTGGCACCCAGCGCGAAAGAGCCGATAGGCCGGATAGCTGAGAGCGATTCCCCAGGCAGCTCGGCGAGCATTCATGGGATCGCTGAAGACCGCTCCAATTAAAAACACAAGCGACCCAACGAGGGCGATCAGCGGCGTCCAGGGATACCCCCAGGTTCGGAAGGGGCGTGGATGCGCGGGCTCGCGCCATCGCAAGACGAAAAGGGAGAGGAATCCAGAGGCATAAACCACTGCATAAAAGAACGAGGCCAAGGCGATAAGCTGCTCGAAAGTTCCCGTCACGATGAGGAGCATCCCCACGAGCGCACTGAGCGCAAGCGCGATATGGGGCGTTCCGCCGGCATTCACCTCAGCCATGCGAACGGGTAATAATCCATCGCGACTCAACGCGAAGAGAATGCGCGTCGCCAGAAGGAGGACGGCATTGAGAATGCTCAGAAGCGACAGAAGCGAAAGAATTGTGATCAGGCGCTCTCCTTGGGAGCCGAAGATCACGGCGGCGGCTTCGCCGGCCGGAAAGGAAGAGGCTGCAAGCTGCGAGAGGGGAAGCACAGAGAACAACGCCCCATTCATGAGCAAATAGATGCCGATCGTACAGAGCACCCCGCCCAAAGCGGCGCGGGGAAGGTTTCGTGCGGGATCCCGGTCCTCCTCGACGAAGTAGATCGCGCTATACCATCCGTCGTAAGTCACGATCACCGCCTGAAGAGCCAGAATCAGGCTCCCCCACGATGGTCCGAGAGGGCGCGCGAAACCTTCAGGATTTGCTTCCCTCACGACCTCGCTCGGAGCCTGCTGCTCGCCCAGAGCGAAGCACGCTCCGATGAGAAGAAGAAACGCCAGGGCCTTGATCCCGCTCGTCCACTCCTGAACCCGACTCCCGGTGCGAATCCCCCGCATTTGCACTCCGACGAAGAGCAAAAGCACTCCCCCGGCGATCCACAGCACTTGCCCTCGGAAGAGGGGAGCGAGGGCGGCGGCGAACTCCCCGATTCCGACGGCCAGATAGGCCACTGCAGCGCATTGCGCGATGAAGTCGCACCAGCCGACGGCGAATCCCCCGTAATCCCCGAAGGCGCGACGCGCGTACACGTACCATCCGCCCGCCCGAGGCCAACTCGTTCCCAGCTCGCACACCGAGAGAACTCCCAGGAGGGCATACACCCCTCCGATCCCCCACACGAGCAGAATGAGTCCGGGATCGCCCAGATGCGCGGCCACCATTCCCGGCGTGCGCAGGATACCGACACCGATCGTCCCTCCCACGGTCACGGCGATCCCAAACCCGACGCCGAGAACCCGAAGGAGCGTCCCGCGCGGCCTCACCTTCTCGCCCCCTCTTCCGGCACCCCCCTCCTCTGCCATGTTCCCCCCGATATGTCACCAACCCAAAGAGGCCGAAGTCTTCCCCGAGGGACGTTTCCTCAAAGCCTCCACCTCCTGGACGAGCGCGCGAAGCAGGGCGGTATTTCTCGCCACGGCTTCCTGTAAAAGGCGCACCTGCTCCTGAGCTCCCTGGAGATCTCGCCGCTCCAGGGTCTCAGTGATCCCGGGAAGCTCCAAAGAGGCATACGTGTATCGCGTCCCGTAGATGAGATGTTTGAACCACGGGCGGCCGGGAAGACCGGCCGGATGCGTCCAATTCCGCTCGACCTGACAGAGCTGACGGTTGACGCGCGCGCACCACTCTCGGGGAGCATTCGGCAAAGCCCACGCTCGCGTCCGCTGCCACCGCTCGGCCACGGCGCGAAACTCTCCAATGCGCTCCAAAAGAGGTGACCAGTTCACTCCGAGCGCGCCGTGCGCTCTTCGGGTCTGTTCGACGAAGTGGCGAAGCTGATCGGCATACATCACGAAATCGAAGGGCAGAATGTCGGCATTGGCCAACCGCAGGGCCATAGCTCCCCACAACTGAACCATGAGCCGATGGTACCGATAGCCGGGATCACCGAAGCGATTCATCCAGTAGAAGCCATCGTACATCGAATGGTAGACTCCATAGGGGCCGGTGAAACTGAGATCACTCACGGGCACACCCAGATGGTTCAAAAAGACCGTGTGATCGGATCCGCTCCCAATCCGCATATTGACCAGGTGAGTCCCCCGGGGACGTCCGGTGCGTTCGGAGAGGCGCCAGGCGTGCAGCAGCGTTCGTCCCGAAGGATCCCGGAGCGTGCGCGCCAGGGAGAGCACAAGAGGAGCGAGCGAGGGAACAGCCGCGACCTGCAGATGGGGTCCGGACACAGCGGAATCCACATTGATGTAAGCGACGACCTTGTTCCGCACCTCGTCCGCGAACTGTTCCCCCCACTCCGTGGAACCTGTCAAAGCGACCTCTTCGCCATCCCAACTGCACAGGACGATCGTGCGTCGGGGGCGCATCCCCTGCCTCTTCAACTCTCCCAGAGCCCGCGCCAGCTCCATCATCGCCGCCGTTCCACTGGAAGGATCCACGCCGCCGAATTCCCAGGCATCCCGGTGATTGCCCAGCACAATCCATTCATCCGGGAATTCGGCTCCTCGAATTCGTCCTTCGACGACATAGATGGGCTTGATGTCGGTCTCCATCTGGACGCGCACGCGGACGCGCACAGCCTGCCCTCCCAGTCGGTAGGTGAGCGGGAGTCCTCCCTGCCAAGACTTCGGCGCGCGAGGACCATCGAGATTTTCCAAAAGAGGCCGGGCGTCCCGCCAGGACAAGGGCACAGCGATGATCCGGGGCACGGAGATCGCCTGCTCCATGGGGATGCGTTGAGCCCCAGGGATCGAAGCCCATCCCGGCGTCAACGGATCTCCGGGGATCAAAAAATCATACGTGATCGCCCCGCGCTGAATATGGCTCTCCGGCCCCCAGGGCCCCTTCGGGAAGACCTCTCCTTGCACATAGCCGTCTTCGGCCGGATCCGAATAGATGAGAATCGCCGCCGCTCCTTCTCGCTCGGCCGTGTAGGCCTTGAATCCCCGATAGCTGTAAGGACGGGAATATCGCACCAGGACGATCTTCCCCCTCACGTCCAAACCCTGTTTCCGCAAAAGCTCATAATCTTCGGGATTGCCGCTGTGCGCGTAGATGAGCGGCGCTGTCACCTCGCCAGAAGCGGAGAGCGCCAGATAGGCTCCTCGCACGCGCGGATTCCAGGTGTCGGGATCTTCCGGATAAGGATCCTCGTGCAGGCTCGCTCGAAAGAATTTCGGATGAACCATCTCGACGACGACGTCGCGCGGAGAGGAGATCAAAACGTCATAGCGATGGAGCGTGACGTCCTCCCATCCATACTCTCTCCACTTCTCCGCGATGTAGTGAGCCAGTTCGTTGTTGCGCTCCGATCCCGCCGGATGAGGCTCTGCTGTGAACAGGCGATGCTGTCGGCGCAGCTCCTCCACAGAGGGAAGCCCGTGGAAGTACCTTTCGATCTCCCGCTGTCTGCGAGCGCTCTCCCGCGAGAACCCCTCCAGGGGCTCTTCGCCAGGACCAGCAGGGTTCCCCAGGAAGAAGACGAACACAAAAATCAAGACGATCCCTCCCTGAACTTTCCGGTGCTCCCTCTTGGAGAAGCGGCAAGGATTTCCAGGCAGTCGCCCGAGAGATCGTGCTTCTCTGTACCTTTCCACAAGCCCGTTCCTCCTCCTCGACGGATGTCAGATCTGCCTCCCACAGGAGTCTCGCTGAGGAAGTCCTCCGAGCACGGCCCGGACATCCACAGCCCACACGCCCTCCGCATAGGCGAAGATGGGATTCAGCTCGATCTCTTCGATCTCCGGATGGGCCAAGGCACATTCGGCCAGAGCGAGCAAAAGACCGATCAGCGCGCGCCGATCCACCGCCGGACGTCCTCGCGCTCCCTTCAGCAGCGGGGCCAGGCGCAGCTCTTCGAGCATGCCGTCCACTTCTTGGAAACTGAGAGGAAGGAGACGAAAAGTCACATCCCCGATGTGCTCGACGAGCACCCCTCCCATGCCCACCATGAGGACAGGCCCGAACGTCTCATCGCGCTTCACTCCCGCGATCAGCTCGACGACAGGCGGAGGAAGCATCGGCGCCACAAGAACGCCGCGGAAATCCGGGGCGAGCCCTTGCGACTTCGCGTACGCCGTCACCGCATTCGCGAGATGAGAGAAGGCCCTTTGGGCGTGCTCGGCATCCGGGACATTCAGAATCACCCCACCGGCTTCGGTCTTATGAGAGAGCGCGGCCGATACGGCTTTCAGAGCCACCGGTCCGCCGATAGACCGAACGGCGGCGACGACCTCATGGGCCGACGCACAAAACGTCGCCGGAACGAGCGGCACGCCATAGGCCGCCACCAACTCGCGCGCCTCCGTTTCCAGAAGCATGCGGCGCTCGTGCTGCCTGGTTCGATCGAGCGCGCCCAGACGAACCCGGGGCTGAAGCTCCGGGGAAGAGGGTTCGCGCGAGGAGTCCGCACCCGCAGATTCCCGCAGGAATCGGGCGCGCTCAGACAAAGCGGCCAGACAGCGACAGGCGACTTCCAGAGACTCGATGACGGGAATTCCGCCTTCGCTCAAGATTCTCAGCGGTTCACTGCGCGTCGCCGCATAGAGACTGTGAACGACAAGCGGCTTTCCCACCCGCCGGACCTCGGCGACGATCTCCCGAGCCGCGCGAACCTCCGACGCGACCAAGCCCTCGGCGAAGCGAAGGGCATACCCCCCGAATAATCCCGCCAGGAGAACGCCGCTCACCCGAGGGTCTCGCATCACGACATTCAGACAGGTCGCGAAAAGGCCTGGATTCGTATCCACGGGCCCTCCCACATCGATCGGATTCCCGACGGCGGCTTCGACTCCCAGGATCTCACGCACGCGCTCTTGTGTCTCCGCGGAGAGTTCAGCCAGAGGGAGACCATATTCGGAGAAGATGTCAGCCGCCAGAGCGGCATGCCCCCCTCCATCGGAGATGACGGCCACACCTCCGTCCTCTCTCATGGCGGGCTGAGTGAGGAGCGTCTCGGCGACGTGAAACAGCTCATCGCTGCGCGTCACCTCGATGATGCCGGCCTGTCGCAGAGCCGCGCGCCAGATGGCATACGAGCCGGCCAGAGCCCCTGTGTGAGAGAATGCGGCCGCCTGACCGGCTTTCGAGCGCCCTCCTTTCAGGAGCACGATCAGTTTGGTGCGCGCCACCTGACGCGCGCTTTCCCAAAAGAGACGCCCCTGCGCGACCCCTTCGACGTACATGAGGATTGCGGCCGTCCCCTCGTCGCGCCCGAGATACTCGAGGCATTCATGGAATCCAACGTCCGCTTCATTTCCCACGCCGATGCAGAGAGAGATCCCCAGCGACGAACGCCTCATCGCCTCCGTGATCACGGCCAGAGCCACGTTGCCCGATTGGACGAGCAGCGCCAGAGGGCCGGCGCGCACCTCGCGCATGCCGATCGCGTTCAGTCCAATGGAGAGGTTCAGAACGCCCGACGTATTCGGACCGAGCACGCGCACACCTGTCCGGCGCACAAAGCGCGCAATCTCCTCCTGGAGAGATCGCCCCGATCCCGAGGCGAGAACAACCGCTCCCCGCACCCCTTCCCGGGCACATTCTTCGAGGAGAGAAGGGACGATCTCGGCGCGCGTGCAAATGACGGCCAGATCAATCTCCCCCTCCACCTCCGAGAGCGCGCGGGCCACGGGGAAGCCGAGCACTTCCCCCCCTTTGGGATTCACCGGAAGGATGCGTCCCGCATAGCCGGATTCCTTCAAGGCCCGGACGATCTGATACCCCCGCTTCGTGGGATCCCGAGAAGCACCCACAACAGCGATGTGACGCGGCCTGAAGAGAAAATCCAGAGCCTCTGCCATAGGCCGTCTCCTCTCGTCGGGCCATTTTCTCTCATCGCTGGGAGAGGCGCAATCCCGTCCGCGCCCTCACAACCGAAAGGAGAGCGGGCGCCGTCGGAACCATCCCGTCAGACTGAAGCGCTCGCGGCGCGTGGGCAAGACCTCATGCTCCACCGTATCGCTGCGCAGGAGCACGAACGTTCCCTCTCGGGGCCACACATCCACTTCCCCTTGCGCCGGATCGTAGATCCGCAGCGCGCCTCCGTCGCTTTCGCTCCAGTCCGGATTCAGATAGAGGATGCAGGAGATCACACGCTCATCAGCCGTGCGGAACCGGTCCCGATGACGCCGATAGAAAGCTCCTGGAGGGAAAACGGCGTAGTGCGCTTCGAACTCCTGCAGTCCGAGAAACAGAGCCTCGTTCAAAGCCTTTCGCAAGCGCTCGATCTCTTCCCGGTAAGCCCGTTGAGCGGGCGTCGGGGCTATATCCTCCAGCCAGAGGATGAAATCCCCGCGAATATCCGGGCGGACCTGATAGTGCGGCCCGCGTCCCACACCAGCCACATGAAACTTCCCGGCGCGCCATAAGGAGCGAGCTTCTTCCGCTAACGCGCGGACCAGCTCCGCAGGCCACCAGGTGTTCGTCACCACCCATCCCTGTTCGACCAGAGGCTCGACGAGAATCGAGAGAGCCTTCTCGAACCCCCTCATGGCCTCCTGGAACGCACTATTATAAAGTAGCCGGATTCCTTGACAGAGGAGCCCAGGGGCTATAGGCTCCTCTCGGCTATGGGGAATCGGACGATCGTGCGAAGCGTCTGGCCTCTTTTGCACTCCCTCGTGTTGCTGAGCCTGCTGGGGAGCGCTCTCTGGCCCTCACCGGCGCAAAATTCCTCCTGGGTCATCGTCGGAGCGACAGTAGTGGACGGAAGCGGTCGGCGCGGATTCTGGGCCAACGTGCGCATCCAGGGGGATCGCATCGTCCGCATCGGACGCTTTGCGCCCTCTCCTCAAGACCGCGTGCTTCGCGCTCAGGGACTCGTTCTGGCGCCTGGCTTCATTGATCTGCACAATCATTCGGATCGCGGGCTGGAGATGGATCCTGTGGCGACCAGCCAGATCGCCCAAGGCATCACGACGATCGCGCTCGGGCTGGACGGCGGCTCTCCGTGGCCGATCGCGGAGTACCTGGACAAACGGCGACAATACCCGGCGGCCGTCAACATTCTGCTTTTTGTCGGCCACGCTACGGTGCGGCAGCTCGTCATGGGCCGCCAGACGAACCGATCGGCTTCCGAGCAGGAGATCACGAAGATGGCGCAGCTTGTCGAGCAGGGCTTGCGCGAAGGCGCGTTCGGACTCTCAACGGGACTGGAATACGACATCGGATATCCGAGCACGACCGAGGAGATCATCGCCCTGGCGCGCGTCGCCGCCCGCTTCGGAGGCCTCTACGTGAGCCATATCCGCGACGAAGGCAATCGCATGCTCGAAGCTCTGGACGAAGCCTTACGCATCGGTCAGGAGGCCGGCATTCCGGTTCACATCTCCCACCTCAAGCTCGCGACGACAAGCGTGTGGGGGAGATCCCGGGACGTGGTCGCCCGAATCGAGAAGGCGCGCCGCCGCGGACTGGACGTCACCGCCGACGTCTACCCCTATGACGCCTGGGCCTCGACGATCACCGTCCTTGTGCCCAACCGCCGACACGAGGATCCGGAATCCGTCGCCCGCGGATTGGAAGATGTCGGAGGAGCCGACCGCGTTCTCATCACGACCTGTCCCGCTCATCCCGAGTACGAAGGGAAGACGCTTCAGGAGATCGCCCGGGCGCGCCAAACGACACCCATTCACATCTACATGGAGATCGTGCGCGACGGCGGAGCGGGCGTCGTCTGCCGTTCCATGCAGGAATCGGACATCCGCACGTTCTATCGCCAGCCCTGGGTCATGGTCGCCAGCGACGGCGGCATTGGCATGCGCCATCCGCGCGGGGCTGGAGCCTTCCCCCGCGTCCTGGCTCGCTACGTGCGGGAACAACGCCTTCTCACACTCGAAGAGAGCATTCGAAAGATGACGGCCCTGCCTGCAACGCGCCTGGGATTGAAGGATCGCGGGATGATCCGCGAAGGATGGATCGCCGATCTGGTTCTCTTCGATCCCCGCCGCGTCCGAGACCGTTCGACCTTCCGCGAGCCGCACCTTTTGCCCGAGGGCATCGAATACGTCTTCGTCAACGGTCGCCTCGTCTGGGAGCGCGGACGCCCAACGGGCGAGCGCCCGGGCCGCATCCTGGTCCCCGCGCGGCACTCCGATCGGTGAACCTCGTCCTGCGGAGATCCCCTTCCGCGTCAACCTCCGTAGAAGATCTTCGGACCGAGGTCCTTCAACCAGAGGATGGCCTCGTCGGGCCTTCCTTCGGGCTCGCGTCGCACGCCCGCTTCAACGACTTCCCCGACGACCACGGCATGATCTCCGCGCTCCAGAATGTCCACGACCCGGCACTCGACGAAGGCCGGAACAGCGTGGAGAAGGGGACTTCCGGTCACCCCCACCTGATATGGCTGCCCGCCAATTTGCTGCGCATCGCTCTCGACCGGTTTGAAAAACGTGTAGGCGATGTCCCCCTGATCTTTCCCGAGCATGTTCAGAGCGAAGCTCCCCGCGGATCGCAGCACGGCGTAGATGCGAGAATCCGTCTTCACGCCGACAACGACAAGAGGGGGCTCGAAAGAGGCTTGCGTCACCCAGTTGACCGTCGCAGCCGCCGTCCCTTCCGCGGAACGCGATGTCAGAACATAAAGCCCATACGGGATCATCCGCAATGCGGTCTTCCGTGCTCTCTCGTCCATCCTCGCCTCCCTATCCGAGGTGATGAAGCGATAATCTTATCAAACGGCGCGAGGCCAATCCAAGGACGGACTGCGTGGAGCAGGATTCCGCTTTCCGCCAGCCTCTTCGGATCCCGCGAATTTGACTCTTCTGCGCGCGCTTGATACTCTGAGAGCCCGAAATTCCTTCAAAGGAGGACGACATATGCGGAAGTCGCTGCGAAGGATCCTTCGCCTTTCCCTGGCCCCTCTCCTCTTTCTGGAAGCGATCTCGGTCTTCTCTTTGCCCGCCGGGACTCCGCTTCAGGAGCCGAAATCGGAAGAGAAGAAAAAAGAGGAAGAGCTTCCCCTCAAGCCGACCGAGAAGATCGAGTTCACGACCGACGAGGGAACATGGATGTCGCTCGACGTCTCTCCTGACGGACAAACGATCGTCTTCGATCTTCTGGGCGACATCTACATGGTGCCCATCATCGGGGGAGAGGCTCGGCGAATTCTCGGAGAGATGTCGTTTGAGAGCCAGCCCAAATTCTCCCCGGATGGGACGAAGATCGTTTTCCTGAGCGACCGCAGCGGGGCGGAGAACGTGTGGATCGCCCGGACCGATGGATCCGATCCCCGGCCGGTGACCAAAGGGCGGAACCAGATGTTCGCGTCGCCCACCTGGACTCCCGATGGCCAGTACATCATCGTCTCCCGTTCCAGCGATCCGATCGGGACATTTTCGCTGTGGATGTACCATGTGGAGGGAGGGACGGGGGTCCAGATTGGGCCGCCCGATCCCCCTCTGCCCGAGCCGGGATCCCAAGAGCCCGCCCGACCGCGCCAGAATAAATTGGGCGCCGTCGTCTCGCCCGATGGACGATACATCTACTACGCCGTGCGCACCGGAGCATTCACCTATAATACCATGTTCCCCATCTGGCAGATCGTCCGCTTCGATCGGGAGACCGGGGAGACAACGACTCTCACCAACGCTCAAGGAAGTGCCATGCGACCGGTCCTTTCCCCGGACGGCAAGAAGCTCGTCTACGCCACGCGCCATGAGACCGGGACCGGCTTGCGCGTGCGCGATCTGGAAACGGGCGAGGAGCGCTGGCTCATCTACCCGGTCACGCGCGACGATCAGGAATCCCGGGCGACGCGCGACACGATGCCCGGTTATGCCTTTCTGCCCGACGGGCGGGCGCTCGTCGTCCCGATCGAAGGGAAGATCTGGCGCGTTGATTTCGAGACCGGGCAGCGCACGCTCATTCCCTTCCAGGCCCGAGTCGAAGCGGAGATCGGGCCGCGCATCTATTTTCCATCTCGCGTGGACGACAGCCCCATGGTGCGCGCGCGTCTCATCCGCTGGCCCGTTCTCTCTCCCGATGGCCGACGCCTGGCCTTCAGCGCGTTCAACAAAATCTGGATCATGGAATGGCCTTCGGGAACGCCGCGGCGGCTGACGAATTCCTCCGTGGGTGAATTCATGCCCACCTGGTCTCCGGATGGCCGCTACATCGCCTATGTGACCTGGTCCCCACAGGGGGGGCATATCTTTCGCGCCGCGGCCGACGGAAGCTCGCCTCCGGAGCCTCTGACGCGACGTCCCGCTTACTATTCCTCGCCGGTCTACTCGCCCGACGGGTCCAGGATCATCTTCCTTTCGGGCCCGACACATCAACAACTCTACGCCGATCTCCATGCGGCCAGATCTCATCGCGGGGATCTTCTGCCGGAAGAGGAGGCCATCGCTGAGGTCAGCGGGATTGCTCCCGCGATTGGGTTAGACCTCCGCTGGATTCCCGCCGAGGGAGGAGACTCCACGCTCATTGGTCCGGCTCAGGACGGACGCTCGCCGCACTTCGGCCGCGAGCCGGATCGCATTTATCTGACGACGGCGCGCGGGCTGGTCTCGCTCCGACTGGATGGCCTGGATCGGCGCACGCACTTCCGCGTCCGCGGCTCGGCCCCAGGTCCCTTCCCTCCCGATGCCGAAGAGATCCGAATCTCCCCGGACGGAGAGCGCGCCCTGGTGAGCTTGCAAAATAAACTCTACGTGGTCTCCGTCCCCAAAGCCGGTCGGGAAACGATCACCATCACGATCACGCCCAACGGGCAATCAGCCGTGCCGGTCAAGCGAATCTCCCTCGAAGGAGGAGATTATCTCAACTGGCTCCCGGATGGGAAGACGGTGACATGGTCCTGGGGAGCGAAATTTTACCGGCAAGATCTCAGGGCCGAGAAACCGGAGTCGGCCGATGTGGTCGTCGAAGTCCCACGGGCGCGACCAACAGGGACGATCGTTCTGAGCGGCGCTCGGCTCATCACGATGCGAGGGGATGAGGTCATCGAACGGGGAGACATCGTCATCACAGGCAACCGCATCGCTGCGATCGGGCCCAAAGACAAAGTGCCCATTCCGGCCGGAGCTCGCGTCCTGGACGTGAGCGGCAAGACGATCATCCCCGGATTCGTGGACGTTCACGCTCACATGTGGCCACCTCGCGGCGTGCATCAGACGCAAGTCTGGCAATATCTGGCCAATCTCGCCTACGGCGTCACCACCACGCGCGATCCGCAAAGCGGCACGACCGACGTCTTCGCCTACGCCGACCTGGTCGAAGCCGGAGAGATCCTCGGACCGCGCATCTTCTCGACCGGACCCGGCGTCTTCTCCCGCTCCGGGCTGGATGACCTGGAAGCCACCCGCGCGTTCCTCAAAAGGTACAAAGAAGCCTATCAGACCAACACGCTGAAACAGTATGTGGCCGGAGACCGCATCGTACGCCAATGGGTCGCGATAGCCTGCCGAGAGTTGGGGATCACGCCGACGACCGAAGGAGCGCTCGACATGAAGCTCGATCTCACGCAGATCGCCGATGGCTTCTCCGGGCAGGAGCACGCGTTCCCGCTCCAACCCCTCTACAAAGATGTCATCGAACTCGTCGCCCGGACGAAGACGTTCTACACGCCGACGATCCTGGTGGCCTACGGAGCCCCGTGGACGGAGAACTACTACTTCCAATCGGAGGATGTACACGGGAATGCGAAACTGCGCCGCTTCATCCCCCACGAGCTGCTCGATACCATGGTCCGACGCCGGCGGCAGTGGTTCCTGACCGAGGAGTATGGCCATGTGGGGATCGCGCGCGCCTGCGCGGCGATCGTCCGAGCCGGCGGTCGCGTGTGCCTGGGAAGCCACGGGCAACTTCAGGGTCTTGGCGCTCACTGGGAGTTGTGGAGCATCGCCTCGGGCGGGATGTCACCGCATGAAGCCCTGAAGGTCGCGACTCTTTTTGGCGCGGAAGCGATCGGACTGCAGCAGGACATCGGATCGCTGGAGGTCGGCAAGCTCGCCGACCTCATCGTGCTCGACAAAAACCCTCTGGTGGATATTCGTCACACCGTGAGCATTCGCTATGTCATGAAGAACGGCTTCCTCTTTGAAGGCGATACGCTGGATCAGATCTGGCCCGTTCCTCGGAAGCTGGAGAAACAGTACTGGTGGGACACCGACCCTCCCGCCGCTTCCTCGAAGCCGTGAACGAACTCGCGCGATGAGGGGATCGGGCGAACTCCCGAGCCCGATCCCCCGCGGGGCGAAAACCCTTTTGCAGTCGCGTCCGGAAAGGCGCTCACGGCGCCCCCCTTCATAGCTCTTCTCTTTCGATCTCCGCTCCCAGAGAACGCAGCGCCAGATCGAGCTGACCGTACCCTCGCTCCAGATGCTCGATGCCTTCGACCACGCTCTCCCCGCGCGCCGCCAGAGCGGCCAGAACGAGCGCAGCCCCTCCCCGAATGTCGGCCGCTCGAACCGAAGCGGCGCGCAGCGGCGTCGGACCGAAGATCCGAATGGCGTGGAAGAACTCCGGGCGATCGTCCTCGAGGTTGAAGTTGTACACGGCGTCGGGATCTTCGACCTCGGGATTGAAGAATTCGATCTGCGCGCCCATGCGCTGCAACTCTCGCACGTAATGGAAACGATCCTCGAAGACGGTCTCATGGATGACGCTCACCCCCTGAGCCTGCGTGAGCACGGGAGCGATGAGCGGCTGCCAATCGGTCATGAATCCCGGATGCGGCGCCGTCCGGATGACCGTCGGGCGCAGTGGACCGCGATGCCAGACGCGCCACGTCGTCCCGAGGCACGCCGACCCGGCTCCGATTTCGTCCAGGACGGCGGCGAAGGCGTGTACGTCCGGCATCCGCACGCCTTCGATCGCGATCTCCCCTTGCGTCACCAGGGCCGCGCAGGCGAACGTGACGGCTTCGTTTCGATCCGGCATCACCCGATGACGCGCGCCGCGCAACCGCGGAACTCCGGAGATGAGAATGGTTCTGGCGTCCACGCGCCGGATGCGCGCTCCCATCGCGTTGAGGAAGACGATGAGGTCATCCACCTCAGGTTCTTGCGCCGCATTCTCCAGGACGGTCTCCCCCTCGGCGCGCGCGGCGGCCAGAAGCATCGCCTCAGTCCCTGTGTGCGTGTTCTTCGGAAAGCGATAGCGCGTTCCCCGAAGTCGCTCGGCGCGCACATGGAGATGATTCGGCTGCTGCTCCACCTCCGCGCCCAGGGCCACGATTCCGGCCAGAAGACGATCCAGAGGACGGCGCCCGATCCGGTCTCCTCCGGGCAAAGGAACCGTCGCTTCACCGAAGCGCACAAGCAGCGGAATCATCAGCAAGGGCGAAGCGCGCGTCCGTGCCACGGGACAGGCCTCCACGCACGAACTCCGGAGAGGGCGCGGATCGAGGACCCACGTCGTGAGATCGAGGCGCTCCACGCTCCCCCCCAGAGACTCAATGGTCTGCGCGACCAGACGCACATCCTCGACCTCGGGGACATTCTCCAGGACGCTGGGCTCATCGGCCAAAAGCGCGGCGATCATCGCCTTGAAGGCGGTGTTCTTCGCTCCGCCAACGGGGATGCGCCCCACAAGCGGCCGCCCACCTCGAATTCTCCATCTCACCGATCCCATAAGCCCACGTATTGGATTTCCTCTTCCAGCAGGATGCCGAACCGCTCCCGGACGGCCGCCTTCGCCCGTTCGATCACCGCACGAATGTCACGCGCCGTCGCTCCGCCCACGTTGAGGATGAAGTTGGCGTGCTGCTCGGAGATCTTCGCTCCGCCGACACGGTACCCTTTCAATCCACACGCCTCAATGAGACGTCCTGCGTAGTCACCGGGCGGATTCTTGAAGACGGAACCCGTGCTCGGTCCCGAGGGCTGATGCCGTCGCGCGTCGAGCATCTCCCGCATCGTCGCTTCGATGCGGGAGCGATCCGCTCGGTACCCCTTCAGTCGCGCACCGAGCACGATCTCGCCGGTCCGCTGAAATCGGCTCCGGCGATAGCCGAATTCAAGCGCCTCCGACGGCCATGTGCGCACGTGACCGCACTCATCTATCCCTTCGACTTCAAGGACGCGCTCACTGATCCACTGCTCGCGGGTCCCCGCATTCCCGACGATCGCCCCGCCGAGCGTTCCGGGAATGCCGACGAGGAACTCGAAGCCTCCGATTTCGGCCTCGCAGGCACGCCGCGCCAGCGCAACGAGATTGGTCCCCGAATCGGCGTGAATCTCCTCTCCGCGAACCTCCACATTCTCGGCGCGATTCAGGATGACGAGTCCCGGGACGCCGGCATCGGAGACCAGAACGTTGGCTCCGTATCCAAGGATCGTCACCGGAACATGTGCCTGGCGGGCCAGACGGACAGCCTCGATCACCTCCTCTCGTGTGCGGGCGATGAAGAACCACTCGGCCGGTCCCCCCACGCGCCAATTGACATAGGGAGCCAATCGTTCGCGATGGCGCAGCCGTCCCGGCCCTAACCGGGCTTCCAGAGTGCGCACGAAATCCGTGGCCGCTGCGATGTCCGGCTCCATCTTCCCTCGCGATCAGAATGCGGGCATCCCTTCGGCTTGATGGGATTCCGCCGGGATCCCCACGCGCGGGATGCCTCTGAAGTGCCTCAGCTCATGCGAAGGATCTCCTCCAGAGCCGTTCGTGCGTCCGTCCGCTCATCGCGATATTTCACGATGATCGGCGTCGAGAGCGAAAGCCCATGCGCGCGCGCGAAGTCCCCGGGAATTGGCCGCGTTCCCGGAACGACGACAGCTCCTTCCGGAATGACCAGAGGCTCCTCGGCTGTCCCACGATACACCGTCTCGCGCACAATATCGTAAACGGGCGTCGAGCGCGTGAGGATCACTCCTGCGCCCAAGACGGCTCGTCGCTGCACGATGGTCCCTTCGAAGACGCCGCACTGACTCCCGACGAGCACTTCGTCTTCGATAATGACAGGCCAGGCTCCAGGCGGCTCCAGCACACCCCCGATCTGCGCTCCGGCGCTCAGGTGGACGCGCCGGCCAATTTGCGCGCAGGAGCCGACCAGGACATGGGAATCCACCATCGCGCCTTCGTCCACATAGGCCCCCACGTTGATGTAGGAGGGAGGCATGATGACCACGCCCGAAGCGATATAGGCGCCGTCGCGAATCGCCGTCCCTCCCGGCACGACGCGAATTCCCCGCCGCGCTCCCTCAAGCTCCTTCAGCGGATACGTCTCCTTGTCCGAAAATCGGAAGATTCCGCCGATCTCGTATTCGGTCAACTCCCCGATGCGGAATCCCAGCAGAATCCCCTTCTTCACCCAGGCGTGGACGATCCAGCGTCCCTGACGTGGTTCGGCCGCCCGAATCCGCCCTTCGTTGAGCTGCCGCTTGAACTCCTCGAAGATCGGGCGGCCGTCCCGCCGCGCTTCTTCCAGAGGCGCTTCGAAGAGGCGTTCGATCTCAGCTCTCAGCTGCGACCGCTCCATGCACCACCTCGCTCGGAATCAGATGCAGATCCGCAAGGATTCGCCTCAGCCGCTCGCGCGTCTCGGCGCGAGGCGGAACGAGCGGCAGGCGATAATTTTCCTCGATCAATCCCATCATCGCCAAGGCCGCCTTGACGGGGATGGGATTCGTCTCCAGGAAATTTCCGCGCATGAGCGGTAACAGCCGAAAGTGCAGCGCGCGCGCCCGCTCGAAATCCCCCTCCAGCGCCGCCGCGACCAGCTCCCGCATCTCCCGCGGCGTCTCGTTGGCGATGACGGAGATCACTCCATCCCCCCCAAGTGCCAGAATGGGTAACGTCCACGCATCGTCTCCGGAGAGAACCAGAAACCCCTGCGGACGAACGCGCAGAAGTTCCATGATCTGCTCCAGATTCCCCGAGGCCTCTTTGATTCCGATGATGTTCGGAATCTCGGCCAGACGCAGGACGGTTCCCACATCCAGGTTGCATCCGGTCCGGCTCGGCACATTGTACAGGATCACGGGAAGGCGCACGGCCTCGGCGATCGCGCGGAAATGCTGATAGAGTCCCTCCGGCGTCGGCCGATTGTAATAGGGAGTGACCGAGAGAAGCGCGTCCGCTCCGGCGGCTTCGGCCTCCTGGGCCAGCGCGACGGCTTCTTCGGTCGAATTGGTTCCCGCTCCGGCGATCACGGGTACGCGCCCGCGCACCCGCTCGACGACGCGACGAATGATCTGGCGCTGCTCGTCCGGATGCACTGTGGCGCTCTCGCCGGTCGTCCCGCAAGGGACGATCCCATCCGTTCCCGCCGCGAGCTGAAAGTCCACAAGCGCATCCAATCGTTCGTAGTCCACCTGCCCATCGCGTCGAAAAGGCGTGACCAGGGCCACGAAGCATCCTCGAAATCGGCTCACTCCATTCATAGGCCTCCTCCTTGAAGAAAGTGATCTAAGACCTCCTCGAACGAAAAGAATCCCCGATGTTGCTGGGCGAAGCGAGCGGCCCAGAGGGCTCCCACGGCGAACGCCCGCCGATGGCGAACCGTATGCGTGATCTCCAGCGTCTCAAACGGCGCGTCGAATCCCACGCGATGCATCCCCGGCTGGGCTCCGGCGCGAATCGAAGCGACGCTGATCCCCTCCGGGGGAATACGCCCCTCAAGCTGCGTGACCAGATGCGTCTTCCTCTCCAGATGCTCAAGCAAAATCTCTCCCAGCCGGAGCGCCGTGCCGCTCGGGTGATCGGCCTTCCGCCGATGATGCCATTCGAGGACGTAGGGATCGAAGTCGGCCAGGTTCCGAAACAGACGCGCCCCATAAGCCACCAAGCGGAAAAGCAGGTTGACTCCCACGCAGAAGTTCGGCCCGTAGACGAATCCGATTCCCGCGCGCTCGACCAGGGAGCGGACGTCTTCCAGGTGAGCGTACCATCCCGTCGTGCCGACGACCATCGGCTTGCCCGCCGCGGCCACCCGAGAGATGTTCGTCATGACCGCATCCGGTCGGGAGAAATCCACGCACACATCCACGTCGCGCAAGGCCTCCGGGGTCAATCCCTGCCCTTCCGGATTCGTCCGCGACGTGAAAACGGGTCCGACCTCAATCCCGGCTTCCCGAGCGGCTCGCTCGACCTCTTGTCCCATCTGACCGTATCCGATGAGCGCAATTCGCATCGTCCCTCCCTCCACAAATAAAAAACCCCTCGAAACCGAGGGTTTCGAGGGGCCCGATCCCACGCCCGCCTGAGCGGAGCTACTGTGCTCCCTCAGGCAGAGGAGGATCGAGCCCCTGGCGCTTGAAACGCTTTATAGCGTTCATGGGGTGGAGGAGACACACGCCTTGCTGCATCCGGACCGCTGGTCCTTTTGCAATGGACACTATCCTCATCATCAGGCAGGTTAGAGTATCACATCTTCTGCCATTCGTCAACCGCTTTCTTCGCCAGCGTTTCAAAAGGGCATGGGCTTGAGGTCGAATTCGCGGAAGAGCGCGCGCTGGTCATAGAGCTTCGGACCGAGGATGGGAAACCAGGGGAAGAGCCCACTGGAGGGGATGAAGGCGCTCTGCCCAGAAGGGAGATGGTTCCACCCCCGCGGAGGATTCGTCAGCTCCACGATCTGCGTGTACGTCGCGCGATTCGCTTTCGGAAGAGAGGGCCCCACCTGAAACCCGAAGAGATGCCGAAACGAGATCTTCTCGCGCTGGATCCAGGGCGCCATCCATGTCGGACCGTACGTGTGCGCTAGCTCCTCGACGGCCTCTCGAACACTCCGGACGATGACGTCGCGCCCATCGGCCCCGTTGAGATAATCGTGCCCCGAGGAAGCTCCCGAAGGGGGGCGCTCCAAGACGTGGAGCCAGGTGTTGAGCGTGACTTCTGAAAGGAAATCCTCCCCCAATTCATCAGCGAATGTGTTCTTGAGCAAGCGCCGCACAATGGCCTCGAAGATCACATAGGCGGGATTCACCATCGGCGAAGACGAGGCATCCGCATAGAGCGCTCCATCCCACTGCCGCAAAAGATCCGCGATCGCGCCCAGCAGGGGATCACTCGCCGCAGCCCTTTGGAGAGCTTCCAGGAGATAGTCGTTGAGGAATTCCGTCTTCGGCCCCGTGTCGTCAAAGCGCGCGATGTCTTTCTCAATCTCCACCAGATCCTCCACGGCGAACCGCCCATCGGCCTGCTGCGGATGACTCTGCCTGAGAAATCTCATCGGTTCGGCGAGCACACTCATGATCCGCAGGACGCGATGCTGCTTTCCGAAGAGCACATCGTCGGGATTCTCGAAATCAACCGTCGGCTTGTTATTCCAATTCGCGAGCCATCCCTGCTGCGGATTTCGGACATGGGGTTGAGGACGGACCTCTTCTTCCCACTCGGCCTCTCCCGTCCCCGGCAAGGGAAGGCGCGGATCGTAGGCGGCTGGACGAATGGGGATCCAGCCGGCGAGCCAGTACGCGATATTTCCTTCGACATCCGCGTAGAGGAAGTGATGCGATGTGGGAATCCGACGAATCGCGCGCTCGAAATCCTCCAGGTTCTGAGCGCGGTTGATCTCCAGAAATCCCACCCACGTTTCCGTCTCCCGCATCCAGTGAGCGCGCTTGATGGATACGGCGACGTGGTTCGCCTCATCCACAAAGAGCACGGGCCCATGAACCGTCCTCCGGACGCGAATCGTCACCTTCTTGGTCGCGCGCCACGGGAAGCCCAGAGGAGAGGTCCGAATCGCGATGGTTTCCTCCCGCACTTCCATTCGCCGATACGTCCCCTGATAGAGATACTCTTCGTGATCATTGGGATTCAACTGCTCGACGTACAGGTCCGTATTGTCGCCGGGCCCACTGGTCGTCGTCCAGGCGATCCGCTCGTTATGCCCGACCAAGACGGCCGGCCCTCCGGCGAAGGCCATCCCCGTCACGTGCCATCCCGGGGCTTTCAGGTGAACCTCATGCGCGATATCCGGATAGAGGAACCCCATCTGCGGCCCGCCAAGAAGGAGAGGACGCCCTGTCTGAGAGTTCTTCCCCGCGATGACGAATCCGAAGCTCCCGAACTTGATGGGCAGTCCCAACCAGCGAAAGAGCGCGCGACGCCGCTCTAGCCATTTCTCATACGCGGCAAGAAAGCGGCGAAAATCGGGGAACCAGCGATAGAAGGAGAAGCGCGGAGATCGGCGTCGCGATCCGGGCCAAACCGCGTGCTCTGAGAGCGGGGGATGTTCGAGCGCATAGTCTTCGACCGGCACGGTCACCGGCGCTTCCGGATCATTGAGCCAGCGCACATCATCGAAGATCTCCCCCCCGATCTCCTCCCCGTGGCGTTTCACCAGGTGCTGATAGAGGACGAGATTCCGCAGCTCGCGCCCTCCGCGCTCCCCGAAGATCCGCACGGCCAATCGGCAGATGGCGATCGAATCGGTGACTGTCCACGGCTCCGGGAAATACCCCAGGACGTGAAATTCCCAGGGCAGTTTCCGGCGCGGATCCTGTCGCGCCTCGTCCAGATACCGATTGATCCCATCCCGATAGGCGGCGATGGCGAGTCGCGCGAAATCGGGCAGGGCGTCGTACATCGCCTGATATTCCGCCTCTGTGTATCCGTGCTGGCGCTGCTCGATGTCCAACTCCACCAGCCCGATCGGTCCTCTCACCTCGACGCTCGTCACAAAATCGCCCAGGACTTCGGCCAGACGTCCTCGCGCAGCGCGCCGGAAGACCTCCAGTTGCCAGAGCCGATCCTGGGCGACCGCATAGCCATACGCTTCGAAGAGGTCATACGCATTTTCTGCCTCAATGCTCGGCCGGCCATACTCGTCCCGATGAATTCGGGCCGTGGACTCCCTCACCGGTTGAGATGAGGTGTGACCGACCGCTGCGTGCAAAAGAGTCTCTGCGCTCAGGACAGAGAGGCAGAGGACTCCTATTCCCCACCGGGTGAAAAATCTCCTCCGACACATCTTCCTTCCCTCCCTGCAGAAATGGTCTCCTCTGCAGGAAAGACTTGGGAAACACCGCAGTCGCGCTTTCCCGTCTGCCCCGTCCTCCCGGTGGGAAAAGATATACGGTCAGCCGAAAGAAAGCAAGAGGCTGGAATCCGCCTCAGGCGCCTCTCTCCGGGTCCGAACCCGACGCGGAGGAGGAAGGCAACCGGCGCTTCTTTCGATAGAATGCCGAACGATGCAATCCCGAGAGCCGCGCCGCCTCCGCGATATTCCCCCGGGCTTTCTCCAGCGCTCGTTCGATCAGCTCTTCTTCCAGTTCGGCGATATACGTGCGCGCGATCCTCAAGATCGCCCGGCGACGACGCTCCAGGTCTTCCTTATCAACCGGAGGAGTTCGTATGAACGCGCGGAACGGATTCTTCTCCACATCGAGGGCGCGCATGCGCCGCCCGACGATGGCTTCCGGCAGATCGTACAGGCGGATCTCATCGGTCGGGGCCAGCAGAACGAGCCGTTGAACGAGATTCTCCAGCTCGCGCACATTGCCCGGGAAGGCATAGTCCTGCAAGGCCAGCAGAGCCTCAGGATGAAAGCGCAAGGTCAGACGACCGGCCGCCGAAGCGTACTTCTTCAGGAAGTGAAGCGCCAGCAGAGGGATGTCCTCCGGACGTTCGCGAAGCGGAGGGAGGCGGATCGGAATGACGCTCAATCGGTAATAGAGGGCTTCGGAGAATTGCCCCTGGGCGACCATCTGGGAGAGCACGCGGCTTGTGGCCGCGATGACGCGCACGTCCACGCGGATCGGCTTCCCTCCGCCCAGCCGCTCGAACTCGTGAAACTGCAAGAAGCGAAGCAGCTTCGCCTGAACTGGCAGCGGCAGCTCGCCGACCTCATCCAGGAAGATCGTCCCCTGATGGGCCAGCTCGAAACGACCGAGGCGGCGCTCGACGGCTCCGGTGAACGCTCCCCGCTCATAGCCGAAGAGTTCCGATTCGACCAGAGTTTCCGGCAGAGCCGCGCAATTGACGACGACAAAAGGGCGAGACGCGCGCGGGCTCGCGGCATGAATGGCCCGCGCGAGCACCTCCTTGCCCGTCCCGGATTCCCCCTCGATGAGGATGGTCGCATCCGAAGGAGCGACCTGAAGGGCGATCTGCACGACTCTCTGCCATCCGGCACTGATCCCCACCAGATCGCGCAGTCCTTCGCCGAGGGGCGCGCGCGAGAACGCCTCGCGCGCCGCCAGGGCCACGCGCACGCGATCGGCCGCCTCCAGATAAGCGGCCAGCACCCGCGCGACGCCGGCGAGGAACTCCCGATCCTCCTCCGAATACATCGCCGCGACGGAATCGTTCTCCAGATAGAGTGCTCCGAAGCTCACGCCCTCGATGGTGAACGGAGCCACAAGCGCCGAGCGTATCCCTCGCTGCACAACGCTCGTCTCCTGCGAATACGAAGGATCCGAGAGCGCGTCGCGGACCAGAAGAGTCTCCCCGCACGAGAGCGCGCGCCCAAGAAGCGTGCGACTGAACCCGTATTCTTCGGCCGAGAGGTCGGCGGAACGAAAATTCCGAGCGCAGGCTAAAAGGACACGCTCGGCCGACACCGCGCTCGTTCCGACCCGCACTCCTCCGGGACAAAGGACCACAAGGATGCGTTCGGATCTCGTCTCGGCCAGCAAGAGATCGGCTGTCCGCTCGAGGAAGTCTTCGGTGGAAGAGCTGCCGACATACAGCTCAGCCAACTGCCGGGCTATCCGTCCCAGACGGCTCTCCCGCACATGCGCGTGAAGCTCGACAAGCGCCTGATCGAGCTTCTGCAGCTCATCAGCTCGAACGCGCTGGATGATCCTCCCGACAGCGCTCAACACGTTCTTCGCCTCGGCCTCCGAGAGGCGCCCGCCCAGGGCCGAACTGATGCGCCGCTCCAATTGCTCGAGCGCCCATCGAGCTTCGCGAAGAAGATTCGTCGCTCTCTCCCCCCAGGTGCTCACATCTTCTCAAGACACAGCCCACAGGGCAGACACATCCCATCGCACTCGCAATATCCGATGGGACAGATCCCATCCACACCGAGGGTCTCGCGCAAGATCGCCCGCAGGCGCTTTTCCAGCGCGGCCGCTCGTCGCGCTCTCTGCTCCGGCGTCCTGCCGGCCAGGAAATGGCGGACGGCCAGATGCTCGAAAGCAGCCAACACCTCCCGAAGACGCATGTAGGGAGCAAAGTCCTCACCGCGCAGCTCCCGCACCTGGAGATCCCACTGGTCCCACCGATTCTTCACCGCCATTTCCTTCAGGAACGCGGGAAGCTCCACAGCGGCCTCCCCGCCCTTTCGCTTCCTCCCGGGCCGTCTCATCAGAAGGCGAACACGAAGCGGGTTCTCTTTTCTCGTCTTTCTCATGATCCTCCTCTCACGGGAAGTTCTCGATCATCTTGATCACACTCCAGCTTTCCTGCCTCCCATAGTACAGGACCTTCCCATCCGAAGACCACGCGGGAGTGGAGAAGTAGACCCGGGCGTCCCGATTCTCGGTCTTCTTCATCGCGGGCCCTCCCCGGACCGAAAGGACCCAGAGATTATCCCGCCCATCCGCGTGGGAAACATAAGCGATCGCGCGCCCATCGGGCGAGAGGCGAAGGGACACCAGACTGGTGGCTGCGAGACGACCCAGGGGATGCACTCTCCCTCCGGGAACAGACACGCGATAGAGGCGAACTTCTCGCATGGCCTGAGCGGAGAGGCGAGGTCCTTCGCCCAGCGCGACCAGCACCGCATCGCCCGCCGGCGTCCATCCCAAAAGCCGCACGACATCGCGACTCTGAAAGAGAGCGATCGGTCTTTTTCGATCCCTTTCGCCCACCCACACCGTCCACGGCACAGACGTCGCCGTTCGCGCCTCGGAGACAAAAGCGAGGCGGCGTCCATCAGGAGCCCAGATCGGACAGAAGAACGAGAGCGCACGATCCGCGTTCTCCGTCACGGCGTGCTCCTGGGGCGGGTCGAGCGTGGCGATCCAAATGTTCGAAGCCCCTGTCCGGGCGGAGGAATAGGCGAGGCAGCGACCATCGGGAGACCAGGTGAAGTCTCGGGTCTGCAGCCGATGGAAAGGCAAAAGCCCATATCCCCCGTGATATACCCCTCCGGTTGTCACGCGCCTCTCGCCCCCTCCGGAGGCCGGAACGATCCAAAGATCGAGATGCCCTCCCGATCCCTGGCGCATGAAAGCCAGATGCCGACCATCGGGCGACCAGCAGGGATCAAACCCCGATGTTGTGAAGCGGATCGGCATCCCCTCAGCTCTCAGCTCTCGCACGACGATACGAGACCGAAAGAGATCTCCCCCGGCGCTCGACTCCTCTTTCACCTGAAAGGCGAGCGCGCGTCCGTCAGGAGAGACGTCCGGCCACAGCTCCAGACCGATCTCCGTCGTCACCTGAAATTCTTCCCCCGTTCGAAGGCTCACTCCCCAAATGTCGGAGTCATCCTTCGAGAGCGAGTAGAGCACGCGATGCCCCTCCGCCGAGATATCCGAGACGAAAAGGTCCGCATCGCTTGAGGTGAGACGCCGAGGCATCCGGTCCCGCACGTCCACGAGGCAGATTTGGTAGATCTCACCCCATTTACACGAATAGAGAAGACGTCGCCCATCGGGATGCCAGATCGGGAATCGCTCCTCCTCCGGACTCCGGGTCACGCGCATGGGCTCCCCTCCGGACAGGGGGAGCACCCACACATCGGCTTGTCCCTCCTGAACATCCACATAAGCGAGGAAGCGTTCGTCCGGCGAGAGGCTGAAATCCGCAACGCGCGCCGTCTGAGGATCGAAAGAGGTCAGCGCCTTCGCCTGACCCGCGGAAAGATCGAAAGCATAGAGGTTCCGCTGGGCCTCGTAATAGATGACGTTCCGCCGACTCGACCAGGCGACCAGGTTCGTCGGGCTCAAGCGCGCGGACGCTCCCCGGGAGAGGACGTGAAGCAGCCTTGGGACTCCTCCCAGCGCCGGGATCACCCATATCCCCAACTCCCCCTCGCGATCGGATAAGAAGGCGATCTGCTCTCCATCCGGCGACCAGAGAGGGGAGCGATCCGCCCACTCGTCCCGCGTGATTTGAATGGCCGTTCCTCCGCGCGTCTGTTGAACCCAGAGGTCCGGATATCCCCCCTTTCGGGAGATGAAGGCGATCATCTTCCCATCCGGCGAGAATCGAGCGCGCGGAGGGGTCTCGCCCGGTTCGTTCTTCCAGCTCGCGACCGAGACGTGCGATAAGGAGGAGACCCAGTCCGTTCCCTCGTGATCTCCCGAGCGCTGCGAGAGCCAGAGGACCGCCCCCACGATCAGGCTAAGCCCCACAAAACCAAGTGCCCACGTCCCGAAAATGCGCCGGAGAGTGCGCCCGAGCTTCCGCTCGCGAACGATTCGAGTGGGAGTCAGAGAGACGATGCGAAGTCCACTCACGGTATATCCCTTCTCGCGAGCGAACGCGACCAAATCCTCCTTCATCTCCGAAATCGTCTGGTACCGATCCGCGGGACTCTTCCGAAGCGCCTTCCGAACGATCCGCTCCAGCTCGAAATCCACGCTCGGATTGAGCGCGCTCATCGGCTCCGGCTCATCATGAAGAATCGCATGAAGCACCTCGACATCCGTCGCTCCCACAAAAGGACGTCGCCCCGTGAGCAGCTCATAAAGCAATGTGCCGAAGGAGAAGATGTCGCTCCGCGCGTCCAGAGGTTCTCCGCGAATCTGCTCGGGCGACATGTAGGGGGTCGTCCCCACAAGCGCTGACGTCGCCGTGATCTGCGAAAGTCCCATCGCCTCTTCCGGATGGCGATTCTCCGAAGGCACACGCTTGGCCAGACCGAAATCCAGGACGATCGCGCGATCGCGCTCATCCACGATGACATTGGACGGTTTGATGTCCCGATGGATGATCCCCTGACGGTGCGCCTCTTCCAGGGCATCGGCGATGTCCAGGGCATAGGCGAGCGCTCGCTCGGGGGGCAGAGGTCCCTCTTCGAGAAGCTCCCTCAACGTTCGGCCCGAGATGTAGGGCATGGCGATGAAGATCACCTCCCCGACTTCCCCGACCTCGTAGATCGCGCAGATATTGGGGTGGCTCAGGGCCGAAGCTGCGCGCGCTTCGCGGAAGAAACGGCGCCGCGCCTCCGGATCCGCCGTGAGCGAAGGAGCCAGGACCTTGATCGCGACCGTGCGTCCTAGACGCACATCCACGGCGCGATACACCTCCGCCATTCCCCCGCGGGCAATCCAGGCGTCAACCCGATAATGGGAGAGAATCGTTCCGGGCTGCAGCCTCCCCATCGCGCCCCCCTCACGATCGCGCTCTCACGAGATCGGCTCGCCTGCGGCCGTCCATGCCCTCTCTCCATCCTGAGATCGCGCCGAGCTTCGGCTCGAATGATATACTATGTGCGAGAACATCGGCAATCAGCAGGCGATGAAATCTTTTAACATGCCCTTGCGTTCAAAGAGCCATCCGAAAATAATACTCCCGACATCCACCCCTGACGGAAAGGAGGAGAATATGGCGAAGAAGCGGACGCGCGCGACGCGACGACACTTTCTCAAGAGTGTCGCCGCCACGGCTCTTCTCCCCTCGACGGCTCTCCCCAAGGAGCCCGAAGAGCCGCGGGAGATCATCAAGATCTGGCACATCAGACTGTTCAAACCCCAGGCGCCGGCGCCTCTGACAGCCGCTCAGGCCTTGAGCGAGTTCGTGCGATCCCGCTATGGGAAGTTTCTCACCGAGGAGCAGTTCGCGGAGGTCGCGCGGCAGATCGAGCAGAACCTTCGGTCGGCCGAACGCCTTCGGAGCGTGAAGCTCACCAATGCGGATGAGCCGGACGTGATCTTCCGGGCGATACCGTGAGCGTCCCGGAAATTTCAGATCAGGAGGTTCGCTCATGTCCGATCGCGAACTGGCGTTTCTCTCCATTCGGGAACTGGCTCGACTCATTCGATCCCGCCAGGTCTCACCCGTCGAGCTGACCCGCGTCTATCTGGACCGCCTGGAGAAGCTCGGACCGAAATTGGGGGCCGTCGTCACGATCACGTACGAGCAGGCTCTGGAGCAAGCCCGCCAGGCCGAACGTGAGATCCTGCGCGGACGCTATCGCGGCCTGTTGCACGGGATCCCTTATGGAGCGAAAGACCTGCTGGCGACTAAAGGGATTCCCACGACCTGGGGAGCGGCTCCCTATCGAAACCAGGTCTTCGACTACGATGCGACGGTCATCGCGCGTCTTCGCCGAACGGGGGCCATCCTGGTCGCCAAGCTGGCCATGGTCGAGCTGGCCGGCGGAATGGGATACAACACGGCCGATGCCTCGTTCACCGGACCGGGGCGCACGCCGTGGAACCTCGACTACTGGAGCGGAGGTTCTTCCTCTGGATCGGGAGCAGCCGTGGCGGCAGGGCTGGTCGCCTTCGCCATCGGTTCGGAGACATCGGGCTCGATCCTGACGCCAGCGGCTTTCTGCGGCGTCTCGGGTCTGCGCCCAACCTATGGACTGGTGAGCCGATACGGCGCGATGGCCCTCTGCTGGACGCTCGACAAGCTCGGTCCCATGTGCCGCACGGCCGATGACTGCGGGATCGTGCTCGCAGCGATCTCGGGCAGAGACCCGAAGGATCCTTCGAGCGTCGCTCGGAAATTCACCTATGAGGCGCCTCTTCTGCCGACGCGACGCATGCGCCTGGGAATCGTCAAGGGAGCGCTGGAACGCGTGCAGCCCGAAGTTCGGAAGAATTTCGAGGAAGCGGTGAACGTCCTCAAAAAATACGCCACCGTGGATCCGGAAGTCGCTCTCCCGGATCTTCCCTACGGGCAGGTCGTCCGGACTATTGTCAACGCCGAGGGCGCCAGTGCTTTTCTGGACCTCATCGAGAGCGGGAGATTGGCCGAGCTGCAAAATCCCCGCGATCGGATCGGAGGATATGCGGGCATGACGGTGCTCGCCGTAGACTACTTGCAAGCGCAACGCATCCGCGTCCGGATCCGCCAGGCGCTTGCGGAAGTGCTCTCTCAATACGATGCCCTGATCGCGCCCACGCGGGCGACCGTCGCTTATCCGATCGGCGTGGAATTCGAGCGCGCCTATCCGGGCGTGGGCGGAGGCCCTCCGCTCATTCCCGCCGGCAATGCGGCGGGAGTTCCGGCGCTCTCGATCCCCAATGGGTTCGGACAGTCCGGACTCCCGACGGCGCTCCAGCTCATGGGGCGCGCCTTCGGAGAAGCGACGCTCATCGCGCTGGCCAATGCCTATCAGCGCGAGACCGACTGGCACCGAAAGCGGCCCCCGCTTGAGGCGTGAAGTCCCGGCACGTGTCAGGCCACTTCAGAGAATGCCGCCACGGTCGGCTCGCTCAGGCGCAGGAAATCGGAGAGCTTCATGCGGATCGAATCCGTATGGGTTCCTGCCGTGAAGACGATCTCTTCGTCCTGCATCAACGGCTCAGCCACGTAGACGGGAATTCCATAGAGATTGCCGAAAATGGGCATCGCCCCAAGCTCGCAGTCCGGGAAGAGATCCTTGAACTCGGCCTCCGTCGCCAGACGCACGGAGGCCGCTCCCACGACTTCGGCGAATCGCTCAAGATCCACGCGATGATGCGCTGGGAGCACAGCCATCACATATCGGTCGTCGGCTTTGAGGATCACGGCCTTGGCCATCTGGCGGCCGCGCACATGCAGGGCATGGGCGATTTCCTGAGCCGTGAACGCCGGCGAATGCGTGCACGCGATATAGGAGATGTTGTGCTCATCGAGATATTGCTTCAAGCGGGCAACGATTCCCATGGTCTCCTCCCCTTTGCTGTTGGCCGATGGGTCTTAGGCCCATCGAAGGTTTTCTTGTGATCCTCGCGCGAGCGCGCGGTCTCTGGCCGGAGATGCTCTCCTCCTGGGAGCGCGCGGTCACTCTCTCCGGGTGTGACGCTCGAAGAAACGCTGCACGTCCTCCAGATGCGTCGTGATCGGACACGGGGGGAGGCTCTGAAGGAAAATTGCTCCGTAACTTTTCGTGCGAATCCGAGGGTCCAGGATCGAGAGGACGCCGACATCCGTCCGACTTCGAATGAGCCGCCCCAATCCTTGCTTGAGCATGATGACGGCCTGGGGAACAGCGTAGTCGTAAAAGGGATCTCCCCCACTCTGCTCGATATATCGCTGGCGGGCCGCGACCAGGGGATCGGTCGGAACAGCGAAAGGCAACCGATCAACGATGACGCAGCTCAATGCGTCGCCCTGCACATCAACTCCCTGCCAGAAACTGGACGTCGCGAAAAGAACCGCATGAGGCGTCGTGCGAAAGCGCTGCAGGAGCCCGGACTTGGAGCCCTGCCCCTGCACGAAACACGGGAAGGGCACGCGACATCGCACCCGTTCGTAGAGTTCGTTCATCTGCTGGATCGCCGTGCAGAGGACAAAGGCCCGCCCTTGCGTCACGTGCAGAAGCTTCACGATCTGTTGGACGGCGGCTTCCGTGAACTCCGGACTTCGCGGATCCGGCATCTGAGGGGGGAGATACAGGATCGTCTGCTCCATGTAGTCGAAAGGCGAGGGGACGATCAGCTCGCGCGCTTCACGCAGGCCCAGGCGGGACCGGATGAAGTGAAAGCTCCCCCCACTGGTCAACGTCGCCGAGGTCAGAATCGCCGTGCGCACGCGATCGAAGAGCCGTTCGGCCAGAATCTCGGAGACATCAATCGGGGTGGCCTGCAGGAAAATCCCCCGCCCGCGTCGTTCGTACCAGTAGACGAAATGCGGATCGCGACGCACCAGGAGGAACTCCAGATCGGCGCGCACCTGCGCCGTCCGGCGCGCGAGCACTTCAGCCTCCGGCGGAGGATCCCTCAATGTCGCCAGCGTCGTCTCCAGAAGCGAGAGCGCGTTCCGCAGAGCCAGAAAACTCTCCCCGATGCGGGTCAGCTCAAGCGTCCCCTTCGATTCCTCGAGGGATTCCAAAAGGGAGCTTCCCCCTTCCTGCACCGCTTCGGATCCGCTCTCGAAGCGAAACAGAAGATCGGGCTCCAGCGGATAGCGCCCTTCAGGTCTCCCATCGTTCAGGAAGTGTCCCCAGAAGCTCTCGGCGCGCTGCCCGACCCGCATGCTGATGCGCATCAGTTCGTTGGCGGCCACAGGGTCCGCGAGCGGAAGGTTCTGGACATCGCGGATCAACTCCAGCACGCGATAATTGCTCACCTGCGCCCCGAAATACTCGGAGGCGATCTCCTCCAGCTCGTGCGCCTCATCGAAGATGACGATCTCATAGTCCGGGATCACCGCCCCATATTCGCGCAAGGCGAGATCGGCGAAGAACAGGTGATGATTGACGATCAAAATGTCAGCCTGCAGCGCCCGCTCGCGCATCTTCGTGATGAAGCACGCGTCATAGTCCGGACATTTCTGTCCCAGACAGATCTCCGAACGCGCGTCCAGAGAGGACCAGAAGCTCAGGTTCTCGGGGAGATCAGCCAGTTCGGCTCGATCCCCCGTCTCCGACTGGAAAGCCCAACGGCGGATCGCTTCGAAATATTTCATCTCCTCCAGATCCGCCAGCAAGGGCACAGCTTCCGCCCTCTTGAGGCGATAGAGGCAGATGTAATTCGAACGCCCCTTCATGTAGGCGACGCGCAGTTTGCGTCCCAGAGCCTTCTCCAAGAAGGGAATGTCCTTGAGGAAGAGCTGCTCTTGAAGATTCTTCGTTCCCGTGGAGATGACGACTCGCTGCGAGGCGGCCAGAGCCGGGATGAGATAGGCGAGCGTCTTCCCCGTCCCCGTTCCCGCTTCGACGAGCAAATGCCCCCCTTCGACGAGAGCCTGATAGACGGCCTCGGCCATCTGCACCTGTCCGGGGCGATATTCGTACTGGGGATGGGACCTGGCCAGAAGCCCCTTCTTTCCGAAGATGTCCTGCATGGAGATCGCCTCTTCTCGTGGTCGGCCCATGGACGCTCGCTCATTGGGCGGGCCCGCGACAGCGAGCCCCTTCTCGCTCCGGGGCGTTTACACCTGACGCAGAGGACGCACCCGATGGGGATAGAGCGGAAACTTCTCGGTCAACTCCTGAACGCGCTGCCGCACCGACCGCTGCACCGCTTCGCTCTCGGGCTCATCGAGGACCTCCGCGATCCACTGCGCGATCTTCCGCATCTCGGGCTCTTTCATCCCCCGCGTGGTGACGGCTGGTGTTCCCAGGCGAATGCCGCTGGCGATCATCGGAGGCTGCGTGTCAAAAGGAATGGTGTTCTTGTTCACGGTGATCCCGGCGCGCTCCAGGGCGCTCTCGGCCTGCTTCCCCGTCAGGCCTCGAGAGAAGACATCCACCAGGACCAGATGATTATCCGTCCCTCCGGACACGATCCGATACCCGGCTCGGGCCAGCTCTTCGGCCAGGACTTTCGCGTTCTTGACCACCTGCTCCTGATAGGCGCGAAATTCCGGCTCCATGGCCTCTTTGAAACAGACGGCCTTGGCCGCCATGATATGGACGTGAGGCCCCCCCTGCACGCAGGGGAAGACGGCTCGATCAATGTCGCGCGCGTATTTCTCCCAGCACATGATCATGCCCGCGCGCGGACCGCGCAACGTCTTATGCGTCGTCGTCGTCACGAAATCGCAGCAGGGGACGGGGCTGGGATGCAGCCCGGCCACCACCAGTCCGGCGATGTGAGCGATGTCGGCCAGCACCACAGCGCCCACCTCATGAGCAATGGCCGCGATGCGCTCGAAATCAATGATGCGAGGATAGGCGCTCGCACCGCACACGATCATCTTCGGCCTATGCTCATGGGCCAGCCGCTCCAGCTCCTCATAATCAATCTGTTCCGTCTCGCGATGGACACCATAGGGGATCACGCGGAAATATTTGCCTGAGAAATTGAGCGGATGCCCATGCGTCAGATGCCCTCCGTGCGAGAGGTTCATCCCCAGAATCGTATCCCCGGGCTGCAACATGGCGATATAGACGGCCATGTTCGCCTGCGATCCCGAATACGGCTGCACGTTCACATGCTCCGCTCCGAAGAGTTGCTTCGCCCGCTCAATGGCCAGGGACTCGACAACGTCCACGAACTCGCATCCTCCGTAGTAGCGCCTTCCGGGATATCCCTCGGCGTACTTGTTCGTGAAGACCGAGCCCATGGCTTGCAGGACGGCCTCGCTGGCGAAGTTCTCCGAAGCGATCAACTCCAGACCGCGCTCCTGTCGCTCGGTCTCCTGGAGAATGGCTCGGGCGATCTCCGGATCCACCTCCCACAACGAACGCGCGTGCCTCTGGCTTTCCATCGCCCTCCTCCTCTCTCTGGCTCGCCAGGCGGAATCTTACCGCAGGAGTCATGCGCCCTTCAAGCGCGCTCTCTCCTGCCCGGCATATCCGGAGACCACCGCCTCCGGTTCCCTCCCCTTCCCCAAATACGCGCGACACAACTGCAGGAACGCCCGAAGGGCTTCCGAGGGCGTCTCCTCCTTCAGGTACGCGACGCCCAACTCCCAGCGGCTCTTCAGACCTCGGATCGGAAGCGCGCGAAGAAGCCCCGCCTGCACTTCGCGCTGCACCGTGAGGCCGGGAAGAATGCCGACTCCCAGACCCACTTCCACCATCCTCTTGATCACCTCATCGCGATTCAACTCCATGACGACATGAGGCCGCAAACCCGCCCTCTCGAAGAAGAGATCAATGATCCGTCGCCGGTTCCCCCCTCGCTCCCCGAGGATCAAGGGTTCAGAAGCCAACTGCTGAACCGTCACCTCGCGCGCCGGAGCAAGGGGATGATGAGGGGGAACGACAGCGACCAACCGATCCCCATAGAGGGGTTCGGTCTGAAGCAGCGGAGCTTCGACGGGCAAAGAGATCAGTCCGACATCCAGACGACGTTCCAGCAACCGCCGGACGATGGCCTCGCTCGTCCCGGCGAAGACGACCAACTCAAGCGCAGGGAATTGACGCTTCAACTCGACCAGAATCTCCGGCAGCGGATGCAGGGCGATCATCGTCGAAGCCGTTCCGACACGCAACGTGCTTCGATTCTCCTCGGTGAGCCTGGCGACCTCCGACCGCGCCAGATCACACGCGTTCAGAATGGCTTGCACATGCCGAAGGAATGCTTGCCCCGCCGATGTGAGCGTCACGCGCTTGCCCACGCGCGCAAAAAGCGGCGTCCCCAAGTCTTCTTCCAGAGCCTTAATATGTAAACTGACGGCCGCTTGGGAGAGATTCACCCGCCGCCCGGCCTGTGTGAAGCTCCCCGTCTCGGCGACCGCTCGAAATGTCCGCAGATGTCTCAATTCCATAGCGCTCCTCTTCCATTAATCGTTCTCATGCTTCCCATTAAAACTCTCAGTTTCCCTCCACCTCTCCTATTGTACTAGAATTCCTCCGTGGACGCCGAAGACGTGGGAGATGCGAAACAGAGGATGACGAAGGAGCCAGATCGAACGTTCACGTATCGAGAGATCTACGGCCAGCCCGAAGCTTTACGAGAGACGCTCCGGCGCGCCTCGGCGCGCTTCGCGGATGTCGCAGAGATCGGCCCCCTGGAGCATTTCACTGACGTGATCTTCACCGGGTGTGGCTCGTCGCATCACATCGCCCTGTATGCCGCTCATGTGTGGGGAACGATGCTTGGTCTCCGCGCGCGCGCTCTCCCGGCATCCGAACTCGTCAACTTCCCCCAGGCGTATCTTCGCGCGGACGCGCGCCCTTTGCTGTGGGCCATCTCGCGCAGCGGAGGGACCGACGAAACGGTCCTGGCCGCCGAGCGAACGAAGGCCTTCTCCCGGGCGACGATCATCGCTCTGACGACTGATCCGCAGAGCGCTCTGGGGCGCGCCGCCGATGTACATCTGGTTTTCTCCGAATGCCCGGAACACAGCCTTGTCACGACGGGCTCTCTCACCTGCATGATGCTGGGGTTGCTCCTTCTGGCCGATGCCTACAAGGGCGGGAGTCTGCAAGCCGAGGCCGCCGAGCTTCCCGAGCAGATCGCCCGAGGCCTGCGCGAGCATGAGCTGCCTGTGCGCGCTCAGGCCGAGGACATGACCTACTCTCACATCATCTTTCTCGGATCTGGTCCCTTCTACGCCCTGGCTGCTGAGGCGGCGCTCAAGATGATCGAGATGGCTCGGACACCGGCCCATTTCTACCCCCTGCTCGAATTCCGACACGGACCGCATCTGCTTCTCTCACCGGAGACACTGGTGATCATCTTCCCAGCACACGCTGAGCGCCCGTATGTGGGGCGCGTGCTCCAAGAGGTCAGGAGCGCTCGAGCGCGCGCCTGGGTTCTGAGCGAGAGGACGTGGCCAGAAGTGGAGGCGCTCGCCTGGGGCGGAAGTGCGAGCGAACTCCTGCGCCCGATCCTGCTCGCGCCATGTGTTCAACAATTCGCCTTTTGGAGGGCGATAGCCGTGGGAGCGAATCCCGACGCGCCGCCCCAACTGGCGCGAGCCGTCCGATGGGACGAGTGAACGGACATTCGAGAGGTCCGGGGAGATCAGGCGTGGAGGAGAGAAGGACGATGCTTCTTGCGGGAGTTGATGGAGGAGGAACGAAGACCTCTGCGCTGATCGCGGATGAACAACTGCGCCCTCTGGGAGAGGGGCAGGCAGGTCCCTCGAACTTCCTGCGGGTGGGAGTGGAAGCCGCTGTTGAAGCGATTCTGAAGGCTCTGGAGCGCGCCTGTCAGGAGGCGAGGCGGGCTCCCTCGGACCTCTCGGCTCTGGGATTGGGCCTGGCGGGCGTCGCGCATCCGGCGCATCACCGGCGCATGCGTGAGGCTCTGCTCCGAGCCCTGAACCAACGCGTGCCGGCGCGCACCCCCTGGACCAGCGAGAACGTCTTTCTCACAACAGATGCGGAGATCGCGCTCTATGGGGCGACTGATGGGCGTCCGGGCGTCGTCATCATCTCGGGCACGGGTTCGATCGCCTACGGGATGAACGCGCGCGGACAGAAAGCGCGCTCCGGAGGATGGGGGCCGACCTTCGGGGATGAAGGAAGCGGTTACGACATCGCCCGTCGCGCGCTGGCGGCTGTCGCCGCCGCTTACGACGGACGCTTGCCCCCAACGCTTCTGACAGAACAGGTCTGCCGGTATTTCGGGATCGAGAGTCCCGCCGAACTGCCGCGAATCATCTATCAGGCTGAGACGCACCTCAACCTCGCTTCCTTGAGCGAGCTGGTCATCGAAGCCGCGCGCGCCGGAGATGCGATCGCCCGCCAGATCCTGCGCGAAGCCGGATGGGAGCTGGCGCGCACGGCCATCGCCGTGATCCGGCGCTTGCGCTTGCAATCTCTGCGTTTCCCTGTCTGCTACGTCGGAGGAGTCTTCGCGGCCGGAGAGCTGATTCTGGAACCCCTCCGCCAGAAGATTCGGGAGGTCGCGCCCCAGGCCGAAGTGACCCCTCCCCTCTTCCCTCCGACAGTGGGAGCCCTGAAGTGGCTTCAGATACAACGGGAGCGACTCCGGACGGAGACCCCTGGCCTGGGGGATGCTTCGGAAGACATCGCGTGCCCGGTCCCGCAAATGAGCATTCGGTGAGGGAGTGAGATGAGCTGGGAGATCCCTGGCTACCGAGAGATCCGCCATGGTCACTTGCATGTGGATGGAGTGAGCGCGCGACACTTGGCCGAACACCACGGGACGCCTCTTTTCGTCTTCTCGGAATCGCGCGTGAAAGCCAATGTCCGGGAGCTGAAAGAAAGGGCTCGACAGGTCCATCCTCATGTGAAGATCTGCTATGCCGCGAAGGCCAATTCGCTCATGGCCCTGTTGAAGAGCATTCGCGAGGCCGGAGCCGACATCGAGGTCAACAGCGGAGGCGAACTCTACAAAGCGCTTCGCGCGGGCTTTCGCCCCGAGCAGATCATCTTCAACGGGGTGAGCAAGACGCTCGAAGAGCTGGAACAGGCCATTCGCGCCGAGATCTACGCGATCAACGTGGATTCGCTCGCTGAGCTGGACTTGATCGCCTCCGTAGCGGCGCGCGTGAAGAAGCGGGCCCATATCGCGCTGCGTCTTGTCCCGGAGATCGAGACGGGCTCCCACGCCGGTTTGCAAACGGCTCTGCTCACGTCAAAATTCGGCCTCTCTCCGGCGGAGATCACCGAGGGCTTCCGTCGCGCCCTGGCTTATCGTGAGCATCTCCATCTGGTCGGTCTTCACATTCATGTGGGCTCGCAAACTCCGACGAGCGCCCCCTACGTCCAGGCTTTCGCAGTGATGTGGAAGCACGCCCTCGCTCTGTATCAGGAAACGGGCCACCGCCTCCGCCACGTGAATGTGGGCGGAGGGCTCCCGGTCCCGTATGCCCATGAGGAGCGCCCAGATATGGACCTCGGCCCGCGCCAGGCTCTCTTCCGCGCGCAGTGGGATATTGCAACCTTGCTCACGTCGGCTCTTCAAGCGGCCCGTGAAATGGCGGCGGGAGGCTCGATGAGCGAATGGCTTCAGAATCTGGAAATCGTTCTCGAACCCGGACGGCGCGTGATCGCAGACGCAGGGACGCTTCTGACGACGATCCGAAACATCAAGACGAGGCCCGAGACGGGTGATACCTGGCTCTTTCTGGACGCGGGGACGGAGTTGCTGCCCTCGATGAGCCATTACAAGTGGTACTACCACATCCTCTCAGCCGACCGAACGGCCGAACCCCATGAGACGCCCTACAAACTGGCTGGCCCCTTGTGCGATGGAGGGGACGTCTACTTCGACATCGAGGGCGCGGGGCGTTTGCCTTCATATCGTCTTCTGCCCGAGGGCCTGAGAATCGGCAACGTGCTCGCCGTTCTGGATGCGGGGGCCTATACGGTCGCGCAGATGTCCACCTACAATGGACGTCCGCTGCCTGCGGTCCTCCTGATTCGATCCTCCGGCGACGTGCACATCATCCGTCCTCGTCAGAGCTATGAGGATCTGGTGAGAGACGAGCTGATGTAGCCCTGCCGAGAATGCACCTGCACGTGCTGGACATGGCCATTCTCGTCGCGTACCTGGTAGGGACGACGGGGCTGGGCATCTGGCTCGGACGCGGGCAGCGCACTGCGAGCGAGTATTTCCTCAGCCGGAGAGACCTCCCCTGGTGGGCCATCTCTCTCTCGATCGTGGCGACCGAGACCAGTACAGTGACATTCATCAGCGTGCCCGGATACGCCTACATGAAGGGGGTTCGCGGCGAAGGGGGAGATTTGACCTTCCTGCAGTTGGTCTGCGGATATCTGGTGGGACGGCTCCTCATCTGTTTTCTCTTCATCCCCCTCTATTTCCGCGGGGAGCTGCTGACAGCTTATCAAGTCCTCGCCTTTCGGTTTGGCGAGCGCGTGCGCCGCGCGGCCTCCGGTCTGTTTCTCCTCACGCGAACTCTGGCCGACGGCTTTCGGCTCTTCGCGACAGCCATTGTGCTGGCGGCTGTGACCGGCTGGAGCGATCCGCTCGCCATCGCACTCATTGGCGCGGCGACCATTCTCTACACGTACCTGGGCGGCCTGCGCGCGGTCATCTGGACCGACGTCCTGCAATTCGGTGTTTACATGCTCGGAGCATTCGCGGCTCTGGACATTCTGCTGGAGCGCCTTCCGGGAGGGTGGGCGGCGGCGTGGACTCTGGCCGAAGCGCAAGGGAAATGGCGCGTGTTCGACTTCACCTGGGACATAACGCGCAGCTACACCTTCTGGTCCGGACTCCTCGGGGGCGCGTTCCTGACCATGGCCACACACGGGACGGATCAACTCATCGTGCAGCGCTATCTGGCGAGCCGGACACCGCGTCAGGCTCAGGCGGCTCTTCTGATGAGCGGAGCCATCGTCTTCGTTCAGTTCCTTCTTTTTCTGGTGATCGGCGTCCTGCTCTCGATCTTCTACGCGCACTTCCCCCCTCCGATCCCGGTGACTCAGAGCGATCGCGTCTTTCCGTACTTCATCGCCCATGAACTGCCGGTCGGTCTCGTCGGTCTGATCGTGGCGGCGATCTTCGCGGCGGCGATGTCTACGCTCTCCAGCTCCCTGAATTCGTCTTCGGCGGTAGCCCTCGCCGACTTCTATCGTCCTCTTCGCGGAGACCACCTCCCCGAGGCGCATTATCTTCGCTTCGCGCGCTGGGCGACTCTCGGCTGTGGGATCCTTCAGATCGGCGTGGCTCTGGTCGCTCGCCTGTTCTCGCGGCGCGTCGTGGACGAAGTCCTTGCGATCGCGGCCTTCACCAATGGGATCATCCTCGGCGTCTTCTTCCTGGGCGTCTGGGCTCCGCGCGTCAGGGAGACAGCCGCTCTTGTGGGCATGGGGAGCGGTTTCCTCACCATGCTCTCGGTCAAACTCTTCACGGCCATCGCCTGGCCCTGGTTCATCCTGATCGGATCGGCGGTGACATGGATTACGGGATGGGCGAGTCAGTCACTCGGAGAACGCCTTACAGAGAAGTTCGAACCCGTGCGCATCCGGAGGTCTCCATCAAGCGCTTCCTCGAATCCTCGACTCGATAAGGAAGAGCCAGGATGCTGACGCGCATCGAGTGGATTCTGATCGCTGCATACCTTCTCCTGTCGTTGGGGATTGGTTTGGCCTACACGCGGCGGGCGAGCCGCGGCATCGGAGAGTATTTCCTCTCGGACCGGCGCCTGCCCTGGTGGCTCGCCGGGACCTCGATGGTGGCGACGACTTTTGCTGCTGATACGCCGCTGGCCGTGACCGAGATGGTCGCCCGATATGGCGTGGCCGGGAACTGGCTCTGGTGGAATTTCGCGCTGAGCAGTATGCTCACGGTCTTCCTCTACGCCCGGCTCTGGCGGCGCGCCGGAGTGATGACCGACGTAGAGTTCATCGAGTTGCGATATGCCGGACGGGCGGCAGCTTTCCTGCGCGGATTCCGCGCGATCTACCTCGGACTGCTCGTCAACAGCCTCATCATGGGCTGGGTGACGCTCGGCATGGTGAAAGTCATCGGCCTCTCTCTGGGGATCGAAAAACTCGAAGCTGCCTTCCTGTGTCTGGGGATCACGGCCTTCTACTCCCTTCTCTCCGGACTCTGGGGCGTCGTCGTCACTGACGCCTTTCAATTCGTCATCGCGATGGCGGGCTCGGTTGTTCTCTCCTTTTTCGCCCTGGACGCCGTCGGAGGAATCTCCGGGCTCATCGCGCGGCTGCCGGAACATTTCGGGAGCATGGAGGCGGCCCTTTCCCTCTGGCCCGGAAGAAACGCCTCGGGATTACCGTGGGAGACGTTTCTGGTCTATCTCGCGGTCCAGTGGTGGGCCTCTTGGTATCCGGGAGCGGAACCGGGAGGGGGAGGCTACATCGCCCAGCGCATCTTCTCGGCTCGGAATGAACGACACGGCGTTTTGGCCACACTCTGGTTCGCGATCGCTCACTACACGTTGCGCCCCTGGCCCTGGATTTTGGTCGCGCTCTCAGCCGTCATCCTCTACCCCAGCTTGCGCGCGAGCGATCCGACAGCTCTCTACGTCCGTGTCATGGTGGATCATCTGCCTCCGGTGTGGCGCGGCCTGCTTCTGGCCTCCTTCGCCGCCGCCTATATGTCCACGATCGCTACGCATCTGAACTGGGGCACATCCTATCTGATCAACGATTTCTATCGCCGCTTCATCCGTCCTTCCGCTTCCGAGAGACATTATGTCCTCGCTTCGCGCCTGACGACGGGAGCACTCGCCCTCCTTTCGATCCTCGTGACCCTGAACCTGCGGAGAATCACGGGGGCGTGGGAACTCCTTCTCGGATTGGGAGCGGGAACCGGACTGGTCTATCTCCTGCGCTGGTTCTGGTGGCGCATCAACGCCTGGTCGGAGATCTCCGCCATGACGGCCGCTCTTGTGGTCACTCTCGCTTTGAAGCTCGCCCGCCCTTTTTCGGAAGCTGATCCTCTGCTTTTCGCCAAGTCCATGCTCGTGACGGTGGCCGTGACCACCTGTGTCTGGCTCCTGGTGACCTGGCTCACTCCGGCGGAACCCGAGGGACGAGTGCTCGACTTCTACCGGCGAGTCCGTCCCGGAGGTCCCGGCTGGGCCCCTGTCGTGAAGCGCTTTCAGAACGTTCTTCCCCCGGACTCTCTTGCCCCCTCTTTGATGAGCTGGATCCTGGGATGCGTGCTCATCTACAGCATCCTGTTCGGCCTGGGAACTCTCATCTTCGCGCAGTGGAGCAAAGCTGCCCTTTCTTTCGGTCTGGGCCTTGCAGCCGCCGCAGGAATCGACCGGCTTTTGCGCGCTCACGGGACGTCTTCGAGCCAGGAGGAGCCATGTGCGTCGTGAGAACGATTTCCAAAAACCTGGAAATGCCTTCCGAATTTTCGGAAAAAGGACGGATTCGAGGCACGGAGATCCTGGGAGCCCTCCTGCGCGATCCGCAATCTTTTGAATCAGTTAGGGATGCCGGGGCAGACGAGCATTTTGTGGAACAGCTTTTGCTTTAAAAACAGCGGAAGCCTCCCCCGCAGCGGCCTTCCGCAAGAGGAGGACCGAGGGCGGGAGGATCAGATCTTTGTCAGCCAGAGAATCCCCGACCCTGAGGATCTTCGCGTCCGGGCCAGTACGGCTGGGCGAGATCCCGGCGGTCCGGGTGACGAAAAACTGTGGAGGAACGAGCCATGAGGAGATACATTGCGACTCTTTTGCTGCTTCCCTTAGTGCTGGGCGTCTCGATGACCTTCGGTCAGGGGACGACCTCGCGGGTCACCGGGGTCGTGACCGATCCGACCGGGGCTGTCGTCCCGGACGCTGTGGTCACGCTCACCCATGAAGCCACGCGCGTCTCCTATACGACGCGCACGACCTCAGCCGGAACCTACGTTTTCGATTCGATCCCGATCGGAAGCTACACGGTGACGGTGGAGAAAGAAGGTTTCAAGAAGTTCGTCTCGACAGGAAACGTCCTGACCATTGGGCAGCCGATGACTGTCAATGTGAAGCTGGAAGTAGGTCAGATTGCCGAGGCTGTAGAGGTCACTGGAGCGGCTGAGCTGGTTCAGACGAGCACGTCGGGGAATTTCGGCAACCTCGTCACCCAGCAAGCCATCGTGAATCTGCCGATCGTGGGTGTGCGCGGGCGCAATCCTTTGAATTTCGTCCTCTTCCAACCGGGCGTGGTCTCCGGAGCAAACACGGGGGGAGGAGTTCATGTGCACGGCTCGCGAGATCGCGCGTGGAATTTCACGCTCGATGGCATTGACATCAATGAGACGAGCGCAGGAGGATCGAACTTCTCGCCCCTGCGCACGAATCCCGACACGCTGGCGGAATTCCGCGTCCTGACGAGCAATTTCACGGCGGAGTTCGGGCGCAACAGCGGCGGACAGGTCACGATGGTGACGCGCTCGGGCACCAATGAATTCCACGGGACGCTCTTTTGGTTCTATCAGACGCCGCGACTACACGCCAACGAGTACGAGAACAACATCAACAATCAGCCGAAGCGCCAGTTCGTGCAACACATCCCGGGATTCAGTCTGGGCGGTCCGATCATCCGGAACAAGACCTTCTTCTTCACGAACCTTCAGGTCCTGCGCACGCGCGAGACGCGCGTCGTCACGAGCACGGTCTACACGGCCGAAGCACGACGCGGCCTCTTCCGCTATGTCCGAGGGGGGCGGAATCTGCCCGCAGGTGTTCCCGGAGCCTCGGTGGATTTCAACGGGAACCCGCTGCCGGGCGTGAATATCGGCGTCTATGACATCGCCGCTAACGATCCGGCCGGATATGGATTGGATCCGACGATCAAGCGCTTGATCGATCTGACACCCCTGCCCAATAACTTCACTGTGGGAGACGGGCTGAACGTCGCCGGATTCACCTGGTCGCCGATTCAGCGCGAGAAGCAAGAGGATTTCGTCCTGCGCATTGACCATGTCTTCAACGAGCGACACACGCTCTTCGGGCGCTGGGCACATGGCCGTCAGGACACATTCGGAGACTTCGCCAACAGCGGATGGGCGCGCTTCCCCAACACACCGCGCTTTGTGGATACGACGCGCGATCCGCGGAATCTGGCAATCGGGTGGCGCTGGGTACCCACTTCTCGCATGACGAACGAACTCGTCCTCGGGCTGAACCGATTCACCTTCAGCTTCAACAATCCGGATCCGAATCCGCAGACGCCGCCCTTCGTTCTGAACAACGTGACGACGCCGCTTCCAGGCACGGACCCCTTCTTCTATAACGCGCGCGCGCTGACGACTTATCAGCTCGTGAACAATTTCACCTATGTGCGCGGAGCGCACACGTTCAAGGCCGGCATCAACTTCCGCTATCAGCGTCACATTGATCGGCGGACCTCAGTGGCCGGATTGAACACGCGCCTCTCGGCCGACTTGAGCACGACGGTGAACACGGTGGATCCGGTCGCCTTCCGATTGCCGGCGGACATCAACACAACGTTCGATCGCCCGCGTCTGCAAAGTGCGATCAATGATCTGCTCGGTCGCGTGGGGACGATCAGCCGGGCCTTTGTCGCCATCAGCGACGATCAGTACGGGCCTCCGGGCACGACCTTCAGCTTCGATGCGCGATATCCCGAATACGACTTCTACTGGCAGGACACCTGGAGGGTCCGCCCCAATCTGACGCTGGATCTGGGCCTGCGCTGGGAGATCAAGCTCTCGCCGAGCGATCCGCGCGATCGTATCTTGCGTCCTGAGCGTCCGATCGTGCTCGGCGCGCCAGCCGGCAATACGATCCGCTGGGTGAAGGGCGAGCTGTATGACGACGACTGGAACAACTTCGGCCCGACGATCGGCTTCGCCTGGGATCCTTTCGGCACGGGGAAGACTTCGATTCGAGCCAACTATCGCCTGGCCTACGATCGCGTGCCGACCTTCCTCTTCTCGTCCTTCATCTTCCCCACGCTGCCGGGGATGACGCTGCCGGTAATCAATCAGGAGTTCGGGCAGCGCGGCGGACGCATTCGCGATGGTCTTCCGGCTCTGGCCCCTCCGGCCGGCCTGACCCCGGCTCAATTGCGGCAGCCAGCCCCCTTCTCGACGGCCAGCATTCACGTCGTGGATCCCAGCATGCGTTCGCCGAAGACGAACATGTGGGGTCTGAGCATCCAGCGCGAACTGGCCTGGAAGACCGTACTGGAACTCAACTACATCGGCCGTCGTGGGGTCGGCCTGCTGGGCGCGTACAACATCAATCAGGCGGAGATCTTCGCGAACGGCTTCCTGGAAGCCTTCCGGATCGTGCAGGCGGGTGGGGAGAGCGATCTCCTCAATCGCCTTCTGGAACGCGATTCGCGACGGCGATCCGGGGAGACGGGATCGCAAACGGTGCGACGGCTCTTCGCCTCGACACTGAACCTGAACTCGGTGGCGGCTCTGGCGGCCTCTCTCGCAACGCGTACCGAGGGCGGGCAACCCCTGGTCGTCGCGAGCGGATTCAGCCCCTTCTTCTTCTTCCCCTTCCCCCAGTTCTCGGGGGGCCTGGTCGTCCTCGATAGCAACGACTTCTCGACCTATCACGCCTTTGAGGCGCAAATCTCGCGACAGCTCAGCCGAGGCTTGAGCTTCCAGTTCAGCTACACCTTCGCCAAGTCGCTCGACACGCGCTCCTTCGATCCGACCTTCACAACGGCAGCTACTGGGACAGCTCAATCAGCTTCTAGCACTCCCTTCGATCTGCGCAACCGCCGGTTGAACTACGCCCGATCGGACTTCGATCGTCGGCATGCCTTCCAGGGATACTGGACCTGGGATCTCCCCTTCGGCTTGGGACAGCGGTGGGGCTCGAACTGGCATCCCATCCTGAACCACATCGCCGGGGGATGGCAGCTCGCAGGCATCTTGATTTGGCGCTCGGGCCGCCCCTTCACCGTTTACTCCGGAGCCAATACGGTGAGCAACGTCGTTTCCTCTCCGGCTAACTGCGACGGCTGCACACCGGATATGGGGCGTTTGATTCTCGACCCCAGTGCCGGAACCCTCTTCTTCTTCGATGCCTCCCAGCGCGGGCGCTTCTCAATCCCGGCTCCCGGGCAGCTCGGGAATACAGGGCGCAATTTCTTCACGGGGCCGTCCTTCTTCACTCTCGATCTCACCCTCGGGAAGCAATTCCGTATCACCGAACGGCACAATCTCCAATTCCGGCTGGAGATGCAAAACGCGACGAACACGCCCTCGTTCGGATTCCCCACGGCGGTCGTCACAAGCTCGGTCTTCGGGCGCGTGAGGGATAGTGTGGTCAGCACCTCGCGGAAGATGCAGCTCGCGCTGAAGTATAACTTCTGATCCTCCGGGCGCGGGAGGGAGCGCCCGAGTGCCCTTCCTCCCGCGCTCCTTTTGCGTTCTACGACCCTTCGGGATCTCCCTCACTACTCCGTCCTCCTGTATAATTTTCTTCTTTGTGCGCAGAAACCGTCGGGGAATTGCGCGAGGTTCGGGCTATGGAGAAATCAAAGGACATTCTCGTGCGAGCGACAGCCTGCGAGGGAATGGTCCGATGTGTCGCCGCTGTCACTACACAGCTTGTGGACGAAGCAAGTCAGCGACATCGGGCTTCGCCGACCGTCTCGGCTGCGCTCGGACGGACGCTGACGGCGGGCATACTCCTGGGCGGCCTTCTGAAAGATACCGAGAAAGTGACGATCCTCTTCCAGTGCACCGGGCCCATTGGAGGCATCACGGTCGAGGCCGATGCCCAAGGGAATGTCCGCGGATACGTGAAAAATCCCCAGATAGACCTGCCTCTGACAGAGAAGAAGAAATTCGACGTCCGGGGCGCTGTCGGCGAAGGCATGCTTTACGTTTTGCGCGAGGCTGATTACTATCGCACGGGACTCTTTCGCGAGCCGTACTGCGGCTCCGTCCCAATCATCTCGGGAGAGATCGCCGAAGACATCGCATACTATCTCACCCAGTCCGAGCAAATCCCCTCGGCCGTCTCTCTGGGCGTCTTTGTCCTGCCCGATGACGCGCGCGCCTTTCGGGTGGAAGCGGCCGGAGGATTCCTCATTCAAACATTCCCTGGCGTCTCCAGGGAGATTCTGCAGGACCTGGAGACCTCGCTGCTCAACACTCCCTATGTCACGGAGATGATCCGCCAGGGGATGGGGCCTCGGGAGATCTTACAAACGGCGCTGGGTGACTATCACCTGGAGATCCTCGAAGAGAAAGAGGTGCGCTTTTCGTGCACGTGCTCCCGAGAACGCGCGCGGCGCATTCTCGCGGCCTTAGGAGCTGCGGAAGTGCAGAGCTTGCTCCAGGAACAAGGGGGAGCGGAGCTTGCTTGCCACTTCTGCCGAGCCTCCTATCACTTCGACGCCGAAGACCTTCGGGAGCTTCTTTCGGAGAACATCCACTAGAAGTCATCACCTCAGAGAGCCCACGAAGTGGGCGACAGAAAATAGCCTGGGGCGCGAGCCCCAGGAAACCGCGCCCCCCCCAATTTTCCCCCCGAAGCCCCCGAAGGGAGCGACACACAGGGTCGCCCCCTAACAGGTTCAGCTCACGTCCCTACGTGCTGCCCGCACGAGCGGGCTCAGGTGGAGAGATGGGGCGACATTGTCCCTGGATCCCGCCGCCGCTTCGCCCCAGGCTATTCTCTATCGCCGGGATCTTTCGTCTGGCTGAGGGCGCAAGGAGATCATGGCTTCTAGCTCAACTGCAGGATCTCCCGCCAAGAGAAGGCCAATCCCGAGATGAATCCGGTGATCAGGATCCCCCCCAGGGCCAGCGCGCGCGGCGCGCCCAGCAGCTCGGCTAACGACCCCATCAGGAGGTTCCCCACCGGCAGAAGCCCCATGAACGAAAGCGTATACATGCTCATGACGCGACCGCGCACATGAGCTGAGACGGCGGTTTGCAAGAGTGTGTTGATGGTCGCCACAGTGCTGACCATCGCCCACCCGTCAACGAAGAGGAAAAAGAGCGAGAGGGAAAAAGACGGTGAGAGGGCGAAACCGAATGTGGACAGACCGAAGACAATACCTCCGAAGACAGCCAGCATCCCCTTGAAGCGGAAATCTCCCAGGCGAGCAAGCCAGAAAGCGCCCAGGACCGCCCCCAGTCCACTGGCCGCCATGAGATACCCCAGGCCCGTCGCTCCCCGACCGTAGATATCGCGAGCGAAGATGGGCAGAAGCGTGATGTAGGGTAAGCCGAAGAGGCTGATCGCAGCGACAATCAGGAGCAGACGAAAGACAGCCCGCTGCGCGCGCACGTACCGGAGTCCTTCCAGAAGCCCCCCCCCAGAGCGAGGAGGGGCGATCGGTCGCCTGCGGGTGATCGCCGATCCTCCGAATGCGAAGAAGCGCATAGATCAGGGCCAGAAAGCTCACGGCATTGAGATAAAAGCATCCGGCCACGCCTATGGCCCCGACGGCGAAGCCGGCCAGTGTTGGCCCGATGACGCGCGAGAGATTGAATTGAATCGAGTTCAAAGCGATCGCATTCATCACGTCCTCGGGCTCCACCAGATCGCGAATCATCGCCTGATATGTGGGCAGGGTCAGAGCCGTGGCGATTCCCGCCAAAAGAGCGAGGACGAGAATATGCCCGATCGTCACGACGCCCAGCGACACCAGCACCCCAAGCTGTAGCGCGAGCCCCCCAAGTACGGCTTGAGTCGCCAGCAAGAGTTTCCGCCGATCGAAGAGGTCGGCCACGACCCCTCCCCACAGCGAGAAGACCAGAATGGGCACCGATCCGGAGAAGCTCACCATCCCGAGCCAGAACGGAGAATTCGAGAGCTGAAGCACCAGCCACCCTTGCGCCACCGACTGCATCCACGTCCCGATATTGGAGAGAAAAGACCCCATCCAGAAGAGGCGATAATTGCGATTGCGCAAAGCCCGGAACGTGCGCCCGAGTCGGGATTCTCCCAGGGGGTGCTCCCCGCGAAGTCTTCCTTCCCAAAGAGCCCGCGCCTCACGCTCGCTCTTCATCTCTTTCACTCCACGGTGCAAAACTAAGCCGCTGGCGAGCGCCCTGTCAAGCGACGCGCCTTTTCGCCCTTTTACACAAATTTTTCTTGCTGGGCTATCCGAGCTCGACTAGAATTCCCCCTACCTGAGGAGAACGAAGCGAGAGGCGCGATATGCGAATCAAGCTTCAAAAGCCCATATCTTGAGGAGGAGACCATGAGAAGAGACTCCACTTTCGGACTCCACGGGGCCAAAGTCCTTTTGGCCTTCGGCCTGATGTGCTGTGCGGTCATTCTGGTGCTGGCTCAGACGCAGGCCAGCACGGGACAGATTGTCGGCCTCGTGCTGGATCCGCAAGGGGCTGCCGTTCCCCATGCGAAGATTACGCTCGTGGAGACGACGACGGGTTTCCGGCGCGAGGTCTTCACGAACGAAGCCGGTCAGTATCGGGCCGTCCTCCTTCCGGCCGGACGATACAGTGTCACGGTCGAAGCGCCGGGCTTCCAGACGGAGACGCGCACCGGCGTGGAGGTCAACGTCGGTCGCGCCGTGGATGTGAACTTCACCCTCAAAGTCGGCCCCCTGGCCGAAGTCATTGAAGTAGAGGCCAGCGTCGGCGTGGAGACGACGCGCCCGGAATCCGGCGCGCTCGTCAATGCTCTGGCCATTCGGAATCTCCCCATCAACGGACGCCGATTTCATGATTTCATTCAGCTCACCCCCACGGTTCAGGTGGAGCCGCAACGGAATCAGCTCTCCTTCGCCGGACAGCGCGGGATCAACAGCAACATCTCCATTGACGGAGCCGACTACAACGAGCCCTTCTTCGGCGGCATCCGCGGAGGCGAGCGCTCCAACAATGCCTTCACCATCCCGCAGGAGGCCATCGCTGAATTCCAAGTGGTGACCACAGGATATGCGGCGGAGTTCGGACGCTCGACCGGAGGCCTGGTGAATGCCATCACCAAATCGGGGACCAACGAATGGCACGGAAGCGCCTTCTACCTGCTTCGACATAAGGAGCTGACGGCCGAGGATGCCTTCGGCCAACTCTCCCTGGCCACGCAGCATCAGTTCGGTGGATCTCTCGGAGGCCCTCTCAAGCGGGATCGCCTGTTCCTCTTCGGGGCGATCGAGGACCAACAGTTCTCCACGCCACGGCAGGTCCTCTTCTCCCGACTCATCGGCGTCGCCCGGACCCCGCAGAATCAAGAAGCCTACGATTTCTACAAGTCCCTCGAGGTCCCCTTCACGCAAACCAACGATGCCATCTCCTTCCTCGTGCGAACCGACGTGCAGTGGGGAGCCAATCACCGACTCGCCGTGCGCTACAATTTCAGCGATAACAATGCCGAGAACGCCAATGCGACAGGCGAACAGATCAGCCCGCTGACCAATCGTGCGCTCAGCAACAATGGGACGGAGAAAGATCGGACGAGCACCGTGGTCGGACAGTTGAGTTCGGTCCTCACCCCTCGCCTGCTCAACGAGCTGCGCGTGCAACATTCGTGGGAGAAACGTCCCCGCGAAGCGAACACGCTGGCTCCGAACGTCAACACCTTCATCGGCTCCTTCGGCACGCGCAACTTCCTCCCGACGACGCTGACGGATTGGCGAGTCCAGGTCGCCGAAGCCCTCACGTGGAATAGGGGCTCGCACAGCGCTAAATTCGGCTTCGAGTGGAACCACGTCTTCGTGAATCAGCTTTTCGGCTTCAACCAAACGGGCACGTTCAACCTCTCGGGAACTAACGCCGATGCCCATCTGCGTATTCTCTCGCTCACGCCCGGAGATCCCAACGATCACCGTTTCGATGACCCAAGTGTCACCTACGTGCGTCAGATCGGAGACTTGCTCCTGGAAGCCCGCAGCAACGAGATCGCGTTCTTCGGTCAGGATAGCTGGCGCGCGCGCCGCAACGTCACGCTCTATTACGGACTCCGCTACGAAGCGCAGCTCAATCCGGAACCGGAGGTGAACAACACGGCCCTGTACAATCTGGTGAAGAACTTCCGCTTCCCGCTCGGGCAGGTGGATCCGGCTCGGATCCCGGACAACACGGATCAGGTCATGCCGCGAGTGGGTTTGGCGTGGGATCCCTTCGGTCAGGCGCGCACGGTCGTGCGGGCCAATTTCGGAATCTACTATGCGCGCACGCCCCTGCTGCTCATGGCCGCTCCGATGAACAACTTCCGCCTTCCGCCGGGGGATCTCTCGATTCAGCTCCCGCTGCGCGTCCCGGCGGGAGATCCGCGCACGACGGTGTACCGGCAACTGCTGGCCATCGGCATAGACTTGGACAAATTCACACTGGACAAGCTGCCGATCATCTCGCCGCAAGACGTCCAGCGCATCGCGGCGGCTCTGGGCATTCCCGCTCCGGATCCCTTCACGGGAGCCAATCTCATCACCTGGGCCAATGACTATCGCAATCCGCGCGCCGCGCAATGGGGCGGCGGGATCGAACACGAGTTCTTCCGAGGGTTCACGGCCGGAGTGGATTTCCGCTACGTCAACACGGTGAATCTGCAACGCACGCGCGATTACAACCTTCCCCTTCCGATCGTTCGGGCGAACGACCTCAGCCAGCGCCCCTTCTTCGGCCTCCGATCTCGCGTCCAATCGCGTCCCATTCCCACGTTAGGATCCATCTGGGTCCGCGAGTCCTCCGCCCGTTCGCTCTATCGCGGATTCACGTTCAGTGCGAACCTCCGGCGCTCGCGCATTCAATTCAACGCGTTCTACACGCTCTCCTGGAACTACTCCGACGACGATAACGAACGCAGCGCGACGGGACAGGAGGATACTGTCAACGTCTACGATCTCCGTCCGGAGTACCATTTCGCCCGATTGGATGCGCGTCACCTGTTCACCTTCAATACGGTGGTGAGCCTGCCCTGGGGGATCGAGGCCTCGAGCATCATCCGGATGCAATCGGCGCGTCCTCTGAATCCGCTCACGGGCGGAGATACCAACGAGGACTTCGCGAACAATGATCGGCCAATGCAGGCGCCCGGAGTGATGATGAAGCGGAACGCGTTCCGGAATCGCGCTGTGCGCGTCGTGGATCTCCGCCTGTTGAAGGGATTCACGCTCTGGAACGAGACGTCGCGGCTTCAGCTCTCGTTTGAGTTTTTCAACCTCTTCGATTTCGATAACATCACCTTCGGTGGGTCTTCTCAGATCTACGGGTTAGGCATTGACCCGGCCACGGGCAATCCGGCTCCTGTGGATTCGAGATTCCGCCGGCTGCGGCTCCCGGACGGGCGCTTCGATACGAGCAACATTCCGGGAACCCCATTCCAGATGCAAGTCGGATTGCGTCTGATCTTCTGAACATTCGGGGATCGAGGGCGAGCGCGTTTGTGGAAGAACCCGCTCGCCCTCGCGCGGGGGCCTTACTTACGCTCCGGCGCGCCGGGGCGCAGAGCTGCATGAGCGCGCAGGATCTCCAGGGTTCGTTCGATGGGCAGAGCTTCCACGACGCGCCCCTCGCGCCCGGACATCGTCGTCGCCCGAAAGAGGGAGTTGTAAATGGCTTCCTCGGTCGCCTCGATCACCGCCAGAAAGAGAGGCGAGAGCGCTTCATCGCTCAGGACCGTGAGCGTTCGCTCTCGTCCGGCTCCCGCTCGGATCCGCACGGATTCCGCCGTGCTGAAAGCGATGACGTAATCGCCGCTGCCGTGACTCATGACGGAACCCGTACGCGCTAATCCCAGCAGAGCCCGCTGAGCGAGGCGCCGCAATCCTCGTGCTTCAAGCGGCGCGTCCGTAGCGACGACGATAATAACGGACCCCTCCTCGGGAGCGGAGCCCTTCGTCCCTCGCTCCAGCTCGTCCCGGAGATAATATCGCCCCAGCTCTCGTCCGACGGGCGCTCCATTGATTGTGAGGATCCCTCCGAAATTCGTCTGCACGAGGACGCCCACCGTATAACCGCCCAGCCGCTCGGGGAGCACGCGCGAGGCCGTTCCGATTCCCCCCTTGAACCCGAAGGCCACCATCCCCGTTCCCGCTCCCACAGATCCCTCCTCGACGGGCCCTCCCCGCGCATTCCGTATCGCCGCCAGGACATCCTCCCGCGAGACGTGACGGCCGCGAATATCGTTCAAAAATCCATCGTTTGTCTCCGCCACGATGGGATTCACTGAGCGCACGTCTTCGTTCCCGGGTAAGGAGAGGATGTAATCCAGCAGAGCATCCGCGGCGCGCGGGACGCTCAGAGTGTTCGTGAGGACGATGGGCGTCTCGATTTCCCCCAGCTCAGTGACCTGGGTCGAACCCATCAGCTTCCCGAACCCATTTCCGACGACGATGGCCGCCGGGACCTTCTCGCGGAAGATGTTCCCCGGGTGAGGGAGAATGGCCGTCACTCCCGTGCGCACCGCATCTCCCCGAATGAGCGTCACGTGTCCGACGCGAACTCCCTCCACATCGGTGATCGCATTCCACCGTCCGGGCGGAAGCACTCCGACGGAGATGCCAGCCTCACGAACCCGAGGACGCGCCTCTCCCGAAGCGCGCCCCTGATCGCCCCCTCCCAGAGAGAGCGCCAGAAGCCCCATCCCGATGAGAAAGACGTTCATCTCCATCTCCTCCTCCCGACAAGAGGGTGTGAGCTGTTAAAAAGGCATATAGGGTTCGAAGAACTGACGCCCAGCAGCCGTATGAGAGCCGAAACTCCCAATTCCCTCTAAGACCACGGCCACGGCGAAGCGCGTCTCTCGGCGCACGCCGATCTTGAACGTCGTATGCTGGAAGAGAAGGCGACAGCACTCAAACCCATATCCGATCTGCACCGACGAGGAAATCATGCGCCCGGATGAAGGACGTCCCTCGATGAGACGATCGGTGAAGTCGTAAAGCAGATCGGTCCCCACGAAGGGTCCACGCGTCAGATTCCCCACGCGGAAAGACGCCTGATAGAGGTTCCCCGAGAACGTCCCCGGTTCGAAGCGCCCCTCCCCCACGGCGATGCGCTTCGTCCAATACCACGTTTGGGCGAAAACGAAGGACTCCCGTGTGATCCCCGCTGTCATCCCGAAGGCGCGGATCGCCTTCTCCCTGGTGTCGTAATCGAAACGCACGTCGGCGAAGAGCGAGGAGAGGGGTTGCGCGCGGAGGCTCACATGCAGCGGAGAGAAACGGCGCGCGCGCCCACCGAAGGAAAACCCCGAAAGCGTGTAGATCGGAAAGAATTGATTCCGCTCGCCGGCTCGCAGCGCTCCGCCGAATCGCGGGTCGAGGAAGTACTTCTGGACGATACGGAAAGAGAGCCACTCGCGAACATCCTCGGAATCTCCCGGTCGCTCTCGCTCGATGGAAACGCCTCCCCCGCTCTCGGAGGACTCACGGATCGGCGCTCTCTGAGATGCACTCACAAAACGATGCCCGATCTCATATTCGATCTCATGCGTGTCGGCGATCAGGTCCCGTTCATCCACGCGGATCACTTGCGCGAAATCCGCCCCGATGCCCGTCAGGCGCCGATACGTGAGGCGAGACTCGATGAGATGTCGAAACCACGGACGCCCGTCCCGCCGATGGAAAACACGCTCCCAGGTCGGCAGCTCCGCGTTCACGCTCGCCTCCACGTAACGGCGCGTCCAGCTCTGCCCCCGAATGCGCGTTCGATCCCGAGGATCTGCGCTCTCCGAATAGAAGGTCGCGCGAAGCCCCAGCTCGGGCGTCAGCACGATCCCCCCAAAGGAGATGGCGGGAAAGGTAAAGCGAGGATGCGCATCCAGACGCTGCACCACCGAAGGCGTCCGCCATGTCGGTTCCTTTCGAGCGATCCCTTCCAGAGCGGCATCGAAGGAGAAGTACACGGGGACGTTCGCGAAGAGTTCCTGCGGACGCCCCGTCAAATGAAACGAGGGGAGCTGACGCAGGGTGACCAGCGTCCCCGGGAGGATCACATCGCGCGACAGAAGCAAAAGATTGAAACTGTAGTCGCCGAAGTTCTTCGTCAGGGAAATCTGCACGCGCTCTTCCGGAGAGATGGCCTGCTGGAAGTTATCCGAGAAGACCTGCCGAAAGGCGAAGCTGCTTGTGAGGCTCACATCGGCCGCGCCCACAAATCCGTTCGGGAAATACTGAACGGCTCGTAAATAATAAGCGCTCCCCCCTTGATCCGGACCGGGCGGACCGAAGAGCCGATCCTGGACGAGAAAGAAGCCGGTCTCCAGAGAAGAATCCTCTCGCGTTCGCCAGCGGAGGTCAGCGCCGTAGCCCAATCCGCGCGCGCTGAAGATGTGCAGCCTCGGCGTGACATCCGCACTGGGCCCAAGCGTCTGGTAATACGGGATGGTGAGAGAGAGTCCCTTCACCGTGGAACGACTGAAGCCTGGGAGGAGAAAACCGGAATTCCGCACGCGCTTGCCCACGGGAACAGAGGCGTAAGGAAGCCAGAGCACCGGAACTCCCTTCACGCGAAAGGCGGGTCCCACGAACGAGACCCGATCGTTCACCTTCAGCCTCATGCGACGGGTCGTGAAGCTCCACTTCGGCACGCGTTCGGCGCAGGAGGTGAGGCGTCCTCGCACGATGATCCACGTATCGGAGGCGATCCGCTCGACTCGCTCCGCCTCGAAGTAGATCCTCGTCCCATCCGGCGTCCGATCGGTGAACCCTCGAACATCCCAGATCATCCCCTGACCCGTCACGAAGTTGAACCGAGCGCGACGCCCCTCAAGGCGCTGCCCTTCGGAGGTGAAGATCACCCCCCCGATGGCTTCGGCATCTTCGGTCGCTTCATTGTACGTCACCCGATCAGCCTGAAGGCGCACAGTCCCATATCGGATCTCCACATGCCCTTCGTAGGTGACCAGCAGCCCTTCGCGCCGGAGACGATCGGCTTCGATCTCGACCTGCACGCCCTGAGAGACAGAGCGAATGTGGAGCGCGCGAGGGACGACAAGCCCCCTGTCCGATGGAGCTCCAAGGAGCAGGCTGAGCAGAAGCCCGATCAAAGTCATCGCTTCCCCACAGGGACCGGTGCCGCCGCCATCTTCCGAAGATCACAACGAGTCTTCTACGAGCGAGAGGTATCTTTTCGGAATCACCAGGCGGGCCTGATACTCGATGGCTTCCAGAAGAAGGATCACGCGCTCGCGATCATCCAGCTCGCGCTCAAAAATGCCCTTCAGCCCCTGCAAGGGTCCCTCCTTCACAAGGACACGATCTCCGGGATGAGGGGAGCGATCCTCCAGGCGGACATATCCATCCGCTCCGATCCGAGAGCGGATCTCCTCAATGATCCTCTCATCCACCGGAAGAGGGACATCGCCACAACTGACCACGCGCAATACCCCACGAGCATAGCGAATGGAATGAAGATGAGTCGCCGGACAGAAGCGCGCGAAAAGGTATCCCGGGAAGAGCGGTTTGACCAGCTCGCGAGGGATCCCACAGATCGTCTGCTCTCGCTTGACCTTCGGGAGAAAGACTTCCAGGTCCAGACGCGCGATATTCAGAGCGGCCGAATCCTCCCGATGGGGCTTTGTGTGAACGGCAAACCAGTGTACCCCGTGATAGAAATCCATACGCGCACCTCGCTTCTTCCTCTTTCGACTCGTCCCTCAATCATAGCGACGCGGCAGAGATTGTCAAGAGAGCACCTTGGCCCCTCTCGACTTCGAGGAGCTGAAGTCTTCATCCGGAGGACATGTCCCCCCGAACCGACGCGAGGCGCGCCGCCGAGGAGCGACTCCGCCGCTCCTCGATCAAATGGACGCAATGCAGGATGGCGGTCATCTGGGCGCCAAAGAGCATGATGAGACTGGAGATGTAGATCCAGGTCAACGTCGCCACGACGGCGGCAATGGACCCGTAGAGCTGATCGTAGGGGAACGTCACCAGGCTCCAGGCGAAGAGGTACTTGGCCACCTCCCATGCGATCCCCGCAATCAGCGCGCCCGGAAGGGCTTCGAGGAAGGTCACCCGCGTATTAGGCATGATCTTGTAGATGAGAAGAAAAAGCGCGACCGTCAGAGCCAGCCCGACCACTCCGAAGACCACCTGCCAGAAATAGCCATCCATCACCAATGCCGTTCCGGCCAATAATGAAGAGGAGAAACGGCTCGTCTCGGATTGCAGGAATGTCAGAAATCCCGTCATCAAAGCCGAGAGGACCAGCAGCATACCGACCAGAACCAGCATGGCCAGCGTGAGCAATCGCCCGCGCACGAAGGAACGACAGGGCGTGCGCCAGATGCGATTCATGGCCTTCTCGGTGATCGCGAAGGCCCACGACGCGACCCAGAGGATGATGAGAAGGCATCCGAAGATCTGGCCTCGCGAGAGAAGGGGAACCCCCTTCAAGTGCCCTTCGATCACCTCGCGCGAGGCCGGCAAGAAAGCGAGGATGATCTCAATCGCCCGGAGATTCACCTCACGAAAGGTAGAAGACTCCCGGCTCAGCGTGAACAGCAACAGCAGAAAAGGATAGAGGCCGAGGATCGCGAAATAGGAGATCGCGGCCGCTGAGGTGGGAAGCTCGTTGGCGAGAAAATGAGAGAAAGTGCTCGCCACGAGCATCCGCTTCGGCACCCCCTCTCGCACAGTCACAAAAGGCCCTTGCGCCATCGTCCGCGATCTTCCCCTTTGGCCTCCGACCAGGCCCGACAAAAAGCGGGGTTAATTATACCACACGACCAAGCCCAACACGGGAAGGATTTCCCGAGAGACGTCGCGCCGCTTCTCCAGCCTCACGGACGTCCTTGAGCTTCGATCGGCTCCGGAGAAGGCCCGATTTTGTGATACAATCCCCCGAGATGAAAGATCTGGCGCGGGACATCTTCGCGAAGACGCTCGCCCACATTGACGTGCGCGTGATGATGCGAACCCACGTCGCGCGCGAAGTGGATCGGCTCCTGATCTGCGGTGAGGCTCTGGATCTGCGAGAATACGCTCGTATTTACGTGATCGCCTTCGGCAAGGCGGCGCTCGCTATGGCGAGCGCTCTGCACGACCTCCTCGGATCCCGCGTGACGGCCGGGATCGTCGTCACCCACGCTCTTCCTCCCCAGCATGAGCTGCGCGAGGCGAAAAATATCCTCCTCCTCGAAGGAGGGCATCCCCTGCCGAATCTCGGGAGTTTGGAAGGCGCCGAGCGCATTCTCGAACTCGTGCGCACGGCCGACGACCGAACGCTCGTTCTCTTTCTCGTCTCCGGAGGGGGATCGGCCTTGATCGAGAAACCCATTGATGACGCGATCACGCTGGAAGACCTGCAACATCTCAATCGTCTGCTCATCACCAGGGGAGCCACTATCCAGGAGATCAACGCTGTCCGTAAGCATCTGTCGGCCATCAAGGGGGGGCGGCTGGCCGCGCGCGCCTATCCGGCGCGGCAGGTGACCGTGTACATCTCGGATGTGAATCCCGGCGATCTCTCTACCATCGCCTCGAATCCGACGGGACCTGACGAGACGACTCTGGACGACGTCTCCCGAGTGATCGAGCGCTATCAGCTCCTCCCCCATCTTCCGGAGCGAATCGCTCGCGTGCTGCGAGAACGCCGAGTGAGCGAGACCCCCAAGCCCGGAGACCCTATCTTCTCGCGAAGCAGCTACCATGTGCTCATGGACAACCGGACGGCCATTGAGGCGGCGGCTCAGATAGCGGCTTCTCTGGGATTCCGCGTGACAGCAGATTTCGAACCGTATGAGGGGTACTATCGCGATGTTGCCGATCATCTGCTGGCTCGCCTCGTCTCGCTGCGCGAAGCCCATCCGGGAGAGCCGGTCTGCCTCATCGCCGGCGGCGAGGTGAGTTGCCCTGTTCGGGGATCGGGGATCGGAGGCCGGAATCAAGAATTCGTCCTCTATGCCGCCCTTCAACTCCCCGGACTCGCCGCCGGAGGGGACATGGTCGTGTTGAGCGCCGGAACGGATGGCATTGACGGGATCAGCCCCGCCGCCGGAGCCGTCGCTGACGCGCACACGGTCGCCCGCGCTCGTGCCCTGGGACTCGATCCGGAGCATTTTCTTCAACAGAACGATTCCTACACCTTCTTCCACCATCTCGGGGATACGATAGTCACAGGCCCCACGGGAAACAACGTGCGCGATCTCCGGATCCTTCTGGCGCGGAGACCCGCCTGAACCCAGAAGGAAGCTCCTACGCCCTGCTCCGGACGCCCGCGCGATTCGGCCAAAGGCGCGTTCACGTTCGGGCTCTCTCGGTCCTCCGGGTGACGGACGCCGATGGCTTCTTGCGGAGGCTCGCCGAGAGCCGACGCTTCTGCCCATCACGCTCCTTCTCCGTCCGACTCACGAAGATGTGCGGCAAGGCTTCCGCGATTGTCTCAACAGGAAGGAACGTGATGTCAGCTCGCACTTCGGGAGGTAATTCGTCCAGCTCCGGAAGGTTCGGTTTCGGAAGGATGATCGTCTTAATGCCCGCGCGTCGCGCGGCGAGAACCTTCTCCTTCAAACCTCCAATCGGGAGGACGAGGCCCGAGAGCGTGATCTCGCCCGTCATCGCCACATCCGCGCGCACAGGTCGCTTCAGATAGAGGGAGGCCAAAGCGGCGACCATGGTGATGCCCGCCGAAGGGCCATCTTTGGGCACAGCTCCGGCGGGGACATGCAAATGCACCCCATTTTTCTCGAAGAGCGAGGGGGCGATCCCCAGCTCGCGAGCATGAGACCAGAGATAGCTTTGCGCCGCGCGCGCGGATTCCTGCATGACTTCTCCCAACTGGCCGGTGAGCGTGAGGCCTTTCCCTCCCGGCAAGAGCGTGGCCTCGACGTAGATGACCTCCCCCCCGGTCTCAGTCCACGCCAGACCCGGAGCGACTCCGGGCGGGAGCGTCCGGCGCGCCTGCTCGGAGAAGAACTTCTCCGGTCCGAGATACTCTTTCACCTCGGCCACATCCACGCGGGCCGATGTGACCTTTCCCTCGGCGATCTTTCGCGCGACCTTCCGGGCGATCTGTCCGATCGCTCGTTCCAGCTGGCGCACGCCCGCTTCGCGCGTGTAGCGGGAGATGATGTGCCGCAGCGCCTCATCGGTGAGCGCAAGCTGATCGTCCCGGAGGCCGTTCTCGCTGATCTGTCGCGGGAGCAAGTACCGGCGCGCGATCTCGAACTTCTGCTCCTCGCTGTATCCGGGCAGGGGGATGACTTCCAGGCGGTCTCGCAGCGCCGGAGGGACGGTCACCAACGTGTTCGCCGTGCAGATGAAGAAGACCCGCGAGAGGTCAAACGGCAGGTCCAGATAATGATCGCGAAACGTGTGATTCTGCTGCGGATCGAGCACTTCGAGCAAGGCCGCTGCCGGATCCCCCCGGAAGTCCACGCCGAGCTTATCCACCTCATCGAGCATGAGGACGGGATTGTTCGTCCCGGCGCGACGCAAGGCTTGAATGATCCGCCCCGGCAAAGCCCCCACGTACGTTCGCCGATGTCCGCGCAGCTCCGCTTCATCGCGCACCCCACCCAGGCTCATGCGCTCGAACTTTCGCCCAAGAGCCCGCGCGATGGACTGCCCCAAGCTCGTCTTGCCCACTCCCGGAGGACCGACGAAGCAGAGAATGGGACTTTTGGCTCCCGGCTTAAGCTTGAGCACAGCCAGGAATTCGAGAATACGATCCTTGACCTCCTCCAGGTCGTAATGATCTTCGTCCAGAATCTGGCGCGCATGCTCCAGGTCGAGATTATCCTCGGTGCTCTTGCGCCAGGGCAGCTCCAGGATCCACTCGAGATAAGTCCGGATGACGTGATAATCGGGAGCCGTCGCGGGCAACCGCTCCATACGGCGCAGCTCGCGCTCGGCCTCCGCGCGCACCTCCGAAGGGAGGTCGGCCGCTTCCAGCCTCTCGCGCAGGAGGTTGACCTCGGCCATCTCCGGCTCTTCCTCGCCCAGCTCCTTCTGAATCGCCTTCAACTGCTGACGGAGGAAATACTCGCGCTGCGCTCGATCCATCTCCGCCTGAGCCTCTCCGGCGACCTTCTGCCGCAACTCCAGGATCTCGATCTCTCGCATGAGATGCCGATGAATCAGGCGCAGAAGCTCTCGCCGCGTCGCCGCCTCTAAAAGCGCCTGCTCCTTCTCGACATCCAGGTCCAGAAGCGCCGCCAGCGTGAACGCCAGGCGAACCGGATCATCCGTCGAAGCCGTGATCGCCGCCGCGATCTCCTGCGGAACGTTGGGCAGCAGATTCAATCCGCGCTGAATGAGATCGAGGATGTTCCGGTGCAAGGCTTCGACCTCAATGCTCTCCTCCTCGGGGAGTTCCAGGATCTCCACGCGCGCGATCAAATACCGCTGACCTTGGCGATATTCCAACACGCGCACCCGTTCCATCCCCAGCACCCCGATCTGAATCGTCTCCTCGGAGGTGCGCAACATCTTCTTCACCGCCACCAGAGTGCCCACCGTGTAGAGGTCCTCCGGAGCCGGTTCGTCCTCCACGTGATGGCGCTGCGCGACTGTGACGAGCCACTTCTCTTCGGTCGCCACGGCGGACTCCACGGCGGCGACCGAGCGCTTCCGTCCCACGACCAGAGAAGCCGGCACGAACGGAAAGACGACGGTATTCCGCAGCGGCAGAACCGGAAGCTCGAGGACCTCTGGCTTCCCCTTGATCCCTTCGGCTGTGGGCATCGCCAGATCGGCGTCCCTCACGGTCATCCCCTCCTTCCTCAGGTCTCCGTCACTCCCCCTCGCATCTCAAACGAATGAGGAGAAGTCCATTCAGATATTCCGTCTCAATGCGCCGAGGGCTCACATGCGGAGGGAGGGAGACGATGCGCTCGAAGCGGCTGTAGACCAGCTCCATCTGATAGCACTCCAGACATTCCTCCAGCTCCATATCCCGACGAATCCCCCGGATGCGGAGATCCGCCCCCTCGAACGAGATCTCCAGATCCTCCGGGCTCACCCCCGCCAGCTCCACCTTCACCAACCATCCGTAGGAGGTTCGGTACACATCGGCCGCCGGGATCCAGGCCATCTCCGGCGCCTGTCCCGGCCGAGCGAGCAGCCACAGCAGACTCTTTCTCTCAGCCATGCGCGTTCCTCCCCTCCGCACGCCCTCCTCATACGGCGCGAACGACGACGACCGTCAGATCGTCCGATCGCGCTTCGGAATCGGCGTGATGTCGGACGTCTTCAATAATAGCGTCGCAGAGTTCGGAGGCCGAGCGCCGGAGATGCCGCCGGACCACTTGCTCGAGCCGGTGCACCCCATAGGGCTCCCCGTGAGCGTTCTCGGCCTCCGTCACCCCATCCGTGTAGAGGACAAGGCAATCGCCCGGCATGAAATACACGATGTCTTCGGAGAAAGCCGCAGTGCGGAGAACGCCCAGCGGAATCCCTCCCGTCGAGAGCCACTTCACCGGCTCCCCCTCCCGCACCAGCAGCGGAGGATTGTGCCCCGCATTCAGGTAGAACATGCGTCGCCCTTCGGCATCCAACTCGCCATAGAAGGTCGTCACAAAATGGCGATCATGCGTGCTCTCCAGCAGCAACCGATTCAATCGGGAGAAAACGGCGCGCAGGGAGAAATCGTTCCCCAACAGGGCGTGTAAGGACGCCCGGAAGGTCGCCATAATCAAGGCCGCCGGAATCCCCTTTCCGGAGACATCGGCGATGACGATCCCCAAACGCCCATCCGCCACGTCAATGAAGTCGTAATAATCGCCTCCGACCTCGGCCGAGGGGATCATGCGCCCGAAGATCTCAAAATTCCTCACCGTCGGCGCCCGATCGGGCATGAGCGCCTCCATGACGTGCCGCGCGATACGCAGCTCGCTCTCCAGGCGCCTCTTCTCCAACATCTCCTGATGCAGGCGCGCCTTCTCGATGGCGATCGCCACCAGGCTCGCAAAGAGCGTGAGCACCTCCAGGTCCGACTCGCTGTACGCGTTGGGCGTATCCGACTCCAGGTTGATCACCCCGATCGTCTTCCCTCCGCTTCCGATCAGAGGGGCGGCCAGCTCCGAGCGCGTCTCTTTGCGCGCTCGAACGTAATAGGGATCCACGGTGACATCAGGAACGACGCGTCCCCGGCTCGTGTGAAGCACGTGCCCGACAATCCCCTCGCAGCAATGCAGCGGACCGGCATGCATGAAATCCTCGGGATACCCCACCGTCTCGTATCCGTGCAAGAGCCCCGTCGCCGGATCGAAGATGAAAACGCCCGCGGCATCGTAAGGGATCAATTGCCTCACGGCGCGGAGAATCCCCTGCAGGATCTCGCTCAAATCCAGCGAGACGCTCACCAGTCGGAAGGTCGCAATCAGCGTGTGCAACCGCTCCTCGACGATCTGAGAGGAGGTGCTGGCGCGCTCTTGCTCTCCCATGATCTCCGCCCTCCGAGATGACCGTCAGATATCCCAGGATCGGCGCCAGAAATACTCGCGCCTCTTGAAGAGATGCACCAGGAGGGCTCCCGCGACGAACCCTCCGATATGCGCCCACCAGGCGACGCCTCCTGTCTGAGCCGATTGCACGCCCAAGCTCAAGGTCCCGTAGAAGAACTGCTGCACGAACCAGAAGCCGAGGAAGAAGAAAGCCGGAATCTCCACGAAGTGCAGGAAGATCCAGATCGGAACCAGCGTCACCACCCGAGCGCCCGGATAGAGCATGAAATACGCTCCGAGCACGCCGCTGATCGCTCCGCTGGCTCCCAGACTGGGAACGCGCGAATCCGGATTGGTCATCACATGCGCCGCCGTCGCCAGGACGCCACACAACAGGTAGAAGATCAAAAACCGAAAATGCCCCATCCGATCTTCGACGTTGTCCCCGAAGATCCACAGATAGAGCATGTTCCCCCCCAGATGCAACCAGCCGCCATGCAGAAACATCGCCGTGAAGATCGGGAGGATCAGATCGCCCATCTCGTACTCGCGAAAAACGCCCCACACATCGTAATACCCGCGCGCGAAATACCGGATCGGGACCACGGCGTAAGCGTAGAAGAAGCGCTCCAACTCCGCCGGCCCCAAGAGCACCTCGTAGAAGAACACAAGCACATTGAGGACGATGAGCACGACGGTGACAATGGGATATCTCCGGGACGGGATGTCATCGCGAATGGGGATCATCGCCCTCACTCCCCCTCGGCGAGCGCGCGCGGGGCGCCCTCAGCAGCATGAGCGCTCCTGTGGCATTCACCCAGCCTCACGGCCATACATTCCCTCGATCCAAAGAGAGATCATATCCCTACGCGCGAAGATCGCGCAAGGCACTGAGGTCTCGCCCCGAGGACCGACCTCCAGGCCTCGGCCGCCGGAATCTTTCGAAAATCACAGCACGCAGCACGGACGTTCCCATGCTCCTCAGTCCTCACAAGACCCTCCCTTCATGGCTCCTTCGATGCGCGCGCCTCATGCCCCTCCCAAACGCGCACCATCCCAAAGCCCTGGGCGTTCCGCTCCCCGAAACCCGCTTCGTAGCCCAGACGAATCAACTCCGGCGATCCGCTCACGCGGAATCGCATCATCCATCCTCGCACCGGCACGCCATTGACCCGCATCAATTTGGACTTCGGCGCATCCAGCCACTCGAAATGAAGCTCTCCATCGGAGGCTTCGCCACACACCGCTTCCGATTTTCGCCTGAGATTTTCAGTGAGCACGCGGGCGAAGTCGGATTCTTCCGGCGAGAGGAATCTTTTCCGCAATCGCCCCGCGGCATCGCGCTCTCCTGTGGAGACGAGAATCGGCGAGAGGGTCGACAACGTCATCGCGTCCGTGAACGTCGGCGGAAGGACGACTCCGATCTGCCCGACCTGAAGCTTCGCCGGACCCAACGAGACCTCCGGCTGCGTCAGAAGACCCAGCGCGAGAGCCTCGATGAGGGATTCCACAGGCGAGGCGACCCACCACCGAAGAGGGCCCTGCGTTCGCAACCCCTCGGGCGTTCTCCTGCAGCGCTCCGGATAGAGCAAAGAGAAGGTCACGAGCTTATAGCGCTTACCCCCTCCGGCGAATCCTGTGTCGTGCACGTCGCGGGCCAATCGAGGAATGCCGCGCTCCATCGCCCGATAGAAGAGGCCTCGCAGCCAATCGAGATAGTTCCAGGGCAAGAGGATCTCCGTGGGAGAGAAGAACTCCACGCTGATCCGCATATCGCTTCCCCCTGCCACAGGCTCTCACGGGACGAGCTGCCCGCCCCTCCCGATTCGGATCTCTCCTCGCCCCTTTCCCCGAGATCCCGGGGCCTGAGCGTCCCCCTTCTCACGACGGCCAGCCTATCACAAGCGCTCCGGCTCCTCAAGGACGAATCGCGCGCCTTCTCAGCCTGGTGTTCCCCCAACGCTCGCTCTCGCCGGCACGCTTCGGCGCCCACAGGCGCAGGGGATGGGGCGCGCCCGGACGTCCTTCACTCCTTCTTCGCCGAAGCTAAAAGGACATCGCTCAGACGAAGCGCCAGCGTCTTCTCCTCCCACCCCACGAAAGCGATCCCTTTTCTGAGGAACCGTCCCACGAGAGCATGGGATCGCCTCACGCGATCGGCGAGCAATCCGAGGCTCACGATCCTCCGCGGATGCGTGAGTTCGAGCACGCGAAATCCGCTCTCTTGCAACAGCCGCGTCAGTGTGACGGGGGAGAAGAAGTAGTAGTGATCCGGAATGAACTGACGCCATCGTCGGCCCAGCAGGCGAAACCAAAACGAGGCGATGTTGGGCGTCTCGATGATGACCACACCACCGGGGCGCAAGAGGCGATGGATCTCACCAAGCGTGCGTCGCGGCGAATCCAGATGTTCGAGGACATGAAAGAGGACGACGACATCGAAGAAGGCCGGGGGATACGGCGCCTCCCCGAGAGTGCCGGGGAAGACGTTCACGTTCGGACGCTCTCGGGCCTGAGCGCTCGTCGTCGGATCGGGCTCAATCCCATAGGCGTGAAATCCCGCTCGCGCGGCCTGCTCCAGAAACGTGCCCTCAGCGCATCCGAGTTCCAGAAGCCGCCCGCGGGGGACGAAACGCTGCACCCAGCGCACGCGTTCGGCCATCACGCGCTCTCGAATCGGCCTCTCGCGCGCTTCGATCTGCTCATCCACAAGATCGAGAGCCCTGACGCGCTCGGCCAGACGACGCGAGCGCTCAGGATCCCATGTCGAGAATGTGAAATCTTCCTTCCTCTGCCCCACGTAGACGAGGCCGCACCGTCGGCACCGCACCAGCGGCCCATCCAGCCGCGCGCACGTCATGAGAAACTGCGCTTCTCTTCCCCCACAGAGATCGCAAGGGAGAAACATCTCGCCTTCGCTCCCTCTTCAGGCGCGCGCGCACTCGACACCAGGGTCTGCGAGGAACCCCAGAGATCGCCGCATGCCCGTTCCCACACGCGACGAGGAATTCATGCTTCTTCCTCTCTGCTCCCGGAGAGAGGCAGTTCGCCCATAAGCGCGCGAATCTCCTCGCTCACCGCCTCGGGGAAGCAGAGCCGATCAATGTGAAACCGCCGCAGTCTGCGGATCGCCGGAGAGACTTCGGTGATCTCCCGAAGAGTGCGTCCCTCTCCGTCGGCTTCGACATAGATACGATTCTCCGGCCCCGATGTCTCCGGAGAGTAGGGGCCGAGATAGGGGACGTCGCTCGCCCGATCCTCGATCAGATAATAGCGCGGGTCGAATCCCGCCGCTTCGAGGATCTGACGCGCGCGCTCAATGAGCTGACGCTTCTGCCCGGCATCAATGTGCAAATCCACGGATTTGAAAAAGCGACGATGCAGAAATCCGCGGGCCAGATCGCTCAGGATGGGGTCGGAGTCCCCCGTCCACCACTTGATGTGGAACATGACGTCGTAATCATCGAAAGCGAGATACTCCGCCGTCGAGAGCGCCTCGCGTCGCAAGATCTTCGCCATCACGGAGTCCGGGACAAGAGAGGCCAACTGCCCACGGGCCACAAGATCAATCGCCCGCCGGAAGATGGAGCGCAGCATGGCTTCGGCCGTCCGGAGATTCCGATGAAAGTAAACCTGGCGGAACATGTAATACCGCGCCTGCAGATACTCCTCGACGGCATAGAGACCTTTGGCCGCGACATAAAGGCACTCCTGCTCGGGAGAGATCTCCAGAGTATGGAGAATCCACTCCAGGTCGTAGAAGCCGTATTTGGCTCCGGTCATCAAGCTATCGCGCAGCAGGTAATCGAAGCGATCCACGTCCATCTGACTGGAGACAAGCTGCGAGATGAACCGGGGCCGATAGGTGTGCTGCAGCACGGCGACGACCCTGTGGGGAAGCTCTCGATCCCGCTCGCGCAACAGCCGATGAACCATCGTCCCTTCATCCAGGATGATCCGTGCTCCCCACTCTTCGTGTCGGTACCCGAGCACAGCCTCCATGACATGAGAGAACGGTCCGTGTCCGATGTCATGCAACAGGGCCGCGCACATGGCCACCAGGCGCGTCTCGCGATCGATCGGATACCGGTGTCCGAGCTGGGTCAGAGCGCGCCGCATCAGATGCATGACGCCCAGCGAGTGCGAGAAGCGGCTGTGCTCGGCCCCCTGATAGGTGAAAAGAGCCAGTCCCAACTGCTTGATCCGGCGCAGGCGCTGGAACTCGGGGGTATCAATCAATCGGACGAGCAGCCGGTCATCCGGATCCGCCTCGTCGAGCGCGATGATATTATGTACGGGATCGCGATAAATACGCTCGGCCATGACGTCGGCGAGCCTCCGATCGGGCACCCCAGTGAATCTTCGATTCGCTGGAGCCCCCTTGTGCTCGGGCGTTCTCTGAAAACCTCTCACGCGCGGCGCGCCGGAGCCTCCTGCGCGTCCAGGCGCCATCCGGGCTCGGCCGTCAGATCCCATCCCGAACGTTCGCCCCGCAAGAGCTTCGGATAAGCGGCCGCCGCGATCATCGCCGCATTGTCGGTCGTCAGAGGAGGGCTGGGAACATACACGGAGATGCCGGCCTCTCGCCCCAACTGAAAGGCCTGCTCGCGCAAAAGGCTATTACAGGCGACGCCTCCGGCCAGAATGAGCGTGCGCACCTCGTAAGACTGCATCGCGCGCCCCAGACGCTGCATCAGCGTGCGCACGACCGTGTCTTGAAAACTCGCGAGAAGATCCAAAATCTGCGGCGGCACGTCCTCCCCCGGGCGCACGGGCTCAATCCCATGCTCCCGCACGTAGCGGACGACGGCCGTCTTGAGCCCGCTGAAACTGAAATCGAAAGCATTTTCGCTCATCCTCGGGATCGTGAACCGAACGGCCCGGGGATCTCCGCGTCGCGCCAGACGATCAATCACCGGTCCTCCCGGATACCCGAGTCCGAGCATCTTCGCGACCTTGTCGAAAGCTTCCCCGGCCGCATCATCCCGCGTTCGTCCGAGCAGGCGATACCGCTCCGGCTCCGGCATCCAGAAGAGGCTCGTATCCCCTCCGGAGACAATGAGCGCCAGAGCCGGATACTGTACCGGAGGGTTCTCGAAGACGACCGAGAAGATGTGTCCCTCATGGTGATTCACGCCCAGGATCGGGCGCGAGAGGGCATAGGCCACGGACTTCGCATAGCAGATGCCGACCAGAAGCGAGCCGATCAATCCGGGTCCCTGCGTCACCGCCAGGGCATCAATCTCCCGGAATGTGACGCGAGCCTGACGCAGCGCCTCCTGAACAACAGGGACAATATTCCGCATGTGTTCGCGCGACGCCAGCTCCGGCACGATCCCCCCGTAGGGCTGGTGAACCGCATACTGCGTCGCCACAACGTTGGAGCGAACGACGCGCCCCTCTTCCACAACCGCCGCCGCCGTCTCGTCACAGGAAGTCTCAATGCCCAGAATCAGCATCGTCCCGCCTCCTTCATGAGCGCTCCGAAGGAGCGTCTCGCTCCCCGGCCGGAGCACCTGTGACTTCGGGCTGCGCGGCCAAAGTGCGCAAGCTCTCTCGATAGGGAGGGCGCGCAATCCCTCGCTCCGTCACAATCGCCGTCACATAGCGGTGGGGGGTCACGTCGAAAGCCGGATTCGCGACAGCGATCCCCTCCGGCGCGATCGGATGTCCCGCGATGTGCGTGACTTCGGTCGCCGCTCGCTCCTCAATGGGGATCTGGTCTCCCGACTCGATCGAAAGATCTAGTGTCGAGATGGGGGCGACGACGTAGAAAGGGATTCCGTGCTCCCGGGCGAGGATGGCGAGCGCATACGTCCCGATCTTATTGGCGACATCTCCATTGGCGGCGATGCGATCGGCTCCCACAAGCACACAATTCACCAGGCCGCGGGACATCACATATCCGGCCATGTTGTCCGTAATGAGCGTGGCCGGAATCCTGTCTTTGAGCAGCTCCCACGCCGTCAGGCGGGCCCCCTGAAGGAAAGGGCGCGTCTCATCCACGTAGACGTGCACGCGCTTGCCCATGAGCACAGCCACGCGCACGACCCCCAGAGCTGTTCCCATCCCTCCGGCCGTCGCCAGAGCCCCCGTATTACAATGCGTGAGGACGTGCGCCGGATCGGGAAGCAAGGCCGCTCCATGACGCGCCATACGCTCGTTCGTCTCCAGGTCCTCCCGGTAGATGTCCTGCGCCTCGCGAATGATCCACTCTCGGATGAGGGGAAGCGGAAGGTCTTGCTCCCGGGCTTGGGCCAGAGCGCGACGCATGCGCGCGATCGCCCAGAAAAGATTCACCGCCGTCGGACGGGCGCGCGCCATCAGCTCACAGAGCCGCTCGAACTCAGACTCCAGCTCCTGCACCGTGCGCGCGCCGGATCGTTTCACGCCGAGCGCCAGACCGAAAGCCGCTGTCACGCCGATGGCGGGGGCTCCGCGCACGACCATGTCGCGAATCGCCTGCGCCACATCTTCAGGCGTGCGGAGGAGCACGTAGACTTCTTCCCGAGGGAGCTTCCTCTGGTCAATCAGGCGAATCCCTTCGTCAGTCCACTCGACGGTCTTAATCATCGCCACGACCTCGCTTCACAAGGGGAAATCTTATTCGAAACGCGGAAACCCGCGCAACCGCATTCCCTTCAGCCTCTGAAGAACAGCCCGCTCAGCCGATTCGCGGCCTGTGGACCTCGGAGCGCACTGCAGGTCTTCTCCGGGTCACATGTCTCCCCAGAGGAACTGAATCACACTGAGCGCGACAAGCCCGGCTGTCTCCGTCCGCAAAATACGGGGCCCCAGAGAGAGAAGGATCGCCCCGACTCTCTGCGCCGCTTCCAGCTCGTCCTCGGCCCACCCCCCTTCGGGACCAACGAAGAGCACAAGCTCGCGCGGGGGGGAAGCCGACCAGCGCGCGGCGATCTCACGAAACGAAAGTCCCCCCCGCTCGGCGCAAAAGAGCATCGGCGTGCGGGTCTGCTCCAGAAGCTCTCGAACCGGTTGCGGCTCCTGGATCTGAACGAGCCGAGTGCGTCGCGACTGCTTGGCCGCTTCGCGCGCAATGCGCTGCCAGCGCTCCAGGCGCTTCGGAGAATAGGTGAAAGTCCCCGCATATTGCGTTCGCAAGGGGATGATCCGCCTGACCCCCAGCTCGGTCGCCTTCTGAACGATCAGGTCGAACTTCTCGCCCCGCGTGAGGGCCTGCGCCAGCGTCACACCCAGAGGCGATTCGACTCGCGGGATCTCGCATCGTCGGATCTGCACCCGCACACATCGCTCGCGCACATCCAGAACGACTCCCTCATACTCAACGCCCGTCCCATCGAAGACCGAGACGAGCGCCCCCGACCGCAGCCGCAAGACGTCCCGCAGATGATGCGACTCCCCCTCATCGAGCCGGATCACGCCCTCACGAATGGCTTCCGGAGGAGCATAGAAGCGATGCGGGTTCATAGCGCGCGACGATCGTTCTCCACGGCCCTCCCCGCTTGACCTCAAGCGGGTGGAACGATCTCATCCGGAGGGAGTCCAGGAAACCTCCTTCTTCCCCCTCCAGCAACCCCGAGAGAACGAGAATCCCTCCGCGCTCCAGGCGCGCGGGGAAAAGGGGAAGGAGCTTCATGAGCGCATCGGAGGTGAGATTAGCCAGAATCATCTCGAAGCGCTCCGCGAGCACACTCTCGAGCGTTCCGCAGAACAAGATGACGCGTTCCAGAACCCCATTGCGCGCGAAATTCTCGCGGGCGACCGCGCACGCTTCCGGATCAATATCCAGAGCGACGACGCGCGCCTCCGGACTATGGCGGGCTGCCGCGATCGCGAGAATGCCTGTCCCCGTCCCCACATCGAGCAGAGAGCGCCCCGTCCAATAGTCTTCGAGCGCCAGAAGACACTGCTGCGTCGTCTCATGCGTGCCCGTGCCGAAGGCCATCCCGGGGTCAATCACCAACAGGAGACGATCTCCCACCTCCGAGGGCCTCTCCCAGGAAGGGGCGATGAGGAATCGTCGCCCGACGGGAAGAGGTTTATACCCCTTCTTCCACTGACTCGCCCAATCCTGAGTCGGGATGCGCTCGACGTGGACCCGAATCGCCTCGGGGAATCCGGCCCGCCGCAGAGCCTGCGCGCACTCGCGCTCCCACCACGGGGCATCCTGCGGCCTGTCGAAATAAGCTCGAATCTCCACAGCCTCTCCCTGCTCTGAGAACGCCAGACCGCGCGTTCCCGCCCGCCAGAGCAGAGGGAAGAGGATCTCGCTCACTTCCTCTCTCACGGAGATGCGCACTTCCCAGAAATCGCTCATCTCACCGGAAGGTCCTCTCGAAAATGTCTTCGTCAGGGCCCGGCGATCCTCTCATCCCATCAGGAGGCGGCGCAGCTCCGGCTCCCGCTCGCGCGTGACCAGAGCGATCACCATATCGCCGGCCTCCAGGCGCGTCTCCCCTCGGGGGATGAGCGTCGTCCCGGCGCGCTCGATCGCGACGATATTGCACTCGGGGGGGAAGGCGATATCTCGCAAGGCCTTCCCCGCGACCGGACACGTCGCGCCGAGCGCATATTCGATGATCTGCATCCGCTCTCCGTGCAGATTGAGGAGCGTGCGAATAGGGATGGTCGGCAGCTCGCGCTCGATGACCTGTTCGATGATGGCCGTCGAACTGACGGTCGCATCCACGCCCAAGCGACGCATGACGGGCTCATTCTTCGGGTTGCTCACGCGCGCGATCGTCTTGGGGACGCGGAAGACGCGCTTGGCGAGCTGACAGGCGATCAGGTTGTTCTCATCGCTGCCGGTGACCGCCACAAAGACGCGCGCGCGACGCGCACCGGCCTCTTCGAGGACCGGCCCCAGCGTCCCATCGCCGAGAATGACCGGGCACTCCAGCTCCGCCCGAAGCTGAGTCGCATAGGCGATATCCCGCTCGATGAGAGCGACTTCATGCCCGCTGCCAAGGAGCGAGCGGACGAGATTGAGGCCCACTTTCCCCGCTCCCACGATGAGGATGAACTTGGACTCATCCACCTTCGGCCTGTCCGGGCACGCCTCGGGCGGGGGCGTCACCGTCGGCCGCGAAAAGGGGCGCGCCGCCAGCTCGTCCACCCGGTGCATGATCGCTTCGACCGTATAGAGCGTCGGGCAGACCGTGATCAACTGTCCGTCATCGGTGACATCCCGATGACTTGGTTCGTAGACCCGAGCGATCGCACGCGGCACTTGAAAGATCAAGCGCGCGACCTGCGCGGCCATCAAATTCACATTGTCCTCGCGCGTGAGCGCGAGGAAAAGATCGGCGCTCCCGACGCCGGCGCGACGCTGTACGTCCACATCCGTCCCATCGCCCTGAACGAGCCTCACCGAGGAGAAATCCGCCGCGCCGCGCAACCGAACGGCCTCTTTGTCAATGAGAATCACCTCATGGCCGCGCTCCAGAAGTTGCGCGACGGCGCGACGCCCCACACGTCCGTATCCGACGACGACGACCTTCATCCCTCTCTTCCTCCGCCAAGAGATTCGCGCTCCCCTCAGGCCCCCCTCTCGGGCACCAGGTCAATGATCACCTCGACGCCCGCTCGACGAAGGATCGTCTCGATCCCTCGACTGAAAGAGTCCCCGGCCGCGACGCGCCGGGGATTCAGCCCGATGACAACCAGATCCGCATCGTAATCCGCAACGACGCTCACGATCCCATGACCCACATCACGATCGCGCCGAACGACGGGAACGGGCTTCAAGTTATGCAGCTTCACCAGTTCGACGGCCCGTTCCAGCGCCTCGCGCGCCTGTCGTTCTTCCCGATCAAGCGGCGTATTGAGAGGAAGCGAAAGGGGGACCTCGATCACATAGGTCAGGATGAGCTCCGCCTGCTGCTCCTGTCCGAGCCGACAGGCCAGCTCGACGGCGCGATCACTATACCCTGTCCCCTTCACCGGAACGAGAATGCGCTTGAGGGCGCTCACCCCGCGATAGGCGCGCGCGACGGCCGGACCGATCGGCGCCGGCGGATGCAACATCCACCAGAGCATCCCCCCGAGAGCGCCGAGGAAGATCGCGGCCAGGATCGCCCCCAGGATGGAGACGTGCACTTCACTTGCGGACATGCGCGCGTCCCTCCGACTGCCGACGGAGAAGATACCAAAGGGCCCAGCCCACGCGGTAGGCCCCCAAAGCCACAAATCCTCCTCCCACGATCACGACCATCTCGCCCCCTCCCCGAAGCAGTCCGCGCACGAGAATGATCACACCCAGGATCACGAAAAGGAACGCATACGCGATCCGCACGAACTCGCCGGGCGAGAGGCCCCGCGGCGATTCCATAGATGCCTCAGCTCCCTGCCGTTTCCGCCCCATGATTCAGACGCCTCTTCCGACGCTCTCGCTCGGCCAGGGCAATCCGGTATTGCTCCAGCAGATCGTACTCCTCGGCCGCCTGCAGGACCTCCATCTGCTCGCGCTCCCAATCGCGCGGCACGCTCCCGAAGACAGGAAGCCGCCTTCGCCGACGATACCACGCGTAGTAGAGGAAACAGAGGAAGACCCACGAAGGTCCCGCCACGGCGGCGATCTCATGCGTGAAGAGCACAATGACCAGAACCGTCAGGATCCCCAAAAAGCCGATGATCCCTAAAAGGGGAACATCAATCTGCACTCCCCCGCGCCGAAGCGGAATGTTGAACGGGACGCGATAAGGCCTGGGCGTATAGGGGTCCGTGAAGCGCAGCCGAATGAGCGAGACCATGACGAGAGTGTAGCCGAGCGTCGCCCCGAAGGCATACATGTTGGCGAGCGTATCAATGGCGCTCTCGGTCAAAGAGGCAAGAGCGACCTGAAGGGCCGCGATCGCCGAGAAGATCACGATCGTGCGCGCCGGCGTCCGGTATCGAGGATGAACGTGCTCGAACCAGGACGAGATGGCCTCATACCGGCTCATCGAGAAGGCGACGCGCGAGACGCTCATCACTCCAGAATTCGACGAGAGCATGAGAACCAGTACAGCCAGCGCCGCCGTCACATCTTCGGCCACGCGACCGATCCACGGCAGATGACTCGCCACAAGCGCGACCGAACGACCGACGTTTCGCTCGTCCAGGAAGACATCCCATCGCACCGTGCCCAGCGTGAGCACCGAAAGCGAGACGGCGAAGAGAAAGACCGTGAAGATCAACGCGAGCGATGTCCGCGGGACGATCGTGGCCGGACGCCGCGTCTCCTGAGCGGCCTGCGAGATGGATTCCAACCCCACAAAGGAGATGATCGCCAGAGAGGCTCCATAGAGGAACTCGCGCGGATGAAAGGCCGCGAACGCCTCGCTCCACTGCGCGCGGAGCAGCTCGGGCTTCCACGCGAAGACCAGCCCCATCGAGATGATGAGCGATTCCATGAGGATGATCAAAACCCCGATCAGCTCGTTGAGCAGACTGGCCTGCCGCATCCCCCGCACGTTCAACCAGGTGAGAAAAGCGATGAGCGCGAGCGTGCCGAGCGCCAGTCCGATCCGAACATGCTTGAAGGGTCCCAGGGCGATCGTCGCTTCGGCGATCTCGGGAACAAAATGCGAGAAATACGTCACGGCGAAATAGGCGAACAGAGCCGTGCAGAGCGTGTAATCGAGCACCAGAGCGCTCCCGGCGATGAAACTCCAGAAATCGCCCAAGCCGCGGAGAGCAAAATACTGCCCCCCTCCGGCTACCGGATACGCCGAGGCCAGTTCCGTATAAGCCAAACCGACCAAGATATAGACCGTTCCAGCCAAGAGGAAAGCCAGCGGAGCCGCTCCCTCGGCAAATGCGAAGACCAGTCCGAGTGCGACAAAAGTATCCGCCCCCACATCGGCGAAGCCCCACATGTAGGAGCCCCAGACGGTGACATCCCGCCGAAGCTCCGCGACAGATGCTTGCGCCTCCGCCATGTTCCTCCTCCGGTTTATCCCGGCGCGCCGCGCATGCCCAAAGCGCTCATGTCACGAGCAGGTCCTGCGGCGGGCCGGGGAACAGCATTACGGTTTGCCTTGAGCCTTCTCCATAGACTGGGCGAGCTCCCGTCCCTCCGGATTGTTCGGGTCCAGGGCCAGGGCCTTTCGAATGCTGGCGCGGGCGCGCTCGCGTTCGCCCACACTCAGATAAATGCGGGCGATCAGAAGATGAGCGGCCACGAGCTGTGGATCCCAGAAGGCCGCTGCCTGCGCGGCATCCAGGGCCTCGCGCCAGTTCCCTCTCTGGACATAGACGCGGGCCTTCAGAAGATGCGCCTCGGCCAGATCCGGAGCCCTCTTCAGAAGAGCATCCAACGCGGCGAGGGCTTCCTCAACACGGCCGCTCTCGATCAGAGCCTGCGCCTCACGCACAGCGGCGACAGGATGCGCTCGGGCGGAAGACGAGGGACCTCCTTCAGCTCGGCGCGAGATGCGCATCTTCAGTCGAGGAAGAAGAGGGGGAACCGCCGCCTTCTCCCATTCGGCGAGCGCCGGGAGAGACTGACGGGCCACGGCCAGCGCTTTCTGAGCCTCTTCGGGCCGCCCCAATTGGCGCAAGCTCCTTCCTAAGAGGTACTGCGCCTCGGCATCCGTGGGCTGTCTGCGCACGAGCTGTTGCAACGGCTTCACCGCTCCCTCGAAATCCCCGCGCCTCCAGAGGGCATAACCATAATTGAACAGCACATCCGGATCCGAATCGGTGTGCTCGAGTGCCCGCAAGAGATCCCGGAGAGCAGCGTCCACCTGCCCCCTCTCCAGCTCGACGACGGCCAGATTGTTCCACACCTCAGGACGCGGCCACAGGCGCGCCAGCTCCTGATAGATCTGCTGCGCTCGCGCGCTCTCTTTCTGCCGCAGGGCGCAGATCCCCAGATAAAACTGCGCCTCTTTGTAGAGATGGGACTCCGGCGCGAGGCGGCGGAAATACGGCGCAGCCTCCGCATACTGGCCGTGGTCCAGATGCGCCCGTCCGAGTTCCAGAAGAAGGGGAGGATACGCGGAGGCTCCCTGTCGCTCCGCACGCTGCAACAGCCGCATCTTCACCTGCGGATCCGTCGCCATTTGCGCCTTCACATAGTACTCCAGCGCCGCGACGGGAAGAGCGGTGACCAAATGCGCCAGCTCCGGATGCGATCCCGAAAGACGCGCGCCCCGAACTTCTCCCGCGAGCGTCACCATCAGGGAGGACAGCTCCTGAAGCGGAGCCCCGAGGGTCATCTCGTTGGTCACCATCCGCGCCTCCCGCACATGGATCACACGGACGGCGACAGCAATCCGCTCGTGCCCTCGGGAACCCGTCACGCGATACGTCCCCACAAGAAGCCGACTGGCTCCCAGGCGTTCCGCGACCTTCAGCGCCGAAGCCCGCGTGAGGACCATCCCTTCCGGAAGCTGAAGCTGGGCATAAAGCGCCTGCCGATCCTCTGTCGAGATCACCTCTTCCCCCGCAGCCTCCAGAAGCTCGGAGAGAAGGAGCGAGAACGCTTCCCCCACCCAGTGATATTCGACCTCTTGCGCCCCATTCTCAAAAGGCAGCACGAGGAAAGGCTCCCGCTGCTGGGCCCAAAGACACTCCCCCAGCAGGAGAAACGCCAGAATCCCTCCCCAGCACCATCTTCTTGCCGTCGTTTGTGATCTCATTCGGCCACCTGGAAAAAGAAAAAGTGGTGAGCCGTGCAGGAATCGAACCTGCGACCCTCGGGTTAAAAGCCCGATGCTCTACCAACTGAGCTAACGGCCCACCTCATGCATTCTTTGAGAATCTCTCGCGGGCCTCCCGATTCCGCGAGCGTTCTGCCGCCGTCACTCGCTTCGCCTTCTGCGCCATCGTCTCGATGATAGCCCGAATCCCTCACGGCACGCAATACCGCGAGCCCTTCACAGAGACCCCCCAAAGGTCATCCCCTCTTTGCCGAGCCGAGCTACCGACGGTGGCTCAACCTCCCGATGAGCTTCTCGTGAATCCCGCCGAAATCTCCGTTGGAGAGAACGACGACGACATCTCCGGGCTCAAGGAGCTGATCCAGATGATCCACGATCTCCTCGACCGAAGAGAAAGCCGCAGCCCGCCGTCCCCGCTCTCGGAGAGCGCGCGCCAGATCGGCGGGAGAGAGCCGCACTTCCTCCGGGATGACCTCAGGTCGAAAGACCGGACCAATCAGCGCCACATCCGCCAGAAGAAGCGCTTCTTCAAAAGCCGGCTGCATGATCCGCAGGCGCGAGGTGCGCGATCTGGGCTCGAACAGGGCGATGAGACGCCGGCCCGGATATCTCTGCCGCAACGCCGCGAGCGTCACGCGCACAGCCGTGGGATGATGCGCGAAATCGTCCACGAGCGTGATCCCGCTGATCTCCGCCTTCACCTCCATGCGGCGCTTGACGCTCCGAAAGCTCGCCAAAGCCCGAGCCACAACGTCGCGCGCGATCCCCAGCACAGCCGCCGCCGCGATGACCGCCAAAGAGTTGCGCACGTTGAATTCGCCGATCAGCGGCGTGAAGAATTCCCCCCAGCTCTCCCCCCGATATCGAACCTCAAAGCGCATCCCCCCCTCTTCCAGACGAATCCCCACGGCGCGCCATTCGGCCCCCTCGTTCAGGCCGAACGAATGTACCGGACACCACGCCCGCGCGACCAGCTCGCGCACAACCGGAGAATCGAAATCGGCGATCACACGCCCACGCCGGGGGACGATGTTGATCAAACGCCGAAAAGCCGTCTTCACGGCCTCCAGGTCCGGATAAATATCGGCATGATCGAACTCGATGGCGTTCAGAATCACCGTATCCGGGAGGTAGTGCACGAACTTCGGCCCCTTGTCGAAAAAAGCCGTGTCGTACTCGTCCCCCTCGACGACGAAGTAGGCGCTTTCGGTCCACCGGAAGTTCGCGCCGAAGTTCTCCGCGATGCCCCCGATCAAAAAGCTCGGACGAAAGCCTCCCTGCTCCAGAGTCCACGCCATCAGAGAGGTCGTCGTCGTCTTCCCATGCGTCCCGGCGATCACGATCGAATGCCGACCGCGAATGAACTCTTCCCGCAGGACTTCGGGCAAAGAGACATAGTGCAGCTTCTCATCGAGCACATACTCGACTTCGGGATTCCCCCGAGAGAGCGCGTTTCCGATGACGACGCGATCCGGATGCGGGCGCAGATTCTCGGGGCGATACCCCCGAAAGACAGTCACACCCAACCGCTCGAGAAGCTCCGACATCGGGGGATAGATGTCCTGATCCGATCCCGTGACGCGATATCCCTTGGCGAGCAGCAGCCCCGCCAGGCCCGCCATCGCCACTCCCCCGATCCCAATCAGGTGATAGTGCCGCGCGCTCATAGGGCCCTCATGCTAAGACGGACACCCCCGCTTCGTCAATTCCCGCCCGGATCCGAGCGCATCTCCCCTTGCCCCTCCCCAATGCAGAGATGCTCGGAGAGAGCACGCATCTTCCGCACACCGACTCCTCGCAAGGTGAGAAGCTCTTCCAGACGGCGGAAGGGCCCGTGCCGTTCTCGATAACGCAGGATCTCCTCGGCGAGGACAGGGCCGATGCCCTTCACGCGCTCCAGTTCCACCCGAGTCGCCCGATTCACGTCCACCCTGTCGGAAGTGCATTGCGACGCGATCGGCGCTCCCCGCTGGTGCTCTCGAAGCTCCCGCTCCTTTCGAAACTCGCGATAACGCGCTCCGACAAGCGCCAGCACGAGAAGAAGGCCGACCGCTCCCATCCCCCTCATCCCCCGCTTCAGGCGCTCGGGCCAGGGCGAGTCATCGAAATTCCCCCGGAGGAAGAAGAGGCGCTCCCTCAGCCGACGCACGCCGTTTCGAACGAGAGAGCACACATTCTCGATAAAGCGCTTCATACTGGCGCACCATCTCCTCGAAAGGCTTCACGGGTCGAATCTCCGCTCGGAGACGCGCCAGAAGATCCGGCCGCTCGACAAGCTCCCGTAACGCCGCCGCCAGACCGCGCGCATCTCCTCGCGCGAAGAGGAGTCCCCCGCGTCCGGATTCGAGCACACGCCCCATCTCCCCCACGCGCGCGCAGATGACGGGCAGACCGGCCGCGAAGGCTTCCCAGAGCGTCAGCGGTCCCGTCTCATGCCAGCGCGACGGGATGACCAGAACGTCCACGCGCGAGAGCACATCCGGCAATTGCTCCGGAGGAAAAGGGCCGTGAAAGCAAATGCGGGGATCTCCTCCCGCCAGATACTGCACCTGGTTTTGGAAGCTCACATCCTCGAAAGCCCCGAAAAGCTCCAGCGTCGCTCGCGCGCCCAAATCGGCGAGCCGGAACGCGCGAACCAGCAGATCCACTCCCTTGGCGTAATTCATGCGCCCCACATATCCGAACCGAAGGGGGGTCCCTTCCCGCTTCTCTGACGCCGCCGGGCCGCGCGCAAAAGGAGCGATCGTTTGCTCGATCAGGCGAAGACGCTCCGCGGGAAATCCGGCCGCGCGAAAGAGATCGAAAGAGAAAGGGCTCACGGCGACCAGAGCATCCACGCGCCCAGCGAGCATCTGGAACCACCCGGGGCGATCTCGAAGAGCTTCTACGGCCTGCCGCCCGATCGCAGACACAAGGCGTTCCCCCACCGGGCTCCGAGTAAGAGCAGTCAGGCCTTGCGCCATCCATCGCGGCCAGAATCGGTTCCTCCCGAAGAGCCGCCGATAGGTCCGGCTCTCGAAGATCAAACACGCCAGACACTCTCGCGTCGGTACATTCCAATCCCCGGCGCACAGTCGATCGTCCCAGGTCAGAAGCGTCGTCTTCCAACACAAGGGCCAATAATCGGTGAGCGTCCACACCACCGGGAGGTTGGCCCGAAGAGCCCTTTCGATGACCGAAGCCGAGAGAAACAGACCGTGCCAGACGTGAATCAGATCCGGGCGCTCCTCGGCCAGAAGACGCTCGACCGCCTCCCCCACAGCCTCATCGCAATATGCCGATCGGATGGGATTCCCTCCCCCTCCTCCCGCGATCCGCACCACGGGGATCCCCGCATAGGTTTCACGCAGAAAGCGAATCGGCCCCTGTCTCTCCGAGAGGCTCGCGCAGAGAACGAACACCTCATACCCCCGCGTCCCAAGAGCACGGGCCAGATGATACGTCAGGACCTCAACTCCTCCGCTCCCTTCAGGGAAAAACCGATGCGCGACCAGAGCGATCTTCATCCTCGCCTTCCTCCGGTTTCGCCTTATGATACCACATCCCCACTGCGCCGGATGCGCGAATTGACAAAGACCCGGCCGACTCTTAAACTATGTGTTTTTCGCACAGAGACGATGAGACCGCTCATCGCCATCTCGACCGAGGGAGAGGCGCCGGAGAATCCCCACACGGGCAGCCCTTCTTTTCACCTGGAGCGTCCCTACGTGGACGCCGTGTGCGCGGCCGGAGGCCTCCCGATTCTGGTCCCTCTTGTGCCGGATCGAGCGCTTCTTTGGGATCTCATGGAACGCTGCGATGGCCTCCTTTTGGCCGGAAGCCGAAACGACGTGGATCCCCGCCGGTATGGTCAATCGCCCCGAACGCGGCTGAATCCTGTCGTGCCGGAACAGGATGAGACGGCGTGGCTTCTTCTGGAAGCCGCCCAGGCGCATCGCCGGCCCATTCTGGCCATCTGCTACGGGATGCATCTGCTCAACGTCTTCCGCGGCGGGACGCTCTATCAGGACATCTCCTCGCAACGGGAGAACACGCTTCGACACGAGCCCGGCGCTTCTCATGAAGAGCTTCGCCACCGCATTCGCATCGAGGAGGGAACGGTTCTCGCTCGTCTGGCCGGAGGGACGACGGCCGAGGTCACGAGCTTCCACCATCAGGCCGTAGAACGCCTGGGACAGGGCTTGCGGGCGATCGCCTGGAGCGAGGATGGGATCATCGAAGCCGTGATCGACACGGCCTCCGATCTTCTCTGGCTCGGCCTTCAGTGGCATCCGGAGATCGGATTCGCTTCGGACCGCTTCTCGCAGGCCATCTTCAACTACTTCCTTCACGAAGCGGCGCGGAAGCATACGTAGTTTTCGGAGGCGGACAAGGGGTATGTCTCGGGAGGGAAGACGCGCGCTTCTGGTTTTGGGATTCGGCCATTTCGTCAACGATCTGCATACGAGCACGCTGTATCCGCTGCTTCCCCTGATCGCCCGGAGGCTCCAGTTGAGCGAGGCCGAAGTCTTCTGGCTCGCTCCTTTGCTGAATCTCACCTCCTCCCTCATGCAGCCCGTATACGGATTCCTCGCCGACCGATACACGCGCCGCGCCTTCGCCGTCATCGGCCCGGCTATCGCCGGATCCTTCATCTCCTTGATTGGGACAGCCTCATCGTACACGATGCTCCTGCTCTTTCTCATCCTGGGGGGCATGGGCAACGGCGCCTTTCATCCGCAGGGCGCCGCTTTGGCCGCCGAGGCGAACGCCCACCGGCGCCGGATCGCCCTTTCGACGTTCTCTTCCTCGGGAACTCTCGGATTCGCCCTGGGCCCTCTGATCATCACCTCGATTGTCGCGGCGACGGATTTGAGGCACACGTACTTGCTGATGCCGCTCGGATGGATCGCCGCCCTGCTTCTCTATCGCTACTGTCCCACGGGAGAAAGCCGAGATCCTCGCAGAAGCCACCATCACACGCTCTCTCACACGACCTTGACTCTGCGCAGGGTCTGGCGCCCCATGCTCTTCCTCTACGCGATCACCGTCTCGCGCTCGGCCACGTACGTGATGACCAATAGCTACATGCCTTTCATCCTAGCCCACCGAGGATACAGTTTGCGCGAGACCGGAGGGATTCTGACGGCTTATCTTCTGGCCGGAGCCTGCGGGAGCTTCCTCGGAGGAGCCTTCGCCGAACGGTTCGGGGGCCGATGGCTCACACTCGGGACGGGAATCTTCGTTCCATTGGCATTCGCGATGGCTCTTTTCACGACAGGACCTCTGAGCCTGGCGGCTCTGATCGCGGGAGGATTCGCCCTGATGTCCGTCTTTCCGGTCAACGTCGCGACAGCTCAGGAGCTTGCTCCCGGGGGAACATCAACCGTCTCCGCCCTGATGATGGGCTTCGCTTGGGGAGTAGGTTCGATGTCCCCGGCTCTCTTCGAACCGCTCACTCGCGGACTGGGCTTTGAAGGAGTTCTCGCCGCGATGGCCGTGTTCCCTCTGCTGACGTCTCTGCTGGCCCTCGGAATACCGCACGAGCGCCCTCCGGCCCTGCATCCTGATGCGGCTATGGCGAGTTCGGCCCCTTGAGGGACTACATCCAGTAGGTGCGATCCAGACTCCGGTACTGGATCGCTTCGGAGACATGATGCGGCTGGATCGCCGTGCTCTCCTCCAGATCCGCGATCGTGCGACTCACTTTCAGGATGCGATCGTAAGCGCGGGCCGATAGCCCCAGGCGCGAGACGGCATTCTCCAGCAGGCGGTGCGCCGATTCGGTGAGACGGCAGTGGGCACGGATCAATCGCGGCGTCATCTGCGCATTGCAGTAGATCCCCTCTCCCGCATACCGGCGCAGTTGAAGGGCGCGAGCGCGCACGACGCGCTCCCGAATCGCCGAAGAACCTTCACCCGCCGCCTCGTCGGCCAGTTCCCGGAATCGCACCGCCGGGACTTCGATGTGAATGTCTATGCGATCCAGAAGGGGCCCCGAGATCTTCGAGACATACCGCTGGATCATCGCCGGAGTGCACGTGCACTGCCGGATCGTCGAGCCCCAGTATCCACACGGGCAGGGATTCATCGCCGCCGCGAGCATGAAACGGGCCGGGAAAGTCACCGACATGGAGGCGCGCGAGATCGTCACCTTCCCATCTTCCAGAGGTTGGCGCAAGACTTCGAGGACATTTCGATCGAATTCGGGCAGCTCGTCCAAGAAGAGAACTCCATGGTGCGCGAGGCTCACCTCGCCCGGGCGCGGAACAGCTCCTCCCCCGATGAGGCCCGCATCGCTGATCGTATGATGGGGCGCGCGAAAGGGACGCGCCACGACCAGGCCGCGCTTCTCGGTCAATCCGACGACGCTGTGAATCGTCGTGACCTCAATGGCCTCTTCGAAAGTCAGGGGAGGCAAGATCGTCGGAATGCGCTTGGCCAGCATCGTCTTGCCGCTTCCCGGAGGACCAATCATCAAGATGTTGTGTCCTCCGGCACAGGCGACTTCCAGAGCGCGCTTGGCCGCCCATTGCCCTTTGACCTCGCTGAAATCAACGGGATAGCGGTTGATCTCCTCGAAAAGCTCGTCCCGAGAGAGGCGCAGCGGAGCCGCCGGAGAGGACCCCGTGAGCCGACGCACGACTTCCGGGAGCGCGCTCACCGGATACACGTCAATCCCCTCGACCACCGCGGCCTCGCGCGCATTCTCCTCGGGCACGAACATCCGCCGAATCCCCTGCGATCTCGCCCTCACCGCCATCGGCAAGACGCCGCGAACGGGCCGAATCCGACCATCCAGCGAGAGTTCTCCCGTGAAGAGCGCATCCTGTACCGGCACGCCTTCCAAATATCCGTTTGCTCCGAGAATGCCCACGGCAATGGGGAGGTCGAAGCTGGACCCCTCCTTTTTGATGTCCGCCGGAGCCAAGTTCACCGTGACGCGATGAGGGGGGAAGAAGAAGCCGCAGTTCTGAATCGCCGCGCGAATGCGCTCTCGACTCTCCCGCACGGCTGCATCGGGGAGCCCGACCATGATGAACGCCGATCCGGCCTGGTCTCCCCCTCGGGGGGAGAGATCCACCTCCACCTCGACAAGATAGGCCTCAATCCCCAGTGTCGCTGCGCTGGTCACTTTGAAGAGCATGGGGACTTCCCGGAATCAGGGGTCGAAAACCGAATTCAGGAGGACAAAAAGCAAGGACGACCCTTGCCATCCGAGCGATCGAACTCGCTTCCTCTGGCAAGAGCCGTCCTCCACTTTTTCAGGAAGTCTTCGCGGCCGCTCCGGCTGCCGCCCGGACACTGATCCTCTTGAGGACGTGCTTGCCCGTGGACTCATCGCAGCGCGTCGTCACGCGATCTCCGGGCTTGAGGTCACTCAGGGTGATCGTCTGGCGCCCCTTGGTGATCCGAGCATCCGAAGCCACCGAGAGCGTCATCTCCTTGCCCGTCCTCTGCTTGATGACGATCTCCGACTTCGCCGTATCCACGGAGACCACTTCCCCCGAATGGGTCTTCAAAGCGGGTTGCTGAGCGGCCGCCTTGGAAGGAGCTTGCCCCGTCTGTTGCTGTTGAGCCAGCAGGCTCATGACGGAGAGTGAAAGAGCGAACGTCACAGCCCATACGATGGATCGTCTCATAGCCCTCTACCCTCCTCGTGATTTGGAACCTGACGATTATAGCGCAGAGCGCAGCGACGTCAAGGGCGAAGACACAGAGACCTTCTCCATCTCCTGAGAAAACGGGAGATCGCATCGTGGAGGGCGCGCCCGCCGCTCAGCGCCGGGATGAAGCCGCCCGTTCCGATTCGACCTGAAGCGAGTTCAGGAACTCCGCATTCGTCTTGGTCTTGGCCAGGCGCTCCAGCATGAGCTGCATAGCCTCCACAGGCGAGAGAGTCGCCAGGACACGACGCAAGACAATGATCCGGTTCAGATCCTGAGGCGGGATGAGAAGCTCCTCTCGCCTGGTCCCCGAGCGATGGATGTCAATCGCCGGGAAGACGCGCTTGTCGGCCAACGCGCGATCCAGGTGGATCTCCATGTTGCCCGTCCCCTTGAACTCCTCGAAGATCACCTGATCCATCCGCGAGCCCGTATCAATGAGCGCTGTCGCGATGATCGTCAAACTGCCGGCATCTTCGAGGTTGCGGGCCGCTCCGAAGAAGCGCTTCGGTTTCTCCATGGCGCTGGCGTCGATGCCCCCCGTGAGCGTCCGACCACTCCGCTCCACAATCGAGTTGTGCGCTCGCGCCAGACGGGTGATCGAGTCCAGAAGGATCACGACGTCATTGCCGTACTCGACCAACCGCTTGGCTTTCTCCAGGACGATCTCCGCGACGCGGGCGTGTCGCTCGGCCGGCTGATCGAACGTCGAGGCCACGATCTCCCCATGCACTTTTCGTTCCCAATCGGTGACCTCTTCCGGACGCTCGTCAATCAGAAGGACGATGAGTTTGACTTCCGGGTGGTTGCGGGTGATCGAGTTGGCGATCGTCTGCAGAAGCACCGTCTTTCCCGTTCGCGGAGGAGCGACGATCAACCCGCGCTGCCCCTTCCCGATCGGAGTCAGAAGGTCCATCACCCGAGCCGAGAGATTGTCCGGAGTCGTTTCCAGATGGAAGCGCTCCTCCGGAAACAACGGAACGAGCGTCTCAAAAGGAGGCGTCTCGCGCCGCCGATCCGGGGCTTCTCCATTGATCGTCTCCACGCGCACCAGAGCGAAATACCGCTCATCGTCATGCGGGGGACGACAGAGCCCACAGACGACATCTCCGGTGCGCATCTTGAACCGGCGAATCTGCGACTGCGCGACATAGATGTCATCCGGGCTCGGGATGTATCCGTTCTCAGGCGAGAGCAGGAATCCATGCCCTTCGGGCAAGACCTCCAGCACGCCCTCGATCAAGATGAGATCGTTCTTCATCATAGTCTGTTGGGAGGATAGATCCTGTCCGGCACGAGAGTCATCCATCATCTCCACCATAGACCTCAACCCAAGAAGGACTTGAGCTTGGAACTGATCGCCGGATGTCGCAACTTGGCCAGCGCTCGAGCTTCGATCTGGCGGACGCGCTCTCGCGTGACGCCCAGGTGCTTTCCGATCTCCTCCAGGGTGTATTCCTCCCCTTGCGGGTTGAGCCCAAACCGCATCCGGATGATCGTCTGCTCGCGCGGGGTGAGAACCCGGAGCGACTCTTCCGTGATGCGCTTCAGGTTGTTCTGAATGGCCAGTTCGATCGGGTTGTTCGAGCCCCGATCCGGGATGAGATGACCGAGCCGAACTTCTTCATTCTCAAACATGGGCGTCTCCAGCGAGACCGGTCCCTGGGCGGCCTCCATGAGCTGCCGCAGCTTCTCGGTCGTAATGCCCACTTTCCGCGCGATCTCGGCCGGTGTGGGTTCCCTCCCGAGCTTTTCGCCAAGCTCCCGCGTCACCTGCCGAATGCGCTCCAGTGTGTCCGTCACATGAACGGGCAAACGAATGGTCCGCGCCTTATCGGAGATCGCCCGCCGAATCGCCTGCCGAATCCACCAGACGGCATACGTCGAGAACTTGTACCCCCGGCGGTAGTCGAACTTCTCGACGGCCTTCATGAGCCCGATGTTCCCCTCCTGAATGAGATCCAGCAACGGAAGGCCCAGGTGAGCGTACCGCTTGGCGAAGGCGATCACCAGCCGGAGATTAGCTTCTGTCAGCTCCCGCTTGGCCTGCTCGGATTGCTGCTGGCCCCGCAGGATCTGCTCCAGAGCCCGAGCGGGATCTTGCAGCGGGACGCCATAGCGCTGCTCCAGTTCTCGGACACACCGGCGCGCGGCGCGCACACGGGCCCGAAGCTCCCGATCGTCCTTCCGCCGCGCGCGACGAAGAGCCTGCTCCAGTTGCTGCAGCTCCTGCCGGGCGCGCTGCAGGTCCTCGACCGCCTGCCGGATCCGGGCAATAAGCTTCTCGCGAAGCGAAGGCACCAGATCCAGCTCGCGGATCTTCCGCGAGAGGATCACCCGCGTCTTCTGGAACTGACGCAGGAGTCGGCGCTGCTTGGTCGGATTCTGCCGAAGCCCGCGCAGTTTCTCGGCCTGCCCCAGAAGACGCCGATGCAGCTTCCGGATCTCCTCCAGAGTCCGGAGAACACGCGCCCGCAGCTCGCGCACATTCTCAGTCTCCTCGTCCTGCTCCGTATCCACGATCTCCTTCAGATCAATCTCACCTTTCTTCAGCCGCTCGCCGAGCGCAATCAACTCCATGACAACAATCGGCGAGCGAGAGAGCGCCTTCCGCACCAGGCGTTCCCCACGCTCGATGCGCTTGGCCAAAAGGACCTCTCCTTCCTGCGTCAGAAGAGGAGTCGAGGCGATCTCACGGAAATAGGTCCGAATGGCATCAACAGCCTCGACCTCTTCGACCTCCCCTTCGCCCGGAAGCTCCTCCAAAGCTTCACCTTCAGAGAGTCCCGTGAGTCCCTCCTCAAACTCCTCCTCAGGATAGGCGAAGTCCAGCAGGTCTTCGCGAACAAACCCCTCCTCAAGCGACGAGGAGTCTTCGTCCATCAGAAGGGGATCATCAATGGATTCCAGTAAAGTCTCCATATGCCTTTCGCCTTCTTCTTCGGTCTCCCCCAAGCTCTACTGGATGTCACACTCCACCGGTGCGTTGCTCTTTCAAAGACTCGCGAAGCGACCGAAAAGCCTTCCGGCACCCCCGTTCGGTGACGCACAACATTCCTTCGAGCCTCTCGTCTCCGACCGGGTACATTGTCTTACGCCCACCCTCTCAACAGAACCGCCAAAGTATATAGAAAATAAGCCCCTTCTGTCAAGAAGAAAAATCGGCCAAAAAGGCCCCGCGCCACAGAAAAGCCAGAGGGGCTCCTCGGATCGAGGAGCCCCCTCCGACGGGCTCATTTGGCCGCCGCTTGAGACGCCCGGGGAGCTTCTAAGACCTTCACCTCAACCTTCTTGGCCTCCAACGCCGCCGGAGCCGGCATCACCAACTCCAGGACGCCATTCTGATAGGTCGCCTCGATCTGATCCGTATTGACGCCCTCCGGCAGCGAGAGCACCCGTTCGAAGCTCCCATAGGCGATCTCCCGGCGAATGAAGTTGGCTTCCTCGACCTTTCGATCAAAGCTCTTCCGGCCGCGAATCACAAGCTGATTGCCCGTGACGCGGATGTCCAGGTCCTTGGGATCCACTCCCGGCACCTCCACCCGCAAGTGGAGCTTCCCCTGATCCACAAACGCCTCCACAGGAACCCATGCGCTGGAGAGCCGAGGAAGCCGCTCCTCCTCCGAACGAGGAGCTACCCACTCCTCCAGATCCCGGGTCAGTTCGTAGAAGACCCGGCGGAAGGTGTTGTCAATGTCCCGATAGAGGTTGAAGAACTCATCGAAAGGTCGCCATCTCATCAACATAGCCCGCACCTCCTTTCTTTAGTGTTCTTTACTCAATTTTTCTGCTATAAGTTTAGTCAAGTTTTCTGAGCATGTCAATACCCATTTTGCGCCGCCTCGACACCGCACGAGATGGAAACTAAACTGCTCTAGTTCAGTAACTTAACCCGCAAAAGGGCATACCCGCGATCCCACCAGAGAACCTCCACACCAAGACCTGAGTCCTCCATGAGCTCCCTGGCCTGCTGCTGCCTCGCTACAAGGACGACGGTTCCGGTTTGGCGCAAGATCTCCTGAAGAGCCTCCCGCGAGAAGAGAATGCGCACCCTTCCCTGCTGGTCATAGAGCGAGCGCGCGTTGGTGTAAAAGGTCAAGCTGTGGTGAAACCATCCGTATCCGATCAGCTTCTCCCTTGGCCCAAGCTCTGCCAAAGCCACCTGAGCGAGGTCTCGAAAAGACTCTTTCCTCTCGATCCCCGGCTGAAAAGCGACCAAAAGACCGGGGATAGTGAGCGCACAGAGAGCAAGCAGAAAGACCGAGAGCGCCCGAGAGCGCAAGGTCCATCCGAGTCCCAGAGCCACACATCCTCCGGCGAGGCTCCCCCACAGAAGAAAACGCGCCAAAGGGGGCCAATCTCCCAATTCCTTTCGGGCGTAAAAGAAAGCGGCCACGGCGATCCCCAGAAAGAAGGCCGGCCAGATTCGAACGACAACTCTCATGCTCAGATCGGAAATGCCCCGCCATATCCGGAGCAACTCCTGCGCCCCCAGAAGGGCGCACGCGGGAATGACAGGGAGCAGATAGCCGGGAAGCTTCGAGCGAGAGAACGAGAAAAAGAGCAGCGGCCACAGGATCCACAAAGCGGCAAACCGGGCGAGATTCCCCGGCATGTCTCCTTCGAGTTGACCCTCTCTCTTCCGGAGCATCCGCCATAGCGCCGACAGAAGAAGCGGAGTCCACGGGAAAAAGCCCACAAGGAGGACGGGAAGATAGTAATAGACAGGGCCGGGATGCTGGAACCGTTCGCTCACATATCGCTCAAGGTGATGCTGGATGAAGAACTCGTCCACGAATCGCTTCCCCTGCTCGATCCATATAGGTCCGTACCAGCTCCCGCAGACCAGCAGAAAGACCAATCCTCCTTTGAGGAGATCTCCCCTGAGCAATGGCCCGGAAGAGTCCCGCGGGATTCTCCGGATCGTGCCGGGCATCCCCACTTTCTGGCAAAGCAGGAGATAACTCCCCCCAATCACCAAGGGGAAGAGGATCCCGACGAGCCCTTTGGCCAGCACGGCGAGCCCGAAACAGAAGCAAGCCCCGATGAAGAAGCGGGATCTCTTGCGGGGAAGGGGTTCTTCCAATGCCAGGAAAAGCAAAAGGAGACCGGCGGCCAGTGTGGCGCTCAGGGGCATATCGGTTGTCGCCCCGCGCGCGAAGCCGAAGGACATGGGATTCACGACGAACAGACACGCCGAGAAGAATCCGTACAGCGGCGAGTGAACTCGCCGCCCCACGCCGTAAAGGAGGAAGGCTACGACCGTGGCCAGAAGCGCCGAGGGGAATCGCGCCGCGAATTCCTGGACCCCGAAGATCCGCATGCTGAGGGCCATGAGCCAGTAGGTGAGAACGGGTTTTTCCAGCCAGGGGTGCCCACCAAGTGTGGGAGTGATCGGGTCTTGACGGGCGAGCATCTCCCGGGCCACCTGCGCATAGCGGGGCTCATCGGGACCAATGAGGGCCATCGCTCCCAGTCGGTAGAAGAAAAAGAGCGCGCAGAGCCCCACCAGAAAGACCAGCCCCACCCCCTCACGCTTCCCGAGCTTGTCCATCCGTTCACTCGTTAGAGGAGAAGGAGGGAAAGGCGTCGTACTTCCCGTGTCTCTTCAGTTGGGCAAGAGGACGCCGCGCACATCGTAGGTCTTCTGCACCGAATTGCCCGGGAAGCTCACTGTCCTCATGGTCGGAGCGATGTACTGCTCCAAACAGAGCACCCTGTAAGCCCTGCCGCCTACAGTCCGGTATGTCCCGCAGAGGGGATCGTTCGGACCGCTGACGATCTCGCCGAATTGCGTCGAGTAGAACCGGCCTGTCGGATGTGGCCGGAAGGCATACCAGGCCAGCTCGATCCGTCGCGTGTCGTTCAGAAACCCTGTGGGCAGCCACGTGTTCATCGCGCTGAGATCCGGATTGCTCGATTGTCCTCGCGCCGGTCCGTGATAGTACTGCGGCTTGACGTTAAATCCCAGATCCCATCCCCACTCGGGCGTTCCCGCTCGGCTATACCAGTTCTCGAACGCGATGGGGCACTCGGGGAAGTTGACCGCCATGATCGGACGTACCGATTGCGGCCCGCCGCAGGTATCCACCGGACGAACATTGGGCCCCGGATTATCCCCTTCGCCAAAATCAGCCCAGAGATTCCAGTAGCTCACTCTCCCGGCAGGATCTCTAGCCCAGACCTGATAGGAGTGGAAGCGCGACACATGTCCGCTGGGAGTCGTGTCCAAATGCATGATCACGTAGACCTCGACGCCGTCGTCGCGCAGCGAAAATCCTTTGAATCCGGTGTGCTTGTACAGGTTCTCGCCCGGCGTGTTTCCAGGATGACTGAACATGGGCATCCACCGCGAAGCGTACACCCAGGCCGGCGGCTCATCGCCATGCTCATGCCCGTAGAAGCATCCGCTCGAATGAGCCGGCGGATGCCAGACGTTCGGGTCATGGAGGCTCGCCGGGCAGAGCTGACCCGGAGTCGGCCTCGAACCCGATGCGGAAGCGCACTCAATCGTCACCTGCTTGCGGTCGCGCGAAACCCGAACCGAGAGCCCCGTGGAGCAGTTCACTCTGACCGATGTCCCGGGATCAAGGGTGATGGTTTGCGATGGGTTCTGAGCGGAAGACGAACGTACGCCAGGTGTCAGTGTCGCCAGCAGCATGAGGAACAGTCCAGAAGCCGATCGTAGGACAACTCTTTTCATCTTTCCCTCCTCAGCGAGCATAAGTCTCATCACCCTGAAATGTTACACACGTTTTTCGACAGGAAGTCAACCGTTGGACCTCAGCCTGAAGCGCATCCTGCCGCCCAGAGGGACCGACATGGCTTTTCGCGATGCCCCTGCCCATGCATCACCTCAGCAATGGCGCAGGATGCGGTTTCCTTGCCCGGGAGAGGTGGTGGTTCGCCTTGTTCGTCCCGTCGGTTCCGGTGTATGCTCATCGCGCGATGGTGCGCGTCGCCGTCATCGGGGTCGGTCGCATGGGGAAAGAACATGCGCGCATTTACGCCTCGCTGGCGAATGCCACGCTTGTCGGCGTGTGCGACATTGATCGCGAGCGAGGGCAGCAGATCGCCTCTCGCTATGCCGTCCCATACTATTCCGATTATCGCGAGCTTCTCGGACAAGTGGAGGCGGTCAGCATCGCCGTTCCGACTGAAAGCCACTGCGAGATCGCCTGTGAGTTCCTGAAGCGGGGCATTGCGGTTTTGGTCGAAAAGCCGATGGCGCGCACTCTGTCGGAGGCCGATGAGATGATCCGTTGGGCGCGCCACACGGGAGCGCTCTTGCAGGTCGGGCATCTGGAACGCTTCAATCCGGCCGTGCGCGTGCTGGCGCCGCTTGTCTCCGAACCGAAATTCTTCGAGGTCCATCGCCTGGGCGAATTCACCGAGCGCAGCCTGGACATTGACGTCGTCCTCGACCTGATGATTCACGACCTGGACATTCTCCTCTCTCTGGTGCGCTCTGAGATCCGCGCGATCCATGCCGTAGGGGTTCCCATCCTGACCGACCGGATTGACATCGCCAATGCGCGACTGGAGTTCGCCAGCGGATGCGTCGCCAATGTGACAGCGAGCCGGATCTCGCGGGAAAAGGTTCGAAAGCTTCGCCTCTTCCAACCGAATGTCTACATCTCCCTGGACTACACGCGCCAGGAGCTGGACGTCTATCGTCTTGTGGCGGCGTCGGCGCCTGGCGATCGCCCGCGCATTGTTTCGGAGCGCGTGACTGTGCTTCGCGACGAACCGCTTCGTGCGCAACTGGAGTCCTTTCTGAGGTGTGTCGAAGAGGGGACTCCTCCCCTGGTGAGTGGAGAGGATGGGCGACGAGCGCTCGCGCTCGCGTTGCGCATTCTCTCGGCGATTCGAGAAGCCGGAGGCTGAGCGAAGCGTGGTTGATTTCGGAACGATCTGCACGCTATCATTGTCCGTGGATTTCACAGATGGAACGTTTGAGGGAGAGCCAAAGCACGCGCCTGGCCGATAGGGATGGAGTTTCGGAAAGAGGGAACGAGGCCCCCTCCCAGGCGGAGCCGACGGAAAGAGCTATGGAGCGATTCTCCCTCCAAACAGTGCAGGCTCTGGAACAAGGGCCCCGATGGACCTCGGAAGCGCGTCTTGGAGCGGCCCTCTCACTAGGGCTTCATCTGCTTTTGCTTCTGGCGCTCGTGCACTTTTCGAAAACGCTCAGGGAATCGGCTCCGGTGTTCGAGGAGATGGGATCCGCCATCGCGGGATACCCTCCGGCAGAGATCATCGAGCTGGATAAGCCTTTCTATGCGCCGCCGCCCGAAGTGATTCGGCAGCTCACAGGAATAGAGGCATCGCGCCCTCCCCGACGTCCGGAGTTTCTCTCTGAGCGCACGACGGTTGCCCGAGGGGAGCCAAATCCCAATCCTGCGGGCTCCTCCTCCCTTCCGAAAGTGAGCGGCCCGGGTCGAACGCTTCCCGAACTGCCACGCGAGCGAACGGCTCCGGGGTCTCCGAGAGATTCGACCTCCAGAACTTCGAGCGCAGATCCCCGTCTGGCTCCGACGCTTCCGGCGCCCGAGCCGGGCAAAGGAGCGTTGAGCCGGGGTTCGGAACCCCTCCCCGAATCCGTCCTCGCGGCGATTCGCGGGAGCAGCTCGCCCGTCTCTTCAGAGGCGTTCAGCAACCCGCAATCGGGGGTGACGCTGGAAGGCCCGCCCTCAGTAGATGCGCAAGCCGTCGCGGCGATGGAAGAATATCGCGCCTATCTGGAGCGGACGATTCAGCAGCGATGGTTCATCCCTCCGGAGGCGAATCTGCTCCCGGCTCCGGTCACGGTGATCGTCGTCTTCGAAGTCGCGCGCGATGGGCGCCTGTTGCAACTGCGCCTGCGGCAATCCTCGGGCATTCCGGCGCTGGATCGAGCGGCGATGAATGCGGTTCGCCTGGCGTCGCCCTTTCGACCGCTGCCGAGCGTGTATACATTCGCGAGCCAGTGGTTCACGGACAAATTCATTTACTATCCGCCTCGATGAGAAGTGGAGCGTCACCGATCTCCGGGCGAGCCTGCTGCGCGCTCGGGCTGTCCGAAACTTCTTGCGCGAGCCTGTCCGCACATGGTCTCTTCAAGGGGAACAAGTCAGTTGGGGATCTTCGCCTTCGCTCGTGTCAGTCCAAAGGGGGACTTCCGAGATGACGTCCTGCGAAAACGCGCTGAGGGTGAGACCGGCAGCAGAGAACAGGCCATGACGCGAGGGCAACGCTGGGGGGCTTTACTCATCCTGACGCTTCTTTTGCTCTTAGGCCTCATTCGGGGACTATGGCCATGATGTCCGAACGTCCGATCCTCGCCGTCGTGGGACCGACGGCGTCGGGAAAAAGCGAGCTGGGGATCGCGCTGGCTGAGGCCTTTGACGGCGAGATCGTCAACTGTGACTCCGTACAACTGTATCGGGGACTCTACGTGGGCACGGCGAAAGTGCCTCCGGAGAAGCGGCGGGGTATCCCGCATCATCTCATGGACGTGCTGGATCCGACCGAGCATTTCACCGCGGGAGAATATGCGCGCCTGGCCGCGTCCGTCATCGAGCAGATCGAGGCGCGCGGCAAACTGCCTCTTCTTGTCGGAGGGACGGGATTCTACCTCCGGGCGCTCCGCCAGCCGCTCTTCCCCTGTCCGCCGACGGATCTCACATTGCGGGAGCGCCTGAAGCGCCTTCTCGAGCGCCGCGGACCGGAGCATCTGCATCGGATGCTGCAGCGGGTGGATCCGGAGGCCGCCGCGCGCGTTCCCCCGCGCGACTGGGCGCGCACGACGCGCGCACTGGAGTATTTCTTTCAAACGGGGCGACGCTTCTCCGAAGCCCAACGCGAGCGCCCCGATCCTCCCGCGCTGGCCCACCGATTGCATGTGATCGCTCTGGATCCTCCGCGTCAGGAGCTGTATCACCGGATCAATCGGCGCGCCCAGGAGATGTTCGCCCGGGGATGGGTTGAAGAAGTCCAGGCCCTTCTTCGATCGGGCATTCCGGAGACGGCCAAGGCGTTTCAGGCGCACGGGTACCGCCGCATCCTTCAGTACGTGCGAGGAGAGATCTCTCTGGAGCGTGCGCTCGAACTGACGCAGCGCGATGTGCGCCACTACGCGAAACGACAGCTCACCTGGTTCCGTCGCGAACCGAATGTCACGTGGTTCTCGGGATTCGGCGAGGATCCGGATGTGCAGCGCGCCGTCATCGACTTCGTTCACACGCGATGGGGCCTTCCCCTGCGCGAGGCCGCTTTTCGGTGAAGGGCGGAGCGGACCCCGGTGCGAGATTCTATCCGGACGAGGATTCATGCGAGGGAAGTTCATCACGTTCGAGGGCATTGACGGCAGCGGCAAGACGACCGCGCTCGGGCACGTGGCCCGCCGGCTGCGGGATCTCGGAATCCCCCATGTCGTGACGCGCGAGCCCGGAGCGACACCGCTCGGGCGGGCGATTCGCGAACTGGTCCTTCGGGAGCCGATGCTCCCGGTGACGGAGCTTTTCCTCTACGCGGCCGACCGCGCCGAACATATTCACCAGGTGATCAGGCCAGCGCTTGAGGCCGGACACATTGTTCTGTCGGATCGGTACGCCGATGCCACGCTCGCTTATCAGGGGTACGGGCGAGGTTTGGACCTGGAGCGCGTGCGCGACATCATCCGGCTGGCTACAGGAGGACTGGTCCCCGATCTGACGATCTTGCTCGATGTGGATGTCCAGGAGGCATGGCGGCGTCTGGGGCGCACGCGCTCTGCGTGGGCAGACCGATTCGAACACGAGGGGAAGGAGTTCCTGGAGCGCGTGCGGCAAGGCTATCTCGCCATTGCGCGCCAGTATCCCGAACGCATCCGCATCATCACGTCCAGCGGCTCAGCAGACGAGACGGCTTCCCTGGTTTGGGAAGCCGTGCGCCCGGTGCTCTTCGGATGAGTCCGATTCGATCGAGGGACCCGCGATGGCTTTCCGCGATCTGGTCGGGAACGCGCAGGTGAAGCGAGCGCTTCAGATGGCCGTGCGCGAGAGGCGATTGGCCCCTTCTCTTCTCTTCTCCGGACCGGAGGGGGTCGGAAAGCGGCAGTTCGCTCTGGCTCTGGCCAAGACGCTCAACTGTCCGAACGCCGACCGAGTTCCCCTGGACACCGATGGCCTGCCCGATAGCTGTGACGCATGCGCGAGCTGTCGGAAGTTCGAACGGGGCGAGCATGTGGACCTGCTGTTCGTGCGTCCGGAGACGAGCTTTCTTAAGATCGAGCAGATTCGCCACGTCTGCGAACAGGCGTATCGAAAACCGTTCGAGGCGCGCCGACGCGTCTTCCTCATCGAAGGAGCCGAGGCGATGACCGAACAGGCGGCCAATGCGCTGCTGCGGACCCTGGAAGAGCCTCCCGAAACCTCCTTGTTCATCCTCCTGACCGAGCAGATCACACGCCTTCTGCCGACGATCCGCTCGCGGTGCCAGACGTATCATTTCACCCCTTTGACCGTGGCCGAGATCGAGGGTTTCTTGCGCGAGCGCTTCACCCGCCCTGAGGAAGAGATTCGCCTTCTGGCGCGCCTGGCCTCGGGCCGAATCGGAAAGGCTCTGGCGACCGATCTCTCCGTGTATCGGGAAATGCGACAAGAGGCTTTGGAGCTGCTCGCCGTTCTCGCCGCAGGGGATCGCGTGCGTCTGCTGAAAGCGGCTGAGTATCTGGGACGGCGACTCGATCGGGAGGAGTTCGAACGCTGGATGGACGTCCTCGGATACGTGCTCGAGGATTTGCTTCGCATTCATCTGGGTGCGGAAGAGGACCTGGTGAATCTCGATCTCGCTCCTCGCTTGAAAGCGCTCGCGGCACATTTTCCACTCCCGCGGATCGAACGGCTCACGGAGAGACTCACGACCTTGAGGCGCGATCTCCTCCGAAACCTCAACCGCCAGATCGCGCTGGAAGTGCTTTTGCTCCGTGAGAGCGCCTGAGCTTCTGGCGTCCCCGCTCTAGGCAAATCGCCGAAGCTCGCGTAAAATATCCTGACTCACGCGGGAGGGGGATTTATGCGGTGGTCGAAAGCCTTCATTCCGACCCTGCGCGAGACTCCGGCGGACGCCGAAGTCATCAGCCATCAGCTTCTGCTTCGCGCCGGGATGATTCGGCAGCTCGCCTCGGGCATCTACAGCTTCCTGCCACTGGCCTGGCGCGTCTTGCAGAAGATCATGGAGATCATCCGCCAGGAGATGAACCGCATCGGGGGCCAGGAATTCCACCTGCCGGCCCTGCATCCGGCGGAGCTGTGGAGAGAATCCGGCCGGTGGGAGATCATGGGGGATAACATGTTTCGACTCCGCGATCGGCGGGGGAGCGATCTCTGTCTCGGGATGACGCATGAGGAGGTCTTCACGGCGATCGCGCGCGCTGAGCTGCGCTCCTATAAGCAACTGCCCCAGGTGTGGTATCAGATCCAGACGAAGTTCCGCGACGAGCCGCGCCCGCGCTCGGGCATTCTGCGCGTTCGCGAGTTCATCATGAAGGACGCCTACACGTTCGATCTGGACCAGGAGGGGCTCGATCGCGCCTACCGGGATCAATATGAGGCCTACTGTCGCATCTTCGATCGCTGCGGGCTGCGGTATCTGGTCGTCCAGGCCTCTTCCGGGACGATGGGGGGTCAGGAATCGGCCGAATTCATCGTCCTCACCGATGCCGGCGAGGATCACATCGCGCTGTGCGAGAAGTGCGGCTATGCCGCCAATACCGAGAAGGCCACTTCGCGCGTGCCCGAGATCAGCGATGCCGATGGACTGCCCGCTCCGGAGATGTTCCCCACTCCGGGCGTGCGCACGATCCGAGATCTGGAGGAGTTCCCCGGCGGAGCGGCCGCGGATCGGCAGATCAAGACGCTCGCCTATTTCCTGGACGATCAATTCACGCTCATTCTCCTGCGCGGCGATCACGAATTGAACGAAGCGAAACTCGCCGACTCGACCGGCGCCACGCGCATTCGACCGGCCCAGCCGGAAGAGATTCGGGCGGCGCTGGGCGCCTATCCGGGGAGCATCGGCGCGGTGGGCGTCACGGCGTATCCGATTCTGGCCGATCTGGCCCTGAGAGGCCGCACAAATATGGTCACCGGAGCCAATCGCGACGATTTCCACCTGCGCGGAGTGAATGTCGAGCGAGATATTCGCGTGACGCAGTGGGCCGACCTGCGCCTGGTCAAATCGGGCGAAGGATGCCCGCAGTGCGAGGGCACGCTGACGATACGCAAGGGCCTGGAGATCGGCCATATCTTCAAGCTCGGCACTCGCTACAGCGAGTCCATGGGCGCTTACGTGCTCAATCGCGAAGGGCGAGCCGTGCCCCTGCTCATGGGGAGTTACGGCATCGGCGTCGAACGCGTCATGGCGGCTGCTGTCGAACTCTCTCACGATGAGGCGGGCATCATCTGGCCCATCACGATCGCTCCCTTCCAGGTCATCCTCGTCCCCGTGAATATGGACGATGAGAAGCAGCGCGAGGCCGCCGAGCGGCTCTATGCTGAACTTACCGACGCGGGCGTCGAGGTTCTCTACGACGATCGCGACGAGCGCGCCGGAGTGAAATTCAACGACGCCGATCTCATCGGCATCCCTCTGCGCGTGACCATCGGCCCGCAGAAGCTCGCCCGCGGTCAGGTGGAAATCCTCCGCCGCCGGACCCGAGCGAGCGAAGATGTTCCTCTGCAAGAGGCCGTCTCGCGCATCCGCCAGATCATCGAAGAAGAAACTCGCGAGGTGCTGATGCGATGAATCTCATCCTCACCAACGCGGGGAGCTATCCGCGAATCGGCGATCACCCCGAGCTGCAAATCCTCCGCCAAACTCTCGCCCGTTTCGATCGGGGAGAAGCGACCCGAGAAGACATCCGGCGCGCCGAAGAGGAGATGGTGCGCCGCGCCATCGCCGAGCAGATCGAGGCCGGGTTGGATCTGGTGACCGACGGGCAGATCCGGTGGTACGATCCGATCTCCCATATCGCCGGAAAGCTCCGCGGGACGATGATTGACGGTTTGCTCCGCTACTTCGACACGAACTTCTATTTCCGCCAACCGGTCCTGGTGGATCGCCTCGTCCGAGAGGGGCCGATCATCGTCGAAGAATACCGCTATGCCCGTTCGGTCTCCTCGCGGCCGGTGAAGCCCGTCCTCACGGGTCCCTACACGCTGGCCTTCTTCTCTCTGGTCGAGCACCAGGCGTATCGCGATCTGGAGCGGCGCGTCGAAGCCTATGCGACGCTCTTAGCCGAAGAGATCGCGGACCTGGCCCGAGAGGGTGCCGAACTCATCCAGGTGGATGAGCCGGCGATCGTGCTCCCGGAAGCCTCATTTGATCTCTTCGCTGCCGGGATACGCCTGCTGGCCCGCGCGAAAGGCTCGGCGCGACTGGCTCTTTACATCTCGTTTGGGGATGTCTCGCCTCTTTACGCGCAACTTCACGAGCTGCCCGTAGATGTTCTGGGATTGGATTTCACCTACAGCCCGCAGCTTGTCGAACGCATCGCTGTGGAAGGATCGGAGAAGGCGCTCGGCCTGGGACTCATTGATGGGCGCAACACGCGTCTGGAACCGGAAGCCGAAGTCGTCGCCGCTCTGGAACGGTTGCTTCCGGCCATTCGCAGCGATGTGGCCTACTTGAACCCCTCTACGGGACTGGAATTCCTGCCGCGGGATCGCGCCTTTCGGAAGTTGCGACATCTGGTCACTATCGGCATGAGGTTCAAAGCATGAGTCGAGAGAAACTGCGTGCTCTGGGCATACATCTGCCGCTTCTGCCGACGACGTCCGTCGGAAGTTTCCCGAAACCTCCCGATCTCCAACAGGCGCGCGCGCAGTGGGCCCGAGGCCTCATCTCGCGCGAAGCGCTAGAGGCGCTCGAACGGCGCGCGACCGAATTCTGGATTCGCACGCAGGAGGAGCTGGGCGTGGACGTTCTCGTGGATGGCGAGCAGTATCGGGGAGACATGGTCACCTACTTCGCCGAGAACATGCGCGGGTTCGAGATCGGCGGTCTGGTCCGCTCCTACGGGAATCGCTACTATCGCAAGCCCATCATCGTCTCCGAAGTGCGCTGGGAGCGCCCGATCACCGTCTCCTGGTGGCGCTTTGCTCAAAGCCTGACCTCCCGACCGGTCAAAGGCATGCTCACGGGTCCCTACACGGTCATGGACTGGTCCTTCAACGAGTATTATCCGGATCGTCGTGCCACCTGCCTGGCCCTGGCGCGCGAGATTCGACGCGAGGTCGAAGCCTTGATCGAAGCGGGCGCGCGCATCATCCAGATTGACGAACCCGCTCTCTCGGTCCGCCCGGAAGAATTACCCCTGGCGCGGGAGGCCATGCAGATCGTCACCGAAGGGCTTCCGGCTTATTTCATCAGCCACGCCTGCTACGGCGCCTTCGAGAAAATCTACCCGGAGATGCTCACTCTGCCTGTGGATAACTTCGATCTGGAGATGTCCAATAGCAATCTCGATCTCCTCCAGCACTTCACGCGCTATCCCTTCACCAAAGACCTGAGCTTCGGTGTCGTGGACGTGCACTCTCACGTAATCGAAGACGTGGAAACGGTCACCGCGCGCATTCACCAGGGGCTGGAAGTCGTCCCGGCCGAAGCCCTCTGGATTGACCCCGATTGCGGATTGAAGACGCGCACAGTGGAGGAGGCGATCGCGAAGCTTCGTGTCATCGTGCAAGCCGTCACACGCGTTCGCGCGACCCTGACGTGAGATCCTCAGGGATCGGCAACGGAGATCACGCGCCCTCCTCAGGGATCGAGGCCGGAAGTATCCCCATGATCTCCCGAACGGCGCGCCGCACGTCCTCGGCTTCGGCAAAGGCGATCAGGAAGAAGCGGGCCCCCGTGTGAAGGCAGATGAGTCCGTTCGAGAAGAGCCAGAGGCTATTCAAAATGGGATTCCCCCCGAAGATCAACTCAAGGGGCGCCCCCGTGAGCCGCGCCGGAGAGAGGCTCTCGGCAATGAGCGTCCCTCCCAGAGTGACGCTGAAGACGCCCAGAAGTGGAGCCCCAACATAGCGCGCGATGTCCTTTTGGAATTCGAGTCGAGCCCGCTCGGCTTCCGGAATCCGTCCTTCGGCCAGCAGATGCTCCTGCTTCTGCAGATGGGCCAGATACATCTCCAGGAGCCGGCGGAGTCCGTAGGGAGCGAGCGCGCTGTGGAAGAACCAGTGATTCTCCCCGCCCATGCCCAGGAGCGCGGCTCCCATGCTGGGGAAAGCGCTTCCGGCGCGCACTCCCGCGATGAAGGAGAACGTGAGGGCGGCCGTCTTCCCCGGATTCTCTCGGATCCACGAACGGATCTTCGCCCATCCGGAGCGCAGATGTTCTTCGGCGCGCGTTGCGCGCTCGACAGCCTGACCGAGCGTCTCGACCCGGCGGTATTGCACCTCAACCTGATGCGCGAATTCCTCCGCCTTCGCGCGCGCCGCCTGCGCCGCCGATTCGACCTGCTGCCGCACCTCCTCGACGGTGCGTTTCACCTCCTCTCGGACTTCGGCCCCCACACCGGAACGCTCGACCCGCTGACGCGCCGCGTCAAGCCCCTCGGCCAGAAGATCTGCCCCTTTGTGAGCGGCCGAGGCCACTGAAGTCGCGACGTCAGCGATCCGCTCCCGAACGCGATACCGCTCATCCCACTCGCGCGCTTTCTGCGAGAGGACGCGCTTCAACTCCTCGATCTTCCGCGCATTTCCCATGCTATGCCCTCCCCCACCGATTACGCATGCTGCGCGCACGCCGTTCCCAAGTTTAACACATCGGAAACGAAAAGGCTCGCAGGGCGCGCGCCTCCGGTTGACAGGAAAATCCACCGCATGCTATAAGGAGACTTTGCGTGGTGAGAGCATGCAAGGGGAGGTCACGCGGTGGGATTCATTTTAGCGCTGGTGATCTGGCTTATCACTCTGGGTACCGTCGTTCTGTTTGTGGGACGTTTCTGGTGGTTTCCCGAAGCCATTTCCGAGCATGGGCCGAGCATTGACCGACAGTTCCTGCTCACGCTCACGGTGATCGGAATCGCCTTCGTGCTCGCCCAGACGACACTGGGATTCTTCATCCTGCGCTATCGGCGGCGGGGAGAGGAACGCGCGAGCTACTGGCATGACAGCCCGCGCCTGGAGATCCTCTGGACGACGATCACAGCCGTTGTCTTTATCTCGCTGGCCATTCTCGGGCAGCGCGTATGGGCCCAGCTGCATTTGAATGCGCCGCCTCCCGGGGCGCTTCAGGTTGAGGTCACAGCTCAGCAGTTCGTATGGAACATCCGATATCCCGGCCCAGACGGAAAGTTTGGGCGCACGCGCGTGGATCTGATCAACGATGTGGACAATCCTGTGGGATTGGACTTCACCGACCCGGCTGCGCGCGATGACATCGTCACGGTGAATCAAATGGCCATCCCTGTGAACCGGGAGATCCACGTCATCTTGCGTTCCAAGGACGTGATCCATAGTTTCTGGGTCCCTCCGCTGCGCCTGAAGCAGGACGCCGTTCCGGGATTAGCGATCAATATCCACTTCAAGGCCGTCAAGACCGGTCAGTTCGAGATCGCCTGCGCGGAGCTGTGCGGCCTCACTCACCACCGGATGCGCGGATTTCTCCTGGTTCTCCCCGAGTCGGAATTTCAACAGTGGTTGAAACAGCGGGCGAGTCTCTGAGAACCGGGCGCGCGGAGGGAGGGAGCGCTCGGCGTGAGCGCCCCCGCAGGTCCTTGTGCGAGACAGAAAGGAGGAGACGCGATGGCACACGCTGTGGCGACTCACGAAGCTCCGAAGAGCTTCATTCGGCGTTATATCTTCAGCACCGACCATAAGGTGATCGGCCTGCAATATCTCTTCCTCGCGATGGTGGCCGTCACCGTGGGGATCATCCTGTCCCTCTACATGCGCTTGCGGCTGGCCTGGCCGGAAGAGAAGTGGCCGCTTCTCGGAAAGCTCTTTCCCAATGCCATGGCGGGAGGAACGATCAGTCCGGAGTTTTATCTCTCGCTGGTGACGATGCACGGGACGATCATGGTCTTCTTCGTGCTCACGACGGCTCCTTTGGGGGGCTTCGGGAATTACTTCCTCCCGATTCAGGTCGGGGCGCATGACATGGCCTTCCCGGTCCTGAACATGCTCTCGTTTTGGGTCACCCTGGCCGGATTTTTGGTGCTCATGGCCGCATTCTTCGTCTCGGGCGGAGCGCCGATCTCCGGATGGACGGCTTACGCACCGCTCAGTGCCGTTGGGGAGATCGCCGGACCGGGACTGGGCATGGGACAGAATCTGTGGATTCTCAGTATCGCTCTCTTCTGCATTGCGTCCCTTCTGGGAGCGCTGAACTTCATCACGACGACACTCAACTTGCGCACCCGTGGGATGTCCATGACGCGGCTCCCGCTGACGGTCTGGGCCTGGTTCACGACGGCCGTGCTCGCTCTTCTGGCCTTCCCCGTTCTTCTGGCCGGAGGCATTCTCCTGCTATTGGATCGCGTGGGGGGGACGAGCTTCTTCGTCCCGGAAGGCCTGATTGTCAGCGATAAGATCCTCCCGCACAAGGGGGGCTCGCCTCTTCTCTGGCAGCATCTGTTCTGGTTCTTCGGCCATCCGGAAGTCTACATCGCCATCCTCCCGGGCATGGGGATCACGTCGCATGTCCTTTCGACGTTCGCGCGCAAGCCGATCTTCGGCTATCGGGCGATGGTCACGGCGATCTTCGCCATTGGCCTTCTGGGCTTCCTCGTATGGGGACACCACATGTTCGTGAGCGGGATGAGCCCGTACTCAGCCATCGCGTTCTCTCTGCTGACGCTCTCGATCGGTGTTCCCTCGGCGATCAAGACGTTCAACTGGCTCGCGACGCTCTATAAAGCCCGAATCCGGTTCACCGTCCCCATGCTCTTTGCTCTGGGATTTGTCTCGATCTTCGTCACGGGAGGACTTTCGGGGATCATCCTCGGGCAGACGTCGCTGGATATTCCGATGCACGATACGTATTTCGTCGTCGCGCACTTCCACCTGATCATGGGGGTGGCGGCGATCTTCGGTATCTTCGCCGGGACGTATTACTGGTTCCCGAAGATGTTCGGTCGCATGATGAACGATGCCCTGGGGAAGCTCCATTTCTGGCTCACCTTCGTGGGTGTCTATGCGATCTTCATCCCCATGCACCTTCTGGGGATCGCGGGACATCCCCGGCGCTATGCGGAGACGCTCGGATTTAACTTTCTGAAGCCCTTGCAACCGGTGCACGAATTCATCACCGTGGCGGCTTTGATCACAGCGGCCGCGCAAGTGCTCTTCTTCGTCAACTTCTTCTGGTCCATCTGGAAGGGCAAGCGGGCCGAGGTGAATCCCTGGCGAGCGACGACGCTGGAATGGACGATCCCCTCGCCTCCTCCGCATGACAACTTCGGAGCGCAGACTCCGGTCGTCCATCATGGTCCGTACGAATACAGTGTGCCCGGCGCTGCCGAGGACTATATCCTGCAAACGGCTCCTCCGGCGCGCACGAAATCCTAGAGGCGATGGCTAAGACGCTTCCTTCGCTCAAACAGATCGAGACGATCGCGATCGGCCCGCCCCCGGGGCGTCCCGAAGATGGGGGGCGCCGCGACGAGAGCCGACCGCCGCGTCTTCCGGAAGGGAGTTATCGTCTGGCCATGCTCTTCGCGCTCATCTCGATCGGGATGCTGTTTCTCGGCTTCACGAGCGCGTACATCGTGCGACAGGGGCTCGGAGCCGATTGGCGACCGTTCGATCCCCCCCTGATCCTGTGGGCGAATACGGCCGTGCTGCTGTTGAGCAGCGCGACATTGCATCGCTCGCAGAGGCTTCTGAGAAGCGAGCGGCTTCGGGACTCCCTTCGCTGGCTCTCGATCACGACGCTTCTGGGCGTGCTCTTTCTTCTGGGCCAATACGAGGCCTGGCGGGAGCTGGCGGCACGAGGCGTCTATCTGAACACGAATCCACACAGTTCGTTCTTCTATCTGCTGACGGCCGCGCATGGCGTGCACCTGATGGGCGGCCTTTTGGGATTGAGCTATATGACGCTTCGGGGATGGCACCGGCGACTGATCTTGCTCGGGACGCCGGATCATCTGAAGCGATATCGCTCCGGGGTGAACGTGACGGCCCTTTACTGGCACTTCATGGATGGATTGTGGGTGTACCTCTTCATCCTGCTCTTTCTGTGGAGGTGAAGCCGATGGCTGAGAAAGTCGAACGAATTCGATTCGCCGAGTGGGAAGGGGGCGTCTCCCCCTTCGCCGTGGGGTCGAAGAAGCTCGGCATGTGGCTCTTTATCGTCTCGGATTCGCTGACCTTCTCGGGGCTGCTTGTGGGATATAGCTACGTGCGGATCGCGAGCGAACGATGGCCTATGCCCTTCGACTTCTGGCCGACCATCGTCATGGCGACGCTCATGACCTTCTGCCTTCTGTCGAGCAGCTTGACGATGGCCCTGGCCGTGAGGGCTTCCAGCCTCGGAGATCGCGCGCGCGTCGTGCGCTTCATCCTTCTGACGATGCTCGGAGGGATTCTCTTCGTGCTCCTGCATGCTAAGGAGTGGATGGGATTGATCGAGGAAGGCGTGCGCTTGTGGGAGAATCCCTGGGGCGTCCCCCTCTTCGGAGCTTCATTCTTCACGCTCACGGGCCTGCATATGCTGCACGTCATCAGCGGCGTGATCTATCTGGGCGTCATCGCCGCGGGCGTCGCGCGCGGGCGCTTCACGCACGAGGACGTCGAGATCAGCGGCCTCTACTGGCACTTCGTGGATCTGGTGTGGATGTTCATCTTCCCGCTCGTTTATCTGCTTTCGGTGAAGATGCCGTGAAGGAGGAGGCGTTATGGGAACCGCTCACACGACAGATGTCGGACATGCCGCAACGGGATCGAAACTCTACTACCTGACCTGGCTTTGGCTTCTCGTCCTCACGGTCATCGAGGTCACGCTCGCGTATTTTCATCTGCCGGTCGAACTGATGCTCTTTCTCCTGATGGGGCTCTCGATCGTCAAGGCGGCACTCATCATGGCGCATTTCATGCATCTGCGATTTGAGCGCTTGAACTTGGTCGTCACGCTCATTCCGGCCATGGTCTTGTGCATTTCGCTTTTGGCTGCTTTCTTCCCGGACGGTGTGCGCGCCTTCCGCTTGGCCGTTCGATAGAGGGACCGATGGGGGACCTTGCGAAATCCCTGCTCCTGGGGCTCGGGATTGGGCTCGGCGCTCCGGTGGGCTCCGCTTTCGCTCAATGCGCCATGTGTCGCACGGCGGTCGCCGGATCGTCTTCTCTGGCTGACATCGCGCGGGTCCTGAACACGGCTATTCTCGCCCTGCTGATCCCCCCGATCGCCATCCTGGGCGTCGTCTTTTGGCTCGCTCTCACCGTGTGGAATCAAGGAGAGAGCCGGGGAGAAGATTCGGCGGAAACACCCGAAAGCCTTCTTCCGCTCGATTCGGATTCTTGAGGCGTAGAGGCGTCGTCGCCGGGGGAGCTTCCCGAACGGCTCATGGAATTTTATCTATCGCCAACAGGGCAAGCAGAAGCGGCAGATAAAGAATCGAAGCCTTCAGGACGCGTCGCGCCTGTCCCTTCGTGCGCAGCAAGGCGACTCGGGCGCTGCACCAGAGGAAATATCCCCCAAGCAGGAGTGCCGAGATCAGATAGATCAGTCCCGAGAGATGCAAGGCCGTCGGCAGAAGGCTGACTCCCACCATGAGCACTGTTGTCCAGAGGATCTGCTGGCCGGTGAGCCGTCCCTCGCGATCCAGGACCGGAAGCATTCGAATCCCGGCGCGCGCGTAGTCCTCGCGATAAACCCACGCGATGGCGTAAAAGTGAGGGAATTGCCAGAGGAAAAGGAGAGCGAAGAGAACCCATCCCTCGAGCGTGATCTCCCCCCGCGCGGCTGTCCATCCCATCAGGGCGGGCATCGCCCCGGGGAAGGCTCCAACGGTCGTGCACCACGCTGTTCGCGTCTTCAAAGGGGTATAGGCGAACAGATAGAGTCCGAAGGCCAGAGCGCCCAACACGGCGGTCAGCGGATTGGCCCACAGCCAGAGTGCGAGTTCGGCTACCAGGGAAAGCGCCAGGCCGAAGATCAGAGCCCGACGCGGACGGAGCCGACCGCTTGGCAGAGGACGGCGCTGCGTGCGGCGCATGAGCCCATCGGTCTCTCGTTCCAGATAGTGGTTCATCGCCGCAATCCCCGCTGAAAGCGCCGTGATTCCCAGGGCCACGCGGAACAGGCTCCAGGGATCAACCGGATGTCGAGCCCCCACCCAGAAGGCCGTCATCGCTGTGATGAGCACAAGAAACGTGATCTCGGGTTTGGTCAGCTCAATGTAGGCCGGGATCGAAGCCAAGGCCGGATGCTTCTCAACCAGCCTCTTGAGGATTTTCCCAAGATGTGAACGGGATCTCATGAAGACGTTCTTCGCGCCAGTTGAAGCACAACGAACGCCGGCTCACTTAACCGAAAGGCCCACCACGTGATCACGAGCACGACGGCTAGAAGCAATGCCCCACAAGCCACATGCGCAACCGTGAGCGAGATCATCGGCTCAAGCGGTTGCGGATCGAAGCGCGCGGCGCGACGCGCCAGGTACGCTGCGATCCCCAAGGCGATCTGCCCCAGGAGCAATCCTGCGGCCCAGAGTGCCGCGCGTCGCATCATGGCGAGAGGATCCTTCCCTTCACTCTCCCGCGCAGTCTTCAGCAGCGTTCTCACCACCCACGCGATGAGAAAGGTCACCCCTATAGCCCCCACGATATGGGGGAGAATTCCCAAGCCGCGATGTCGAAATCCCGCACCCAGAAGGAGCTGGATGAAAAGCCCGACGACAGCAGCCCCGCAGAGCTTCGGGAAAAAAGCGGGCAAAGGCCGCGCGCGCGAGGATGTAGGGAGGACGTGCTTCCATGCGGGCGAGGTGACCACAGCCACGCTCACCGTGAGACTGAAAAAGAACTGCGCCATGAAGGCATGAATCAAAGCGAAAGCAAACCGATGCTCCAGCAGGAGGACGCGCCCCCCCCCAAGCCCGGCTTGACCGAGGACGGCAAGAAGCGCGAGCCCTCCGAGCCGCCGAACCCACGGACGCTCTTCGCTCCGCCACAAGACCCCGGCGAGCAGCAGCGTCAGAAGCGCCACCGTCGCCGCCACGACGCGATGCGTGTATTCGTACACGACGTTCCCCACAATATGCTCGAAGGGGAGCCATCGTCCGAAAGCTGTCGGCCAATCGGGAACAGAGTCGCCTGCTTCGTTGCTTGTGACCAATGCGCCCAGAACGATGAGCAGAAACGTCGCCCCCGCCGTCACCAGGGCAAGACGATGAGAGAGATTATGTCCCGAGCTCGCACGCATACGCTCTCCGAATAAGAGGAAGCGCCGCGATGCGCCTCCCTCCCGCCGCAGGGACAACAAAAGAGAGAGGAAGTCGAAGAGCGACTCCCCCTCCCTGCGATTTCTCCTACCGCGATGCGGGATGCGCCATCCCCTTCTCGCAGCAGGGGAGCACGAGCGCGGGCATCAGGCGGAGCGATCCCGGACGATACACCTGTCCGGCTGCATAGGTGAACTCGACCGACTTGGTCTCCTTCGCTCCTACGGTCACTTTCGCGACTTGCGCGCCGTAGCGCTCATGCCAGGCCTCGATCTCATACTCGCCCGGCGGCAACCCCTTGATCTCAAAACTCCCGTCCTCCTTGCTCACGGCATGGAACGGATGCCGGAGGACGCCAATGTAGGCGCGCATCCACGGATGCTGATTGCACTTGACCGGGATCATCACCTCCGGACGCGGGAAGGAGCGGATGATCGGCTCCGATCCCGGAGGCTGATTCACATTCCACTCGGGATTGTTCTTCGGCGTCGGATGGATGTTGTGATTGGTCGGGTCGCTCGTGATGATCTTCAGGTTCTGTCCGGCCATGAGGCCCAGGACATGCGGACGATACATGCACCCGTTCTGATCGAGCGTGACCTCCTCCGAAGGCACCGAGAACGAATATTTCTCCAACCCGCTCTTCACATACACGAAGACGTTCTGCAATTTCCCATTGTTGACGACGACGTCTTCGGAGAGCGCGTTGGGATTCTTCTGAGCGCAGACCGGGTCCGCATCCATTTGGATGCGGCGTCGCGCGGGCGGCTGCCCCGTGAAGTTCACCACACCGGTGATCGCCCCTTCATTGCCGGTCGGCTGATAGGCGACCGCCGGCGCGGCTCCCTCTTCCGGAGGAGCCTCGCTCACTTCCTCTTTCTTCCCGCACTGAAGACTCAGCGCGGCGAGAGTGAGAATCATTCCCAAAGACCAAAGCTGTCGCGTTCTCATCGTGACCTCCTGTGATATGAGATTCTCTTGACGCAGTCTCTCACGGTCCCGCTCTCCTTCCGGTTGAACCGGAAGCCATCATCTTTTTCTCCGGAGGACGCGCGCGGGCCGTCAGGCGCGTTGCGGCCAGCAGGCGGCGTTGCTCCTCGGCCGTCAGTTGGAACATATACCGCACCAGCAGATCCACATGATCTCCCCGATAAGCCTTGAAGGCTTCCGGCAACGGTCCAGAGAAGACCCATCGGTCTCCTTCGCGCCGGAAGAGTCCCGAAGGCATAGCCGTGCCCGGACTGATGGCCTGAGGATCAATCATCCATCGGGCTGTCCAGCCCGGCTTCAAGCGCTCTCGCGCGATGAGGAAGTTCGGAGCCGTCGCGCGCGCATCGTGCGCGGGATCGCCGACCATGTGGCAGCGCAAGCAGGGAGCGGCCGGCGAGGTGAACAGTTGTCGCGCCAGGGCGCGTTCGGTTTCGGTGATCGGCTCCAGCTTGGGTTCAATATAGGGCTGCGGCTGCGCCGAGAGCGCTTCGAAGAAGCGCACGAGGATGCCGATCTCCCGGGGCGAGAGATAGAACGTCGGCATCCGCACCTTCAAATACTCGCGCACGCCATTGCGCTCCAGGTTCGTCTCGCTCAAGGCCGGATTCTCCAAGAACCGCGCGAGCCAATCGGGACGCACGCGCGCTCCCTCGCCGATCAAGCTCGGCGGCAGTTGATCCTTCCAATCCGGATCCTGATACCGGGGGAGCGTGCTCAGGACCGATTGTTGTCCGGGCATGATCGTATGACAGCCCATGCAGTTGTACTTCTTGATGATCCACCATCCCTCCTGGATATCCTTCCGCCGATCGCTGGGATTGTAGTAGTAGCCGGGAGGGAGAGTGGGATTCACACTCCCCAGAAGGAACGTCGTCAGGGCGCGAATCTCCTCCTCGGTCAGGTTCGGATTGGGCATGCGGAGCCGATCCTCGGGAGCCTTCAGCTTCCCGCGATCGTAGATGTCCGGATTCCGCAGTTTGTTCTCAATGAATCCCTTGTGATTGTACCATCCCTGCCGCTTCGCTTCACGAGCCAGCAATCCGAAATCGAGCTGCTCGAGCGGCTTGCTCCCCTCGCGCGTCAATTCCGTACCGATCTTGGGCTCCTCTTCAAAGCCGCTGATCTCGTGACATCCCGCGCATCCGTACCGGCGAATGAGCTGAGCGCCTCGCGCCCTGAGCTTGGGATCATCCAGGAAAGGAGCCGGAGGATAGGAGACCCCCGGACGCCGCTGCGTCATGAGGAAGCTCGCGATATCGCGCGCCTCCTGCCAGGAGAGGCGCAAGCTCGGCATGACGGTCATCTGCTGGACCTGCATCTCGGAGCCGCAGCTTGGACATTTCGAATGGTTCAAATCGAATCGGAAGGGCAAGCCCTTCTTCGCGTAATCTTCCGGACCGATGTCTCGCCGCTCCGTCGGACAATAGGGACGCAGGCGCTCGCGCGGATTGTGAATCCACCGCACGAGATAGTCGTACTGGACTTTCTCCCCCACGCGCGAGAGGTTCGCGGCGAAGGTCCCTCCGACGGCTTGTGCGCCTTCGCCAATGGAATGGCAGGCCAGACAGCCGCGCGTCTCAAAAAGCTCGCGACCGCGCACCGGATCCCCCGGAGGCTGCGCAGGCACGGAGTCGCGCAACGCCGTCTGCCAGAGATAGGCCGAGATCGCCTGCACCTCATCTCGGTTCAGCCGAAAGCGAGGCATCTTCGTCGTCGGGCGGAAAGCATGCGGGTTCTCGATCCAGATGGGGATCCATTCCTTCCGCAACTTCACGCGAATCTCCTTCAGGTTCGGCCCGACCTTCTTCTGATCCCACATGAGGTGCTTGGCCTGCATCTCCAGTTGCTCCAGCCGATCCGCGATCTGACTGTTCTTGACGCGCAAGCTCTCGGCCAGCGCATACAGGCGTCGGGCCTCGCGATCGTCGGTCGCCTGATCGGCGGCGCGCAGAGTACGCCGCATCTCGCGCTCGTTCTCCACGCGCTCCAGATTCAACTGACGGATCGTCTTGCGCACCTCAGCCAGGGCATCCGTCTCGCGATCGTACCCCTCGTACCGGTGACACCCCACGCATCCTTTCAACTCGTAGAGATCGCGCCCGAGATTGAAGACTTCGGCGCCCTCCAGGACGCGATCGCGGAAATGGCACTGCACGCATCCGGCCTCGTAGTTCTCCGGCTTGTAGAGCGGCCACAACCAGTGCTTATTCAACCCGTGCGCTTTCACGACGCTCGTCGTCGCTCGCCCGTTACCCCCATGGCAGGGAGAGCATCCAAAACGTTCGGGATTATGAATGCGCAGAAGCGTCGGATTCGGATGGCTCACGAAGGCCTTCCGCCCCATGATCTGCTCGGTCAGAGGCAGCGGCTCCAGGATCCCCACATGGCACGAGATGCACCGGTCCACCAGATCCCCCTCTTGGACGTGAATCTGCTTGAGTTCGATCTTGAACGTCTCCATCTTGCGCAGTAAGCCCTCGATCTGCCTCTGATCGAGACCGACAAGATGATCGCGCATGTATTGATCCATCTTCTTCTCGATCTCCACGGCCGGCTCGAGCAATCGCGCGCGCTCGGAGACCAACTGCGCTTTGCGCTCTTGCAGGGCCAGAAACCGGCTCCGCAACTCCTCGAAGGTCGCGCGCCACTCCTGGTTCTTCTCCCCGGTGCCATCGGCGGCGATCAGCCGCACGCGGAAAGGCCCGCGCTTGGCCTCTTCGATCTCGCGCATCTTTCGCGCTTTGGCGCGCGCACTGGTGGCGACTTCCCATTCATAGGTCAGAGCCCCGATCTTGGCCCGCGCATCTTGAAAGACCGGCCGAATGGCTTCCAACTGACGCTCGATCTCGGCCAGCTCGCGATCGATCTCGCGCACGCGCGGAGCGACCGCCTCTCGGGCTGCTCGCAACTCCTGCTCGAGCTTCTGATACTCGGGCGATCGCTTGAGTTCCACTTCGGTGGCCGCCTGCCGCGGTCGGACCCGCTTCAAATAAGCCGTATAGCGCTCGACGAACTCCCGCTGCATCGCCTTCCACGGGCGCCGCCCATAGACCTCATCATAGAGAGCCCAGATGAGCGTGCCCACCAACACGAGCGAGGCGGCAAGCAGCGGCCCGCTCATGGAACGACTCGTAATAGGATCCGGTTCCTCCAGGTGATTCTCCCGCTCGAGGACTTCCTTCTCCATGACGCTTCTTCTCCGGACCTCCTCTCAAATATTGAACCAGGGCGTCATCCAGACATACTTGATCCGGAACAGCAGACGCAGCAAGATCTTCGCCGGAAGACCGACCAGGATCGTGATGGCGAAGAACTGAAAGACGAGATACTGAATGAGACTGGTCCGCTCGTAGATCTTTCGATTCAGCGGAGAACGCGTGACCAGCTTGTGAATGCCCCAGCCCGAGACCAGATAGAAGATGAGCACGGCGAAGAATCCGAAAATCCCCTTCCCCCAGTCGCTCGTGATCCCGAAAATATCCGGCAGATTCCGATTCACCTCGTACACCAGGCGCGTATGATCCCACGTCTGTCCGGGCCAGAAGAGCATCCACCCCGGCCCTCGGAGCAGCGTGCCCACGATGATCAGCGCGATCCAGAGATAGAATCCGACCAGGAACGCCCCGATGGCGACCGTCCGCTGACGCCACGTGTAGTACCCATTCCCCAGGGGGTTCTCATCCACATACGGGAAGGCCATGAGCCCGATGATGATGAGCGTGGGCAGAACGACGCCCGCGAACCAGGGATCGAAATAAACGAGCATCTCCTGCAGACCGACGAAATACCACGGCGCTTTGGAGGGATTCGGCGTGAGGTTGGGGTTGGCCGGCTCCTCAAGCGGCGCATCCAGCGTGAGCGACCAGACCATCAGAAGAGCTGTCACGATGATCGCCGCCAGAAACTCAATGCGCAACAGATAGGGCCAGACATGGACCTCCGTCGGCCATCCCGGACGATAGGGAAACGTCTTCCGATGATGCGTCTTCGCCAACTCAGGATTGGCCTCCAGTTGCTCGATGAGCCGATCGTTGGCCCGAGCCTGGCGCAACCCGTACCAGGTGTAGAAGGGAACAATAACCAGCAACCCGACGATCGGGACATTATCCGGCGCCGAAATGATCTGCCAGAGTTGGTACCAATCCATATGTCGGTCTCCCTCAGACCTTCCTCACCGGCTTCATTTCCGACTCCAGCATCACGGGAGCCGGCCCGGAGATGCCTCCGTCCTTGCGGACGCGCCAGAAATGCACTCCCATGAAGATGGCCGCCATCAGAGGCAGGGCGATGCAGTGCCAGATGTAGGCGCGCAGCAGCGCGTTCGAATCTACGATCGAACCTCCCAGCAGGGCGAAGCGCACATCATTGTACGGCGTCATCCCCAACTGCGGCCCGAAAGGCCCTTCATGCCCCAAAAGGGGCGTCGCCCGAGCCATGTTCGTCCCCACGGTCACGGCCCAGAACCCCAACTGATCGTCCGGCAGCAGATATCCCGTGAAGCTCAAAAGCAGAGTCAACACGAGCAGAATCACTCCGACACACCAGTTGAACTCACGCGGCCTCTTGTAGGACCCTGTCAGGACGACGCGAAACATGTGGAGCCACACCGTGATGACCATCAGATGCGCAGCCCACCGATGCATGTTCCGCAGGAGCCGTCCGAAGGGCACATCGTGCTCCAGATACAGGATGTCGCGGAAGGCCTGAACCTTCGTCGGATGATAGTAGAACATGAGCAGCACGCCCGTGAACGTGAGCACGATGAAGAGGTAGAAACTGATCCCCCCCATTCCCCACGTGTAGCTGTAGCGCACGGCATCGCGGTTGATCCGCGCCGGATGCAGGTGAAGGAAGACATTGGCCAAGACGGCAATCGCTCGATTGCGCGGCGTCGTGCGCTCATGCGGGACGCGGAAGATAGACTTCCACAGTTGCGTTCGCTGCGGCTCCTTGATGTCTTGCTTGAGTTCCTCCCACTCCTCCTTGAGCCGCACCTTCAACTGTTCGGTCTCCTCCCGGACCCGTTCTAAAACTCCGACTCCTCCTCGGACCTCCTTGTCGCGCTCCATGGCCTCCTCCTCACAGGGGGCCGTCCGAGCGTGTCCTTCCCCGCCGCTCAGACGACGATATAGGCTCCCGGCTCGTTGAACTCCTTATAGGTATAGAGCCGACTCACATCCACGACGATCTGCCCTTCGGCGTCCAGCTCCACCTTGGCTCGATCCATCGGGCGCGGAGCCGGTCCCTCGAAGTTGATCCCCTCCATGTCGTATCCGCTGCCGTGACAGGGACACTTGAACTTGTTCTCGCTGGGACTCCACAGGGGCGTGCACCCCAGGTGCGTGCACCGGGCGTAAATCACGAAGAGCCGATCGGTCGTGCGCACCACCCAGATGCGGTATTGATCCTGAAACCGCGTGTCCACCCCCAGACCGAAATCCGATGGATAGCCGATCCGGAAAACCGGACTGGGCTCAAAGAGCGCTCGGGGGAAGAAAAACCGCAGGAACATGAGGAAGTTCGTGGCCAGAAATCCCCAGACCGAAGTCCAGACCAGACGGCGCCGCATCTTGTTGACCATCTCCGTGAGCGGCTTCGATTCGGTCGCTTTCTCGACCGCCGTCGTCACATCCCGTTCGGCGGCCGAAGGCGGCGATGTTTTCATGGTCTCTCTCCTCCCTTCACGGCAAGAGTGGATTCATCCTTGGCCGCTTCAAATGCGGCGAGGCATCCCGTGGCGCGCCTCTCTCCCGAGGACAAATCTCACGCGTGAACCTCCCATACACATGCCTCCCCACAGGCCTATTCCCGCTATTGTTCCATCTCCGCATTGAAGAACCTTCGGCAAGAGTGGATCTCAGGAGAGAGAGTGGCTCTCCACCTCCACGAGATGCCCTTTCTGACAAACAGCGCCCCCACAAGACGTCGTGCCTCGCCAGCATCGCTATAGGGTAGTTCTTTATAATATGCCGGTCTCGACCTGTCAACGTCTGCGCAGCGCTTCGAAGAGGAAATGAGGAAAGGACTTGCCCCCCATCCCGATGATGTGATACGCCTCTGGCGAAATCCCAAAAGGAGGAGATCGGCATGACGCAAACGAAGCTGCTCACGGTGCTTTTTCTGCTGGGGGCCGTTATCCGGACCCCATCCTCCCCTGCTCTCCTCGTCCTCAAAGCTGGGGCCCTTCTGGACGTTCGACAGGGACGTCTGATGGCGAACCCGGCGATCCTCATCGAAGGGGATCGCATAAAAGAAGTCGGTCCGGCCGACGTTGTGCTCGCGCGCGTGCCCCGAGGAACGCCAATCCTGGATCTCGGGCGGGTGACGGTCCTGCCCGGGCTGATAGATGCGCACGTGCATCTGACGAGCAATCCGGAGCACGCCGGGTATCGGGGCTTGGGCATCTCCGTGCCTCGCGAAGCTCTTTACGGAGCGGCCAATGCGCGACGTACGCTGGAGGCCGGATTCACAGCCGTGCGGAACCTGGGCGCTTCCGGATACGCCGACATCGCCCTTCGCGAAGCCATCGCCGCAGGCGATGTGCCCGGCCCGCGCGTGCTCGCCTCCGGACCGGCGCTCGGGATCACCGGAGGCCACTGCGATAACAATCTGCTCGCTCCGGAATTCAAATATAAGGCCGAAGCGGTGGCCGATGGACCCTGGGCCGCCCGCGCGAAGGTCCGCGAGGTGATCAAGTACGGAGCCGACGTCATCAAAATCTGCGCCACCGGCGGCGTCCTCTCTAAAGGAGATCAGCCCGGAACGCAACAATACACCTTCGAGGAGATCCAGGCCATTGTGGAAGAAGCGCACAAACTGGGTCGAAAAGTCGCCGCCCACGCCCACGGAGCCGAAGGAATCAAGGCCGCGATCCGCGCCGGCGTGGATTCCATCGAGCACGCGAGCCTCATTGATGAAGAGGGCATCCGGCTGGCGAAAGAGCGCGGGACCTATCTCGTCATGGACATCTACAACCACGAGTTCATCATGCAGCAGGGCGAGAAGGTGGGCATGCTCCCGGAGGCTCTTGAGAAGGAGCGAGAGATCGGCCCCCGGCAGCGCGAGAACTTCGCGCGCGCCGTGAGAGCCGGCGTGAAGATGGCCTTTGGGACAGATGCCGGCGTCTATCCCCACGGCGATAATGCGAAACAGTTCGCCTACATGGTCCAATACGGGATGACCCCTCTGGAGGCCATCCGCTCGGCGACGATCTGGGCGGCGGAGCTTCTGGGCTGGTCGGATCGCGCGGGAGCCATCGAGCCCGGAATGTGGGCCGATCTCATCGCTGTCGAAGGGAACCCTCTGGAAGACATCACGCGCTTGGAGCACGTTCTCTTTGTCATGAAAGGGGGAGTCGTCGTGAAGAACCTTCTGCGATGAGAGGCGCAGCCGGTTCTGGCCGAAATCACCACGGGTCCACGCCCGTCAGCTCCCGCAAAAGGCCGGTGAGTTGCGCGCGCGCTTGGGCGGCGATCTCGGAGAAACGGGTCTCGCCCAGATGCGCGCGCAGCGCTTCCAGTTGCCCCTGGACCGCTTGCGCCAGAGGGGAGTTCGCCTCCTGCAGGAGGTGCTGAGCGTGAAAGTAGCAGGCCAGCGCATGCCGATAGCTCGCCTGCGCGACCTTCACCTGCCCCAGCCCCAGCAGAAGCTCGCCCAACAGGAACCGATCCCCTTCAGCGCGAGCGGCGCGCACCCCCTCGACATACGCCCGCGCGGCTTCCTCGTACCTTCCCGCCAGGAAATGCGCCGATCCCAGACTCGCCAAGAGCAGGCGTCGCTCCCGCCGAAAGTCATCTCCCGAAGACGCGCGCACGCGATCGAGCGCCTCCTGGAAGAGCGCGGCCGCCGCATCCGAACGACCGCGATCCAGCTCGATTGTTCCCGCCCCATAGAGAGCCATCACTTCCAGACGCAGCCGTCGCATCCGCCGCGCCAGATGGACCGTTTCGCGAAAATACCCCACGGCCTCATCGAAGCGCTTCAATTGCGCCAGAACACGCGCCAGATCGAAAAGCGTCTCAGCCTCGGCGCGCAGATCGAGCAACTCGCGGCGCAAAGCGAGAGACCGCGTGAAATACTCAACCGCTCGCTCAAGCTGCCCGAGCGCCATGTGCGCGCGCCCGATGTTATATGTCGTGTTGGCCACGCCCCGCTGATCCCTGGCCTTCTTCCGCACCGGAAGCGCCTGTTCGTAAAAAGCGAGCGCTTCGCGCGCCTGTCCTCGAGCGAGAAGACAATTCCCCAACCCGTTCAAAGCATTCCCTTCGGCGCGCCGATTCTTCACCTGTCGGGAGAGTTCGAGGACGTGCCGATAGAGGCGCTCCGCCTCTTCAGTGCGCCCAAGCACATAGTAGGCATACGCCATCTGATGCAGCACTTCGGGCTCCCCTTTTCGATTTTTGACCTCGCGCATAATCTCCAGCGCGCGCTCATAATAGTCGAGCGCGGGCTCGGGCTTCCCCATGCGAAAGAGATGAGTATCGCCGATGGCCAGAAACGTGAGGCCCATTCCGCGACGATCGCGATGCTGGCGCTGCAATTGCAGGGCCTCCTCATAATACCGCAGGGCCTCCTCGAAATCCCCCAGCTCGGCCAAACTCTCCGCCGCCCGATAGAGCATGCGCAGCCGATGCACATACTCTCCATCCTGCGATTCCCAAACGGTTCGGAGAGACGGAGGGAGAGGCGGAGGCCCCTGAGGGGGGGTCGGCTGTTGACCCCACTCCCCCAAGCCCATCCCAAGAAGCAGGGCGATGAGAAGGCCTTTCATGCTCCCTCCCGCGCGAGGGAGTATTGTACCACGCGCGGACGATCTCCTCGAAAAGGACACGACATCTGAAGAGGCCCCGTGGCGGCGCGCGAGATCCCTTCACGGCATCGGAAGCAGCGGGATCTCACGCCCCGAGAGCACGAGGAATTCATCGGGATCGCGCACGCGATAGGAAGCGAAGACGCGAACCCTTCCTCGGGGCAAGAGGCGCACGCGCGCGCGGAGGACATCTCCGACGCCCATCCCGTCGGCGTAGAGCACGAGGCGGTCCGATGCTCCCTCCGGGGAGGACGACGGTTCGCGCACGGACTCGGTGAAATCCCCAAGGAGGACATCGCCCACCTGCGCTCCCTCCAGACGCAGATGGAGCTGAACGGCGCGCGGCGCGAACGCGCTCTCTTGCTCCCCCACATTCTCAAGGCGCAACGCAAGGAAAGAACCTCGCCTCTCTCCCTTCAGGACCAGTTTCGGCTCCATGGCGCCCCCGCGCAGCAGAAGCGCGATCTGTCCGAGGGGCAGATCCCACACTCCTCCCGAACGCCAGAGACTGTAGCCGCGCGCCCAAAGGCTTGGCGTGGCCTCGATCGTTTCGATCTGACGGCGCAGCGCCCACGCCGTGGGCACGCGACAGGCCACGCGGTCCCCGACGCGCACCCCGCGTTCCCCTACGCGAGACGCCCGCCCCGCGACGAGCACGACAACGTATTCCCCCGCGAAATCCGCCCGAACGCGCATCCGCCCGTCGGCGAATCCGAGCGGATAACTCTCCACGATCCGAAAGCCCAAGCGCCGTCCAAGCGGCAGAGGATGCGCCTCGCGAAGCGAAGAAACCACATCCCCTTTCGAATCCAGAAGGAAGCACGCCCCTTGAGCGCGCACCTCGATATAGAAAGGAACAGCGAACGATTCGAAGCGACGAATCTGCGGACCGATCTCCCGAACATCCACGCTCGCGCGCAGCGCAGCGAGATTCGCGGGCCGCTCCTCCCGAACCGCGCGCACCAGGTAGAAATCGAGCTTCTGCAGGAGACTCCGGAGGGCGCGCTCCCGCTCCCACGCAATGGGGATCGTCGCCGACATCGTCAGCGGGCGCGGCAGTTGCTCTCGAAGGCGCGCAAGCACGTGCTCGAACCGGTCCACGAACCCGCTGCCGAGAAAGTCCAAATGAATCCCGGAGCAGGAGAGGCCCGATCGGCGGGCGCGCTCAAGAGCTTCCCGAAGAAGAGCCGCCATCCCTTGAGCGAGCGATGCCTCCTCTCCCGGGCGAATCCCCTGAGCGAAACGCTCTGCGATCCCCACGGCGAGAACGATCCGGGCCCCCGGTCGCCCTGCGGGGATTTCGCGCTTCGAAACCCATCGGACACGATCGCCCTCACGATCGAGATCGCCCACTTTGAAGAAGATCATCTGCGGGGCGATCATCCGGAGGGCGCGCTCTTCCTCATCCGTCATTCTCTCAGGGATCTCCTCCATCCAAAGGGCGCGTTCCCCCGGACGCGAGCGCTCGGGCTCGGAAGGAACACATCCTCCCATCCCGAGGATCGGCATCAGGGCGAGTCCCCACACAAAGAGGCGTTCTCGACCGGCTCGCGCATGCATCCTCAGTCGGTGGGGATTATACGCTCTGAGCGTCGAGAACGCGAGGACGCGGACCCCAGGATCAGCTCACGTCCCGGAAGGCACTCCGTCGCAGAAACCGCCCGCCGTTCACGCCCCCTCGTCGAAGGCGATCCACGCTCCAGGCCAGGAGCAGCCATCCGGCGCAGATGAGTACAATGCCGAACGAGAACCACCGCCCGTACAATCCGGTGGGAGAGTAGGGCTCGGTGATCTCGTGCAGATATTCGCTATTAGGCCACAGGCCCGCTTCGGCCAATTCGTGAAAGGCATAAATGAGGATCTGCCCGACGAAGAGAAGAAGGAAGATGCTCGTCACCTGGAAGAAGAGCTTCAGGTTGATGAGGTGGCCGAATCGAATCCACAGCGCGGCCATGAGGATCGCCGCGCCAAGCCCCAGAAGAGCCCCCCAGAAGTATTCCTCTCGGACTTGCATGAGCATGAGCGCCGTCTCCATCCCCTCGCGCGTGATCATGATCGTCGTGAAGAGGAACATCCCCAACCAGGCGGCGCGCGGCGTCGGCCGCGCCGCGATCTCCTCGATTCGCTCGTGCATGATCTGCTTCAAGCGCGGCGCTGTGCGCCACATGTGAATGACGAGCGTCGCGACAAGACCGGCCGCGACCACCCCGAAAACTCCCTCCCACAACGCCTGGTTCACTCCTTGCAGGAGCCAATACCCCAGGATCGCGCTCACAAGCACGGAGAACCCCACACCAGCATACACGGCCGGGACCAACCCGATTCGCCCCGTCTTCCGCAGATACGTCAGCGTGATGGCCACAATGAGAAAGGCCTCAAATCCCTCGCGCAAGACGATCACAAAAGCCTGCGTCATCTGACCTCTCCTCCTTTCCCTCCCCCTTGCCTCGTCTCACTCCCTCCGTGATTCGACGAGTCCCCTCGCCGCAAGGCGAGGAGTGTAGCATAATCGAAAGAGGTTTTCAATTTCAATCTCAGCGAAAACGGAAGCGCGCGGATTCCTCCGGAAAGTTCAGCCGGGAATCAGAGCGAAAGCCGAGGGTCGGAACACTCCGGCGAGGCCAGAGGAGCGATTTCCCGCTCCGTCACCGAGAAGACCTCCAGGCGCTGCACGGCGCTTTCGATCAGGCCCGGAACGTCCAGGCGCGCTTCGATCTGCTCCAGCCGATCTCTCCGGGCATGTGTCTCCGGATGGCGCGGAGCGAAGAGCACGCAGCAATCCTCGTAGGGAAGAATCGAGATCTCGTATGTCCCGATCCGCTTGGCCAGACGTATGATCTCCGCCTTGTCCAAACCGAGAAGCGGTCTCAGCACGAGCATCCGTGTCACGGCGTCCACACAGGCCAGGTTCTCCAGGGTCTGACTGGCCACCTGGCCGAGGCTCTCTCCGGTAGCCAGGGCTCCATAACGCCGAGCGTCCGCGATCCGTTCCGCCACCCGATGCATGAAACGCCGAAACAGAAGCGTCCACAGAGAGGGAGGAGCCTGACGCGAGACCTCCTGCTGAACCTCTGTGAAATAGGGGACGTAGAGCGTGACGGGTTCGGCGCGCCAGCGGGAGAGGACGCGTGCGAGTTCGAGCACCTTCTCCTTGGCCTTCTCTCCGACATAGGGGGGACTATGGAAGTACACGGCATCCACGGCGACTCCCCGTTTCATGAGCATCCATCCGGCGACGGGACTATCAATCCCCCCTGAGAGCAGAAGGAGAGCGCTCCCGTTGATGCCGACGGGAAGTCCACCGGGCCCCTCCGTTCGCTCCGAGAAGAGAAATACTCCTTCCTGCCGCACCTCGACCTCGAAGAGGACCTCCGGAGAGTGGACGTCCACGCGCAGTTGCGGAAGGGCCTGCAGGACGGCGCGTCCAAGTTCCCGATTGAGTTCCATCGAGTTCAGAGGAAAGGTCTTGAGGCTCCGGCGCGCTTCGATCTTGAACGTCCGCACTCCGCGCGCAAAGGCGTCGCGAGCCATCTCGACAACGGCCTCCTTCATCTGCGAGAGATCGTGCGGGAGAACGAGGGCCGGGCTGAAGCTCTTCACCCCGAAGACCATCGAGAGGCGATCCGAGAACACGTCGGGTTCCCCCAGGAGATCCAGATAGATCCTTCCCCACTCGACATGCACTTGCTCCCTGGGGAGACCCGTTGCCCGCCGGATATTCTCGACCAGACGCCGGACGAACTCCGGGCGATTTTTTCCCTTGATCCCGATCTCGTCGTACCGAACCAGGACCGTGCGCTTCGTCGTCATGAGGGATTCACGAAGAGGAGCGGCGTCCCGGCAGCGCCGACGGTCCGAGGGCCAATCGCTCCAGGGCGCGGTTGAGGGCCGCGAGCGCCCGCTCGATGTCCTCCCGCGTCGTGTAGCGAGAGAAGCTGAAGCGCAAGCTCGAGTCGCTCACTTCGGGGGGCAAGCCCACCGCTTCCAGCACATGACTGCGCTTCCTTTTGCGGCTCGCGCACGCGGCTCCTGTGGAGGCGAAGACTCCCTCCTCTTCCAGCGCATGCAGTAAGACTTCGGCCGGAATGCCCGGGAACGAGACGTTCACCGTCGTCGGGACGCTCTGCTCGGGAGAGTTGATCCGTGCTCCGGGAATGCGCCGCACCCCGTCGAGGAAGTGTTCGCGCAAGGTCCGGAAGTAGGCGAGCTTCCCCTCCAGGTCCTCGTACATCAACTCCAGAGCGCGCGCTAAGCCGACAATACCGGCGACATTCTCCGTCCCCGAACGCCATCCGCGCTCCTGCCCTCCTCCGGAGAGAAGGGGCTTCATCTTCACTCCCTCGCGCGCGATCAAGGCCCCAATGCCTTTGGGCGCATGAATCTTGTGCCCGCTGATCGTGTAGAGGTCAATTCCCCGCAAGTCCACCCAGGTCTTCCCCACCGCCTGCACGCCGTCGGAATGGAAGACGATTTGGGGATAGCGTCGCTTCACCCGCTCGGCGATCTCCGAGATGGGAAGAATCGTCCCCAGCTCGTTGTTGACGTGCATGATCGAGACCAGAATTGTCTCCGGCGTGAGCGCAGCCTCGACAGCCTCGGGAGTCAGGAGACCACCGGCATCCACATCCAGATAGGTCACGCGAAACCCCTCGGCTTCCAGGTCCCGGCAGCTCTCCAGCACGGCGGGATGCTCAATCTTGGTCGTGACAATATGGTTCCCTCGGCGATGCAGGGCACGCGCGACTCCTTTGATGGCCAGATTATCCCCCTCGGTCCCCCCCGAGGTGAAGATGACTTCGCTTTCCTTCACGCCCAGCAGTCGCGCGATCGTCGCGCGACTGGCACGCACGGCCCGTTCGGCTTCCACGCCCTTGCGATGGGCGCTCGAGGGATTGCCAAAATGCTCCCGCCAATACGGAGCCATCGCCTCCAGGACTTCCGGCGCCACCGGCGTCGTCGCGTTGTTATCAAGATACACTTCCGGCTGCATAGAAAAAATAGTCTACCCCATCTTCACGCGCGAAGGGAAGAGATGTGGGGGATCTCGGTGTCTCCCATCGCAGCACAGCGCTCTCAGGCGCCGAGCGATTCGGCCGAATTCGACTGGGGAATACACTCGCGCAGAAGATCCCGCAAGGTTTCCCATCTCCCGGATGGAGGGATCACATGAACGCCGGCCACATGCGGGCGGAGCTGAGCGATCATCTCGCGAGCGATGCGCAGTCCTTCGGCCGTCTCCTCCTCCCCGGCCTGACGCAAGCGATGGCGCAGAGCTTCGGGAATCGTGATCCCCGGGACTTCATGATGCAGGAACTCGGCATGTCGCGCGCTGAGAAGAGGCAGAATGCTGACCAGAACGGGGAGCCGAAAGGCTTCGCTGCGCCGGAGAAACATCTCCAAGCGTTCCAGATCGAAGACCGGCGTCGTGAGGACGAAATGGGCGCCCGCGGCGATGCGCTCTTCCAGTTTCTTCAACTCGGCCTCCAGATCCTCCGCGCCCACATGAACGAGAACGCCGACGCGGAAATCCGTCGCCGCCCCGATATCGTTTCCCGTCAGCGTGCGCCCGCGATTGAGGCCCTCAATGAGCTTCACCAGGCCCGTCGCGCTGAGGTCCTGGACCGAAGGCGCGCGCGGCAGCTCCCCCGCCACCTCCGCTTCTCCGGTGAGAGCCAGGATATTGCGAATGCCCAGCACGGCTGCTCCCAACAACTCCGACTGAACCATCGCGAGCGTGCGTTCGCGACAGGAGAGATGCCAGATCGCCTCGACTCCGGCCTGCGTTTGAATCACATGAGCAAAGACCAGACTCGAGAGGCTCACGCGCGCGCCGGGCGGATCGTGGACGCTCACGGCATCCACGCCCTGGCGCGCGAGCTGACGAATGATTTCGATCTCGGACCGATAGTCCAGACCGCGCGGAGGATGGACTTCGACCGTCGTGACGAACTGGCGACCAAGCCGCTCGCGAAATCTCGCCGGAGGCGAAACGATCGAGGGAGCCGCCGCGACCTCCTCCTCCCCCGGAATAGAGACGACCACACGGCGCCGCAGGCGTCGCGGCACCTGTCCCCGAACCACCGTGCTCATCGCGCGAATATGCTCGGGCGTCGTCCCGCAGCATCCCCCGAGGATATTGGCTCCCGCTTCGACGAAGCGCCGGGCGTACTCCCGCAGATATTCGGGCGAGGAGAGATAGATCACCCTCCCTCCGATGAATTGCGGCAGGCCCGCGTTGGGCATGATCGAGACAGGGATCTCGGTCGTCGTCAGAAATTCGCGGATGATGTCGTAGGTCATCTGCGGTCCGCTACAATTGACGCCCACGACATCGGCATCGGCGGCCGCCAGGGCCTCCAGGGAGCGACGCAGATCATCTCCGAACTTCGACTTCCCATCCTCCAGAAACGTCATCTGTGCGATGATGGGCGTTGTCGGGGAGACCGTTTTCGCCGCGCGCACGGCTTCCAGGGCTTCCAGAAGGCTCGGATGCGTCTCGATGATGAGCACATCCACGCCTTCATCCACCAGGATGGACATCTGCTCGATATAGGCCGCCGAGAGATCGGCCAGCGTGAGATTCCCATAGGGCTTGACCAAAGCCCCCAGCGGTCCCACCGAGCCCGCCACGAAGACCTCTTCTCCGCTCTCCCGCACCGCGTCGCGCGCGATCCGAACGGCCGCGCGATTGATGGCCTCCAACTCCGACTCCAGCCCGTACTCGGCCAAACGCAACCGATTCGCCAGAAACGTATTCGTCTCGATGAGGCGCGCGCCCGCGCGGATGTACTCCCGATGGATCTCTCGAATGAGATCGGGATTCACCAGATTCTGCTCCATGAGCGCCTTGGGTTCGATCCCTCGAGCCAGAAGGAGCGTCCCCATCGCCCCATCGGCGAGAAGGACCTCACGATTGAGCCGATCCAGAAAGGCCGCGCCCATATCCTTCCCACTCATTGTAGCCGAGAAGGAAGCCTCTGACCACATCGCCCGCCAGACAAAAGAACCCCTTTCTCTCCGCCGAGGCTCCCCGGCGGCCGATGTCTTCCCGCGCACGCACTCCTTACGACTTCTTCAATGCGGCGACTTCTTCCTCCAGCTTCCGGATCTTCCGGAACTCCTGCGCATCTTTGATCATGTGCGCGATCAACGCGACGGTCAGAATGGCGAGCCAGATCACATGAGGATCTCTCCAGTCCATCCTTCTCCCCTCCTCAAAGAGACATCGCGCGGCGCGATGTACGCCAGATGGGAGCGACATCCGCTTCGACAGTCGCTCGCGCCGAAAGAGGGAATGATCCCATCCGCCTGCGCGATCACCCGCTGATTCCATTCACATTCGCGTTCCCACGCCCCCAGAAGGACGAGCACGCCGATCAGACGCGCAGACCGACAGGTCAGCAGATAGTCAATGTGCCATCGCTTTCGCTTCCGCCGTCGGAGGTGTCGCGCGAGCCGCTTCTCAAGACCGCGCTTCGCCCGCCCCGTATAGAGATAGAAACCGCGAGGGAAGGTGCGAACCCCCAACCGCCCGACGCGAATCCGCGCCGTGCGTTCCAGCCAAATGATCATGCAATAGATCCCGGCCATATCGTCCCCACACTCTGTCTGGCGCGCAGGTCCTTTCGAAGATCGGCGAGCCGGCGAACCCGCTGTCGGCGAGGCACGCGGCGAACCGACGGAGGCTTTCGAGACCTCGGCTGAATCAAGCGCACGGGTTCCACGCGCTCGCCTGTGACCGGCACCCCCTGACGCACGTTCGAGACGCGCCCGGCCCACCAGCAGCGGTAGCTCTCAAACCGAATGGGCAGGCCGCGACTTCTGAGCGGATCCGGGCCGTCCATGACCTGGAAATGCAGATGCGGTTGAGCGCTCAGTCCCGAATTCCCGCACTGAGCGATCACCTGACCGCGCTTGACGCGGTCCCCACGCCGCACGCGAAGAGATCCCCGCTTCAGATGCGCCAGCAGACTGAACTCCCCATGACCGTGATCCAGGACAACGTAGTTCCCGAAGAGCTGACGCGGACTGGTGACGGCAGGATGGGCGAAAAGCAAGCGCGTGGAGGCCGGAGGCCAATCCGGCTCCCCATCCACAGCCCGGACGACGACGCCATCGGCCGGAGCCAGGACCTCTTGCCCGAAGGCGTAAAAGTCCGTCAGGTGATCTCGTGAAGACCGGCGCGCGGTTCTTCGCGCCGGCACGCGACCCGCCGATCGCCCGGAGCGCTCGCGGCGATCTCTCCCCAGACGCTCGGAGACGAAGTCGTAAGCGAAAGCCTGCGCATCGGCCCGCTGGCGATGCCCTTCGAAAATATCGTGTCCGTGGAGCACGCGCCACACTCCGCGGAAAGGGAGCGTGAAACGCGTCTTCTGCTCGTAGCGGAGGAGCCGAACGCGAAAGACCTGTCGAAACACGCGCTCTCCCTCGCCGAAGAAGAACGTGTACTCGATGCTCTCCGGCGCCCCCTCGGCGCGATGCCCGGCCTGATTGCGCCACGTCACTTCTCCCCGAGGGGGAATGCGGCTCATGCTCTTTCCGAACATCTGCTCCAGGGCCGGAGGATCAAGCTTCGTCTCTTCGAGAACGCGCTCTCCTTTCAGGAACCTCACGCGAACCTCCCGAAGCTCTACGTCGCGCTCGTGCGGATTGGCGAGCACGAGATGATAATGCCAATTCTCGTCACCCTCCCGAACCTCCACGAACACGGGATCGGGTTCCGTGCGAAGACGCAGCGCGCGATCGCCCGCCGGCTCAGCCGAGACGTCCAGAGGAAGCGCCGCGGGATCCGCATCGGGAACGCCCGTTCCGAAAATCCGAAACGTCTCCACCATGAGGCGAAACGCGGGAAGATAGGCCGCGTACTGCGCCTTCGGCGCGATGTAAACAAGCAGGTACACGAACCCCTGATGCACAACCGTATACCGGGTCACGCGCTTCTCTCGCCCGCTGAATGTCACCCGATGAGCCATCGCTCCCGAAAGGGTGAGGACGCGTTCTTCCTCGATGTCCAGCCCGCCGAAGATCGTCGCCAAAGCTCCCTTGTCCATATCGAAGAGCTGTCGGGGATGCAGTGTGAGACCGGGCACGGGATCGAACATATTCAGCACGGCCATGACCTCGGGGGCGTCCCGCGCGGTGAAGATCGCCACCTCGCTCCCCGATCCGGATTGAACCTGAAGGCGCCACGTGCGAGGCGCATAGAAGAGGGAGCACCGATGCTTCTCGTTGACGTACTTTTGGAATGCTTCATCGGCTCGTTCGGAGGGCACAAAGGAAAGTCCGTGCACAAGGACAAGCACAAGACCCACGGCCTTCTTCTTCGCGCTCACGGGCACTCCCTCACGGCAACGCGCCGCGATCAATTTTCAGTATCGTGTGCAGAAGGACGGTGGCTCCGTGCGCCAGATCTTCCGGGCGCGTGTATTCTTGCGGCGAGTGGCTGATGCCGCCGACGCTCGGGATGAAGATCATTCCCGTCGGAGCGAGGCGAGCCATGTTCTGGGCATCATGCCCGGCCCCGCTGGGCAGAAACAGAAAGCGCAAGCCCAGCTCGCGAGCCGTCTCGGCGATCAGGCGCCGCAGCCGCTCATCGGTGAGCGCGGGCATGGCTGTGGCTTCGATCGGCGTGAAGGTGATCGTCACGCCCCGCCTCCGCTCGATGGCGCGCGCTTCCTCACGAATGCGCTCGAAGAGCTGCGCGATCTTCTCGGCCGAGAGGTCGCGCAACTCCAGACTCATCCGAACGCGCCCGGGAATGACATTGGGCGCGCCGGGCTCGGCTGTGATCCGACCGACCGTCCCCACTTGACGCCCGGGGACGCCGGTCACCACGCGATTCACCGCGAGGATCAGCTCGGCGGCGGCCAGCAGCGCATCCCGACGCTGATTCATCGGCGTCGTCCCCGCGTGATTGGCGAAGCCCTCGATTGTCACATCCCACCAGTTGATCCCGACAACCCCTTCGACGACCCCAATCTGCGCCCCTTCGGCTTCGAGCGTCCCTCCTTGCTCGATATGAAGCTCCAGGAAGGCCCTGATCCCCCCCGGACGACGCACAGCTTCCGAGAGGCGATCCGGATCTCCGCCGATCGCGCGAATGCCGTCGCGCACGGTCAGACCGCTGTGACTCACCAGAGCGAGCGTCTCCGGGGGCAAAGCGCCGACCAGCGCGCGGCTGCCAACTAATCCCCCTTCCTCATCGGCGAAGACAATGACTTCCAGCGGATGCCGCGTCCTCACGCCGTGCTCCTGGAGAACCTGAATGCACTCGATCGCTCCGATCACGCCGACGACACCATCATACCGTCCCCCATTGGGGACCGAATCAATGTGCGAGCCGAACATGATGGGAGGCAACCCCGGATCAAGCCCCTCTCGGCGCCCGATGATATTCCCGGCCCGGTCAATCCGCACCGCGAGGCCCACCTCGCGCATGAGCGAGATGATGTAATGGCGCCCCTGAAGATCGGCCTCGCTGAAAGCGAGACGGCTGACGCCGCCGCGCGGATCCTTCCCGAATTCGGCCAACCGTTGAATGCGCTCTTCCATCCGGCGGGCGTTGGCGCGCAAGACAGGCTCTTGCCCTCTCGCGGGACCCGGCCAAGCACCGCCGAACGCCCCCACCAGCGCGCTCACGAGCAAGCCAACACAGAACGGACGATGATGTCTCATCTCTTCCCCCCTTCAGGCGAATTCCCTCGGGAATGCTCTCGGGATCTCCCCGAGGCGCTCCACAGGAGCCTCGTGCGCGGAGCCCGATGATCGCCCCCTCAGGTCATGGGCGGCGCCGGTAGAGATGAGGGCTCCCGCCATAAAAGGCCTCGGCCGCCTCCATGAGCGTCTCCGAAAGCGTCGGATGCGGATGAATGATCTTCCCCAGCTCCGCGGCTCGCGCGCCCATCTCGACAGCCATGACCCCTTCGGCGATCAGCTCTCCGGCGCCCACGCCGACGATCCCAACGCCCAGGATGCGTTCATCCGCCGGATCGAGGATGAGCTTAGTCACTCCCTCCGAGCGATCCAGCGTCACAGCGCGTCCGGAGGCCGCCCAGGGGAAACGGACGACTTTGATCGGACGATTCTCCTGTCGAGCCTGCGTCTCCGTCACGCCGCACCAGGCGATCTCCGGATCGGTGAAGACCACGGCGGGAATCGCGCGCGGCTCGAACGTCGCCGTGCGTCCCAGGATCGCTTCGACCGCGACGTGTCCTTCGTGCACGGCCTTATGGGCGAGCATCGGTTCTCCGGCGACATCGCCAATGGCGTAAATGCTCGGCTCCGTCGTGCGCCGCTGCGCATCCACACGAACGAATCCGCGCCCATCCACCTCCACGCGCGTGTGCTCCAGTCCCAGCTCTTGAGCGTTCGGCTTTCGGCCCACACACACGAGGACCTTCTCGAAGACCCGCTCCACGGGAGGAGGAACGGTCTGTCCCCCCACGCCTTCCAACCGCACGCGGATCCCTTCGGCTTCCTCGCGCATCTCGACGACAGTCGTGTTGAGGAGCACAGCGTCAAAGAGCGTTTCGATCCGCCGGGCGAGAACCGCGACGAGATCGCGATCCACGCCGGGCAAGATCCCCGGCATCATCTCCACGAGCGTCACGCGCGCGCCGAGCCGGGCATAGACCGTGCCCAGTTCCAGCCCGATATACCCCCCACCGATCACAAGGAGCGTTCGCGGGATGTCCTCCAGCTCCAGAGCCTGTGTGGAATCCATCAGACGCGGACTCTGGAACGAAAGGCCCGGCAGCGAGGCCGGACGCGATCCGGTCGCCAGAATCGCTCGCTCGAAACGCACGCGCTCGGTCTGGCCCGCACTCGTCTCCACAAGCAGCGTCTGCGCATCCACAAATCGCGCGCGCCCCTGGAGATACCGAACGCCCCGCTGCCGCGCCAGAAGCTGCAGCCCTGAGGTCAACCGCTCCACGACCTCGCGTTTCCACGCGCGCAAGCGTTCCAGGTCCACGCGCGGAGGGAGGAAGGTGATTCCCCACTGCTCGGCTTCGCGCGCTTCGGCGAGCACGCGCGCGACGTGAAGGAGCGCCTTCGAAGGAATGCAACCGACGTGCAGACAGACGCCGCCGGGCGCCGATTCCTGTCCGATCAGGGTCACCGATAATCCGAGATCAGCCGCGCGAAAAGCCGCGGCATATCCTCCCGGCCCACTGCCGATGACGGCAAGCTGCGTGGAACTCACTCGCTCCATCCTCCTCCCTCCGCTCTGGTGCTTTCGGCTCCGGATCGCACAAGAGAGCGTCGCCGGATCGCTTCTCCCACCCGATCGCAAGCGCCCGTGTCTCTTTCGAATCCGCTCGCCATTCCGGGCGATCACGCAGACAGGCAAGCGCGTGATTTCAGGCGAGCATGGGGATCTTCACACCTTTCTCTCGGGCCGTCGCGATCGCCTCTTCGTATCCCGCATCGGCGTGACGCGCAATACCGATTCCGGGATCGTTGGTGAGAACGCGCTCCACTCGCAGATCTCCTTCTCTTGTCCCATCAGCGACAATCACCTGCCCCGCATGCAGACTGTACCCGATCCCCACTCCTCCCCCGTGATGGAAAGCGACCCAGGACGCTCCGGAGGCCGTATTGAGCAAGGCGTTGAGGATCGGCCAATCGGCGATGGCATCGCTGCCATCTTTCATTCCTTCGGTCTCCCGATAGGGCGAGGCGACCGATCCGCAATCCAAATGGTCGCGCCCGATGACAATGGGCGCCGCGAGCTTCCCCTCGCGCACCAGCTCATTAATGGCCAATCCGAATTCGGCGCGCTCTCCATAGCCGAGCCAGCAGATGCGCGCCGGCAAGCCTTGAAACCGCACCTTCTCTCGCGCCAGCGTGATCCAGCGTCGCAAGATGCGATCTTCCGGGAAAAGTTCCAGCACCAGCTCGTCCGTCTTTCGAATGTCCTCGGGATCGCCCGAGAGGGCCACCCAGCGAAACGGCCCTCGCCCCTGACAGAAGAGCGGCCGGATGTAGGCGACGACGAACCCGGGGAATTCAAATGCGTCCCGGACTCCCGCCCGCTCGGCTTGCTTGCGAATGTTGTTGCCGTACTCGAAGGTGACGGCCCCCTGACGCTTGAGCGCGAGCATCGCCTCGACATGCCGGGCGATCGAATCGTACGCGCGCTGGATGTACTCCTGCGGATTCTTCCGCCGCAACTCCTCCGCCTGTTCCACAGTCATCCCCGCTGGGATGTATCCGTTGAGCGGATCGTGCGCGCTCGTCTGATCGGTGAGGACATCGGGCACGATGCCACGTCGCACCAGTTCAGGCAGGACTTCCGCACAGTTGCCCACCACTCCGACCGAGAGGGCCTCTCCGCGAGCCTTCGCCTCCAGGACCCATCGCAACGCTTCATCCAGATCGAAACTCATGCGATCGCAATATCCCGTCCGAATGCGCCGCTCGATGCGCGCCGGATCCACCTCGATTCCCAAATAGGCGGCCCCATTCATCGTGGCTGCCAGCGGCTGCGCTCCCCCCATCCCCCCCATCCCTCCGGAGACCACAAGACGCCCTCTCAAATCGCCTCCGAAATGCCGTTCGGCGACGGCCGCGAAAGTCTCAAATGTCCCTTGCACGATGCCCTGCGTCCCGATGTAGATCCAACTGCCCGCCGTCATCTGCCCGTACATGATCAACCCCATCGCCTCCAGACGCAGAAACTCTTCCAGCGTCGCCCAGTGCGGGACCAGATTCGCATTGGCGATGAGAACCCGGGGCGCCCACGGGTGCGTGCGAAAGACGCCCACCGGTTTCCCCGACTGCACCAGAAGCGTCTCATCGTTCTCCAGCTCGCGCAGGGATCGAACGAGCGCTTCGAAGCATTCCCAATTGCGCGCTGCTTTCCCCACCCCTCCGTAGACGATGAGATCCTCGGGCTTCTCCGCCACATCGGGATCGAGATTGTTCATGAGCATGCGCAGGGCGGCTTCCTGATGCCATCCCTTACAGGTGAGGTCCCGACCGCGAGGAGCTCGAATGATACGCGCTCCCATAACCCCTCCTCCTGACGGCATGACGTTCGCTCACACGACCCAAGTATACTACCCCACCCTTTGCGCACGCGAAGGCTCATCCGGCACGTTCCGCAATCTCTCGGAGAGCCTGGCGCGCCGCTTCCAGCGTCATCTCGATCTCTTCCTCCCCATGCGCCGCGCTCACAAAAGCCACTTCGAACGGAGAGGGAGGCCAGTAGATCCCCCGCTCTAGAAGCGCGTGGAAGAATCGCTGAAACTGCTGGCGATCCGATGAGGCGGCCGATGTCCAATCGGTGACCTCCCGATCGGTGAAGAACACCGTGAGCATCGAAGCGACATGATTCACGCGAACCGGTATACCGCAGCTTCGTGCGGCCTCGGCTATTCCTTCGGCCAGACGCGTCGTCAGACGTTCCAGCCGAGGATAGAGCTGCTCCCTCTGGCGCTTCAAGAGGCGCAGCGTCGCCAGCCCAGCAGCCATAGCCAGAGGATTCCCCGAGAGAGTGCCCGCTTGATAGACAGGCCCTTCCGGAGCCAGCAGGCGCATGATCTCCCGACGCCCTCCGAATGCGCCCACAGGCAATCCCCCACCGATGATCTTCCCCAGGCAGGTCAGATCGGGACGAACGCCATACAGATCCTGCGCCCCACAATAGCCCACGCGAAACCCCGTGATCACCTCATCGAAGATCACAAGCGCCTCGTAGCGTTCGGTCACCTCCCGTACCTTCGACAAAAAGCCCGGCTTCGGAAGCACGCACCCCATGTTCCCGGCAATGGGCTCCAGGATGACCCCTGCGATCTCCTCCCCATGCGCTTCGAACGCGCGTTCCAACGCCACCTCGTCGTTGAAAGGGATGACCAGCGTCTGCGCGGCCAGTTCGGGTAAGACGCCGGGACTGTCCGGCAGTCCGAGCGTCGCTACTCCCGATCCGGCGCGCACAAGGAGCGCGTCGCTGTGGCCGTGATAACATCCCTCGAACTTCACCACTTTCCGGCGTCCGGTGAAGGCGCGCGCCAGCCGAAGGGCCGTCATGGTCGCCTCCGTGCCGGAGTTGACCATCCGGATCATCTCGATCGAAGGGATGGCTTCGCAGATCTCCTCGGCCAGCTCGACCTCCCAGGGCGTCGGCGCTCCGTAGGACGTTCCCCTTCGCAGGGCTTCGGTCAGCGCGCCGATCACCTCCGGATGCGCATGGCCGAGAATCATCGGCCCCCAGGACCCGACATAGTCGAGGAACCGATTCCCATCAACATCCTCCACATAGGCCCCTTGTGCCGAGCAGATGAAGAGCGGCTCCCCTCCGACAGCTCGGAAGGCGCGCACAGGACTGTTGACCCCACCGGGGATGACGCGCGTCGCGCGACAGAACCATTCACGGGATTGCTCCCGTCGAATCTCCCGCTTCATGTCCTCTCCCTCCACACTCCTGGATCGAAGCCGTAGTCTAGTCGTATGCACTCCGAGAGCGCAATTCAGAGGGTCGCGTCCGGAGGATGCGGTTGTATATTGCAGGATGGTCTGGGGGCGAGGATAATTTAGAAGTCATGTCGAGAGAACGCGAGGAGGAGAGGACGATGAACCGCTTCTCGATCCGTCATTTGCTGCTTCTGAGCACCCTCTCGGGGGTGATCGCCGTGAGCCTCTTCATCGCCTACCAGCGCTGGATGGAGGAACCGGCGCGTCTCTGGAGCCCTCCTCCGAGCTTCGAACCGCCTCAAACGTCCGGAGCGACGCTCACCGAGGACGAGCGGAATAATATCGAGGTCTACAAGGCTGTCTCGCCGGGCGTCGTCAACATTCGGACGGTCACGCTCGTGCAGGATTTCTTCGCTGTCTACCCCGAGGAAGGGAGCGGCTCCGGTTCGATCATTGACGAGCAAGGGCACATCCTGACGAATTATCACGTCGTCGAGGGAGCGCGACAGCTTTTCGTCACGCTCGCCGACGGCAGCGAATACCGCGCGACATTGGTCGGCGGGGATCCGGATACAGATCTGGCTGTCCTCAAGATTACAGCGCCGCGCGAGAGGCTCACGGTCGTTCGCATGGGGGATTCGGATAAACTGGCCGTGGGGCAGAAGGTCTTGGCCATCGGGAATCCCTTCGGCATCGGCCAAACTCTCACGCGCGGCATCATCAGCGCTCTGGGGCGTCCCTTGCGCGCGGAGAACGGACGCCTCATCGAGGGAGCGATCCAGACCGATGCCTCCATCAATCCGGGGAATTCCGGGGGTCCCCTGTTGAACTCGCGCGGGGAGATGATCGGGGTGAACACAGCCATCTTGTCCCCTTCGCGCGGGAGCGTCGGCATTGGGTTCGCCATTCCCATCAATCTGGCGCGACGCATCGTCCCCGACCTTATCGCCTATGGGCGCGTGCGTCGTCCCTGGCTCGGCATTGACGTTTTCCCCATTCCCGTCTCAGCGCTGGCCGATGAGCTGGGATTGCCCGTGCGCTCCGGAGTGCTCGTCTCGCAGGTCATCTCCGGGGAATCCGCCGATCGCGCGGGGATCCGCGGAGGGAATCAGCCGGTCCGCATCCGCGGACGTCTCTTTTACTTGGGCGGCGACATCATCTACGAGATCAACGGGGAGAAGATCAACTCCGTGGACGACATCTCGCGCATCCTCGCGCGCTTCCGTCCTGGCGACACAATCACGGTCACCATCTACCGAGGCCGGCAGCGCCTGACCCTCTCGGTGAAGCTGACCGAAAAACCGGCCAATCTCTGAGTGTTTCAATCCCGCGTTTCAATCCCACCGTGGTTCGATTAGCACGCTCTGATCGCCGTCGCGCCCGGCGTCCTCGCCGTGGTTTCAATCCCACCGTGGTTCGATTAGCACTTGGGGGTATGCGCACTGGATTTGCGAGACATGTCTTGTTTCAATCCCACCGTG
>CAZTMT010000003.1:0-244477 GCA_964615335.1 uncultured Clostridia bacterium
ATATGGCCAAACCGACAATGTATTGAGCGGTTTCAATCCCACCGTGGTTCGATTAGCACAATCCGGCCAACGCATACAGCGGTGGCTGGTCTTCAGTTTCAATCCCACCGTGGTTCGATTAGCACCCCATACCATTTGCCCGAAAAAATACCAATTTCGGGGCATATTATGCCGTCGATGGGCGGTCCCTGTCAAGTCCCAGGAGAACGACGGCAGATGCAGGGGGAATCCGAACTCCCCAAGGAGATCCCCAATGGTGAAGGGGCGGAGTCGGACAACTTTGAGGAATGCGCACGTCGGGGGGGGGCAAGCGGGCTGGGAGCCAAGGGAGTATTGGTTTGCAACTCTATCTCTCTATGTCCGGCTCGGGGCCCAGCGAGCAGAAGAGGCCGGTAAGGCTCACGGCCCAGGATGTGGCGCTGAGGTTCGGGGAGAAAAACCACCTCTTCGCCCGGGCCAGAGGGGATGTGGCGGCGGGTGTGAAGTCTTGGCTCTCCCCCTACTCACAAGGGCAGGAACGAGAACGTTGATGTCAGAGCACGATTCGTCCCCTCCGGCTCTCCTCCCTGCTAACAAAGGCAGTGGTTGCTCGCCCATGTCGATGGCTCCAAGGTGGAGGGAGGAGGGACTGCTTCTGCGCTGCCCTTGATTTCCCCATGACTCAACCCGCCACTTCCTCGGGTTGTTTGCCCTGCCAGGAGGTAGTAGGATAGCCTCTCACCCTGGCCTCTGCGGACAGAAGAGGCGGCATGCGCAAAGGTTTCGATCACCGGGAGGGTGGGAGAAAGGAGGGAGGATGATGCTGAGAACTCTGCGTTGGGTCCTTTGCGGTGTGATCTTATGGGGCCTTGTGGGACTCGCCCAGGGGGTCCTCGTCGTTCGACTTGTCCTCTCCGGAGCGCAGATCGCCGCAGCCAAAGCCGAAAGCGATCCGACCAAGGTCCTGCCCTTTCGTCTGGCAGCGATGGCCAACAATCGGGTCTTCTTCAGCGATCACGGGGACCGGGAGAACATTGGGATCTTCGAAGCCTATTCGATCACTCCGCGGGAGATCGTGAAGATCACCGATACGGCGACTCTGCGGGCGCAGGTGGATGCGCTCAATGGAGCAGAACCGGCTCCCTTGGTGATGAGCGTCCAGGCCCTGGATCTGGATGAGGACGGGCACCTGATCATTCTCACAGATGGAGCCAGTCCGGAACAGGCTTATCTCTTTCGCGTGGATCGCCAGACCCGAGAGGTCGCACTGGTTTCCGGGCTCGACCGTCCCTTCGGAGGGGCGGCCGTCTCATCCATCGAAGGGAATCGCTCTCTGGCTGTTCTGGGGACGACGGCGTATATCACGCTGAACGATCGCTTCGGGTCTCCCACCGGGGATAGTGTGGTCGCGCTGGACGTGCATTCCGCAAGCGATGGGAAGGGCCGCGCGACCGAAGTCATCTCGGCTTCGCAACTGGAAAGCGTCACGGGACAGACTCAAAGTGACATTGAATTGAACGACATCGCCATTCGCCCCTCGCGTGGGACGCTGGTGGCGATCAACAGCGGTCGCTCCTCGTCAAGCGATGACATTCTGGAGATCGATCCGGTAGAGAAATCGGTCTCTCTGCTTGTCGCCGCTACGGACATCGAAGCGGATCTGGGCATTCCCGATGTCGGATTCAGCGGCATAGATGTGGGGCCGGAGGATGTCATCTACCTGGCGAATGCGTTTGGAACGTCGGGACATCCGGCGGCGCGTGGGATCATCGCCATTCGGAATGCGCGCGATGGTCGCGGAGAAGCCTCTCTTTTCGCCTCGCAGGCGGAGATCCTGGCGACTCCGGAGATCCGTTCGGTCTCGGGAGATCCGGTCACCGAACTGCGCTTCCAGAACGCGGGCCTGGCAGTTCATCCCATCACAGGCGAGGTCTTTTTCACTGAGAGTGACACCAATTCACCCAGTGCGCACACGAACGGAATCATCGGCGTCCGCCGCGTGACGGGGACAGAGCCTCCTTTTGATGGCTATCGAACGGGGCGCCGACCGGGCTAGGGGCTAGTTTTGGTCGAGGGTTCCGGGGGGCCTCCGCGCGCGGGTGAGAGGCGGCGGACCCGGCGAGGATGAAATCGGCGCGGCGGCGAGGGAGGATCTGATAACCGCTTGTGAAGGGGCGGAAGCGATCGAACTGTCCGACGATCCCGATGAGCGTGAACGGGCCGCTAGGGGTCGGCAGGCCGGGAATATCCGTCGAGCCAAGGATGCGGAGCGTCGTTGTGCCCGTGCCGTCGGTGATGCGCAAATTCACGCTGCCTTCTGGAGGGATCGCGCCCTGGATGATGCGCACTCCTTCGATCCGAACGAGCTGGCCTTCGAGCGCCTCGTCCACCTGGGCGATCCGTATGGGGCGCGGAGCGATCTCTTCGGCTGCGCGCCGGAGCACGCGCAGGCCGAAAGGCGAGGGAAACGGCGGGACGGGCAATGGATTGGTGACGTCTAGCTCCAGCGTCCCATTGAACGCGCTCACGCGCCCGGTGACCAGGACGCGATCCCCGAGGCCCACTCGCTCGGTTTGAGATCGCAGCTCGAAGACGCGGATTCCTCCCGTCTCGTCCTGCACGAACACGTCCGTTTGCGTTCGGCTGAACATTCCGCTGGCGACGGTCACTGTGCCGCGGATGCGAACGGGCACTCCTTCGTAGAGCGGAACGCCCCACTCGTTCACAGCGCGCACGGTGCCAACGGGTGTGATCCCGGCGAAGTAGGCGCCGCATGCCGTCGTCGTTTGTCCCGTGGCGTCTTCGGCTGTGACGCAATACCGGACGAGGGTTCCGTCGGGAAATCCGGGGATCTCACCGATCCAGAGCGTCTTAGAGAATCGAGTCAGCGGGAAGGAACCCCATTCTCCCTCGTTCGCGGAAACGGTCAAGCGAGCGGCGCGAACGACTCCCGAGTCATCGGCGATTTGAGCCGAAAGGAGAGCGGCCTGGCCGGCGGAGGGAACGACCGGGGATGTTTGCAGAAGGACTGTCGGAGGGAAATCGGTGCGCACGTTGCGTTCGGCTCCATCGGTGGGGAAGGTCATCTCGCGTCCTCCGGCGCGCACAACGTAGAAGCTGCCGTCGGTCTCGATCTCAATCGTTCCACGGGCGACGAAACCCTGGTTGCTCACCCGGCTGTCCGAAGGGGGGCTGGCCTGAGTTTGAAAAAGGAAAGGAGGGCAAAGGGGAGGGAAATCCTCATCGGGGGGAATCGGGGGAGGGCCCTGAGTCGGCTTCATGTTGATGAAGCGGTCTACGACTTCCACGCTCGGATGGCCGAAGGAGTTGGCCGTGGCGACCTGCACGATACCCACCTCGGCTTGCAGCGCCGCGAGAAACGTCGGATTGCTACTTGTCGCGCTCCCGTGGTGGCTCAGTTGCAGGACATCCACATCTCCGACCAGTTGTGCGACCGTGGATTCGACATCGGTCGTTTGGTCTCCTCCCCCGGTGAGATCGCCCGCGATGAAGAGGTCGAAGTCGCCGTATTGGATGAGGAGGCCGATCGAGGCGCTGTTGTCCAACTGGTCAAAGGGATCGGAGCGACCGAAGATCCCGACGCGCCCGCCGCTCTCCAGATCTCCGTTGGCGACAAGACAGGTCGCAATGGCGCCTCCGTCCAGGTCTATGACCTCTCCGGCACGGAGCGTGCGACGGGCGCCGCCTATGGCGCTCACATAGTCGAGGAAGAATCGGCTCCCGCGCGGGGCTGTGAGATCGCCGCTGTCGTAAGCGATTGTTGGAGGGAAGACAGCGGCGACTTCATCGAGTCCCCCGATATGATCGGCATCGTAGTGCGTGGCGACCATGAAGTCTAAACGCGACAGACCCAATCTTTGCATCACGGGGATGAGGACCGCGCGTCCCGCCCCATCGGGACCGCCATCAATGAGCAGCGTGCGTCCGGTCGGCGAGATGATGAGCGCGGCATGCCCCTGACCGACGTCGGGGAACAGAATGCGCAGAGAACCCTCGGGCGTCCCTGGAGGAAGAGAGCCCATCCAGAGCCCGAGGACGAGGATGAGAGAGCGAATGGAGTTTCTCCTGCGCATCCGTGAGCGCGCTTTGGGGGGTCAGCTCTCGGGACGGAGACCGATGGCCTCCATCGCGCGAGAGACGTCGGGATGGCTCATGAACCAGCGCCACACACTTCCCGTGCGGAGATTCTCGGCGCTCAGGAGCGTGATGCCCACGCTGATTCCGATCACGTCCGGGCTCACCCAGCCAGTTGTCGGATTGAAGGCGTCGGCGAACCCATAGCGTCCGTACAAGCGCTCGCCGTACTGGGGGAAGAACTTCTCTCGCATCGTGCGCAGCGCCGGAAGCGAGATCTCGGGCGTGAACATGAGCGACCCGGCCGCGGCGCTGGGGACGACGGTCCCGTCAATGCGCCCGTCGCGGGGGGAACCGGGCGGCGGAGGCCCACCCCAATCGCAGTAAGTCTGCTGCCCGTGTCTCACACAGTCGGAAGCGGTGATCCCCCAGACGTTCTCCGAATAGCTTTGAGGGAACTCCTGGGCCAGGCGTATACAAAAAGCGCGGTGCGCTCGCGTCGCGGCGATCGAGTTCTCGAACCAGTTGGTGCGCATCCCGCGCTCCTCCCGGCGGCGGCGGAAGTCTATCCAGGCGTGCGAATACTGGTGAATGAAAAGCGGAGGCGCGCCGTAGATGTAGGTGTAGCCCGCATAGGTGATCGGGTTGCGGCGCCAGGCATACCAGGCCTCAGGCGCAATCGGATGCGTCGGCGATCCGATGGCCAGCAGATAGAGAATCATGTGCTCGCTGTAGACCTCCCAGCGAAAGGGGAGAAATCCTCCTTCCGGCGTCCATCCGTGCGACAGAAGTGTCGGATGTCCGTTGAGCATCCAGGGGAAATCCACGCGCTCGTAGATCGCCGTGGCCCATGAGACGATCTCCGGATCCGTGGCGAAACACTGTCGTGCGGTGAGAACGCCTGCCAGAAGCAAGGCCGTGTCGATCGAGGAGACTTCGCTGGCCCATTCTCGGGCGCCCGTGCGGGCGTTCATCCAGTGGTAGAACCACCCGTTTTTCTGAGGAGCATGCTCGGCCAGGAATCGGAGCGTGGCGCGCGCCCTCTGGCGCGCTTCATCCGGAGCGATCCAGCGGCGTTCGGCCGCGATGCAGAGGGCCGTCAGGCCAAATCCTGTCGCGGCGACGCTCGCGATGTCGTTGCGCCGTTCCCCTGCCGTCCCCGCGCGATCCCGCACAAGGCCGGTATCGGGATCGGCCTGCTCCCAGAAAAAGAGGAAGGCGCGTCGCGAGAGGTCTTCCAAAAAGGCGTCGTCCTCAGGCGAGAGCGGAGTCTGCGTCATCCCGCATCGGGTGGGGATGACGAGCAGGACGCCAACCAGCAGGCTCAGGATCCACCGACTCACACCCCTATTGTATCACCTCCAGGCGCGCTTCCAATCCTCCGACGGAGCTGCTTCCCACGAAGATGCGAAACTCGCCCGGCTCGACCACAAAGCGCATCTGGCGGTTGTAGAAGCCAAGATGTTCCGGCCCGAGCGAGAATTCGAGGCGGCGTCTCTCAGCAGGGCGCAGCGTGATTCGTCGAAATCCCTTCAGCTCGCGCACGGGGCGCGTCGCGCTCGCCGCCACATCCTGGATGTACACCTGAACGACCTCATCGCCCGTGCGCCGACCGATGTTCTCCACCTCTACGCTCACGATCACCCGTTCATGAGGGCGAATGCGCGAGGCGCTGAGCTGCAGGTTCGCGAGTCGAAATTCCGTGTAGCTCAACCCGTATCCGAAGGGGAAAAGCGGACTGACCTCCTCATCGAGATACTTGGAGGTGTACTTATTCGCGGGGTTGGGCGGTCTGCCGGTCCTCTTGTGGTTGTAGTAGATCGGAATTTGGCCGACGGAACGGGGAAACGTCACCGGGAGTTTGCCGCCGGGGTTCACATCGCCGAAGAGCACATCGGCGATGGCGTGACCGGCCTCAGTGCCCAGGAACCACGTCTCCAGAATCGCTGGCACATGCTCGGCGATCCAAGGGATGGTGAGAGGACGCCCGTTGACGAGCACGACGACCGTCGGCGTTCCGGTCGCATGGATGGCTTTGACCAGTTCGAGCTGTCGTCCCGGCAGATCAAGCTGTGCGCGCGAGGCGGCTTCGCCGCTCATCTCCGCCGACTCTCCGACAACGACGATGGCCACGTCGGCCTGACGGGCGAGGCGCACAGCCTCGGCCATTCCCTCGCAGGTGCGGTCTGTGATCTCACAGCCTTTGGCGTAGTGAATCTGCGTTCGGGGTCCGGCTTTGGCGCGAATGCCGGCGAGCACGGTGACGACATCTTCGGCGCGTCCATCTCCGGACCAGGGACCGAGCATGTTCTTCGGATCGTCGGCCAGGGGTCCAATGAGAGCCAGCGAGCGCACGTCCTTGCGAAGGGGCAGAAGTCCCCCTTCGTTCTTCAAAAGAACGATCGAGCGAGCGGCCATCTCGCGGGCCGCCGCTCGATGGGCCGGGTCCAGCAGAAGGGTCTGCTCGCGCGTCTCATCGGCATAAGGGCGTTCGAACAGTCCCAGTCGAAACTTGATCCGCAGGACGCGCCGCACGGCTTCATCCAGGACGGCCATCGGGAGTTTGCCCTCGGCGATGAGCCGCGGGAGATGTCGGCTATAGAGCCGGCTCACCATCTCCATGTCTACACCGGCTTCAAGCGCTGCGCGCGCGGCCTCTTCCTCGGTGGCGGCCAATCCGTGGGTGATGAGTTCTTCGATGGCCGTGTAATCGCTTGTGACGAACCCGTCGAATCCCCATTCTCGGCGCAAGATGGTGGTCAGCGTGAAGGGGTTGGCCGAAGCGGGGATGCCGTTGAGATCGTTGAAGGCGCTCATGATCGTCCCCACGCCGGCTTGAACGGCCGCCTGAAACGGCGGCAGGTAGATCTCCCGCAGTGTTCTCTCCGAGAGGTCTGTCGTATTGTAGTCGCGGCCTCCTTCCGCAGCCCCGTAGGCGACGAAATGTTTGGCGCAGGCGACGATCTTATCGGGAGCACTGTAGTCTGCGCCCTGAAACCCGCGCACGCGCGCCTGGGCCATGATCGAGCCCAGGTAGGGGTCTTCTCCCGAGCCCTCGACGATTCGGCCCCAGCGAGGATCGCGCGCGACGTCCACCATGGGGGCGAAGGTCCACCGCACGCCGGCGGCGGCCGCTTCAGCCGCAGCGATGCTCGCCGCGCGCTCGACAGCCTCCGGATCCCAACTGCTCGCTTCGGCCAGCGGAACGGGGAAGATTGTGCGGTAGCCGTGCAGGACATCGAAGCCGAAAAGCAGCGGGATCTTCAGTCGCGACTCCTGCACGGCGATGCGTTGCAGCTCGTTCACCCGGCGCGCTCCGCGCACGTTGAGGAAGGCGCCGACAAGTCCTCGGCGCACAAGCTCGGGATGTTCCGGACGATAGGATCCGTCCACATCGCCATCGAGCATCTGAAGCTGCCCGAGCTTCTCCTGCAGCGTCATCTGCCGGAGCAGCGCGTTGATTTTCTGCTCGATCTCATCAGCGGACGATGCCTGCCCCGCGGGGATCGGCATCCTCGCCATCAAAACGACGCTCAGCGCCCACACCCACGCCATCCTTCTTCGCGCGCGGGAACCTCTTGCTCTGGTGACGCAGGAGGCTCGGCTCATAATTCAGAAGCTCACGCGCGCCTGGAATTCGATGACCCGGCCCGCAAGTCCTCGCGTGGCCCGACCGAAGTTCGGCCGATCGGCGAAGACGCCTTCGCTGAAAAATCCCAGAGGTTCGAGATTCAGTTCGTTGAACGCATTGAGGAAGTTGAAGCGGATTTCGAGTCGGGGAGCTTCTCCGAGTCCGGGGATTCGAGGGAGTACTGTTTGCTTCACCAGACTGAGGTCCATGCTGCGATATCCGGGGCCGCGAAAAGAGTTCCGCCCGATCCCCGGAGGGCCGATCGTCACCGTATCGAAGTAGCGGGCACCTCCGCCGGGAAAATTCCCCCCGGGTCGAATGAACGCGCGATCGTTGTGATCCGTGAGGGCTCCACCCAGATAGCGCGTTGGGCGAATCGGACCCCAGGGCTCCCCGTTGGCGAAGCGGAGGCTCTGGCCGATCTTCACCGTATAGGGGAAGCCGGTGGAGTTCGTCCAGATGCCGTTGATTTGCCATCCCCCGAACGCCTTGCCCCAGAAATCGGTGCGCGTTCGCAGAATGGGCAGGTCCCAGAGCCAGGAGACCACCAGGTGATGCCTCACGTCGTAGTCCGAAGGACCGCGCTCGGATCGCAGGTCGCTCGGATAGGTTTGATTGGTCGGTGCCCCCGGCCCCTCGTAAGAGAGCGTATCAATGCTCTTGCTCCAGCGATAGGACAGATCCAGACGAAAGCCCCGGGAGAAGGCGTGCGTCAGGCGCGCCAAAAAGGCATGATAGTTCCCGTTGACGTCCGGCAGGGGGAAGAAGACCGGGCCGAAAAACGGATTGCTCGGATAGAGCAGATTTTGATTGACGATGCGAATGAGCTTGTGGCTGCTGCTGGCTTGATAGCCCAAAGAGGCGAGGAGATTCCAGGGCAGTTGGTATTCGGTCTCCAGCGACCAGAGGTAGACGTACGCGTTGGGGAACTTCTTCTCGGTGCCATAGATCTCAACCCTGCTCCCCCGCACGCCCCCCGTGGTGGGATCCAGACCCTGGGCCAGAGCCGGATTCACTGGGTAACTGGTCAGCGCGCGGCTCGTCCCGAGCGCGTAGAGGATGCGACCGCCCGCAAAGGGGAAGAACCCCTCTTGCGCCGATCCCCCGCAGCAGAGGAAGTGGCGGGCGAAAAACGGCGGGTTCCCCCGCGTGTTCCCAAAAAGCACGCCGGGGATGCGATTGTACCCGATGCCGAATCCTCCGCGAAGGACCATCTCCTCCTTCCACCACTTCGGACTCCAGGCGAAACCCAGGCGCGGCGCGAAGTTATTGCGGTCCGGATCAAAGAGCTGATCGGTGACGACGATCCTGGAGGCATCGAGTTGCCCGGGTGGGAAGACGAGATTGCTCAAGCGCCCGCGCTTCTCCCGCAGTGGGGTGAAGTATTCGTAGCGCAGGCCGAGATTGAGCGTGAGATTAGGACGCAGCTTCCAGTCGTTTTGGACGAAGAAGCCGTAGTAGGCATACCGAAAGTAGCGTTGGGCATCGGCGGGAAGACCCGTGCGCGGATCCGCGTTGATGGCTTCCAGATAGGGCGCATCGTTGGCCAGGTTGTAGAGCCCCCGAAAGACGTAAAGCGGGCGAGCCCCTCCGGCCAAATTGTTGTTGTCCTGCTCGCGGCGCATCTCCCAGCCGAATTTCCACGTTTGCGCGCCGCGCACCCAGGTCAGCACGTCCCGAATCTCGAAGGTGTTCTGGGCGAAGATGCCTGGTGTGGTCTCAGCGCGGGTCGCTCCGATTTCCAGCCGCAAGACTGACGGTCCCTCGACTTCGACTCGGGGAATTCCCCAGTTGACCTCCGGATTATCGGCGACCTCATCGAAGGCGAACCGTGTCGCGTTCGCCCGCAGTTCGTTGAGCAGCGTGGGCGCGAGCGTGCGAATCCAGGTCACCGTGCCTGCGGCATTCAGGGGTCGGGACCGAAAGTCTCCGATCGGACGTCCCTGAGCGACGTTCTTGAAGTCATTGCGGCGCGTCAGATACAGGCTCACAGCGAACTGGTCCGGGCCCCGCGTCAGGTCAACGCGCGCGTTGAATTGATCCCCGCGGATGCGATTGGGCAACGCCAGGCGCGCGAACTGAATGTCGGGGATGCCATCGAGTCCTCCGCCGATGGTGTTGCTGACAGGGACGTAGCGACCGAGGCTGCCCGTGAGCGATCCGATGTCCAATCCCCCTGGGGTCACCTGACAGCGCCTCGGATCGTTGAGAAACAGGGAACAGTCGGCCGGCAAGATCGTGAGCGTTCGAGGGGCGATGCCCTCTGTCCCGAAGATGCGGGCTGTCACCCCGCCGGGCCGCTGCTCCCTGACCAGACGCCGGAATTCCGGCGTCTCAATCCACGTGCTCACGAAGTCGGTCGTGTTGCTCCGCAAGCCCTCGTAGGAGAAGAAGAAGAAGAGTCGGTTCTTGAGGATCGGTCCGCCCAGACTCCCTGCGAATTGCCGATAGAGCTGCTCGACGCGCACCGGAGGAGCGTCCCGCGTCGGATCGCCGGTGATTCCTCCCCACTTGTTGAAGGCATTCAGATCGGGATCGTTGTACTTGAGGACCGCGCTGCCGTGGAATTCGTTCGTTCCGTTTTGAGAGACGACCTGAATCTGAGCACCGGTCGTGCGCCCGTATTCCGCCGAGTAGGTGCTGGAGAGCACGCGGATCTCCTTGACCGATTCTTGATTGGGTGTCACCACGGCGGCTCCGGCCCAGCCGAGGCTGTTGACGCTGACGCCATCAATCATGTAGGTGTTGGCCGAGAGACGCTGGCCATTGGCGCTGATGGGGACCTGGTTCTCGACTTGAAAGATCGAGACATTGGATCCGCCCGGGCCGGTGGTATTCGGTAAGCCGATAGACTCGCCTCGACTGCCGCGCGCTCCCAGGCCGAGAACACCCGGCGTCAGACGGATCAGTTCGTAAGGGTCGCGTCCGAACTGCGGGAGCCGCAGAACCTCTCCCGTCGTCACCGCGCGCGCGATATCCGGGTTCTCCGTCTGAAGCGTCGCGGCTTCGCCACCGGCCAGGATGGTCACAGTCTCGGTGATCCCCCCGGGCTCCAGAACCAGATCTAAACCCTGAACTTCTTCGGCGCGGACGCGCACCTCGTCCACCTGCTTCTTCTTGAATCCGGGATGCTCGACCGTGATCTGATAGGTGCCCGGAGGAAGTCCGGAGAAGCGGTAGAAGCCTTCGGCCGTGGTGCTGACCTGCTGCGTCTTTCCGGTTTCGTGGCTCCGGAGCGTCACCGTCGCGCCAGGGATAACGGCTCCTGTGGGATCGGACACAATCCCCTGAATCCCCGCCCGGAACTGAGCGAGCGCAGCAGTGGCCAGTCCACAGAGAAAGCTCCCCCAGAGAAGGAGACGAAACGGTGCGGTACGCCGCATATCCTCCCTCCTTAAAAGAGATCACCGCCTGCCGGTTCTCCGGGCACTTCCTTGACGGATCAGAGCGCGCAGTTACGACAGTTGCCGTCTGCTTTCCCTCCCAAGAGGAGCTTTCCGTTCCAGCGAATGTTCGCAAAGGCCGCGGCCGCACTTGTCTCCGGAATCGCGGTGTTGATCACTGTCTGTATGTAGCCCTTGATGAAGAAGGGGCCGGGAATCCCCTGCTCCAGATTCGTGAACTCCAGCGGGTCGCTCGTCTTGTCATTGGCGCGATACTGGATCTTGCGTTTGCCGTCGCTGTCCCGGAAGTACCGGATTCCGAGGGTAATGAGATCTCCGGAATTGTAGCCGAAGTCGAATCTGAAGAAGGGGAAGGGTCCGCCAAAAGCGGCCACTTCATGAGCATCCGTGTTGACGATGAATTGCCCTTCTCCGGCAACGCTGGTCGTGATGATGATGCCGGCTTCCTTGCGCTCGGCGAACTGCGTCCCGGGGGGCGTTCCATGGAGCACCAGGTCGAAGCTCAGCTCGAAATAGTCGTCAATGCCGAAAGCGAGCGGTTCCTCTCCATCTTCGGAGAGCGCCCAATCGTGGCGATTGGCGAACTGACCGGGATGACTCACATTGAAATCCGCCAGAACAACGGTCGGGAGGGCCTTGACGAAGAGGAATCGCGACTGCGGATCACCCCCGTGCACCACCTGGGGGAGGATGACGACGTCTTTGACCTGTTTTTCCGCTTGAGGTGGGGAGCCGGTGGTCGCGGTGATCGGCCATCCGAGGAGTCCTACTATGGCGACAACGAGCCCTGCTCTCCTCATAGCGCACCTCCTTCATGTGAAAAATCGCGCATCGGGGCGATCCCCCGATGCGGGCCGGCGTTTCGGCACCCTCTTATTCGGAGGAAATATTTCCGAAAAAGGGCCTATCGGCGGCTCTGCGGCTCATCCCAGGAGCGCGAAAAACAGGACTGCTCCAACTGAAGGAGGCGCTCCAGGAACAAGCGGCTCCAGCCGTAGCGCTTCCGGCAGGCGTCGGCGAGTTGCTCCAAAGAGGGTTCATCCCGAAGCGTCTTTCGGAGGTGGGCTTTCACGCTCCAGAGCTTCCGCAGGTTCTGCGCCTTCGTGATCGCTTTCGATCCCTCATCGTCCGACAGGCGGCAGATTCCGGCCAGGACATGATCGAGTGCTCGACCCTGGAATGCCCTTTTGCTCCGTGGGAGCTTCTTCTCGGGCCAACTCGAGATGTCGCAGGCGAGGTCCTGAAGGAAAGCCCGGAAGTGCTCCTGTAGCTCCGGCCATCCGGCCCAGGGGAGATGCTGTCTGAGGAAGCGTTGGATCTCGCGAAGGGCCCGAAGGTCTTCTTCCGGGAGGGCCTCGCTGGTTCCGTCCAGATAAGCCAGCCACGCCCTGAGGTGCTCGCGGTCTCGCCACGGGGGCCGTTCCTTGGGATGGGAAGTCGCCGTGGACCGCTCACGCGTGCGGGAGGCGATCAAGTGCAGGACTTCGTATCGGGATCGGATTCGGTTCTTTTGCTGCGCGTCCACATTCTGCAGGGATTCGATCTTCTCCAGAGCATACTCGTAGTGAGTTTTCTGACAGTGAGCGAAGGCGATCGCCTTCTGCACCAGGGGGTCGTCGTCCGTGCCGTGGTTTTGGAGCGCCAGATGGCACAGGAGCGTGTTCCCCAACCAATTCTCCGGGTCCATGGTGAGCACCTGCTGCGCATACCGATACGCTGCTTCCCGATCTTCCGCCTGATAGGCCTTCAGAGCGCGCTCGGACGCCTGGAAGAGAGCCCAGAGGGGGTAGGCATCCCCTTCCGGCAGGGCGGGAGTGTAGAAGTGAACGTCTTTCACCTCAATGGGGATCACGCCGCTCTGGCGCGCGCCTCGACCTAAGATCCGACCCAGTTGCCAGACCGTTTCCACCTTCTTCCGGAGTTTCGCGCAGTGTGTGGCGAAGGCCTCTTTGGGAAACTTCGGATGACTCGTGGGCCAGATGACGTAGCTCCAGACCCAGTGCGTCTGCTGCCATCCGGCCTGCAAGCACTCAACGATATGGTGGAACAGGTCGTATTCCGCTCCGTGAAGGACTTCCTCGAGGGGATGGGCGGGAGATCGGCGAAGTAACACTCGGCGCCGGACCGCATCCAGATACATGGCCGGATACCCCTTGAGGGCTAGCCCGTGGGGAGATTCCGAAAGGGCGTGGGCCTGGTCCGCTTCCTGCACGGCGGCGAGACGTCGCTGCAAGGTCGCCAGCAGATGGCGAGTCTGTCGCAACTGCTCGCTCCGTTTGCGTTCCACGCGGCGATGCCACAGGGAGAGGGAAGCGACGACCGTGGCCAGACCGCTCACTGTCAGGAACCACGGCCAGAGGACGCGAACCCTCCCCGGGGAGAGCTCTCGATTGATGTCCGCTTCGGCTGAGTACAACGCAGCCCGGATCAATCGGGCTCGCGCCGCTCGCTCCGTTTCGCTGGTCGGCGCCCGCGGGTCGGTCAGAAGCGAGAGGCGTTTCCAGAAGGCATAGAGGTTGTCCCGCGTCGCGAGGTTCTCGACCACGGGAGCCCATTCGGGAATTTGAGGATACGTTCGACCGTGCTGGAGCGCGCGTTCGAACAAGGAGAAATAGGGGGATTCCCGGAGGGCTTCTTCATGAGCCGGAAGCGCTCCGAGGGCCTGAGCATACCGCTTTTGGCTCTCAGGCGAGCTGAGAAATTCCAGGAGCCGTTGCGCTCGCGCAACGCCCAGATGGTCTCGCCCACGAGTCGGGTCCAGCAGGACGAGCAGGGAGCCTCCCTTCATAGTCACTGCGTGTGCGGCTCCAATCCTCGGAGGAAGCGTCGCGCCGATCTGCGCAGGCCAACTCGGGCCCAGGACCTTCTCCGCCATCGCCGTGAACCAGGGTCCCAGAATGACCATGGCATACTTTCGCTGAAGGAATTCCTCGGCCAGCTCCTGAGCGCGCTCTTCAGGCAGAGCCAGGCATCCCCGTGTGGCGAGCTCAGTGAGAAAAGCGACGGCGCGGTCTCCTTCGGGTCCGGCCAGAATCGCTTCGCGCCAGGGCAGAAGGCCCCACTTCTTCTCTGTCGTGATCACCGTCGGCAATCCGGCATTGTAGAGCCACAAAGAGAGATCATGCAGCAGATTCCAATCCGGAGCCGTCGGGATCGCCAGCGGCGCACGCAAGCCAGGAGGCGAGACGCTTCGGATGCGTTCGCACTGAGCCAGCAGGCCATCGCCCTCGGCGATCTGCTCGGGGGCGACCAGGTCCTTCCAATACCAGAGCACGCGCACATCCCAGGTGTGTCGTCGCTGCTCGGAGACGACGCCAAGCGAGCGGAAGTACGCAGCCCAGGTGTCTCCGATCTGGGCGACCACGGGAGGATTCTTCGGATCCGAGACATAATCGGCGAAGAAACGAAAAGCATCGGCCCAGGCGATGAAGCGCACGCGAGCTGGGATGCTCTCGGCTTTCTGAAAGGCTGCCAGCTCCTCGAAGATCTGTCGCTGTCCGAGAACCTGGCGGGCGAAGGCGCGGTCTCTCAGCACGTCGGCTCTGGTCATCTGGAGGAAGGATTCTCGCTCCTTCATGAAGCGAAGGATCTGGGCCTCGGACGGATCCGCGGTCAGGGCGGGTTCATCCGGCATGCGGATGAGCAGCACAGGACTGTCGGAGGCTTTCTGGGCGCAGACGGTCAGAAGAAGAAGGACGAAAAATCCCCCTCCGATGATCCTCCACGGCCACACGCGAACCTCCATCTCGGGCGGGAGTCTACTCTAAAAGGCGCGCGCTGTCCAGGTGGGGATAGAAGGAGCCGTTCCGCGGATGCGCTCACGCGGAATCGCCCTCGGTGAGGGCCCAGGAGGTCTGCGGCGCACGGCTTCAGGCCGTGGGTGCGCTCACGGGCTTCGCTTGCCTGCCTTCCTGCCGTTTGATAGAGTGTAAGCGGAATGGGCCAGACGAGGGGAGGTTCGTTGAGAGGAACTCAAGGGAGACTCTCGCGGAGGGAAGCTATGCCGATGTACGAATATGTGTGCCAAAAGTGTGGCGAGAAGTTCGAGCGGCTCGTCCTCTCCTCCTCGGTGCGGATTGAGTGTCCGCGATGCGGAAGCTCCTTGTGCGAGCAGCTCTATTCGTCATTTGCCTTTGGCGTCGCACGGAAGTTCGTCGCGAGCGTCCGCTCGACGAGCGGATGCGGATGTTCGGCGGGGGGATGCGGATGTCATCGCGGGTGACACTGCGGGAGAAACTCCAGCATCTGCGGGAACTCAATCGCGTGGCCGAGGCCGGTGGGGGAGCCGAGCGCGTGGCGCGCCAGCATGCCGAGGGGAAGATGACGGCCCGCGAGCGGATTGAGTATCTGCTTGATGAGGGGACGTTTGAGGAGTTTGATAAGTTCAAGAAGCATCGGTGCACGGACTTCGGCATGGCCGAACAACAGTATCTTGGCGATGGAGTCATTGCCGGATGGGGGAAGATCGAAGGGCGCACGGTCTTTGTCTTCGCCCAGGACTTCACGGTCTTCGGAGGATCGCTCTCGGAGACCAACGCCGAGAAGATCTGCAAGATCATGGATCTGGCCTTGAAGGTCGGCGCTCCGATCATTGGCTTGAACGACTCCGGAGGAGCGCGCATTCAGGAGGGGGTGGCTTCGTTGGCCGGATATGCGGAGATCTTCCTGCGCAACGTTTTGGCTTCGGGCGTTGTGCCGCAGATCTCGGCCATCATGGGGCCCTGCGCCGGAGGAGCGGTCTACAGCCCGGCCCTCACCGACTTCATCATCATGACCAAGCGCACCAGTTACATGTTCATCACGGGTCCGGATGTCATTCGAGCCGTCACGCATGAGGAGGTGACCAAGGAAGAGCTGGGCGGAGCCATGACGCACAACACCAAAAGCGGCGTCGCCCATTTCGCCGTAGAGACCGAACAGGAGTGTCTCAGCTTGATTCGCGAGCTGCTCTCCTTTCTCCCGTCGAACAATCTGGAGGATCCGCCGCGTCGGCCCTGTCACGATCCGGTGGATCGCGCCGAGGAGCGCCTGGATACGCTTGTGCCCGCCGAGCCGCATCTGCCCTACGACATCCGCGACGTCATCCATTTGGTCGTGGACGATGGATATTTCCTGGAGGTGCAGGAGCATTTCGCGCCGAACATCGTGGTGGGGTTCGCCCGGATGGGAGGACGGCCTGTCGGGATCGTGGCCAATCAGCCCGCCTATCTGGCCGGCGTGCTCGATATTGACGCGTCGGTGAAGGCCGCCCGTTTCGTGCGCTTCTGCGATTGCTTCAACATCCCGATCCTGACGTTCGAGGATGTGCCGGGCTTCCTCCCCGGCGTGGATCAGGAGCATCGCGGAGTCATTCGACATGGAGCCAAACTCCTTTACGCCTACGCGGAAGCCACTGTCCCCAAGATCACTGTCATCACGCGGAAGTCCTACGGTGGAGCCTACTGCGTCATGGGCTCGAAGCATCTTCGCACGGATGTGAACTTCGCCTGGCCGACGGCGGAGATCGCCGTCATGGGTCCCGAGGGAGCCGTCAATATCCTCTATCGTCGGGAGATTCAGAGCGCGCGCGATCCGGAGGCTGTGCGTCGCGAGCGCATTCGCGAGTATGAGGAGAAGTTCGCCTCTCCCTATGTGGCGGCCGAACGCGGGTTCATTGACGAGGTGATCGAGCCGCGCCTGACGCGCCCGAAGATCATTCGCGCTCTGGAGATGCTCGAGACCAAGCGCGATACGAATCCGCCACGCAAGCATGGGAACATCCCGCTCTGAGGGCGCGCCGCGTGATCTTTCGGGGCGTCCCGAAGAAGGAGAAGGGGTCATGGATGAGGAAACGTCTCTTTCGCCGACCGACGAGTGGATGGAGAGGCTGCGGAGCACTCTCCCGGAATATCGAGGCTACGCCGAGCATGCGGCCCGTCGGGAGCAGGATGCGGCCTATCGTCGGCATCTGAGCGAGCGGCTTGCGGAGTTGCTCCCCTCGCTGGAGCAACTCATCGGAGAATGGGCTCGCGCCGGGAAGGTCCTGGAAGCCCTTCCTCTGGAGCGCGCGCGGGAGAGAATGCGCGCGGTGAAGCAGTTGCTGGAGAATCCCGACTACGGGACGACGCTCTTTTTCAACGAGCGCCCCGATGAAGGCGCCTTGCTCGAGATGCTCTATCAGTATGATCTGGTCCTGAGCGAGCAGGTGCGGGCGGTGAGCGCTCAACTGGAGAGCCTGCGGGAGCAGCCGCCGGAAGACTTGCTGGGGGCTGCCGAACGGCTCGAGGCGCTGGTGCGGGCTGTGGAAGCTGAGTTCAAAGGACGCTGCGAGGTGATTCGCAACTGGGTGTGACCGATGATCACGACGCGGGGATTGACGAAAGCCTACGATGGGAAAGTTGCCGTCCAAGCCCTCACGATGGAGATTCGGCCCGGGGAGATCTTCGGCCTGCTCGGACCCAATGGGGCGGGCAAGACGACAACTGTGCGCATGCTCGCCGCTTTGATCGCGCCGACAGCCGGAGAGGCCTTCATCGGGGGATACCGGCTGGGAGAGCAGGATGCAGCGATCCGGCGTCTGGTGGGAATCGTGACCGAAACGCCGGGCCTCTATGAGAGGCTGAGCGCGCGCGAGAACCTGCAGATTTACGCGCGGCTTTACGGCGTCCCCCATGTCGCCCGACAGGTCGAGAAGTACCTGCGCTTGCTGGATCTCTGGGATCATCGGGATGAACCGGTCGGGACGTTCTCCAAAGGGATGAAGCAGAAACTGGCTCTGGCTCGCGCACTGGTGCATGAGCCCAAGATCCTGCTTCTGGATGAGCCGACCTCAGGGCTGGATCCCCAGATGACCCGCATCGTTCGCGAGTTCATCGCGGGACTCCGAGAGCAGGGGCGAACCATCCTCCTGTGCACGCACAATCTGGATGAGGCCGAGCGATTGTGCGATCGCATTCTTGTGCTCAAGACGCGTCCCCTTGCCCTGGATACGCCCGAGGCCCTGCGCCGTCGTCTTTTCGGACGGCGCGTCATTGTCACCCTGCAAGAGGTGACCGAACGTGTCCTGGAGTGCGTGCGCGCGCTGGATTTCGTCCGCGACATTCAGCAGACCGATCGGCAGCTCATCCTCTCGCTCGCTGATCCGGAGAGGGAAAATCCTCTTCTTGTGCGCGCGCTGGTCGAGGCAGGAGCCTCCGTGCAGTTCCTCACCGAGGAAGAGCATTCGCTGGAAGAGATCTACCTGCGCTTGCTCGAAGAAGCGGGCGCACCGAGCGAGATCTCCGATCGCGCCCCGGTGTCTTGAGCGGAGGAGCCGATGTCTGCTGTCCTCGTGATCCTGCAAAAGGAATGGACCGATTTGCGGCGGCATCGCCTGCTGGTGTTCTCCATGCTGGTTCCGGCTCTGGTCTTCCTCATCCTGCCGTTTGTCTTGACCTTCCTCATCCCTCTGCTCGATCCGTCGGCATGGGGCGATCGGGACTTTCACCGCCTCATGGAGATGCTTCGTCGCGCCGAACCCGATCTGAGAGCGCTCTCTCCGCTGGCGCTTTTTCACGTCTACATCTTCCGGCAATTCATCCTGATGCTGCTGCTTGTGCCGATCCTCAGTGCCCTCTCCATTGCGACCTTCAGCATCGTTGGGGAGAAGCAGAGTCGGACGCTCGAACCGCTTCTGGCCACGCCGATCACGACGACGCAGCTTCTTTGGGGGAAGACCCTGGCTGCCGGCATTCCTGCCGTCCTCCTCACGTGGGCGACCTTCGGCCTCTATGTCCTGGGGATGCGCGTGCTGAGTCCTCCGGAGGTGCTCCCTCATGTCGTCAATCCCGTGGGGATAGGACTCATATTCCTGATCGGCCCCCTGGTCGCTCTCTTGAGCCTCGGGTTGGGCGTGATCGTTTCCTCCCGAGCGAAAGATCCGCGGACGGCGCAGCAGATCGGAGTCGTCCTCATCCTCCCCATTATGGCCCTTTTCATCATGCAGATGCGTGGGTTTTTCATCCTCAACTTCTGGTGGGTTCTCGGGGGCGCGGTTGTCCTGCTGCTGCTGGATGTGCTTGTGTTGCGAATCGGAGCGGGCCTCTTTCAGCGCGAGACCATCCTCACCCGGTGGGCGTAAAGAATCTCCGTCCGGAGTGAGCCTCCCACGTGAGAGCGTCCCCCCTTGAAGTGAGGGCGGCGCGCGGGCTCCTTATTTGGGGTTGGAGGAAGAGGCGGGTCGGGGAGCCAGCGTGCGCAGGTAGTTCACCAGATGCCAGATCTCCTGCTCGCTCAGTGCCTTCTCGAAATCCGGCATCGGAGGATTGCCCTTGGCGATCTTCCAGAACAGCTCCCCGTCACTCTGCGAGCCGATCCGATCCCGATCGGTCAGATTCGCCGGCTTGGGGTCCAGGGATTCCGCCATCGGACCGTCACCCTTTCCCTGATCGCCGTGGCACATGGCGCAGTATTCGGCGTAGAGGTTCTTCCCCTTCTGGATCGAAGCGGACGTCGCCTCGATGGGGTTCTTCATCTTCTTGGCCGATTCCGGGACGTTCCAACGATCTTGCGCGTGACTTTCTGGAGATAAATCCGAGAGGGCTATCCATATCCCCCCCAGGATCAACAGAACGACCGCGCTAAGACGCTCCGCCTTCTTCCACGAATGCATCTTCGTCGTCCTCCCCTTGTCGCGTGTGTTCTCTCGCCTCGCTGCGGAGGAAGAGAGATTGTACCGGCTCGTCGCCTTCTCGGGCAACAGGAGGGAGGCTCACCGACCGAGGCCTATGCCCTGCAGCAGGCGAACCTTCGATCTCTCGGCCGGAGGCAGCTCGGCCAGCAGCTCGACGACCGCCGCGTTCGTCCATCCGAAGCCGATCTCGTTGGCCGTATATCCGAAGCGCAGTCCGGCGGCCACATCGGATTCGCGGCGCACGACATCGTACTTCTCGAAGATCGCTCCGTGCTCGAGGAATTCTTTGAGCACAAGCGAGATGAAGTTGATCGCGATCCGATTGGCCTCCTTGTGATAGCCGTATCGGCGAAGTCCCTTGACGGCGATCATCTGCATGGGCGCCCATCCGAAGGGGGCATCCCACTGATTGCCCGTCACGCTGGTACTCGTTTGCAATCCTCCCGCGCGTTCGAAAAGCGAGAGTTGGGCGCGCAGGCGCGCCGCCTGCCGCCGCGTGGCCAGGCCGGCCCACAGAGGGAAGAAGGTCGTGACAAAGGGATAAGCGCGCCGCTGCCCCGTTCGGAAGTTGTAGTCGAAGTACAGGCCGGCTCGCTCGTCCCAAAGAAAGCGCTGAATGCGCGCGCGACGGTGACGAGCCCGACGTTCCCACTGACGCGCTTCCGGCCCGCGCCCGAGTTCTCGCAGAATGCGCGCCATGTCCTTCTCCATGACATAGAGCAGCGTGTTCAAGCACACGGGATTGTAAAAGAGGACGCCCGCATTGAAGGGTCCAAAGCGACCAGAAGGATCGAAGCCCGATTCGCGCATCGAACGATCGGCGACGTAGAAAAGGTCGGTGAGGCGATCTGTCTCCGGATCGTAGAAGAGCGTCAGGTCATACTCGGTCACGCGGTGCGTGCGATAGTACTGGCGCACGCGATCGTAGTGCGTCCGGCCGCTCTCATCGCGCTCGTGAGCGAGAACCTCCGGAGCCGGCCCGCTTCCGGAATCGAAGTATCGCGAGAGCCCTGTCTCCGGCGTCAGATGCGGCGGTTCGGTCCAGTATCGGTAGTATCGCTCGATCAGAGGCGGTGTCCGGGCCAGCCACGCCCTGTCGCGCGTCCGCTCGTAAAGCTCCAGGATCATTCGGGTGAGAAACGGCGGCTGAGAGCGCGTCAGATAGTAGGTCCGGTTCGCATTGAGGATCTTCCCGTAGTGTTCGATCTCATAGAGGAAGTTCTCTACCATGTTCCGAGCCCGCTCGATCTCTCCCTCGCGCAAGAGGCCGACGACGATGAAGTAGCTGTCCCAGCCGTACATCTCATTGAAACGCCCGCCGGGCACAACATACGGGTGAGGCAAATACAGGAGGCCATGCTCGCGAATCCTCGTGGGGTCTTCGGGAAGGCGCCGCAGCTCGATCTGAGCCCACTCCTGCTCAGAGAGGAGCGCGCGCAGACGCGTTTCTAGCGCCGACAGATCTTCTTTCCCCGAGACGTAGACGAGCCATTTCCCGCCCGAAGGGGGGAGTTTCGGATCTGCGGCCGCGCGGACCAGATCGCGCGGCGTGCGTTCCAACTGCGCCCAGCTCTCTCGAATGTACTGGCGGAAGCGACGCCACTCCGCTTCGCTCGCGCGGGAGAGATGGGGTTTCTGCGCAGCGGGCCTCCGTTCTGGAGAGACAGGCAGAAGAAAAAGCGCGGCGCACAGAAGGAGGACAAGGCGCCTGAGAGGCTTAATTTCCTGTCTGGTCTTCTCTCTCATGCTTTCGAAGTATATCGGCGCCCGCCTACTCTCTTCAATCAGCGAGCAGGTTTCCATAAAGCGCCTGCGCATGCAGGCGGGAAAAAACAGCCTGGGGCGCAGGCCTATTCCGGGAATGACGCTCTTCTACAAAGAGCCCGCCTCTGGCGGGCGACAGAGAATAGCCCGGGTTGTAAGTCCGTTTGGGAAAACGAAATCTCTTCCACAGAAAGTCCCCGGAGGGGCGGCAGAAAATAGCCCGGAGCGCGAGCCCAATTGTGAAAACGACACATTTCCGCATAGAGCCCACGGAGTGGGCGGCAGACAATGGCCTGGAGCGTGATAATTGGAGAACGACATCTTTCCGCAATGAGCCCCCGAAGGGAGCGGCAGAGAATAGCCTGAGGCGTGAGCCCAATTGCGGAACGATGCCTTTCCACAAAAAGCTCCCGAAGGGAGCGACAGAGAATAGCCTAGGGCGTAAGCCCTAGGAACGGAACGTGAGGCCCCCAATTCCCAAGAGCCCCCGAAGGGGGCGACACACCAGAGTGCCACCCAACCGGTTTGATTCATGAACACCAGGTCATCACATCGGGGGATGCGGGAATGGCGTTATCCCCGCCGCAGGGCTTTTGACCCGGTGTGCCGCCCGCTTGCGCGGGCTCACGAATCATCGGGGGACCCGTTTCCTGGGGTTCCGCTGCCGCTCCACCCCCCGTCCTAGGGTTCCGCTTCGCTCCACCCCGGGCTATTCTCTGTCGCCCACTCCGTGGGCTTTCTGCGGAATGGGGTTTGGTCTTAAAATGAATTTCGCTGCCGCTCCACTCCAGGCTATTTTCTCTTGCCTGCTTCGCGGGCTCTTTAAGGAACGAGATTCGGTTATGGATTTCGCCCGCGCTTCACCCCGGGCTATTCTCTGTCGCCCTCTTCGAGAGCTCTCTGTTATGATACTCGTCCTGGAGGTGCGATGAAGACGCTGCCGTGGATGGAAGGGCAACGCGCGGCGCTCTCGCGACGCGTGGATAAGATGGTGCGCGTGGCTGCCATTCTCTTCCTGGCGAGTTGCGCGCTGGCCCTTGGGGTGGTGCTCGTCCAGCGCTGGAGCGACTATCCCGCGAACGCTTACGTCGTATTGGGGATGGCCCTTCTTTCGGTCGCTCTGATTGTGGCCGCTCTGGGGGTAATTCTGCCGCTGCCCTGGCTCGTGCATCAGCTCAAACAGATGGACGAAGTCATCGCCGAACAGCGGCGTCGCGAACGCCAGGTTTCATCGTCTCAGGGTTCGTAACCGAGCAGGTCTGCTCTGAAGACCTCGCCGCTTCGTTGGAACCGGTGCACAATGAGAGTCACATCCTCAGATGAGCTGTAGAGTGACGGGAGCACGTCGGCCAGAATCTTCCCGTTCCCGTGCTCCACTCCTCCGCTTGGATCAATCTCCACAAGAAGCCGGTGGCGAGGCGCTCCCGATTCTTCGTCAAGGCCTTCGGCCTCCAGATGCAGCACCTCGGGGACATCCACGAGTCGCAGGAGGGCTTTGATCGCGGGCTTATTCGCCGCGTTAAGAAGACGCACGCGGAGTCGCTCGCGCGCAAGCACATCGGCTTCCGTGAGCGATGTCCACAAAGCGATGTGTACTCTTGGCCTCATCTTCTCCTTGGCTCAGGCGCCTGTTGGGGTCAACAAAGCTCCTGACGCCCTTCTTGCTTCAATCGTTCCGGGAACTGGCGCACGTCTTGCGATCGGCGCAGATCGCCGACGAGCAAGACGTCGGGCGTGTCCACGATCATCACGTGCTCCAGTCCGAGCACGGCGATGAGACGGTCGGTCTGCGAGTAGATGAGCGAATTCCGCACGTCCATGAGCAGGGCCTCTCCGGCAATCAGATTTCGCTCCCGGTCGTGTTCGTGAGCGCGCAGTTCGTGAACGGCTTGCCAGCTCCCGACATCGTTCCAGCCGAAGGTCACCGGCAGAACATAAATCGGCTCGCGCGTCTTCTCCATGATGCCGTAATCCAGGGAGATCGCTTCGACCTGGCCATAGACTTCTTCCAGCGTTTGCTCATAGCTGCCCTGTTGCAGGCTCTCCTCCAATCGCGCCAGAGCAGCCGCCAGGCGCGGAAGGTGCCTCTGGATCTCTCGCCAGATCGTGCTTGCGGCGAAGGCGAAGATCCCGCTATTCCACAGGTACTGGCAGCTCACGACGTACTGGCGAGCCGTTTCGGGATCGGGTTTCTCGACGAATCGTTGGGCTCTGTAGACGGGATGTCCGAGAAGAGGCTCGCACTCGGCTCCTTTGAGAATGTAGCCGTAACCGGTCTCCGGGCGCGTGGGCGTGACGCCCAGGGTGGCAATGCCTCCGGAGCGCACGCAGAGGGCTGCGGCGCGAAGCGCTGCTCGAAACGCTTCCTCATCGGCAATGAAGTGGTCCGAAGGCACAGCGATGAGAACGGCTTCGCCCGCTTCCCTCCGGATGTGCAGAGTCGCCAGGCCAACGCAGGGAGCTGTGTTTCGCCCCTCCGGTTCGACGAGAATACGCACCCCTCGCCCCCGGAAGATTTCGCGCACAAGCGATTCGTGTTGCCGATTCGTGACGATGAAAATGCGAGAGTCCTCAACCAGAGGAGCAAGGCGAAGGTAAGTCTCTTCCAGAAGAGGGCGCGGGCCTGTGATGCGTAAGAATTGCTTGGGGAGCCGCGCGCGACTGGCCGGCCAAAAGCGCGTGCCCGATCCCCCGGCCATGATCACGATGTAGATGGCCTGATCTCCGACGTGCCAGGCCTTCTCCTGCTCCCGTTCCATAGAGAGTTTCAATGATTCCACAGGCTTGAGGGATGGGTCAATCGGTCGGAGAAGTCTGAGAGCCCACCTCGGGCGGATGACGGAGAAAAGCCCAGGGTGGAGCGCAAACCCCTTGGAGGCCGAACATCGTTCCGCAAAGAGCCCTCAAAGAGGGCGACAGACGATAGCCTGGGGTGAAGCGGCAGCGGAACCCATGCGGAACCCATTTGGAGACCAAATCTCATTCCACAGAGAGCCCTCGAAGAGGGGCGGCAGAAAATGGCCTGGGGTGAAGCGCGAGCGAAACCCATTGGAGACCGAACTTCATTCCGCACAGAGCCTGCCGCAGCAGGCGACAGAGAATAGCCTGGGGTGGAGCGGCAGCGGAACCCCAGGAAACGAGGTCCCCAATTATCCCCGAGCCCGCGCCAGCGGGCGGCACATCGGGTCAGGAGCCCGATGAATCGAAGGACGACGTTCGTGTATCCTCTGATGTCGTGACCTGGCGTGTGGGAACTAGACCCGCTGGGTGGCCGTCCGATGTGTCGCCCCCTTCGGGGGCTCGTGGAGAAATTTTGGGCTCGCGGTTTCCTAGGGCTTACGCCCCGGGCTATTTTCTGTCGCTCCCTTCGGGAGCTTTTTGCGGAAAATGTGTCGTTCCGCAAATGGGGCTCGCGCCCCAGACCATTCCCCGTCGCCCGCTTGTGCGGGCTCATTGCTATTTCGCTCGCGTGCGCGGGCCCTGTGAGACGGCTTTGTGTCCCGCAAGGGGGGATGCGTACGGGCGAGGACTCGATCTTCGCACAAGCATTTGAAAGGGCGTTCGGTCGCGGGCCCGTCCTTTTTCTTCTGGACAAGGGAGCCCGAAAAGGTGTATTCTGATGTGCGAATGGAAGCGGAGGCGCGCCCGTAGCTCAGTTGGACAGAGCGTCGGCCTCCGGAGCCGAAGGTCGCTGGTTCGAATCCAGTCGGGCGCGCCATCTTCTTTATGGCGCGGTGTGAGATCACGAGCGGGGGAAGATGTACACGGTATGGATGAGGCGAGCATGTCGCCCTGGCGTGGGGCGACGCTGGAATGTCTCAACGAAGCCTGCCGCCGACGTTTTCCTCTCACCGAAAAGCTCTTCGCCTGTCCGGCCTGTGAGGATCTGCTTCGGATCGCCTACGAGCCGTCGGATCGAGTCTCCCCGTCCATCCTGACGCTGTGGCGCGAGCGTCGGCTCTCGGAGGATCCGCTGGATCAAAGCGGCGTCTGGCGTTTTCGGGAGTGCCTGCCTCCGATAGCGCCCGAGCATGTGGTCTCTTTGCGCGAGGGGAACACGCCGATCTATCGGGCGCGCTTTGCGGCTCAGTACGCGGGTGTGGAGGATCTGCTTTTCAAGCATCTGGGCTTCAACCCCACCGGATCGTTCAAAGACTACGGCATGACGGTGGCTGTCAGCCAGGCGCGCGCCCTGGGGGCTCGGGTTTTGATCTGCGCCTCTACCGGAAATACCTCGGCTTCGATGGCCGCCTATGCCGCTCGGGCGGGGATGAGGGCTGTTGTTCTCATCCCGAGCGAGAACGTCGCTTTCGGAAAGGTGATCCAGGCGCTCGAATATGGTGCCGTGACGCTTCAGGTGAAGGGCGCCAGCTTCGACCTGGTTTTGCGTCTGGTGCGCGCGGTGAGCCAATGGCCCGGCGTGTATCTTCTGAACTCGCTCAATCCCTTCCGAATCGAGGGGCAGAAGACCATCTTCCTGGAGTTGCTCGATCAACTCGGATGGGAGGCGCCGGATCATCTCGTCGTGCCGGGGGGGAATCTGGGGAACGCGGCTGCACTCTTCAAGGCTATGGAAGAGCTGCACGAACGGGGTCTTCTCAGGCGCTGGCCCAGGCTCACGATCGTGCAGGCGGCCGGAGCGAGTCCGCTCGCCGACGCTGTCTCGCGCGGAGCGCCGACGATCGTCCCGGTCGCCCATCCGCGAACTCACGCGACGGCCATTCGCATCGGCCATCCTGTGAACTGGAAGCGCGCTCTGCAGGCGCTGCGTGTGACCGGAGGCTTCTGTCTGGCTGTGAGCGACGCGGAGATCGCCGAGGCGAAAGCTGCCATCGGCCGCGAGGGGATCGGATGTGAACCGGCTTCAGCCGTGACGCTGGCCGGGATCAAGCGCCTTCGGGAGGAGGGGAAGATCGCTCCTTCGGAGAAGATCGTCGCCCTCCTGACGGGTCACCTCCTGAAGGATTCCGACTACACGATGCGGTATCACAAAGGCGAACTCACGGATGCTCTCACCGAGCGGCGTATTGCGAGTCGGCTGGCCAATCCTCCTCTTTCGATCGAACCGACACTTGACGCGATCGCCCAGTATCTCTACGATGTGAATTTTTCACACTGAAATGGAGGAGAAAGCGGTGCGGCCTTCTCACACGATCGCGATTCTCGGAGCTGGAAAGATCGGCGAAGCGCTCATCCGAGGGATGCTCGAAGCCGGAGTCGTCCGGCGGGAGAAGATCATCGCGACGGCGAAGCATCCGGAGCGCCTCCGGGATCTGGCCGAGCGCTACGGTGTTCGGACGACGCTGGAGAATAGACGCGCCGTCGAGCAAGCGGAGCTTGTGCTGCTGAGCGTCAAGCCGCAGACGATGCGCGAGCTGCTCGGTGAGATCGCGCCGGTTGTCACTGCGCAGCATCTGCTCATTTCGGTAGCGGCTTCGGTGCCGACGGCCTTTATCGAGAGCCTGCTGCCCGTTCCTGTTCCCGTTGTTCGCGCCATGCCCAATACCCCCTGCGTCATTCGCGCGGGGATGACCGTGCTCTGTCCCGGCCGCTATGCGACGGAAGCGCATCTGCACCAGGCGCGTTCGCTCTTCGAAGCCGTGGGGCGCACGATGATCCTGGATGAAAGCCATATGGACGCGGTGACGGGATTGAGCGCCAGCGGTCCGGCGTTCATTTACATCATCATCGAGTCTTTGGCGGAAGCTGGCGTGAAGGTCGGGCTGGCGCGCGATGTGGCGACCGAGCTGGCGGCGCAGACGACGCTCGGGGCGGCGCAGATGGTGCTGGTGACCAACGAGCATCCCGCGAAGCTCAAGGATGCCGTGACGACGCCTGCCGGCTGCACCATTGATGGCATCCTGGAGCTTGAAGAAGGGGGATTGCGCGTCACGCTGATCAAGGCCGTCGTGCGCGCGACCGAACGCGCGCGCGAGCTGTTCTCCAACGGGGGAGCACGATGAATGCCCGAGGCTCCGGCGAGAGCGCGCGCGATGTTTCTTCTTCGGAGGCGCTGCGCGCACGCGTGCGCGAGCTGGCCGCTGTGCTCGTGCAGACGCCGACGCCCAGTGGGAGTGAGGACGCCCTGTATCCCTTCCTGACCGGTGTGCTCCAGGCCTGCGGCTTTTGCGTGGAGCGGCAGAGGACGTCTCTGGGACGCGAGAATCTGCTGGCGCGTCGCGGACGGAGCGGGCTGCTCTTCTCCGCCCATGTGGACACGTATCCGGCCTATACGCATCCAGACCCCTATCGGCTGCGGCAGGAGGACGAGCGACTCATCGGGCGAGGGATCGCTGACTGCAAGGGGCAGATCGCTGCTCTGCTTTCGGCCGTTGAGCTGGTGGACGCTCCCTGTCAGATCGCCTTCGTCGTGGACGAGGAGCGCACGGCGCTCGGCTCGCGCGAAGTGGCCGTTGACGCCGAAGGGGTGATCGTTCTTGAGCCGACGGAGCTGCGTCCGGTCGTCGCACATGCCGGAGCCATCGAAGTGGAGATCACAACCTACGGACGGGCCGCGCACGGGAGTACGCCCCAGTGGGGCGAGAATGCGATCCTGAAAGCCCTGCGCCTCATCGAGGAGATCACGCGGCTGCCTTTCCTGGCTCAGTCGCATCCGCTCTTTCCGCCGGCGCCCTGGGTGACGGTGGGGAAGATCGAAGGGGGATTCGACACGATGGTCGTCCCCAATCGCTGCGTCTTCCAGATGGATATTCGTCTGCTGCCGGGCACATCGGTGGAGGCGGCTTGCGCAGAGCTTTTCGGGCTCATGGCGCAGCAGGGTGCTGAGATGAAGATCCTGGACGTCTCCAAACCTTCGGAGATCGATGCCGGGCATCCTCTGGTCCGCGCGCTCGTGAGCGCGCACGAAGCGGTCACCGGAGAGCGTCCGACTCCCTGCGGCTACTACAGCTTCACCGACGCGACGCATTATCTGGAGCGCGGTCTGCCGGCGATCGTCTACGGGGCCGGAAGCCTCGGCGTCGCCCATTCGGATCATGAGTGGGTCTCGCTGGCGGAGCTGGAGATCGTCGCGCGCGTCCTGGCGCATGTGATCACTCACTGGTCGTCTTCCTGAAGCGGCTTGACCATGCGCACCCACTCCCCGTGCTGAAGACCGCATTCCTGGAACCCCTGACTCCGATACCATCGGCGCGCGCGCCAATTCCTTTCGCCGACCCAGAGGCTGACCTGTTGCCGACCTCGCTGCCGGGCATACGCGATAGCCGCCTCCAGAAGCTTCCGCCCAACGCCCTGGCCCCACATGTCGGGATGAACGCAGATCTCGTGGATCTCGCCCGTCTCGCCCAGGCGTTTGTCCCACCACTCGGCATGAATGCTCACAAACCCGATCAGCCGTCCCTCGGCTTCGGCCACGAAAAATCCTTCGGGTTCACCGCTGTAGAGCCAGTTCAGGTAATTGCGAATGCGGAACGAGGTCGTCTCCGCGTATTCCTCCAGTCCCTGATAAGCGAGTCGGTAGGTCTCCTCCAGGCGCTCCAGCTCCTCTGCGCGCCCGCGGCGGATGAGGATGTGTGCCCGGGAAATCTCCATATCTCGGAGCGCCTCGCAGCCATCCCTTCGGGGCGCTCACTGACATATTATCCTTCGCCGTGTCGGAATCCGGCAATCGGGTGAAGCTCAGAGAGCCTCTCAGTACAGGGATTCACTCAAGCTCGCAGGCGACGCCCCGGGAGCCATGCCGAATGCTCTTCTTGAAGCCCTTGATTTTTTCCTCCGTCCTGGTGTATCTCCGGTCCGAAAAAAAGGGAGGGGGGAGCATATGCGGAGAACATGCTCTGGCCTTCGCCGTGTGAGAGGGATCGGCGTGATCTTGGCCGTTCTCTTTGGCCTCTCACAGGGAGCGATTCTCTCTCGGGGGTTTTCCCCGCAGGGATCTCTCCTTGTGCTCACGAACGTCCACGTCATTGATGGGGTGAGCGCCGAGCCTCTGCGCGACGCGACGGTCCTCATCGGGGATGGAAAGATCCGGGAGATCGTGAAGGGGCGGCTGGCGACTTATCCCACAGGCGCCACGGTTTTGGACCTGAGGGGGATGTATCTGTTGCCTGGCCTCATTGACGCGCACGTGCATATGAGCACGATCGAGCAGGCGCAGACAGCGTTGCGCTCCGGCGTTACGACAGTGCGCAGCATGGGCATCTCCCATTATGCCGATGTGGGGCTGCGCGAGCTGGCGCGCTCGGGACGGCTGGATCTCCCCGAGGTGCTCGCCGCCGGATACCACGTTCGCCCTCGGCTGGCTCCGGAGATCTTCCTGGATGAGCCCGCGCTTGCGGATCTCATGGACGGTGTGCGAGGAGTCGAGAATGTCCGGCGCGTCGTGCAAGCAAATCTGAAGCGGCGCGTGGACGTCATCAAGGTCCTGGCGACCGAGCGGGCCGGATTGCCGGAGACCGATCCGCGGCGACGGACCTTCACAGATGAGGAGCTTGCCGCTGTCGTCGAAGAGGCGAGGCGAGGGGGTGTTCCCGTCGCGGCCCATGCTCACGGTGATGAAGGAGCTGCCGCAGCCGTTCGCGCCGGAGTGAAAAGCATCGAACACGGAACGTACCTGAGCGATCGCACTCTCGCCCTGATGAAAGAGAGAGGGACCTATCTTGTCCCTACGATCGCTGTCGTTCAGGATCTCCTGGATCCGGGGGGACAATACACGTCGGCAGCGCTTCAAGCCCGAGGCCGTCACATGTTGCCGCGATTGCGGGAGACAGTCCAGAAGGCATGGAAAGCCGGCGTGAAAATCGTGGCCGCGACCGATGGGAGCTACCAGCGCACAAGCTGGCTGCGGCTCCAGCACGATATGGAGGAGATGGTGCGAAGTGGTATGCCACCCCTTGCGGCTATTCAGGCCGCGACTCTTCATGCGGCGGAACTGCTGGGCATCGCCCATCGGACGGGGACGATCAAAGTCGGATGGGAGGCGGATCTCATTGTCGTCGAGCGGGATCCTCTGGAGGACATCGTGGCCGTTCAGGATGTGTTGCTGGTGATCAATAACGGCAAGATCGTCCTCAATCGGCTCGAGTGAAGGCCCCTCGGGGAGGCTTTCTGTCGCAGAAGGAGACCTGCATCGCGGTCGGCCGGAGGAAAGGCTGGCGCGCCCGGGGGGACTCGAACCCCCAACCCTTGGATCCGAAGTCCAATGCTCTGTCCTATTGAGCTACGGGCGCGACAGACCTTTTCGAAGACTTCGCAGGGCGCCCCCCTTGGGGGCTTCCCCACTTGAGAGCATATCGCGAACGAAGCTTCTGCACATGAAATCTCGCCAAAAGCTCCACAGGGTGCAAGGATACTGCCTCCGGCCTTCTTTTGTCCAGGCGGCGCGCAAACCAGAGCGGAACCTCCGCGATCTGCGGAAAGCCAGTCCCGAACCTTCTTGATGCCGAGGAAACCGAGGGCAGGATCTGAGACAATGGGCTGGCAGCGAGGCGCACAGCCCGAACCGGGTGAGCCTCAACACCTGCCTTCGTAAAGGCGGCCCGCTTCACAGGTCACGGGGGGCACGCAGGCTCCGGGGATTTGCGGAAATCCGGACGGGGAGCTATCATGCTGAACGGGCACACTTGAGCGAGGCACTATGAACGCAAACGCCATCAACGCGCCTTTGGCGTTTCGGATGAGACCGCAATCTCTGGATGAATTCGTCGGGCAAGAGCATCTCGTCGGTCCGAACAAACCCCTGCGCATCGCCATAGAACGGGACAGACCCCATTCGGCCATTCTCTGGGGACCGCCGGGGACGGGCAAAAGCACCCTTGCTTTTCTACTGGCCAAACACACGAAGGCTCATTTTGAAGCCTTGAGCGCCGTCACGGTCGGAGTTGCTGAAGTCAGGCAAGTAATTGAGACAGCCCGCTTCCGTTTGCAACGGGGGCAGCGAACGGTGCTCTTTCTGGATGAGGTTCATCGCTTCAACAAAGCGCAACAGGATGCCCTTTTGCATGCCGTTGAGCAAGGCCTTGTGATTTTCATCGGCGCGACGACCGAAAACCCGTTCTTCTACCTGACGCCCCCGCTTTTGTCCCGGTGCAGGCTCTATCGCCTTGAACCCTTGACGACCGAGCACATCATGCTCCTGCTCAAACGAGCCCTGGCGGATGAGCAAGGGCTGGGCGGGTTCACCGTTGAGGCGGATGAGGAGGCGCTCCGATTCATCGCCGAAAGGAGCGGCGGCGATGCCCGAAGAGCGCTGAACGCCCTGGAAGCCGCTTTCCTGACGGCCAGGGGGGCGGAACGACGTGAAGAGGAAAGCGAGCGTGTGAGGATAACCTTGACCGGTGTTCACAGCGTTCTTTCCGATGCGCCGCTGGCGTATCAACGGACGGGCGATGACCACTACGATGTCGCTTCCGCTTTCATCAAAAGCATTCGCGGGTCTGATCCTGATGCCGCGATTTACTGGCTCGCCCGTTTTCTGGCGTCAGGGGAAGATCCCCGTTTCATCGCTCGCCGGATGGTGATTGCCGCAGCCGAAGACATTGGGCTTGCCGACCCGATGGCGCTCGTCATTGCCGTTGCGGCGGCTCAGGCGGTTGACATCGTCGGGATGCCGGAGGCTCGGATCCCTTTGGCTGAAGCCGCGATTTACCTGGCATCGGCTCCCAAATCACACAGCGCCTACAAGGCGATCGACAAAGCGATGGACGAGCTAGGGCGACATGGACCCAGGCCCGTCCCGATGCACCTTCGCGATGCCTCTTACAAGGGCGCTCACAGGCTCGGTCATGGTGTCGGCTACCTTTACCCGCATGATTTCCCCGGGCACTTCGTGCGTCAAGAGTATGTGCCCTCGTCCGTCAGCGGATTGCCTTTTTATGAGCCGACGGAGCAAGGGCGCGAGAAGGAGATCGCGGAGAGGCTTCGTCGCCTTCGCGCTCAGAACGAGCCGGGAGAGCAAGCTCCCGAGGAACCTGTAGACCACCAGCGACCCGAACGACGTTGAGCGACGGAATTTCTCACCCGAAACGCAACAAAAACCCCTTGCCTCATCGCCTCTTTTCGCTGAGGGTGATGAATGCGAGTGTCAGAGCTTTTCTCGGAGGGAGTATGAAGATGGAGGATCAAAGGCTGCGCGCGCATTTGGTCGAGCTTTTGCGGGGAGGGAGTGCGCACATTCCTCCGGAGCAAGCTGTGGCTCATCTGGCTCCGGAGCTTCGCACGCGACGCCCCTCAGAGGACATCCCTTCGATCTGGGAGATTCTGGAACACATGCGCATCGCGCAGGAGGATATTGTGCGCTACATGCGCGATCCGGCATGGGTCTCGCCTCCCTGGCCGCAAGGGTATTGGCCCGCTGAGGTTCCGTCCCAGCTTCCGGATTCCGTCTGGGAAGCGACGCGTGCGGGCTTTCTGGGGGATCTGGAAGAGGTCGTGCGGATCGCGCAGGATCCGACTCTGGACCTGACGGCTCAGATCCCGCATGGAGAGCCGGGGCATACGTATCTGCGCGAGATCCTTCTGGTCGCCGATCACAATGCCTATCATCTCGGGCAGATCGTGCAGGTGCGGCGGCTGCTGGACGCCTGGCCGCCGCAGGAGTGAGCGAACCCGGAAGGAGCTTATCGCAGAAGCTGGCGGATTGTTCCCGTGGCCAGGGCCAGCTCCAGGCGCGCCAAATTGTACGCGTACAGGGCTGCCAGGTGATTTTCGCGCGCGCGTTGCAGGCGCGTTTGAGCATCGGTGACTTCCAGGCTCGTCGTCACGCCGGCTTCGTAGCGATGGCGCGCCTGTTCGAGTTCCCGTTGGGCGAGTGCGAGCCCCTCCTGGGCGACTCTCACCTGCTCCTGAGCTGAGCGCAAGCTGTCCAGCGCCGAACGGACTTCCAGCTCGATGCGCTGTCGTATCTCTTCGGTACGCAACCGCTCCTGCATCCACTGAGCGTGCGCTTCCGCGCGTCGCGCCTGGCGTCCTCTCCCATCCAGAAGCGGGAGCCGAAGGGCGATGCCGTAGGTGCGCGTAGGCACGGCCTGTCCGGCCCTCGATCCGATGATCCCGTAGTCAGCAAATCCCACAAGGGTAGGCGCGTATTCCCAGCGCGCGGCGCTCTCGGCAAGACGGGCGGCTCTCTCGCGCTCGTGCTGCGCTCGGTAATCGGCGCGCGCCTGCCAGGCTGTGGCCAGGGCCTGTTCCACCGGGGGAATCTCCAGGGGGGTATACGTCAGCGTATCGGTGAGCTGAAGCGTCGTGTCCAGGTCCAGATTCAATGCCGCGAGCAGCTCCAGATGGGCTCGCCGTCTCTCGTTCTCGGCGACCAGCAGCCGCTGCCGTTCGTTCATGAGCTGCACGCGCGCGCGGGTGACTTCGATGCCGATTCCCGTTCCGGCGGCGCGCTGATCCTGAGCGAGCACAACCAGAGCTTCAGCCAGAGCGACGTTGGCGCGAGCGGTGGCCACAGCCGCTTCGGCGCGCAGCGCCGCCAGATAGAGGCGGGCGATCGCTGCGGCCACCTCATCGAGCACACGCTCCAGATGTATCTCGGCGGCTTCGGCATTCGCCGTGGCCGCCTGAACGTGACGGATGACGCTGAAGTTGAAAAGCGTCTGCGTGGCCGTCGCGCGCAGATCGAAGGTCGTGAACGGTCCGACGAAGGGGCGAAATCCGGGAAGCGGAAGGCGAAGGCCCAGCGCTTCCAGATTCACGGTCCGGCTCTGTTGGCCGACGGAAGCCTCGATGTGCGGCCAAAGCGCCGCGCGGACCTCATCGCGCCGCGCGCGAGCCTGGTGAAGCTGCTGCTCAGCCAGGCGCATGGAGATGTTCCCTTCCGAAGCAAAAGCCAGAGCGACAGCCTCCTTCAAGCTGAGGGAGAGAAGGCGAGGAGGACTTTGTGAGGCCTCCGCGTCGCTTCGAGGGGCACCGGATTGGGCCCCGCGCGCCGGACAGAAGGAGAGGCAGAGCAGACTCGCCGAGAGGATGAACCGCCTCCATCTTGGCCCAATCGGAAGTCGCCGACCTGCGTTCATCGTGTCACCTCGTGAGAAGCATATGTGGTTTCTTCCAGACATCGCCGGACATTGTGCTCGAAGCATTCCCCGCTGTCAAAAAGAGATGGGCGTTCCGCCTCTCCAATGCGCGACATGGGTGACGGTCCGGAGGATGCGCCGTTGTCTCCTCGCGATAGTCTTTGGTAAAGTATTCGATTCTGTGGAGGGCGAGGTCATGGGAGAGAACGGAGCTGCGATTCGCTACGATTGGACGCTTGCGGAGATCGAGGCGATCTATACGCTGCCGCTTCCGGAGCTGATCTTTCGCGCGCAGTCCGTTCATCGGCTCTTTCATCCTCCGGACGAAGTGCAGGGGTGCGCGCTTCTGAGCATCAAGACAGGGGGATGTCCTGAGGACTGTGCCTATTGTCCGCAGTCGGCTCATTATCGCACGGGGATCGTGCGTACGGATCTCATGTCGGTCGAAGAAGTGGTCGCAGCGGCTCGGCGCGCGCAGGAGCAGGGGGCGACGCGTTTTTGCATGGGGGCGGCCTGGCGCAGCGTCCCTTTGGGACCGGAGTTCGAGCGCGTCTTGGAGATGGTGCGGCGCGTGCGCGAGCTTGGAATGGAAGTCTGTTGCACGCTGGGGATGCTCACCCAGGAGCAAGCGCAGGCGCTCGCCGCGGCCGGATTGACGGCCTACAACCACAATCTCGACACCTCGCCCGAGTATTATGGGCGGATCATCACGACGCGCACCTACGCGGATCGGCTCGCGACGCTTGAGCGCGTGCGGCGCGCCGGCATCACCGTCTGCTGTGGAGGGATCATCGGCATGGGGGAGAGCCGATGGGACCGGTATCGGCTGCTCGAACAGTTAGCCACGCAACGGCCGCATCCGGAGAGCGTGCCCATCAACCTGCTCGTGCGCGTGGCTGGAACACCTCTCTCCGATGCGCCTCCGCTTGATGTGTTCGAGTTAGTGCGGATGATCGCTACGGCGCGCATTCTGATGCCTGCTTCCCTTGTGCGGTTGAGCGCGGGACGGCTCTCGCTCTCGGACGAAGCCCAGGCGCTGTGCCTGCTGGCCGGAGCGAATTCGATCTTCATCGGCGAGCGCCTGCTCACGACGCCCAACCCTTCGCTTGCGCGCGATCGCGAACTTTTGGCGCGATTGGGGATGCGCTTGCGCGGAGCGGAAGGAGGGGAAGCCGATGGCGCATCTTGAGGTGCTTCGGCAGCGCGTGATGGCGCGGCTGGCCGAGTGGGAGGCCGCCGGGCTCCGACGCGTGCTCCGCCCTCCGGCCGGGATTGATCTTTCGTCGAACGACTATTTGGGGCTGGCGGCGCATCCCCGCCTGGTGCGTCGCCTGATCGAAGCCCTTCAGCACGAGGGATGTGGCGCGACGGCGTCGCGCCTTCTGCGCGGCCATCGGGAGATCTTCACCCAGGTCGAACGGCGCTTCGCGGCGTGGAAGGGAACGGAAGCGGCGCTCTATTTCGGAAGCGGATATGCGGCGAATCTCGGCGTCCTGACGACGTTTCTTGAACCCGGGGATGTCGTCTTCTCCGACGAGCGTAATCACGCGAGCTTGATTGATGGGATGCGTCTCGCGCGCGCTCGGCGCGTCGTCTTCCCGCATCGTGACGTGGAGGCCCTCGCGCGCGCCCTTCGAGAGGAGCCGGGACAGAAGTTCCTCGTCACCGAATCGCTCTTCAGCATGGATGGGGATCGAGCGCCGCTGCGCGAATATGCCGCGCTCTGTCGCGAGACAGGGACGGCTCTCATCGTGGATGAAGCGCATGCGGTCGGCCTCTATGGCAAGCGGGGAAGTGGATTGATCGAGGAGATGGGAGTGGCCGAGGATGTCTTCCTCTCCATCAATACGGCGGGGAAAGCGCTCGGCGTCTGCGGAGCGTTCGTCGCCGGACCGGCCTGGGCGATCGAATATCTGATTCAGCGCGCGCGGACGTTCGTCTTCTCGACGGCTCCGCCGCCGGCTCTGATGGCTGCACTGGATGAAGCCCTGACGCTTCTGGAGGAGGAGCCTTTTCGGCGCGTGCGCGTGCGGGAGAATGCACGTCGACTGCGGGAGCAGCTCCGGGAGGTTGGGATCGAAGTCCCCGAAGAGGACTCGCCGATCATTCCGATCCTGCTGGGCGAGAACGCGCGCGCCGTCGCCGTCGCGGCGGCTTTGCAGGACGAGGGCTTCGATGTGCGGGCGATTCGCCCCCCGACTGTCCCTCCCGGCACAGCGCGGTTACGTGTCTCGGTCAACATCCACGTGGATGAGACCATCGCCAGTCGGTTCGTCTCCGCTTTGGCGAAGATCTTGAAATCTCATGCCGTGCTGTCGGCGAAAGGGGGGGGAGGATGAAGCGCGGCGTGTTCGTCACGGGGACAGATACCAATGTCGGGAAGACCGTCGTCTCGGCAGCGCTCTTTCACCGTTATCGAGGCGAGACGTCGCTTTGCTATTGGAAGCCCGTGCAAACGGGGATCGAGCAGGATGACGATACGGCCACTGTGCGGATTCTCGGAGCGTGTGTCGAGGAAGAGGTCTTCGATCGTGGTGTGCGGTTACCGCGTCCGGTCTCTCCGCATCTGGCGGCGCGCTGGGCGGGGGAGCGCATTGTGCTCTCGGCGCTTCGGAAGCTCTGGGAGGAAGCGCCGGCGGACATCCGATGGATCGTCGAGGGAGCCGGAGGGGTATTGGTTCCCCTCAATGAGCGGGAGCTGATGAGCGATTTGATTCGCGCGCTGGCCCTGCCGGTCCTCATCGTCGCGCGCTCGACGTTGGGGACGATCAATCACACGCTGCTCACGCTGGAAGCGCTGCGCCGTCGCGAGATTCCCGTTGTGGGCGTCGTGATGGTCGGACCGCCGGATCGGGAGAATCGGCGCGCGATCGAAGAGTACGGGAGTGTTCCCGTTCTCGGGGAGATGCCGATCTGGGAGCCGCTCACCGCCCATGCCCTCAGCGCGTGGGCGCGCCAGGAACTGGATCCGCAAGGGCGTCTTCGGGAGTGCTGGTCATGAGCGAGCTGGTCGCGCGCGATCGCCGATATCTCTGGCATCCCTACACGCAGATGCTGACGGCGCCTCCCCCGCTGCCGATCGTGCGCGGGCAGGGCGTTTATCTTTACACGGAGGATGGACGGCGCTTGCTCGACGGGATCTCCTCCTGGTGGGTGAACATTCACGGGCACAGCCATCCGAAACTCACCGAAGCGCTTCTGCGGCAGGCGCAGGAGCTCGAACACGTCATCTTCGCCGGGTGCACGCATCGGCCGGCCGTTGAGCTGGCCGAACAGCTAGTGGCCCTTTTGCCGCCCGGACTCACGCGCATCTTCTATTCGGACGATGGTTCGACGGCCGTCGAGGTGGCGCTCAAAATGGCGCTGCAATACTGGTGGAATCGGGGAGAGAAGCAACGCCACACGCTCGTCGCCCTGCATTACGCCTATCACGGAGATACCTTTGGGGCGATGTCCGTCAGCGAAGCGTCCGTCTTCACCGAGCCATTTGCGCCCTTGCTCTTTCGCGTGCGGCGCGCCCATGCCCCCTACTGCTATCGGTGTCCGCTCGGGCTGACGCGCCCCACCTGTCAGATCGCGTGCCTGGGGGATCTGGAGCGCGTTCTCGCCGAGGAAGGGGATCGCGTCGCGGCGGTGATCATCGAGCCCATGCTTCAGGGAGCGGGAGGCATGATCGTCTGGCCCGCGGAGTTTCTGGCGGGCGTGCGGCGCCTGTGCGATCGCTTCGGCGTGCTGCTCATCGCCGATGAGGTCCTGACGGGATTCGGACGAACGGGGCACATGTTTGCCTGCGAGCACGCCGGGGTGCGCCCTGACATCATGTGCTTGTCCAAAGCGCTCACCGGGGGATACCTCCCGCTCGGAGTGACGGCGACGACCGAGGCTGTCTACGAGGCCTTCCTGAGCCCAGACCGGCGCCGCACGTTCTTTCACGGCCACTCGTACACGGCCAATCCGCTGGCCTGCGCCGTCGCTCTGGCCAGCCTGGAGTTGTTGCGCACCGAGGGGACGCTCTCTCGTGTGATCGCGCTGGAGAAACAGTTGCGCGCTCGCCTGGAGCCCATGCGTGCCTTTCCCCATGTGGGGGATGTGCGGGTCCTGGGCGGCGTGGGGATTCTGGAGCTGGTGCGGGATAAACAGACGAAGGAGGCCGAAGGGTATCTGGATCGCATCGGACCCATGCTCAGCGCCGAATTCCTCCGTCGCGGACTCTTGTTGCGTCCGCTCGGGAATGTGCTCTACTTCATGCCCCCCTATGTCATCTCGGAATCGGAGGCGGAGTGGGCGCTCGATCAGATCGCCGATGTGCTGGCGCGTTGGCGCTGGCCCGCAGAGTGAGCCATCGGTGCTCCTTCAGAGCATTCTTCGCATCGCGTCCAGAGCGGCTTCCAGAACGTCCATCGTCACGGAGAAGGTGAACCGCAAATGTCCTTCTCCATGGGGGCCGAAGACGACTCCGGGGACTGTCGCGACGCCCGTTCGCGTGAGGAGCCGATCGAAGGCGTCCCAGCTTTTAGATCCGAGGACCGGCTCCACGTTGGGGAAGGCGTAAAACGTCCCCTGCGGGAGATCGCAGATGAAGCCCAGTTCTCGAAGCCCCTGCACGAGCCGATCGCGCCTCTGGCGATAGGCCTCGCGCGCCTGCGCGATGAAGTCTTCGCCTTCGGTGAGAGCGGCGACGGCCGCCCATTGCATCGGCGTGCTCACGACGTTGACCGTGTTGAGGACCAGTTTTCGCAGCGCGCTCATCCAGGGGTCGGGCGCGACGACGTATCCGACACGCCATCCCGTCATGGCGTAGGATTTCGAGAGCGTGAAGACGCTCAGCGTGCGCTCGAGCATCCCGGGCAAAGAAGCGATCGAGACGTGAGGGGTCTCAAACGTCAGGTCCTCATAAGCCTCGTCGGAGATCACCACCAAATCGCGTTCCCGAGCGAAATCGGCGATCTCCTGAAGCTCTCCGGCCGTGAGGACGAACCCCGTGGGGTTGGCGGGTGTGTTCACCAGTAGGACGCGGCTACGGGATGTCGCGTGCTTCTGGAGGGCGCGTCGGCATCCGCGCTCTCGCGCTTCCGTCCAGCGGACGAGTCGAAGCCGTCCGCCGGCCAGAGCGACGAGATCCCGCATCGGCGTCCAGTAGGGGGAGAAGATCAGGACTTCATCGCCGGGGTTGACTGTGGCCAGCAAGGCGACCAGCAGTCCATGAAGCCCGCCGCTTGTGACAACCGCCTGGTCGGCCTCGGCCGGAATTCTGTTTTTCCGGCGCACCTTCTCGATGATCGCTGCGCGCAACTCCGGGATGCCGCTTGAGGGCGCGTATCGGGTGCGATTCTCCCGCAGAGCGCGAACGGCCGCCTCTTTGATGAAATCGGGCGTCTCGAAGAAGGGTTCGCCTGCGTGAAGAGGATAGACGGAGTGACCGGGACCGAGCTCCAGAAGGCGGTTCCGAATCCGGGCGATTTCGGAGAACGCGATCTGCGCGCACCGCGCTGCCACCTGCCGCTTCATTGTCTCCTCCGCGCGTGGGGCTCTCTCATGGGGAGAGCATTATACCGTTCGGGAAGGACGCGCGCTATGGGGCTTCGGGGAAAATACAGGGCGGCGCCCTCGGTTGCTCTCGGCTTGCTCTCCTGGCTAGAATCGCAGTCATGGAGACGTGCGCGGTCCATGAGCGCGTGTCGCTCTGGCGCGATCTGAAGGAGCCGGCCGTGCTGCTGGGCGCTGCCGGTGTGGGCACGTTTCTTTCCACGCAGTGGCCTGAGACGGCTCGCCTCTCCGAACGGGCGATCTCTCCGCTTCTGGTGCTGGTGCTTTTCACCCTTTTTGCGCGCGTCTCGCTGGAGCGGCTTCGCGAAGCGGTTCGCGATCGGAAGTACGTGCTCTCGGTCCTCGGCATGAATTTCGTCAGCGCGCCTGTACTCGCTTTCCTTCTGGGACGTCTCTTTCTGCCCGATGTGCCAGAATTGCGCGTGGGGTTATTCCTGGCGCTTCTGACGCCCTGCACGGACTGGTATCTCATCTTCACGCATCTGGTCGGGGGCGATGTGGCGCGCAATCTCGCGGTGTTGCCGTGGAATCTCGTCCTTCAGCTCGCTCTTTTACCCGTTTATCTGTGGCTCTTCACCTCGGCCTGGCTTCCGATGGAGTGGGGGGAGGCCGGGCGCGCGCTTCTTCTTTTTGTCGGGCTCCCTCTGCTTCTGGCGCAGCTCTTTCGGCGGCGATGGGGGGAGCGACCGGAGCTCGTGCCCATGGGATTTCTCGCCCTGGCGCTCGTGGTGCTGGCCATGTTCGCGAGCCAGGGGGGGATCGTGCTTGCGCACCCGATGCTCTTTCTGCGACTGGCCCCTCCGCTTCTTCTCTTCTATGGGCTCTCGCTCGGGATCGCGTGGATCCTGGCGCGTCGCCTTCGGTATCCGCGAGAACGCTTCTTGGCTCTGGCCTGCACGGCGATGGCTCGGAATTCGCCGCTTGTTCTGCCGCTCGCTCTGGTTCTCTTCCCGGAGCATCCGATCGTCGCGCTCAGTCAGGTGGTGGAACCCATCCTGGAGATTCCGAGCCTCATTCTCTTCTCCGCTCTGGTGAAGCGGTCCTGGGCTCGCCGCGAACGCCTCGTCCAGCCGTGACCGAAAAACACGCGCCGGAGTCAACGGCTTGACGCTCGCGCTGACGGACTGGTACTTTGCTTGCCGTGAGGGCGCCTGTGGATCTGGTTCGCGAGGAAGACGTTCTCGGGAGAGCGTACGATGCGCGGCTGATGCGGCGGCTGCTGGGATTCTTGCGGCCGCATCGGCGAACGCTGCTGATTGCCGTTCTGCTCATCCTGGGGGCTTCGCTTGTTCAACTGGCCGGACCAGCCCTGACCGTTATCGCGGTGGATCTCTTCATCCATCCGCGCCCTGGGATGAGTCCTCTGGCAGCTCTGGCCGAGCGCGCTCTCGGGGCGCTCGGATGGTCGCTCTCTCCTCTCATGGGGCTGCATCTGGTCGGGGGACTTTTTCTGGCCTCTCTGCTTGTGCATTTCGCTTTGAGCTATGGGCAGACGGTGCTCGTTCAGGCGCTCGGACAGCAGCTCATGTTCGATCTCAGGGAGCGGATCTTCGAACATCTACAGCGCGTGGACGTGCGGTTCTATGATCGCCATCCGGTCGGCCGATTGATGACGCGCCTGACGACAGATGTGGATGCGCTCAACGAGCTGTTCACGGCCGGGGTGGTCTCTTTCTTTCAGGATGTCTTTCTGCTTCTGGGGATCGTCGGTCTCATGTTCTATTTGAACTGGCGGCTGGCGCTGGTCGCCTTTCTCGTCCTTCCGCTGCTTGTCGTGGTGACGCTCTGGTTCCGGGCGAATGCGCGCCGGGCCTATCGCGAGGTGCGCACGCGCCTGGCGCGCTTGAATGCCTTCCTGCAGGAGCACATCACGGGCATGGCGACCGTTCAGCTCTTCAACGCGCGGCGGCAGAGCTTCGAGCAGTTCGATCGCCTGAATGCCGATCACCGCCAGGCGAATCTGGAGACGATCTTCTATTACGCCGTCTTCTTCCCGGCCGTGGAGCTGGTGAGCGCTCTGGGGATTGCGCTCATCATCTGGTACGGGGGACATCGGGTTCTGGAGGGACATCTGACGCTCGGGGCGCTGATCGGGTTCGTGCAGCTCTCGCAGCGATTCTTCCAGCCCATTTCCGATCTGAGCGAGAAGTACAACATTCTGCAATCGGCCCTGGCGGCTTCCGAACGCATCTTCGCCCTCCTGGATACACCCATCGCCGTGTCCTCGTCAGGGAGGTATCGCCCCGAGCGCGTGCGGGGGCATATCGAATTTCGGAACGTCTGGTTCGCGTACGAGGGAGAGGAATGGGTCCTGCGCGATGTCTCTTTCCAGATTCATCCCGGGGAGACGGTCGCCGTAGTCGGGCCGACGGGCGCGGGCAAGACGACGCTCGCGCATCTGCTGCTCCGCTTCTACGACGTCCAGAGGGGAGCGATTCTGCTGGATGGCCGAGATCTTCGGGAGTGGGATCTGTCCGCCTTGCGGCGCGCCTTCGCTCTGGTGCCGCAAGATGTCTTCCTCTTCTCCGGAGATGTGGTGACGAACATTCGTCTGGGCGAGCCGCGCATTTCGGAGGAGCGCGTGCGGGAGGTAGCGCGCCGCGCCCACCTTGAGGAGGTCATCGAGCGGTTGCCGCGCGGGTACGCGACGGAGGTCGGCGAGCGCGGGGCTCGGCTTTCGACCGGGCAGAAGCAATTGATCGCCTTCGCGCGGGCTCTGGCTTTCGATCCCCCGATCCTCATCCTGGATGAGGCGACGGCTCATGTGGATCCGCATACGGAGGGGCTTCTGCAAGAGGCCTTGGAAGCCCTTCTGAAGGGGCGCACGAGCGTGATCATCGCTCATCGGCTCTCGACGATCCAGAGGGCCGATCGAATCGTTGTGCTTCACAAAGGGCGGGTGCGGGAGATCGGCTCGCATGCGGAATTATTGAAGCGCGACGGACTGTATGCGCGGCTCTATCGCTTGCAGTATCGTCAGATGGTTGGCAGGCCTCTGGCGGAAGAGGGATCCTGAGGGGGGATTTCATGCGCTCTCGCTTCGATTCGAGATCGGGATGAGTCCCTGGTGCCCGTGATTATGAGGAAGCGAATCCTCATCGCGCTCCTTTTGGGGATCGCAGGAGTCGCCACGATCGGGGGGATCTTGAAGCGGTGGTGGAGGGGCGGTCCAGAGGATCGAATCCTCGTCTTTGGGAACATTGAGGCGACCGAAGCGGATCTGGCCTTCAAAGTCTCCGGGCGACTCGTCGAGCTTCTGGTGCGAGAGGGGGACGTGGTGCGCCAGGGAGCCGTCCTGGCGCGTTTGGATCGGGAGCAGTTGGAGCAGCAGCGGGAGCGCGCGCAGGCTGCCGTGCGCGTCGCCGAGTCACAGATCGCGCAATTGCAGACGGCGATCGCCTATCTGCGCGAGACTCTGCAGGCGCAGATCGCCGAGCGGCAAGCAGCCTTGCAGCAGGCTGAAGCTCAGCTTCAGGAGCTGCTCTCCGGAACGCGCGTCCAGGAGATCGAGCAGGCGCGCGCCGCCTTGCGTTACGCCGAGGCCGAGTACGAGCGCGCGCGTCGGGATTGGGAGCGCGCGCAGGCCCTTTACCAGAAGGATGAGATCTCGACGGCGCAGTACGATCAGGCGAGGACGCGCTACGAGAGTGCGAGCGCCCAGCGCGAGCAGGCGCATCAGCGGCTGGCCCTCCTTCTGGAAGGGCCTCGACGAGAGCAGGTGGATGCCGCCCGAGCGCAGGTCGAGCGCGCGCGGGCCGCTTTGCGTCATGCGGAAGCGCAGCGTCTGGAATTACGGCGTCGCGAGCAGGAGCTGCAGATGCGGCAGGCCGAACGGGAGCGCGCGCGCGCGGAACTGGCTCTTATCGAATCGCAGTTGCGCGAGACGATCCTCATCTCTCCTTTCGATGGCCTTGTGCTTGTGAAGGCTGCGGAAGTGGGAGAAGTTCTTCCGGCGGGAGCGACCGTGCTCACTCTGGGGGATCTCCGGCGCCCCTGGGTGCGCGCCTATCTGAGCGAGCGCGACCTGGGACGGGTGAGACTCGGCGCGCGCGTTCGGGTGACGACCGATTCCTTCCCGGGCAAAGTCTACTGGGGACGCGTCGCGTTCATCGCTTCGGAGGCGGAATTCACCCCTCGGCAGATTCATACGCCCGAAGAACGCGTCCGCCTCGTCTATCGAATCAAGATCGAGGTGGAGAACCCGCATCTGGAGCTGAAGGTGAATATGCCGGTCACGGCTGAGATTCTCCTGAAGGATTCGTGACCAGACGCCCGCGTTCGGAGGAGTGAGATGCCCGGAGGACCTCCCCCAGAGGATGTGATCGTTCGCGCCCGCGGCGTGACGCGGCGCTTCGCGTCCGGTGTGGCTGTCGAGCGGCTCGATCTGGACGTCCGGCGTGGGGAGATCTTCGGGATCGTGGGACCCGATGGGGCCGGGAAAACGACCTGTTTGCGCCTGCTCTGCGGATTGCTCGAACCCGACGCTGGGGAGATCTGGATCGCCGGATGCGACGTGCGTCGCGAGCGGGATCGGGTGAGGGAACGGGTGGGATATGTGGCGCAGCGTTCGGGCCTCTATGGCGATCTGTCGGTCCAGGAGAATCTCGATTTTTACGCCGATCTCTATGGCGTTCCCGCCTGCGCGCGCCGGGAGCGCCTGGAGGAGCTTCTGCGCTGGACGCGTCTGGAGCCCTTTCGCCGGCGTCGGGCGCAGCATCTCTCCGGGGGGATGCAACGGAAGCTGGCGCTGGCGTGTGCGCTTCTGCATCGCCCGGAGATTTTGCTGCTGGATGAGCCGACGACGGGAATTGATCCCATCTCCCGACGAGATTTCTGGGCGCTTCTGGCGCAGCTTCGGAAAGAGGGGATGACGATTCTCTTCACCACGGCCTATCTGGACGAGGCCGAGCGCGCGACGCGCCTGGGCTTGCTCTATCGGGGGCGGCTCCTGCGGTGCGCTCCGGTCGAACTCATGCGGCGCGAGTTGCCCGAGTTCGGGTATGAAGTCCTCACGAGGGATCGGGAAGCCGCCCTTGGCCGGCTTCGCGCGTGCGAGGGGGTCCTGAGCGTCGAACCTTTCGGCGGAGCGCTTCGCCTCTTCCTGGATCCCGCGCGCGCTTCGATCGAAACCGTGCGTCGAGCGCTGGAAGACGCGGGGATCGCAGACGTGACGTTTCGGCGCATCGTCCCTTCCCTGGAGGACGTTTTCATCGCCCTCATCCGAAAGCAGGAGCGCGCCCAGCGCGATCCCTCCCCCGGAGAGGTGTTCTTGTGACCGAGCGCGACACGATGTGGGCCGTTGAAGTCGAGGACCTGGTGAAGACCTTCGGCGATTTCGTCGCCGTGGATCACGTCTCCTTCCGGATCCGGTACGGAGAGATCTTCGGTCTGCTCGGGCCGAACGGGGCGGGGAAATCCACGACGATCCGCATCCTCTGCGGTCTTCTGGTGCCGACGCAGGGACGCGTGCGCGTCGCCGGTTTCGATGTCCTCGAGCACCGAGAGCGCGTCAAACAGCATATCGGGTACATGTCGCAGCGCTTCTCCCTCTACGAGGATTTGACTGTGGAGGAGAACATCGAGTTCTTCGGCGGATTATACGGGAGCCCGCGCGAGCGTCGGGAGGAGATCCTGCAGCTCCTGGGGCTGACGGCATGGCGACGCGCGCTCGCGCGTGTTCTGCCCGGAGGATGGAGGCAGCGTCTCGCTCTCGGGTGCGCGCTCGCGCACGATCCCCCGATTCTTTTTCTGGACGAGCCGACATCGGGTGTGGACCCGATCGCGCGACGGCAGTTCTGGGAGATGATCGCGCGCCTTGCCGAGATGGGGCGAACGATCCTCGTGACGACGCACTATATGGACGAAGCCCAGTATTGTCATCGTCTGGCGCTCATGGATCGGGGACGGATCGTGGCGCTGGATGCCCCGATGGCACTCACGCGCGCTCTGACCTCGGTGGCCTTTGTGTACATGGAATCCTCGGATCTTCTGGGGAGCCTGGAGGTGCTCGAGCGCGAGGAGAGCGTCGAACAGATCGCCTTCTCCGGCGCCGGTGTGCGCGTGCGCGTTCGCGATCCAGAGCGGGCTCGGGAGCGCATCGAACGGGCGCTGCGAGCGCAAGGGATCGCGATCTCGCGATGGGAGGTCGTCTCCCCCTCGCTGGAGGAGGTCTTTGTCGCCCTGGTCCAGGGGCAGGAATCTCACTCGTGATGGCGTGGCGGCGAATCCGAGCGATCGCTCGTAAGGAGCTGCTCCATATCCGGCGCGATCCGCGGAGCCTTTTTCTGGCGCTCGCCATCCCCGTGGTCTTGCTGCTTCTTTTCGGCTATGCGTTGCGCCTGGATGTGGATCGCATCCCGATGCTCGTCTACGATGCCGATCGAACCCCGCGCAGCCGCGAAGTGATCGCGAGCTTTGACGGGTCGCGCTTCTTCGAGGTGCTCGGGATCGTCGAGGACTATGCCGTTCTGGAACGGGAGATCCTGCGCGGCCGTTGCCTGCTGGCGCTGGTCATCCCCGCGGGGTATGCGCGGCAACAGCAGCGCGGTCGGGACGCCTCCTTGCAGCTCATCCTCGATGGAAGCGATGCGAATACGGCCTCGATCGCCTTGAGCTACGCGGAGGCCGTGCTGCAGGCGTACGCGGAGCGGTGGCGGACGTCGGTACTGCTGCGCACGGAGGGGAGGACCGTGACGCCTCCTCTGGAGCCGCGTCTGCGCGTGTGGTACAACAGCCGCATGCGCTCGCGCGACTACATCGTCCCCGGGCTGATCGCCATCATCCTCATGCTCATTGCCGCACTGCTTGCGTCGCTCACGATCGCTCGCGAGTGGGAGATGGGGACGATGGAGCCGCTCCTGGCGACTCCGGTGCGCGCTCTGGAGATCGTGCTCGGCAAGATGAGCGCGTTTTTCCTCATCGGTTTGCTGGATATGCTCATGGCGCTCGCCGTGGGTGTTTTCATCTTTCGGGTACCCCTGCGCGGCGATCCGCTGCTGGTCCTCGTGACGGGAGGGATTTTCCTGCTGGGCGCGCTCGGCTGGGGGGTCTTTCTCTCCGCGCTCGTGCGCTCGCAGGTACTCGCCTATCAGCTCGGGATGCTCACTTCGTTTCTGCCGGCCTTCTTGCTGTCGGGGTTCATCTTCGCCATTGAGAACATGCCGCGCCTTGTGCAAGGTCTCACCTATCTGGTTCCGGCGCGGTATTTCATCGCGATCCTGCGAGGTCTGTTCCTGAAAGGGATCGGCCTCGATCTCCTGCTGTGGGAGGTGGTGTTTCTCATCGGATACGCGGGCGCCATCGTGGGGCTCACCGCGCGATGTCTTCGGCCCAGAGTAGCATGAGGATGCGGTGGGATCGCATTCGGGAGATGATTCGGAAGGAGTGGCGGCAGGCGCTGCGCGAGCCGCGGATGCGCATCCTGTTATTCGTGCCTCCGCTTGTTCAACTCACGCTCTTCGGCTATGCGGTCAGCCTGGATGTCGAACGGGCTCCCATGGCATGGATGGACCTGGACGGCACGCCGGCCAGTCGCGCTCTGCGCGCCGCTTTCGAGGGCTCGCCGCATTTTCGCATCGTGGCGGTTCCGACGCGCGAGGACGAGGCGCGCGCGCTTTTGGATCGCGGGCGCGTGCTTCTGCTCGTGCGCGTGCGCCCGGGATTGGGCGCGCAGCTTGAGCGCGGTCGGACCGAAGCCGTGCAGATTCTCATCGAGGGGACCAACTCGAACACGGCTTCGATCCTTGTGGGCTACGCGACGCGCCTTCTGCAACGTTACGCGCAGCAGGTGCGGCGCGCGCGGGAGCAGCGCCACGCTGCGGCGCGCGCTCTGGAACAAGAAGCGCCGATCGCGATCCCCACGCTGCATGTGGAGAGCCGCGTGTGGTTCAATCCCGAGCTGCGCAGTCGGCATTACTTCGTCCCCGGCGTTCTGGTCAACATCATCGCGATCGTCACGCTGGTGCTCACGGCGATGGCCATCGTGCGCGAACGCGAGCTGGGGACGATGGAGCAATTGCTGGTGACGCCCCTTCGCCCCGCCGAGTTGATCCTGGGCAAGACCATCCCCTTTGCCGTGATCGGTCTGCTGGATGTGGCGCTCGTGAGCGGAGCCGCCCTTGTGGTCTTTCGCGTTCCGTTTCGAGGGAGCGTCGGGGTGTTGCTCCTGGGCGCCGTTCTCTTCCTCATGACGACGCTCGGGGTGGGCGTCTTCATCTCGACGATCTCGCGCACGCAGCAGCAGGCCGTGCTCGCCTCGTTCTTCTTCCTCATGCCGGCGTTCACGCTCAGTGGGTTCGCCTTCCCGATTCGGAACATGCCGCTTCCGGTGCAGTATCTCACCTATGCGAATCCCGTCCGCTACTTCCTGGAGATCGTGCGGGGGGTCTTCCTGAAGGGGACGGGGATCGCCCTCCTCTGGCCTCAGATGGTCGCTCTTCTTGTGTTGGGCGTGGCCGTGCTGAGCGTGAGCGTCTGGCGTTTTCGGCAGCGACTGGAGTGATCCGCTCTCTCAAGGGATGATGGGCTCCGGCACGGCAGCTCCGTCCTTTCGGGGATCGGACGCGCCGAAATTCACGCCTCGGGCGAAATCACGCGCGACCGCTTGTCCTCCGCCCATTTGGGCGGAGTAGGGGCCGCGCACCTGCAGCTCATGGCCGAGAGCCTGCAGCTCCGCTCGCACGCGCTCGGGCACGCGCGCTTCGATCTGCACATCGCATCCGCCGAAGGTCCGCTTGGTGAAGCGCGCAGCTTCCAGCGCTGCCTGGATGTTCATCCCATGATCCACGACGTTGGAGACAAATTGCGCGTGCGCCTGCGCTTGGTTCCATCCCCCCATGATGCCGAAGGCGATGCGCATGCTCCCGTGCTCCATGAAGGCCGGGATGATCGTGTGCAGAGGGCGCTTGCGCGGAGCCAGCGCATTGGGATGCGCGGGATCCAGACGAAAAAGGGCCCCTCGATTCTGCAGCGCGAATCCGGCTCCCGCGACCACAAGCCCCGATCCGAAGTTCTCGTAATTGCTCTGAATGAGCGAGACCATGTTCCCCTCGCGGTCCACGACACTCAGGTAGATGGTGTCCTCGCCGATCGCCGCCCTCGAGGCGGGCTCCCCGACGTCCTCGGGCGTTCCGGCTTCTACCTCGCACCGGGCTTTCGCCGAATCAATGAGGTGCGCCCGCTGGCGCGCATAGGCTTTCGAGAGGAGGCCCGATACGGGAATGCGCGCGAATCGAGGATCGGCGACGTAGCGGATGAGATCCGCGTAGGCGAGCTTCTTGGCCTCGATCATCACATGCAGCGCGCGCGTCGAGTTGTGGCCGAATTCGGCCAGAGGGAAATTCTCCATGATGTTGAGCATGATCAGGGCGGCGATCCCCTGTCCGTTGGGGGGGAGCTCGTAGATGGTCCATCCGCGATAGGTCGTCGAGATCGGCGCGACCCATTCGCTGGAGAATTCGGCCAGGTCAGCGGCCGTCATCGTGCCCCCATGCCGACGGATCGTCTGAAGCAGGCGCTGGGCGATCTCTCCCTTGTAGAAAGCCTCCGGGCCGTGCGCGGCGATCTGCCGATAGCTCCAGGCCAGAGAAGGATTGCGAAAGACCTCTCCCGCGCGCGGCGCGCGCCCTTCGGGCAGATATGTGCGCGTGGCTTCTTCATCTTGCCGCAGGAGGCGTTCGTTGGCCGCCCAGAGTTCGGCGACCAGTTCGGTGATCGGGACGCCTTCCTCAGCATAGCGGATCGCAGCCGAGAAGAGATCGGCCCATTTCAGGCGTCCGAAGCGGGCATGGAGTTTCGCCCACCCGTCCACGGTTCCGGGCACCGTCACCGTATGGACGCCGCGCTGCGGCATCGTCTCGTGTCCCTGGCGCTTCACGAATTCGATGCTCAGACCCGAGGGAGCCCACCCGCTGGCATTCAGCCCATAGAGCTGACCGGTTCGCGCCTCGTAGACAAGGGCGAAGAGATCGCCGCCGATCCCATTGCTCATCGGGGCGACCAGTCCCATGACGGCGTTAGTGGCGATGGCGGCGTCCACGGCGTGTCCTCCTCGGGCCAGGATCATCGCGCCCACTTGCGAGGCCAGCGGATGCTCGCTCGCGACAATGCCCTGACGTGAGATCACCATCGAGCGCGCCTGCCAGCGATCTTGCGCGATGAGGCGAGGCGCTTCGGCAGGGAGAGGAGGCAGAAGGAGCCCCCCGAGTGATCCCAGAATGAGCGCATTCCTCATAGTGGTGATGGTCATCGCCTGTCCTCCTTCTTGTCTTCTTCGGTCGGATGGAGAAGAGTCGGCTCTCCGGCGCGCGCCTTTGTCTTTCACCCGACCAGAGGCCGAAGCTCTTCGACACGGCGGCTGATCTCGGTCGGGGAGAGGTGCCGGTATTTCGGCGGGATCATCTCGCGCGAGGTCGCCTCCAGAATGGCCACGAGCGTTTGATACTCCAGGGCCAGTTCGTCGCGCGCCGGGATGAACTCGCGGGCCACGCGCTCGAGGTCTTCCGGGAGCACGACGTCTCGTTGAGCCTGCCGCGCCAGCCGCCGCGCGCGAATGAGCATGGACTCGATGTCGGCGCCCGAGAGTTCCTCCGGATGCCGCGTGATCGGCGACCAATCCTCGATGGCGTGCCGGATCCTGTTCTTCCGAATCATCGCCTGCACGATCTCCAAACGCTCCTCCTCCGTCTGCGGGTAAAAGAGCGCGATATGCTCTTCGCACCGGCCCTGCCGCTTGAGATCAATGGGGAGCAGGTCGGGTCGGCAGGTCATGAGGATCCAGAGGATGCGCCCCCGATTCCGCGTATCCCCCATCGCGCTCGCGATCTTGGAGAACACGCGCGCGCTCACGCCGCTATCGCCTTCGGCGCGGCGCGTCCCCAAAGCGGCATCGGCCTCGTCCATGAGCACGACAATCGGCGCCAGCGTCTGCAGCAGATGGAGGATCTTTTCGAGATTGGCTTCGGTCGAACCCACCCATTTCTCGCGAAAATTCTTGAACTCGACGACATTCAACCCGCAATCTCTGGCGAAGCATTCGGCCAGGAAGGTCTTCCCCGTGCCCACGGGGCCGCAGAGGAGAATGCCCATGGGCGCTTCCTCCCGGCGTCCTTGCCGGATCGTCTCGGCGATGCTCCGCAGGAACTCCTTGGCGACCGTCATTCCCCCGACGTTCTCCAGCCCATGTTCGGGCGTCACGAATTCGATGAGTCCGAAGCACTCGCTCTCGATGATCTCTTTCTTCTTGCGCCGGACGGCTTCGAAGGTCAACCCTTGTGGATCGAGTTGCGCACTCCGCAGCAGAGCATTCAGATGGACGCAGTTGAGCCCCGAGGTGAGCGCGGCCAACTGCTGTTCATCCCTCTGCAGGCGCACGCCCGGCGTGAGGCTGAGGAAGTGACGGATGAAGGCCAGGCGCTCAGCCTCATCCGGATAAGGGATCTCCAGGGTCACCAGACGCGAATTCTCGCGGATGCGCGCATTGACGTCGGCGAGGTTCTCCGCAATGAGGATCACAATGTTGTCCGAATGGAGAAGTCGGGAGCTGGTGATCCAGCGTTGCAGAGTGACCAGGGTGTTGCGATCCTCACCGCTCAGGTATCCGATCTCGCCCGCCGGGACGAGCGTCTCCAGGAAACTGATGACGACGGCGACCTGATCCCCGTGAAAGAGGTACCGCTCGATGAGCGGAAGAGCGCGGCCGGGCTCTCGCGGGAGCGTCCGCAGAGTCTCGCGGCTCACGAGCGGATCGGCCACGCGCACATGAGCGAGGAATTGGCGCTCCGCCTCCGGGGAGCCGAAGGTGATCCCTTCGCTCCGATTGTAGAAGACGATGTTCTTGTTGCCGAGCAGCTTCCGCTGCAAGAACGTGAGCAGGCTCACATATTGGCCGTCGGCCGGGACGAGATCGAAGACATTGTGATGCAGCAGGAAATGGCTCGCTTCGCCGGCGTAGTATTTCCGGACCAGTTCGCCCGCCCAGCGCGGCAGGCGCGTGATCTCCTCAAGCGAGAGGAAGGGCTTGGGTCGCGACATGAATCACTGACGCTGCCGGGTGAGCGGCGGAATCCGCTCGCGCTCCAGTGCTTCCAGAGCGCTCATCAGAGGAGCTGTCTCTTCCAGGACCGAGCGCGTCATCTCGATGCTGGAGAGGACCGATTCGAAATCCAAGGCGGCGAGGCTCTCCACCGAGGACATCGTCATGACCTTGTCGTTGACCAGTCCGAAGAAGTTCTCGATCGTCTGCAGTTGCGCTTCCAGGAGCTTGGCGGCGCGTTCGATGCTCTCGTATTCGGAGAGTCGCCCGCGCAGGATGGTGAGGTTGTTCTCGATCACCTTCCGCGTCTTCTCGTCCGCCGTCTGGAGAGCCCGTTCGGCCTGAGCGATCTGGTTGAGAATGGCCTGGCGATTGAAGGTGCGCAAGTGCGTCTTGCATCGGCGGTAGAGGTCCAGGAAATCCACGAAGCGTTCCCACATGGCGTCGAGCGTGCGGATATCGGCGGGCACGCTTTTGGCGCGCGTGAAGCGCAGGTAGTTGGCGTAGATCTGTTTCTTCAGCCATCGGAGGTATTCGACGGCCTCGCGCTCGCGCGGATCGAACGATTTGATTAACTCCTCGCGCGCGCGGTGTCGTTCAGCGGCCGCGCGCTCTTGTCGTCGGCGCTCCACAAGGCGCTGATAGGCCGTTGTCGCGGGCACCGTCATGAGATAGAGGACTTCGGCCGCGGCGCCCCCGAGCAGCACGAAGAGATCCCAGGGGGGAGCCACATAGATGGCGGCCGCCAGCAGACCGACCAGAGCCCAGAGATTCACGGGCTCTTTGAGGGCTTCCCAAATATAGGCGAGTCGTTTCGACATGGCCGAGTCTTCACCCACCTGCGATGCCACGCTCAGCCCGCGTGCGCTCGACCCGACGGATCCGCGAGTCCGCGGCGCGTCACCGATTCGCAGCCCTCCGGCATCGGCTGAGGGATTCGGCGGCTCATCCTTCGTTGGTCTTCATCGGTTCTGAGCGTGGCGTCTCTTCCGGCTCGCCGGGACCGAGCGTCTTCTCCGGAAGGGCCGTCGTCTCGGCCGCCGGAAGCGAGCTGGCCGGAGCCTCTGGCAAAAGTCCCATCTGCCGCTTGTAGGCGATCAGCATGTCCTGGACGTGCATCGAGAGAGCTTCCTTTTCGATCTCGGTGATCTGGTTCTCGACACTGGTCGCTGCGAGTTCCATCTTCGCTTCCGCTGTCGCGACGCGCCGAGCCACTTTCTCGCGCATCTCCTCGAAGGTCCCGGCCTCATCGCCGAGCTGAAAACTGGCCATCGCCTGAGCCAGTTGCTCTTGAATGCGCGCGCGGCGGTGTTCGGCGATCAGTTGCATGGCCTCCTGTTGCCGTTTCTTCAGTTGCAAGACGTAGTTGTCGCGAAAGCGAATCGCTTGTTCCGAAGCGCGGCGCGCAGCCTCCAGTTGCTGGCGCGAGCGTTCCAGGGCGACCTGTTTTTCCTGCATGGCGCTGATGAACGCGGTCGCCAGATCGTCCCGCCCTTTGGCGATGGCGGCGCGGATCTTGGCGTCGAATTCGGTGATCTCGCGCTCCAGGGTGGCGACCTCCTTCTCCAGCAGTTTTTGCGTGGCCATGACCTGGGCGACGTTCTCATTCATCTGAGGGAGCTTGTCGCGCATATCGCGGATGACCTGCTGCAGGATCAGCTCGGGATCCTCCGCGCGCTCCAGGAATCCCCCAAAGAGGGCCCGCAGAAGTCGTTTCAGCCGTTGCCACATCCTGGCCCATGCCTCCTGAAAAGCCTCGTTTGATCCGTCTCGTTATACGCCGAACTCATGGCCATAGTTTACCACAAAGTGGGAGAGGGGACTATCCGGGAAGTCTCAGGCGGTCGCGCCGGCTCCGATGTCGCGCCGATAGTACATCTTCTCGAAGGTGATGCGGGAGGCGGCCGTATAGGCCCTTTGGCGCGCTTCCGCCAGAGTGCGCCCGCGCGCGACGACGTTCAGGACGCGCCCTCCCGAGGTGACAAACCCTCCTTCGGGCGTTCGCCGCGTCCCCGCGTGAAAGATCACGACGCCCTCAAGGCGAGCGGCGTCCTCCAGACCGCCAATGGGGTACCCGACCTCATAGGCCTCCGGATAGCCTCCTGAAGCCAGCACCAGACAGAGCGTCGCATCTGCGCTCCAGCGCGGACGCACGCGCCGGAGTTCGCCCGCGACGAGGGCCTCGCCGATCTCCAGCAAGTCGCTCTCCAGGCGCGGCAAGATTACCTGAGCCTCCGGATCGCCCAGCCGGACGTTGTATTCGAGCACGCGCGGTCCCTCTGCGGTGAGCATCAAGCCGATATAGAGCACGCCGCGATAGGGGAACCCCTCCTGCGCCGCCGCTTCCAAAGTGGGACGCGCGATCTCGCGCAGGATGCGTTCGCGCGTCGCGTCATCCAGAAGGGACGACGTGGAGAAAGCGCCCATGCCTCCCGTATTCGGCCCCCGATCTCCGTCCCATGCGCGTTTGTAATCTTGCGCCGGAGGCAGTGGGAGAATGGATTCTCCATCCGTGAAGAGCAGAAAGCTGCATTCGCGCCCGACCAGATACTCCTCCAACACGACGCGCTCGCCTGCCGCTCCGAGCACCTTCTGAACCATGAAGCGCTCGATGATCGCATCGGCTTCGCTCGGTGTCTGGGCGAGGCTCACACCTTTGCCGGCGGCCAGGCCATCGGCCTTGATCACCAGGGGGAAGCCCAGGCGTCCCGAAGCGATCGCGCGCCGCGCTTCCGCAGGAGAATCGCAGAGGAGGAAGCGCGCCGTCGGGATCCCATGTCGCGCCATGAACTCCTTGGCGAAGGCCTTGCTTCCTTCCAGTCGAGCGGCCTGCGCCGTGGGACCGACGATCCGCAGGCCTCGACGGGCGAACTCATCCGCGACCCCGCGGACAAGCGGTAGCTCCGGACCGACGAACGTAAGAGTCGCTCCTTCGGCCTGAGCGACATCGGCCAGCGCGCGCGGATCCCCCACGTCAGCCGATACGCAGCGCGCCAGTTCAGCCATGCCTCCGTTCCCCGGAACGCACACCAGCTCCCTTACTCCCGGGCTGCGGGAGAGCGACCAACTGAGCGCGTGTTCGCGTCCTCCGGAGCCAATAACCAGGACCTTCATTTTCAAAGCTTGTGATAGTGGCATGGACCCCTCTTGGCCGTCAAGCGCGTACGGGTCCCGGCGCCGAGATCACCCGGGGCAGGCGTGAGTAGGGTTCACGGGAGCGGACCTCCTCTTGTGGGCTGCAGAACGAGAGGGCTCCGGTGGGGGAGGGAACAGAGTTGCCGGTGTCCATTGCGGCCGTCAGGAGGGAAAGAGCCCGAGGAGTTCGCCGTGCTCTCGCCAATTCTGCGGGATCGCGTCTTCACGGACAGGCCCCGGGGCTCCGGGCGACGATCTCTTGACTTGTCGCCGTGCTCTTCGGCTTGTCGCCCTCGCGATATCCTGATAGGATTAGGGCGGAGGAGCCCATGTCGAGAAAAGCGAATAAGGCGTTGTCCTCCCTTCGGGTCCGCGCGCGTGCTTTGGCACGAAATGTCCTGTTTGGATTCTTCCTGGTGAGCTTTCTGCTTGGGCCTTCGCATGGCGGAGCGCTCTTGGGCGAGCAGGCCGGTCGGCGCCCGCCGCGGCGCGAGCGTCCCCAGCCTCCCCCTCCCGAAGAGAAGCCGGCATCTGGAGAGCAAAAACCCTCCGCGTCAAAGCCTGACGCGCCGCAAGGTCCCGCTCAGCGAGAGCCGGAAACTCCGGCTCAGGGAGAACCGATCCGCCTCAAGGCCGATCTGGTCACCGTCCCCGTCGTCGTCTTCGATAAGAAGACGGGGCGTGTCTACACGGGATTGAAGAAGCAGAATTTCACCGTCCTGGAGGATGGTGTTCGACAGGAGATCGTGACCTTCAGCGGAGAGGAATCGCCGATCACGCTCGTGATGCTGCTCGAGTACAGCCGGCAGATCGAATGGTTCCGCGAGGAGGTGATCAATCCGGCCGGCCTCTTTGTGACGCGCTTCGTCAAGCCGGGCGATTACGTGGCCATCGTCGCTTTTGACATCCGGCCGGCTGTGCTGACCGATTTCACTGATAGCCCGGCGCGCCTGCGCGAGGCCGTCTATCTGCTCATCCGCAACTACCCGGCCTTCAGCGAGAGCAATCTCTTCGATGCCCTGAACTTCGTTCTGCGCGGTGGAGAGTTAGACGGAGCCCAGTACACGGGATTGCAGGAGATCGAAGGGCGCACGGCTGTTCTGCTGGTCGCCATCGGGATTGATACGTTCAGCAAGATCAACTACGACGAGGCGCGCAAGATCGTGGAGAACGCCGGCGTGCCCATCTATGCGATCGGCATCGGAGAGTTGGCTTACCTGCTGCTGGAACACCGCCTCCCTCCGGAATCCCGACTCACCTTCCTGCAGGCGCAGAACACGTTGAAAACCTTCGCCGAAGTCAGCGGGGGGCGTTTCTACAGCGTGCGCTTTCAGGGAGCCTTGCCCTCGGTGCTCGAATCCATCTCGATCATGCTCCGCACGCAATATACGCTCGGCTACACACCGACCAATCTGCGTCGCGAAGGGAAGCGGCGGAAGATCCAGGTCCTCGTGGATGTGGATGGCGACGGTCGGCCCGATAACGATCGCCTGGAAGTCCAGCACCGCCGGAGCTACATCGAGCCCAAGGAGGAGAAGAAATAAATTGCCGGTCAATCCCTGGACATCACAACGCGATGGGAGCAGGCCGGTGTTGGTCATTGAGGTGGCGAGTCCTTCGACGCGGATGTTGCGGGAGAAGCCTGGGGATTATGCGGCGGGGGGTGTGCGAGAGTATTGGGTTGTGGATGGGGGGAGGGAGTTGTATGGGTGCATCGGTTGCGGGGAGGGGCGTACGAGGTGGAGCGGCGTGAGGAGGGGCGGATTGAGAGCGAGGCTGTGCCGGGATTCTGGGTGAAGGTGGAATGGCTGTTTCAAACGCCTCTGCCCCCGGTCGCCGGATGCGTGCAGGCGATCAGAACAGGGACGCTCTAGGTCGAAACGGGCGCTTCGCCTTCCCCAAGAGTTGCGGGAATTCGTCGTCTCAGAACGTGATCTTCAAGCTGCTGGTCAGCGTGTGGGCGCGGTAGTCTTCCAGAGCGAGCCCCTTTCGGTTATATCCATACCATCTCCAGCCGACGCTCCAGGTAAAGCGTTTGGGGAACGTGTACGAGATCATCCCGCGCGGTTGGTGGAAGTTCAGCGGAAGCGTTCCCTGAGCGTTCACAATGGAGTAGCCGAACGCGAGTCGCAGATCAGGAAGGGGGGAGAGTGTGAGGTCGCCCTCCACGACGTTATCGTCGGACACATAGCGCGAGGATTCGATCGTGCGAAGGCGCGGATGGAGGATGAGAATCGAAGAGGTGATGTCCGATCGCGTGTAGCTGAGCGAGAGGGCCAGGCGCTCGCTGGGCGTCCAGAGTGTCGTGAGCGTCAGGCCGCGGTTCCGACGCACGTTGTCCACCAGGGGATTGGGATTCCGAGAGTCCGTGAGGATCCCCTGTGCGCTGAGCGTGAGCGATGCCCTCGGTCGGTACTGAGCGCGGAGGCGAAGTCGCGTAAAGCGATAGGGAGCCACGCGCGTGAAGACGTTGTCGCTGGTCCCTCGTTCGATCTGAGAGAAAAGCCGGAACGCGGAGCTGGCGCGCAGGCTGAGGCCTCCCAGGAACGCATGGGTGGTCAGCTCGGATTCCTCCCGCGCGTCTGCCTCGGGACGTTGCAGCGCGACGCGCCGATGGGTGAGGCGATAGCCGGCGCGCAGGAGAAGGCGCGGCGTGAGTTCCAGAGTCCCCTCAAGACGATTCAGCAGCGAATCCACCGAAGTGTGGGCTCCCAGGCTCTCCTGAACCGTGCGCGTGGGGGGGACCGAAGGGAGGCCGCGCAGATCCGTCCCGAGTTGCTGTTGCGTTTGCGTGCGCACGTCTCCGGCGATCGTGAAATGGGAGAATCGGATGGAGTTCGTGAGGGTCACGCGCCGATGCGGGCGATAATTCGCGCTCAGGTCGGCCAGGGCATTGGGGCGCGATGCCTGAGCGAGGCTGGACGAGGTGTAGGCTGTGACGTAGCGGAGGACCGAGAGGTCGAAGAGCGTGCCCGTCCCCTGCTCCTGGCGCGCGACATCTACGCTCGCTTCGCTATAGGCGAAACGCCCGGTGATCAGCAACGTGCGGTGGAGGTGACCATGAAGGCCCAGGCGCGTCGTCGGTACCAACCCGCGGATCCCCACATTGTGTTCGAACGCCGTGAGCAGAATCTGCTGCGGGTTCGCGGAGGTGGGATTGGCCGGGTTCCGATTGTTCCCGAGATTGGGCGCTCCCTCGGGCTGGTTCGTGTGAATGTCGTTTTTGAAAGCGCGGAACCCTTGTTCCACAGTAACGTGTATGCGCCCGAGACGGAAATCCGCCCCCACCCGATAGTCGTCCGTCGTCACGCGCAGAGGGTCCTGCAGGAGGAATTCGTCCAGACCGATCGGGAAGGTCGTCAGAGCGAAGCCAAACTGCGCGTTCCGCTCGTATCCGAAGTGGAGTCGGAAGTCGGCATCCGGAAAGAGCGTCAGGCGATATTCCGAGCGACGGCGCGCCGCATCTCGGCTGTGCTGGCCCAGAAGCTCCCCGCGCCCAAGCAGAGGATTGGCGAACGTCGGCAGAAAGTTGTAGTAGGCGATCCGGCTGTAGGCGAAGTCGAAGCGGTAGAGGCCGCGTTTCTCCACGCGCAGAGCCGCCGTGTTATAGGGATCCCCTCCCCAGCTCGCCATACTGTAAGCGAGCACGTCAAAGAGCGGGCCCGTGTTCTCCGGATACCGGGAGGCGAAGGTGAGGCCGAACAGGCGCAATCCCTCGTCCAGGTTGATGTGACTGCGATAGAGATCGCGGTTCCCCCCCAGGAAGAGCTGACGCCATCCGAACTCGAACGTGCTCTGCGCGATCATACTGCTGAGCCGAAGGCCTTCCGGTGCGGTTTGCGCAGACGTCTCCTGAGCCTTCACGCCGAGAGCGACCGATCCCCAGAGACTCAGAAGCCCAATGAGCGCAAGAGCCTTCCGGAGCCCGCGGACGGAGAGAACGGTTTGCCGGACACCCCGATCATTTCCCCATGAGCCGAGAAGCATATCCTCCCTCCTATTGGAAGAAGAAGCGGTTGACGTTGGAGCCATGGATCCGCACATGGCAGGTCGTACAGTTTTGAAAGCGCGGCTGACGAATGTCGTGAAAGGCCGGAGGCTCTGGACCCAGGATGCCGGGGGTATCGGCGTGGCATTCCAGGCAGAGCAGGTGCACGTTGGCGCGCGTGAGGAGCCGCGGATTATTGGAGCCGTGCGGGACATGACAAATTGTGCACCCTTCGAGCTTCACCGGAGCGTGCTCGAAGACAAAGGGACCCTGTTTGTCCGTATGGCACTTCAGGCAAATGGGATCGGTCCCTCCCGAGGCCTCGCGCGTCTGAGCGACATTGAAGCCTCCATGTTGATTATGACAGGTCGTGCAGCTCATCCCTCCTTCGGGGACGCGGTGATGAAACGGGCGGGCGAACTCCTGGCGCACCTCTGCGTGGCACTGGTAACAGAGATCGGGAGGGCGCTTCACGAGCAGGTCTTCGATGAGGATCGGCGCATGCGAGGAGTGACAATCGCTGCAGGCCACCTGAGTGAGGCCGTGTTCGGACTGTCGGAAATTGTGGCGCTCCTCCTGGCGCTCGTGGCAGGCGAGGCATCGGGCATTTTGCTCCGAGATCGGGCGCCCGCGAAATCCGAAGATCTTCGTCGCGTCCCCTCCGCCCTCTACATGCTCTTTGCCCGGACCGTGACAGGCCTCGCAGCCCTTCTCCGATTCCTTGTATTTCGGGCTGCTGAGGGTCAGAAAATGGGCCGTGCGCGCGAAGTGCGTGTAGAGGTCTTCGTGGCACATCTTGCAGGTCTCCGATCCCACAAAGGGGCTCTCCTGTTGCGGAGACGCAGAAAGGGAGCCGGGCCCCTGCCGTAGAGTCCCCGCGCGTTCCTTCTGCCAGAGAGCGCCGAGGACAAGAGAGAGGGCCAGGGCGCACAGCCCGCTGAAGAGACGTCGGGGATGGGATTGTGCGTTCCGAAGAATCTCTCTGAGCAGCGTCATGCTTCACCTCGCAGGTCTATCGAATGTTCAACTGCTGCAGCACGGGAGGGTTCGGTTCTTCGACCGCCAGAAGCGTGTGGCAGAGATCGCAGCTCTGGCTGATCGCCTGTCCCTCTCGGCTCACATGCTGTTCATCATGACAGCGGAAGCATCCCGGGAACCGCGTGTGGCCGATGTTGTCCGGATATGTCCCCCAGGTCACTCTCATGGAGGGGAAGACGTTCCGGCGAAGGATGGCCGAGAGTTCGCGGATCGCCGCTTCGATCGCCTCGCGGCGAGAGCGGAGGAGATCGGGGTACTTCTGCTGATAGAAGGCGCGAACGCGGCGCGCGATCTCTTCCGATGCATTTCCCTGAGACTCGGCGGCCGCGCGCAGGACTTCGACGCCCAGCTTCTTGATGTAGGGGAGCGTGCGGTCTATGCGGCCCATCTCCAGAGCTTCATCCATCGCCTGATCCGGCAGCTTGAAGATGTGCGTCGGCCGATTGTGACAATCTATGCAGTCCATGACGCGGCGCTCGGCGCGAGCCAGTTGATCCGGGGTCAACGAAGCGTCCTGGGCGACGAACTCCTTCACCGTCCCATCGGCTTCGCGCACCTGCACCCAGGGGATGATCTGCCGCTGCGCATCTGCCGCGATGTATGTCGTTTGTCGGCGCGGGTCAATGTGCCAACTGTGAATGCCCCTGTGGCCGGTGTTCCCCCCACCGATGTGCATGAGGAGCACGGTCTTGAGCGGCGTGTTCGCTTCATCCTCGGCGAAGCGGGTGATGACCTTCACCCGGTCTCCGGTGAATTTCTCCGGCCAATGGCATTGTTCGCACGTGTCGCGCGAGGGGCGCAGGTTCTCCACGGGCGTAGGGATCGGGCGCGAGTAGCTGTCCAGAAGCGTCGCGAAGACCTGGCCCACTCCCGAGAGTTTTGAGCGAACGAACCAGGGCGCTCCCGGACCGATATGACATTCGACGCATTTGACGCGCGAGTGCGGCGAGTTCAGATAGGCCGTGTATTCCGGCTCCATGACCGTATGACAGACCGTGCCGCAGAACTCGACCGAGTCCATGTAGGTCACCCCTTTATACGTCGTGAGCGAGAGGATGAGGAGATTGATGACAGTCAAAAGGCTCACGATCCCCGCTGTCCGGCGCACCGAGGCGCGATTGAAATCCAGGCGGGGATAGATCTCGCGCGGTGCGGGATTGGAGGGCCCTCCCTGTCTTCGCACGCGCCGCCGTTCCCAGTAGAGGCCAAGAGGGATCAAGAGGAGACCGAGGACGAAAACCCCGGGCAGGACGAGGAAAGCGACGATCCCCAGATAGGGCGTATCGTAGATGCCGAACGCGCTGAGGATCAGCAGGGCGATGATGAGCAGAGCGCTGATCGTCGCGAGAACGCCTCCGAGGGCCGTCAGCTCATTCCGACCGACCAGGCGCATCAAATCCCAGAACCAGAGACTCACCCGCGTGATCATGCCGTTTCTCCCTCCGGATCATTCGAGGAGGATGTTGTCTCCGAACGCACGCTCGACGGAGCCGGCGTCGCCTCCTGCGGGGAAGAGGACGGCGTTTCTTCCCCCGCGACAAGCGAAGGGGCAAGGCGCTCCTCTGCCGCGCGTGCCGCCATCAGGCGCTGATAATCAAGGGGATGCTCATGACGATACCAGCGATCCGAGACGCGCCCGTCGAGCCAAGCCCAATTCATCGGGTAGACGTCCGGATCGAAGAGAACGTGATAGAAGTGCCAGACCAGGATGGCGAGCGTCGCCAGAACCGCCTCGTAGAAATGGATCGTCAGGGCGACGTCCACGCTCCAGCCAGGAAGCCATCGCGTGGTCTGCGACTTGAACCACACCATGAGTCCCGTCACTCCCATGATGATCGTCCCCCAGACGACGGCCCAGTACTCGAGCTTCTCGACGTAGCTGCACCGGTCAAAGAGCGGGCGCTGCGCGCTCAGGCCAAAGTAGTATCGCAGGTTTTGGACCAAATCGGTGAGGTCTTTCCGTCGCGGGCGCATATCGCGCCAGACCTGGCGTCCTTCGGCCGTGGCGAGGATGTAGACGAGATGATACGCTCCCAGACCCAGGAGCACCACGCCCGCCACGCGATGGGCGATTCGACGGAACGCTTCGTGAGAACCCAGAAGCCAGGCGAGCCAAGAATCCGGATACTTCAGGGCGAATCCCGTGAGCACCAATGTGATGAAACTGGCCAGAAGAAGCATGTGTTGCACGCGTTGACTTCGGGTCAGGCGCAGGATCGAGCGCTCTTCGATCCGACGCCGCTCCAAGGCCTTCTTGCGCCAGATTGCGCCGTTATGCAGGAGCATCAGTCCAATGGTGAGGGCGATGAGCCCCAGGTAGAGGCGTCGCACCCAGTGCTTGAGAATGCTCCCGAGGTCTTCGGAGATCGGGACTTCGGCGTGAATCTTCACCCGCGCGAAGTTCTCGCTCGCTCCCGGATGGCACTGCCCGCACGTGCGCACGAGATTGGCCTTATGGATCGTCGAGCGGGGATCCGAGGACGGGAGGATGTTGTGCACGCCATGGCAACTGGCGCAGTTGGCGACGACGGTCGAGCCCAACCGGGACGCGCGCCCATGGTAGCTGTCCAAATATGTGCTCACGCGCCCTCCCGGCACGCCGAACTCTTGCGTCAGGCGAACTCCCTCGTGGCACCGTCCACATGTTGTGCGCGCCAGCGCCTGTTGAGCGACAGGAGAGGTCGGATCAATATGCGGCTTGATGAGGTGAATACCATGGCAATCCGTACATACCGGCGCGTTCCAGTTGCCGCGTCGGATCGCCTGACCGTGAATGCTCTGGAGGAATTCGTCCCGAATCGCCGTATGACACTGTCCGCATGTGAGCGGAACGTTGAATTTGAAGATAGGCGATTGGGGATCGGCAGCCGAACGCACATCATGGCTGCGATGACAATCCGTGCACACGGCCGCGCGCAGGGAGCCCGCGGCGACAGCTCGCCCGTGCACGCTCTGCTGATACGAGAAGAAGGGTTGCGTGCTGATGCCTGCTGGCTCCACGACAAATTGCACGCCGTGACACGCCCCGCAGGTCTGCGGGATGTTCGTATGATAGGTCTTCGATTGGGGGTCGCTCGAAGGCCGGATCGTGTGCGCGTCTCCGTGGCATTCCGCGCAGCGCGCGGCGCGAAAGCGCCCTTCGCGGACCGCCCGCGCGTGGACGCTCTGCGCGTAGGCCTCTTCCACATCCGCGTGGCAGGGCGCGCAGGAGACTTTCTGCGGGGGAGGTTCATGAGGGTATCCCCGAACGTCGCTGTGGCAGCTCGTGCAGTCGAACGCCCCATGAACCGAAGCCTGAAAGGCGGATTCCGAGACGTGAACGCTCACGGTTCGACCGTTCACTTCTTTGGTCAGGTTCGGATCGTTATGGCAAGCCAGGCATTCGGCTGACCCCATCGTATCGGCGCGAGGAGGTCTGGGGCGCGCGCTCTGCGCCTTCGCCCAGGAGCTGAGAAAGAGCAGCAGAAAAGAGAGGACGATCATTCCGTGCGCGCGCGAGATCTCTCCCGCGGTCCGCTGGCGTCGTTCTCGTTCTCCTGCGTTCCCTTTCATCGAATCAGCGCTCCAGAGTGCATGCAAACCATGTACCGCCGCCGGAGACTTCTTCCCCCTCGGCGCTATCACCTGCCAGATGCACTAGATGAACGGCTCGGCCTGCAACATCATACCGGCAAAAGACTGGGAGATTCCACCCACATTGGGGCTTTTGCACAGAATGGCTCCCTGTGGAAGTCGGAGAGGCCCTTGTGCTCCCAGGCGCGCGAGGGACTGCGTTCGCCCTTTCCAGCGGCCTGGGAGGTCTCCCGGGTCCTTTTGGGGGGATTTCACCCGGTGGTGGGGATTATCCCCCGAAGCGCCCGGTGTGAGGCGCGGTCATCCCGTGTGAGGCGCACGAGTCTAAACCTTTGCGCGCGCAGGGATTTTTCGATCGTAGGGCCTGCGCGCCCCTTTGGGGAACGCGATTTGCTCACCCCCTGTGCGCGACGTGCCCGGAGAAGGCGCGTCGCCAGAGAGCAAGAGGAGGCCAGCGGCATGCGGGCGAGGGCGCATGTCGGGTCATGGGGCGTGCCAAGAGGGATCGCCCGTCGGGATGAATCTGTGACTGAAGTCACAGCGCTTGCGTTCGAGACGCTGTATAGTCGCGCAGCGAGAAGCTGAAACGAGGAGGTTTCATGGTGGAGCAAGCAAGGGACAGGAGAACACGCGAGGGGTTTTTCTTCGCCTTTGTTCTGTTCTCCCTGGTCATAGTGGCCATTGGCCTGGGGGTTCGGCAGTGGTTGCCTCCTCTGGCTTCCGAGCATGGGGCCGGGATTGATCGCATGCTGCGGTATTTGATTTTCACGGTCGGCCTGCTCTTCATTGTGGGGCATGTGGTTCTGGGCTATTTCATCTGGCGGTTCAGCCGGCAGGAGCGCGTCACGTATCGGCTGGCCAGTCCCCGTGCGGAGAAGCTCTGGTCGCTGCTGCCGGGTATCGTCATGGCGCTTGTGGCCGAGGGGGGCGTGCTCCTCATCGGATTGCCGGTGTGGGAGAAGTATTACATCCGCCAGGCTCCGCCGGACGCCTTGCTGGTCGAGGTCACCGCGGAACAGTTCGCCTGGAACATCCGGTATCCGGGGAAGGATGGGCGCCTGGGGCGAACCGATCCTCGGCTCATCCGCTACGGGAATCCGCTGGGGATTGATCCGCAGGATCCCGCTTCCCGCGATGACATCGTACAACTGGGGGTGATGTCTGTGCCCGTGGGCCGCCCCATCCATGTCCGACTCCGTTCCAAGGACACACTGCACAGCTTCTTTTTGCCGCACTTTCGGGTGAAGCAGGACGCTGTCCCCGGCATGACCATAGATATCTGGTTCACGCCGACGCAGACCGGGGAGTTTGAGATCGCCTGCGCGGAGTTGTGCGGATTCGGGCATTTTCAAATGCGGGGCATTTTGCGCGTGCTCCCGCCAGAGGAGTTCGAACGATGGCTGGCGGCGCAGCCCACGTTCTCTGAGCTTTTCTGAGCCGGGAGGAGATGACTCTCGGAACGACGTGAGATCCTTCGAAGGAGGGCGAACCTATGGTGGAAGAGGTTCATGTGCATGAGGAGCCCCAGAGCTTCCTCCGCCGATACGTTTTCAGCACCGATCACAAGGTCATCGGGATTCAGTATCTTCTGACGGCGATGGTCATGGGCCTGGTGGGAGGGGCCCTGGCTATGCTCATTCGCTTGCAACTGGGGTGGCCCGACGAGAAGTGGCCGCTTCTGGCCAAGATCTTTCCCCGGGCGATGTCCGGAGGGGTCATGAACCCGGATTTCTACCTGGCCCTGATCACCATGCACGGGACGCTGATGATCTTCTTCCTGGTCTCGCTCGGCCTGGTGAGTGGGTTCGGGAACTATTTGCTTCCTCTGCAGATTGGGGCGCGCGACATGGCCTTTCCCTTCCTGAACATGCTCTCGTACTGGACGGTCGTGCCGGCCTGCGTGATCATGCTCGCCTCGTTCTTCGTCGAGGGGGGAGCGGCCGCTTCGGGATGGACGGCTTATCCGCCGCTTTCGGCGGTCAAGGAAGCGGTGCCCGGATCGGGATGGGGGCAGACGCTCTGGATCCTCGGCATGGCGCTTTTCATCGCCTCGTTCACCATGGGAGGGCTCAACTTCGTCACGACGATTCTCAACGAGCGCACGCGCGGCATGGCGATGATGCGCTTGCCGCTGTTCATCTGGACGCTTCTGATCGCCTCGATTCTGGGGCTTCTGGCGTTCCCACCGTTGACGGCGGCGGCGATTCTTTTGCTCTTCGATCGGCATGGGGGAACGAGTTTCTTCCTGCCGAGCGGGCTGTATTTCGGCGAGCGCGTGCTGCCCCATAGCGGCGGAAGCCCTCTGCTCTGGCAGCATCTGTTTTGGTTCCTCGGCCATCCCGAGGTCTACGTGCTCATTCTGCCGGCATTGGGCATCGCGCTGGAGCTTCTGCCGCCGTTCACGCGGAAGCCGATCTTCGGATATCGCCTCACGGTCTACTCGCTTTTCGCCATCGGGGTCCTCAGCATGATCGTGTGGGGGCATCACATGTTCGTGAGCGGGATGAACCCCTATGTCGGTGAGTTCTTCGCCATCGGGACACTGGCCATCACGGTCCCTTCAGCCATCATCGGATTCAACCTGATCGCGAGTTTGTGGGGTGCACGCTTGCAGCTCCGCACGCCCATGCTCTTCGCTCTGGGGATCATCGCCTTCTTCGGGACCGGAGGTTTCGGGGGGATTTTCCTCGGCAATGCGACATCCGATATTCAGCTCCATGATACGTACTTCGTCGTCGGTCACTTCCACTTCATGATCGGAGGGGTTACGCTTCTGGCCATTTTCGGAGGCACCTACTACTGGTTCCCGAAGATGTTCGGGCGGATGATGAACGAACGCCTGGGGAAGCTCCATTTCTGGCTCACGTTCATCCCCTTCTATGCCGTCTTCCTCACGCAGCATTTCCTGGGACTCGGGGGGATGCCGCGCCGGTATTATGCCTTCTCGAAGTTCGATTTCCTGGCGCCGATCCGGGATCTGAACACCTTCATCAGCATCGCCGCGTTCGTGTTGGGAGCAGCGCAGTTGATCTTCCTGTGGAATTTCTTCTGGAGTCTCTTCCGGGGCGAGCGGGCCAGTCAGAACCCGTGGCGGGCGACGACGCTCGAGTGGACAGCGCCCAGTCCGCCGCCGCACGGGAATTGGGGGAAGGAGTTGCCCGAGGTTCATCGGTGGCCCTATGACTACAGCGTGCCCGGCGCGCCGGAGGATTTCACACCGCAGACGGTGCCTCCGACTGTCGTCACCGTCACGCGGTGAACGTCTGGTGAGAGCGATCGTGGGGGGAGGAGAATGAGAAGACCCGTGGTCGGAGAAACGTACGTTCCCCGAGACATCCGCTCGGGGATCGCCGTGAGGCCTCCTTCGGGGGAGGATGGCCGCCGCAACGGATTCAGTAGAGGCGGAGAGCTTCGGGAGGGGTTCCGAATCCCCAGCGCGCAGCTTGGCCTGTGGATCTTCTTGGGAACGGTGACGATGCTCTTTGCCGGATTCACCAGTGCCTATCTGGTCCGGCAGGCCGGACCAGACTGGCAGCCGCTCCCTCGGCCTGCGATTCTCTGGATCAACACCGGGGTCCTTGTGGCAAGCAGCATCGTTCTGGAGGTCGGGCGGAGGCGGCGCGCCTCTTTGCGCCGATGGGTGCTGGGAGCGGCGCTGCTTGGTCTGCTCTTTCTGCTCGGACAGGTTCAGGCATGGCGCGTGCTTCAAGCCGCCGGGATCTATTTGCCGACCCATCCGCACAGCTCGTTCTTCTATATCCTGACGGGCGTGCACGGCGCGCACGTCCTGGGCGGTGTGATCGCTCTACTGGTTCTGCTGGCCCGGGCGTGGTCGAGGGCATCGGACGAACGGCTCTCGCGCCACCTCGCCCTGGGCGCGACCTACTGGCATTTCGTCGGCGGGCTCTGGCTCTATCTTCTGATCGTTCTCTTCCTCCTCTGAGGAAGAGCGCCGATCTCACACGCAGAAAATCTCTGGGGAGGGAAGCAAACGATGAAAGGGGCTCTTGAGAGGGTCTCGATCGAATCCGCGTGGGGGGGAGGGATCTCTCCTTTCGCTGTGAGCTGGCGAAAGCTCATGATGTGGCTTTTCATCGTCACCGATGGGTTGCTGTTCGCGGGGCTTTTGGCGGGCTATGGCTTTGTGCGGTTGGCCAGCCCGCGATGGCCTGATCGGACGGAGATCTTCCATCTGGACTTCATCGCCCTGATGACCTTCATTCTGATCACCAGCAGTGCGACAATGGCGACAGCCGTCGGCGCTGCCCGCCAAGGCCGCATGTCCACGGCCCTGCGATTCGTACTGCTGACGATCCTTGGGGGCCTGAGCTTTCTCGGGTGTCAGGCCTATGAGTGGTCCAAGCTCATCGGGGAGGGCGCGCGATTGAGTTCCAACCCCTGGGGCGTTCCCCTCTTCAGCGCGTGCTTCTTCATCATCACGGGATTTCACGGGTCGCACGTCCTGACGGGGGTGATCGTCCTGTCCTTTGTGGCCGCGCGCGCTGCTCGGAAGCGCATCTCACCCGAGGGGGTCGAGGTGGCTGGCCTCTACTGGCATTTCGTGGATCTGGTCTGGGTCTTCATCTTCACGCTCTTTTACTTGATCTGACGATTCCCGCTCGGGCACCTCGCGCGAAGAGCCCGATCGGGAGAGAGGAGAACACATGGTGAACGAGACGCATCCGGGAAGCGGATACAGGGTGTATTGGGTCGTGTGGTTCGTCCTCCTTCTGGTCACTCTCGGCATGATGCTTTTGGGGACGACAGCGCTGACGACGCTGCTGCTCCTTGTGTTGCTTGTGGGGATGCTGGTGAAGGCTTCGCTCATCGGGGGATACTTCATGCACTTGCGGTTCGAACGCGCGAGTCTCGCTCTTCTGGTCGCCGTGGGCCTTCTGGTGACAGCCGGAATTCTCTTCTTCCTCATCGCTCCGGATGGCCTGCGCGTTCTCGACTCGGCGCATCCGGAGGACTTTCATGCCGGAGCGGGACAATGAGGGGGAGATGGTCCATTGTGAGCGTGGGGTATCTTCTTGTCCTTTGGGGGAGCCAAGGGACGTTGTGGGCCCAATGCGCGATGTGCCGGACAGGTTTGGTCAATTCTCCGGAAGGGCAACAGTGGGCGGCCGGATTCAATCGAGGGATTCTCTTTCTGTTCCTGGTGCCTTTCCTTGTCGTCGGAGCGATCGCCGGGATGATCTGGCGGGCATATCGCCAGAGGGCGAGGCGAGCCCCCGCGCGCCGGGCCGAGGGCCCGCCTCCGCGCGCTCTTACTTCTTCGCCAGCGAGCGGATGAAGGCGACCAGATCCCAGATCTCCTTCTCCTTCAGCTTCCCCTTGTAGGCGGGCATGAGCTTGGACTTCCCCACGGCTTCTCCCCCTTCAGCCGTGATCTTGTAGAGATCCTGATCGCTGAATTTAGCCATCTCCTCGCGATTGGTCCAGTCGGCGAGCTTCACCGTCTTGACGGCTTTCATCGCGGGACCGTCGCCTTTCCCTTCCGGGCCGTGGCATCGCTGGCAGTGCTTGACGTACAGATCCTTCCCCACTTTGGGATCTCCCTTCCCTTGAGCCCACAGGGGAAGGGTCATTCCCGTTGCGACCAACACAGCCAAGAGAACGGACTTTGTGCGTTTCATGAGCTTTCACCTCCTTGCTCTGTGATTTTTTTGCCTGAGGATTACGGCTCTTTTTGACCATGAACATCCTCCGCGCTCGGAAGAGCGCAGGAAGGACCTTGAGGCGGTCGAAGAGACACTTGTTCGCATGTCCCTAGCGAATCTCTCCGACAAGGAGAGCGTGAACTTTCGAGACGGCGAACTCTCTCCCCTCGCCATGGCAGATGGCGCAAGTCTCCACCGAGCCCACCGTATTGACGAAGGCATGGGCTTCGGCCGAGAGACTGTCATGGCAGCCGAGGCACGCCGTGGAAGTCGGCGGCGTTGGGTTCTGAAAGCCGCGCGGCGTGACCGTCGCCAGGGTCGCTCGCACGGGTAAGAGGTTCGTCCCCGGCCGGTGACAGAGCGCGCAGTTCTTCAAGCTCGCTGGGAAGCGCACCTCGTGGAAGGGAACAGGCTGGCGCGCGAAGTTGTAGACCGTGTACTCGCGCTCCAGATGCTCGCCTCGATGGATCTTGTGGATGAGGAGCTTGAAGTCTATGCTCTCGGGCGGCATCTGCTCGGCTGGGCGGCGCGCTTCATCAGTGCCCGTCGGATTGTGGCAGATCACGCAGTGCTCGATGTTGTTGTTCCGGTTGCTGCCATGAAATCGCAACGAGTCGTGGCACTGCACGCACTTTTGGAGGTCCACGATCTGTCGCCGCGCGACCGGTTGAGCGTCTGTGACCGCGACATAGCGAACGACGTTATCTCCGGCATCCCGAATCGTGTTGGCCGGATCTCCCGGAGCTGCCGGGCCGGGATCCAGGGTGATGTTGCGGTAGCCTTCGATCCCAACGGCATAGGTCCCGCGCGCGTTCGCCGGAATGGGGGTGCGGAACGTGTACCGATAGCTCCCTTCGGCATCCGGTCCGGTCGCCCCGCGCGCGTCCTCGCTCACCCACCAGGCGTAATCCGTCGTCGGTCCGCCAAGCACCAGCGCCAGTCGGGTCATCGCGCTCGGGGCGATGGGACGCCCTGCGCGATCGGTGATCTTGAAGAGAACGGTCGGCGTCTGGCCGGGAGCCGCATCGCTGACGCCCACGATCTCGAAGATGACTCCCGGAAGCTGCCGCGACTTGAAGGGGATGGTGTGGGCTCCGGCCACCGAGAGATCGAATTCATCGCTGGAGGTCGGCTGGTGGCATCGGCTGCATCGCGTGTCGTCGCGCTGGATGATCCCCAGATGGTTCTCCCCGGTGGCGAAGTTCACATGATCGTGACATGAACCGCAGGCCGCGCGCGAGGGCTGTGTGAGATGATTGTCAGCCTGCGTCGCCCCGGAGGCATGGCAGACCGTGCAGTTCCGAATGTCCTGAGGGAATCCGACCGTCGAGAAGTCGAAGACGCGCCCCATGAAGCCGATGATCTGATACGGCTTTCCCGCGCGCACGCTGGGCAGATCGCGTCCCCGATGGATCTTGTGAATCATGACCTTGAAGTCCACCGTGTTCCCCGTATCCGGATCGGCTGTCTGAGGCTGATGGCAGAGGATGCACGTTTTGACGGTCACATAGCGCCCGCCGTGCGCCTGGAGTTGTTCGTGACACTGGTTGCACGCTGTGGTCGTCACGACGTCGCGAATCGGCGAGACCTCCCCTCCAGCCGGGATGAAATCCAGCGTCGCGTTGGCGACGAAGCGTTTACCCAAAGTGGCCGTCAGATCGCGCAGCGCGGAGATCCCCACCGTATGCGTGACCGTGGGATCGTAATCCGGCGGAAGGACGGTCCCTGACGTGTAGACGACCGTTCCATCCGGAGAATCCACGAATGTCCCCCCTGTATCCACCCATGCTTGGTGGACTGTTCCGAGGACTGCTCCCGTTTGCGCGCGCGTCGTGTAGGCCGTGTATTGCCGATCGCCCCTGTTGATGCGCGCCAGGATCACGTTGATCTCCACGCGCCCTTCGGTGCGCACGCCCGTACGATCCAGGGGGATGCCCCGATCGTCCGTGAGGCGAAACGTCACGACGACGCGACGTTCGGGCGAGATCGTCGCACTCAAGATCTGAACGCGCACGCCTGTGCTCGCTATCACTTGAGCGCGGCTCATCGGATGGTCTTTGAGAAAGAGGAGAGCCCCCAGAACGGAGCCCACAGCAAAGGCGTAGACAAGTCTTCCTCTCATCATCCCCTCCTCACCTCTTGAGCTTCGGCTCGAGGCGTTTCATTCTGTCGCCGCGCGTCTCATGAGTTAATAAGGTACTTCCGGTTTTTCGGCCTCTTCAAGCGCAGCCTCCTTGAGAAGTCGGATTACCGTCTGAAGCCACTGCTTGACCGCTTCTTCGAGCCGCGCCTGATCTCCTTTTTCCTGCAGAGAAGCGATTGTCTCCCCCTTCTCGTTCAAAGGGATGAAGTGGCAGGGGAGGGCTTCCTGGCGGTGCTCCTCCGGGACGAAATCCAGCAGGACACACCCCTCGTGGCATTCGGGGGGATGTCCCGGAACCACCCAATGGTTAATGCAGACGACCGAGTGCTGAAATATCGGGCGCGGCTTCCACGGCTCGCGGACCGAACGGCCGTATCCCCCCCATTCGAGGACGTCCAGTTCCGCCTCGAGCAAACGAATCAGATCCTCTCGTCGGCTTCTCATGAGACCCTCCGTCTCGCTTGCGCTTCCTGCAGGACGCGTTCGACCTCCTGCAGGAGGGTCGTGGGATTAATCTCCTTCACGAGATAGCGGGCCGCCAGCCAGGAGGTGTAGTCGTCCTGAAACGAGGTATAGGCCGTCAGCAAGATCACCGGCACCTGCGGATAATGCCGCACGATATGTTGCAGCAGATCCAGACCGCTCTCTCCACCCAGTTTGATGTCCAGAAGAACAAGATCCACAGCCCCTTGTTCCAGATAGTGCAGGGCATCACGACCGGAGGCGGCCTCCTGAACCTCATGCCCACGATCGTTCAGCATCGCGGAGTAAAGTAAACGAATATTGGGCTCATCGTCAATCAGAAGAATGCGCGCCATCATACCCCCCTCTCTCCTTCGTCCTGGAGGGAGATCTCATACTCCAGGCCCGCGCGCAAGCTCCTTCGGTTCAGCTCCAGAAGTGACGCATTGTCCACGAGCGCGCTCAGGGAGTCGAGCAGACTCTCCAGGCGAAGGACACGCGTGCGTTTCAGGTAAGCGCCGAGCATGACCATGTTCGCCGCCCTGGCGCTTCCCAGTTGGTCGGCGAGGCGAGTTGCCGGAACAGGAAGAGCCTCCACATCCGTGCGGCGCGGAGGTGTGGAGATGAGCGACGCATCGTAGAGGATCATCCCCCCGGGGACCACTTCCGGCTCGAAGCGTTCCAGGGAGGGACGGTTCATCGCGATGAGCACCGTGGGACGCGAGACCAGAGGCGAAGCGATCGGCTCCGTCGAGAGGACGACATGGCAGTGAGCTGTTCCACCACGCATCTCCGGGCCATAGGACGGGAGCCAGGAGACGAAATACCCCTCTCGCATTCCCCCTTCGGCCAGCAGTCGTCCCAGGAAAAGGATCCCTTGCCCTCCGAATCCGGCGATCTTCACGCGGGGGTTCCGATAGCGCGCCGGGACATCTTGTGGGCTCGAAAGGGGCGTATAGCGGGTGTCCTCCAGACCGAGCGCCTGCCAGATATCCGCGAGCGGTTCGGGCGAACTCTCCCCCGAGCGATCGGCTCGCCGGGGGGATTCATCCTTGAACACGCCTAAGGGGAAGAAGCGCACCATTTCTCGTTCGATCCACGCGCAGGCTTCGGTCGGAGTCATCCCCCATCCGGTCGGGCAGGGAGAGAGGATCTCCACCAGGGAAAACCCGCGCCCCTCCATCTGCGTGCGAATGGCCGTGCGAATCGCCTTTCGGGCGCGCATGCGCGATTTATTATCGAAGAGAGCGACTCGTTCGATATACGCTGTTCCCTGCAATGTGGCCAGCAGCTCGCTCATGCGCAGAGGGAAGCCCTCCCGGTCCGGGGACCGCCCCCAGGGAGTCGTTGTCGTGACCTGCCCGGGGAGCGTCGTCGGCGCCATCTGCCCCCCCGTCATCCCGTAGATCGCATTGTTGATGAAGAAGACCGTGATATTCTCCCCGCGATTGGCGGCGTGCAGGATCTCGTTGCCTCCGATCGCGGCCAGATCCCCATCGCCCTGATACGCGAGCACGATGCTCTCGGGACGAGCGCGCTTGACGGCTGTCGCCACAGCCGGCGCGCGCCCATGAGCCGCCTGGATATTGCCCACGTCGAAATAGTAGTAGGCGAAGACCGCACATCCTACCGGACTGATCAGGATCGTACGGTCCTGAATGCCGAAGTCGTCTATAGCTTCGGCGATGTACTTGTGCACGTTCCCATGACCGCATCCCGGGCAATAGTGGGTTGTGCGCGGATCGCCCGGTTTGCGTTCAAACACCCCATAGATACTCTTCGGTTTCGCGTAGACTCGCGCGCACATCGTCTTCCTCAGCGGTGTGAAGAATATGCTCGGCCAGCTCCTCGGCGGTCGGAACGATTCCTCCGTAGCGCGTGTACAGCTTCACGGGGCGTTGCCCCTCGACGGCCAGACGCACGTCTTCGACGAGCTGTCCATGGCTCAGCTCGACGACCAGAAAGCATCGCGCCCAATCGGCCAGCACGGAGATCTCTCGCGAGGGGAAGGGCCAGAGCGTGATCGGACGGAAGAGGCCGGCCTTGACCCCTCGGGCGCGCACCTGCTCCACAGCGGCCTTGAGCATGCGCGAGATGATCCCATAGCCGATCGTGATGATCTCGGCATCCTCGGTGCGATACTTCTCGTACAGCACGACGTGCCGGGCCGCGTGCGCGTATTTCTCCTGGAGGCGTCGGATGTGCGCCTCAAGCTGCTCCGGATCCAGATAGATCGAAGTGATGAGATTGTGTCGCGTCTCAGCCGTCCCGCGCACCGCCCAGGACTTTTCGACAGGGGAAGAGATCGCGCGGGGGAGTTCGACGGGCTCCATCATCTGACCGATGAATCCGTCGGCCAGGACCACGACAGGATTGCGGTATCGGTCGGCCAGCTCGAAGGCAAGCCGGGTCAGATCGCACATCTCCTGAACTGAATTCGGAGCCAGGACGATCGTCCGATAGTTCCCATGTCCGCCACCTTTCACGATCTGATGATAATCGCTCTGCTCGGGCGCGATATTCCCCAGCCCGGGTCCTCCGCGCATGACATCCACGATCACGGCCGGCAGTTCCGCTCCCGCCAGGTAAGAGATTCCCTCCTGCATGAGGCTCAAACCCGGGCCAGATGAGGCCGTCATCGTGCGCTCTCCAGCGGCGGCGGCTCCGTAGACCATGTTGATCGCGGCAACCTCGCTCTCGGCTTGCAGGAATGTCCCTCCGACCTGCGGGAAGTAGCGCGCCGCTGCTTCGGCGATTTCACTGGCGGGCGTGATGGGATAACCGTAGAAAGAACGGCATCCGGCCAGAATCGCGCCGATGACGGCCGCTTCGTTCCCCTTCAGGAGAATGCGCCGCGTCTGCTTCATATTGTCCCCCTTCTCCCTCATGCGTGCGCCGCCGCTTCTTCCAGAAGATACACCGTGATGGCCGCAGGCTCCGGACACGCGTAGTAACACACGCCGCATCCGGTGCAGCCTCGACCCTGGTAGCGCGCCGGATGGTACCCGTAGCTGTTCAGATGTTCGGCCATCGCGAGGACATGCACGGGACAGGCTGCGACACACAGCCCGCACCCTTTGCACAGATCCTCGGCGATCTCCACATATCCGCGATCTTTGATCTGGCCCTCTTTCACGCGTCCTTCTCCCCAAAGAGAGGGAAGCAAATGTCGTACCGGTGGGGATCAAAGGTTTAAGTCGCTTCGCACTGGAGGCTTGCGATCAATGGCCGGGGAGCCCGGCGGCCCCGATGCGCGAAATCGCAGACTCCAACTGGGGGAATTGCCACAGCGCGTGCCCGCACGCCCGTTCGGTTCACAGGGGCACACTCTTCCCTGCCTGTCGGGGAGGCGAGGAAGCGGGCGGGTGAAATCGCCCTCCTGCGAATCGGGCGCCGGATTTTCGGAAGGAGCGGCTGCTTCCCCGTCATCGAGAGCCGGCGGTCGGATCGTGAGAGAGGCCCTCGGCCAGGGGCAGTTCGCAGATGAAGCGACTGCCTCGGTTCACTTCGCTCTCAGCCCAGATCCTTCCTCCGTGGGCTTCGACGATCCATCGGCTGATGGCGAGGCCCAAGCCCGAGCCGGAGGCTTCCTTCGCCGGACGCCGGTAGAAGCGCTCGAAGATATGGGGGAGATCCTCAGGGGGGATCCCGCATCCGGTGTCTTCGACCTCCAGGCGCGCTCGCGTGGGAGTGCGGCTCAATCGGAGCGTGATGCGGCCGCCAGCAGGGGTGAACTTGAGTGCGTTCTCCAGAAGATTCAGAAGCAACTGCCGCAGGCGTCTCTCGTCACCCAGAACCAGCAGGGGATTTCCGGAGTCCTGAAGCGTGAGGTCCAGCCGCCGCGCTTCCGCGCGAGAGCGAATCTGCTCGAACACCTCGCGACCGAGAAGATCCAGTCGCAGCGGCGCGCGCTCCAGAACGGCCTGTCCGCTCTCGGAGCTGGCCAGAAGCAGGAGATCTTCGGCCAGCTTGTCCAGGCGCAGGATCTCTTCCAGGCCGCGCTGAAGGACCTGGCGGTACTCTTCGGCGGAGCGCTCGCGGCGAAGAGCGATCTCCAGGTCCGAGCGCAGAATCGCCAGCGGCGTGCGCAGCTCATGGGCGGCATCTTCGGTGAAACGGCGTTCTCGCGCGAATGCTTCATGGAGGCGCGCGATCATCTGGTTGAACGTCTCCGCCAGATAAGACAGCTCATCGCGCGAGGGAGGGACTTCGACTCGTTCCGCGAGGTTACGCGACGTGATCGCTCGCGCGACACGCGTGAGGCGGTCTACGGGCGCGAGCGCCTTGGTGGCGATCACTCGACCTCCCAGACCGGCGGCGATCAGGGCGAGGAAGATCGTGAGGACCAGGGTCCCCAGGAGCTTCCGCTCGGCGCGGTGCAGGTCTTCGATGACGTATCCGGCGCGGAGGAAATAATCCGGCTCGCCGCGCGCATTGAGAACGCGCCAGGTGATGACGCGCATGGCGCGTCCATCGCGGGCGCGCGCATCTTCGATGATCGGTTCCGAACTCTCTCGGACGCGCGCGAGCATTTCCGGATGCAGAGGGACGCGATCCTGCTCCGAAGCCGCCGCGGCGTCGGCGATCTCCCCTTCAGGGGTGATCAGCTCGACAAAGGTCGGGGCGAGGGTGAGCCGCTCGATTCGGATCTCGGGCGGCTCTCGCCCTTGCTCCAGAGCGCGCAATCGTTCTTCCAGGAGATGGATCTGCTCGGCGAGCGAAGCGTCCACGGCCCGACGCAAGCTCCCGGAGAGCGAAAGATGCACGGCCACGCCCGAGGCGATGAGAACGCCAAGCATCCAACTCGCGTACCAGAGGGTCAATTTCGTCCGCAGCGAGAGAGCGCGCGGGAAACGGATGATCTCTCTCACGGCCATCTCCTGCTGGCGATCGCCGGGCGCCCGGAGCCTACTTTCGCAGCGACGGCAAGCCGAGATGAATATGCGCCCCCGTGGCGGAGTTGGGGACCTCTTCGCCGAACGCGATGTAGGGAATGCCTCGGCGCCTCGCGTATTCCATCACCCAGCGCCCTTGTTCGCTCTCCGGATGCAGGGCGATGTCCACACGCCCTCGATGATCCAGACCGAAGCGCTCGTGCGTGGGCGTTTGTCCGTAAGCGCTGATCGGCAAGGGCTGTCCGAAGCGGGCCTGATAAGCGCGCTTGAGGGCGGTGAGGTCGCTCGGGGTGAAATACCCCCTCCCATAAAAGCGCGCCACGCGCATGAGCGAGGGCTGGGATCGCCCCAGAAAGCGCTCGCGCGCAGCGACCGCTTGCGCGTATTCCCGGGCGCGCTCCAGAGCCTGCTGCGCCAGACGCTCGATCTCCTGAGCCGCCGCCAGTCGCACCTGAGCTGCCTGCGCGTGCAGTTCTGCCCATTCGACCTCGCGGCGGGCGACGAGCCCTCGGGCATAGAGGGCGCGCAGGCGTTCAACTCGCTCTTGAGCTTCCCGAGCTTCTTCTTCCGCCGCGCGCCGCGCTGCGATCGCTTCTTCCAGATTCTTCTGAGCCCGTTGCAGCTCCGGCACGCCAAGCGATGAATTCTCTTGAGACATCCCGGCAAAGGATGCATACAGAGGTCCAAGCGAGAGGAGCAACAGAAGGAGCGCGTATCGTGCTCGCGCTCGGATTTCTCGGTGTGGCTGTCGTTCCCTCATCCGGTCTGATCCGAAAGCGGAATGGGATTTCCAGCAGGGGGCACGGGCTGTCCCGAAGCGGAGGGCTCTCCGGTTGGGCGTACGGTATTCTTGAGCCGATTCCAAAAGCTCAGCCGGTACTCGAGCAGAACCTTGTGCACCTGGCGGGGAGTGATTCCTCCCACTGTCTCGCTGATCAGGCCGTGGAGCCCGCGGTCCGGAGGCGCCGGGCGTTTCAGGTAGTCCTGATAGAGCGCAAGGATCGCCGCGCGCTGCTCCGGGCTCACCTCGGGTTCGTTCTCCAGAGCCTTTCGCCACTTATGGAGCTTCTCCAGCCACCACCAGACGCGTCCCAGATCCAGGTTCAAATGCGCGGCGGCACGCTCCGCGATTCGGTGCGCGTCATCTTGTCCGGAGAGGACTTCGTGCCAGTAGATCTTCTCGATTTCGAAGTTCGTCCGCCGCAACCGCTCCCGATGCAGATAATTCTTCACGGCCTCGGAGACAAGCACGTACGGCAGGCCGAGCTCTCGCGCGATCGTCTTGCGCCGTCCTTCGGGCGGTCGTTCTCCGGCGGCGACCATCGCGCGATAGCGCTCTTCGATCTGCCGGCATTGCTCGGGAGTGAGTCGCTTCAGGGGCGGGGAGGCCGCACGAGCGCGCGGGCGCTTGCGCTTCACCATGTGTCGAGGGGCCTTCTGCCCTTTCCTTGTGAAAAGCGAGTCCGAAGCTTTGGCTCGATGCGGTGCCCGTGAGGGCTTGGCCGCGCGTGAGGCTCCGGGGAAGAGGGGCCGATCCGGCAGGACTCCCCACGGATCAAGAGGTGAAGTGTGAGTCTGCAGGAGGGGACGGTCGGCCATCGTGGAGGAATCGCGCGAAGGCCTGCTGCGAGCTGAGCCCTCGGGGCGAGAGTCCGTGCCGGTCTTGCTTTGCGCCCGAGAGGGCTTCGGCGCAGGCTGTGGCGCGCGGTCCTCAGATCGCGCGGGCGATTCATCGGAGGCCGCACTCTTTTTGATCAATCGGGCACGAGGCGATCGTCCCGGCGGCTTGTTCATAAAATGCCTCCACGCTCCCCTTTCAGATGACCTGCCCTATGATAGCACTTTCCGAAGGCGCCGACAAAGCGAAAAGAGCCAGAGGCTCCTTCGCCCGGGAACCGCTCGGGCCGTTGGCAGAGACGCCTCTTGCCAGCTCTTTCCCCGATGGGCCACAATGTAAGGGCGATCGTCGGGAGAATGCGGCATGAGTGTTCGCGAAGATCAGAACCTGATCCTCGAGACCAAACCGGTCGGTCCGTTCTGGATGAACACCTATGTCGTCGGATGCGCGCGAACGCGCGAGGCGATCATCATTGATCCCGGGGATGAGCCGGAGGTCATTCTGGACTTTCTCGCGCGACATCGTTTGGTCCCTCGATATATCCTCTGCACGCATGGGCATGTGGATCATGTGGGAGCTGTCGCGGAGATCCGAGAGGCCACGGGCGCGCCGATCTGTCTGCATCCGGAGGATCTCTTCCTCTACGAGAGAGCGGCCGAGTGGGGGGTGCTCTTTGGTCTCCGCGTGAGGCCGGGGCCGACTCCGGATCGCTGGCTCTCGGATGGGGATCAGTTGTCCTTCGGGATGTATCGGGTGAAGGCCATTCATACTCCCGGGCATACGCCGGGGGGGGTGTCCTTCCTGCTCGATGACATTCTTTTTGTCGGAGATACGCTCTTTGCGGGATCGGTGGGGAGGACGGACTTGCCCGGAGGATCCTGGCCCACGCTGATGCGCTCGATCACGGAAAAGCTTCTGCCGCTTGGGGACCATATCCGCGTCCTGAGCGGACATGGGCCGGAGACGACTCTGGGGAAGGAGCGCCGCACGAATCCTTTCTTGCAGGGGGAGAGACGATGATTGATTTCCGATTGACCGAAGACCATCTGGCCGTCGAGCGAATGGTGCGCGAATTCGCCGCTCGCGAGATCGCGCCGCGCATCAAGGAGCTGGATGAGAAGGGGGAGACTGATCCGGCGATCCTGCGGAAGATGGGCGAGCTGGGGATCCTGGGCATCTGCATCCCGGAAGAATACGGAGGAGCCGGTTTCGATTACATCGCCCTCGGACTCGCCTGCGAGGAGCTGGAGTATGTGGATACGGCCTTTCGCGTCCCGATGTCCGTGCATGTCGCGCTGAATTCGCTGACCCTGCTCACCTGGGGGACAGAGGAGCAGAAGCGGCGCTATCTCATCCCCCAGGCGCGAGGGGAGAAATTGGCGACCTATGCGCTCACCGAACCCAATGCCGGTTCCGATGTCGTCGGGATGCAGGCGACGGCCATTCGAGATGGCCGCTTCTATGTCCTCAACGGGGAGAAGGTGTGGATCAGTTTGGCTGACATCGCCGACCACTTTCTGGTCTTCGCCTGGACCGATCTGGAGAAGAAGAAGGTTCGGGATCATTCGGGCATCTCGGCCTTCATCCTGGAGCGGGGGATGCCAGGCCTGAAGACGGGAACGATTCACGGCAAGCTCGGGATTCGCGCGGGGAACACCGGATGGATCTCCATGCAGGACGTGCGTGTGCCTGAGGAGAATCGCGTCGGGCATGAGGGGGAAGGGTTCAAGATCGCCATGTTCGCTCTGGATCAGGGACGATATACCGTGGCGGCCGGAGCGACCGGGCTCATCCGGGCCTGCCGCGATGCCTCGGTGCGCTATGCGCTGGAGCGGCGCACGTTCGGCAAGCTCATTGGCGAGCATCAGCTCATCAAGGAGATGCTCGCCGAGATGGAGGCCGATTATCAGATTTGCCGCCTCCTCTGGCTGCGTGCCGGGTGGATGAAGAACATGGGATGGCGCAACACGCGGGAGACGTCGCTCGCCAAGTGGATCGCGACCGAAAGAAGCGAGCGCGCGGCCTCCAACGCCGTGCAAATCTACGGGGCCTACGGCTACTCCAACGAATATCCCGTCGAGCGGTTCTATCGGAACTGCAAGGGCGCTGTCATCTACGAGGGGACGCGCGAGATCCACAAGCTCATTCAGGCCGATTATCTTCTGGGGTTCCGCACCGATAAACCTCTGCGATGCACGCTCCCTCCGTGGGAGCCCAAGAAAGAGGAGTAGGGCGCTGCGTCGGCGCGGCTCAGGAAACCCTCGCGCGGAGAAAATGTCGGGCGCTCGTGCGAGGGCGCAAGAAGTCCGGAGAGCTTCGATCGGGCGTGCGGCTTCCGGCAATAGGGGGAGAAGGGCAATAGGGGAAGAAGGGAGGATGGAGTTCGATCGCGCGGCCCTTCTGATGAAGGTCCGGCGGACGATCCTCCGGTATCGCATGCTGGAGGGCGATGAGAGGGTCGTCGTGGCGGTTTCTGGGGGTCCGGATTCGGTCGCTCTCCTCTATCTTCTGCAGGAGTTGCGGGAGCGTTTCTTTCCGGATCTGAAGCTGCATGTCGCGCACCTGAATCACCAGCTTCGAGGGGAGGAGTCGGACCAGGATGAGGACTTCGTGCGGCAGCTCGCCGAGCGCCTGGGATGGCCCTTCACGAGCGAGCGCCAGAATGTGCGCGCCCTGGCGCAGCAGGAGCGTCGAAACGTCGAAGAGGTGGCCCGCGAAGTGCGCTACGGCTTCCTGCGCCGCGTGGCTGCGCGCGTGGGCGCACGGCGCATCGCGACCGGTCATACGCTCACGGATCAGGCCGAGACGTTCCTCATGCGGTTGCTGCGCGGCGCCGGAGGAGAGGGCCTGAGCAGCATCCATCCCGTTGTGGACGATCTCATCATTCGCCCCCTTCTGGCCGTGCGGCGCGAGGAGACGCAGGCCTATTGTCAGGCGCTGGGAATCGCATATCGAGTGGATCGCTCAAATCTGGAATGGGACCTCTGGCGCACTCGCGTGCGGCGCGAGATCTTGCCGCGACTCTCGGCGTTGAATCCGCAGGCGCTGGAAGCCATCGGGCGCGCCGCCGAGCGGCTGCGCGTGGACGAAGCCTATTTCGACGAGGTCCTGTACAACCTGTTTCCGGAACTGGTCATCTCAGAGCGAGACGGTGTGATGAGGCTCTCGGTGGAGAAGATACGGGCGCATCCTCCGGCGCTTCGCTCGCGCGCGTTGCGCGAGGCCATTCGGCGCGTGTGCGGGCATACGCGTCGCGTGACAAGCCAGCACGTGGAAGCGCTCGAGCAGTTGCTTGAGCCGGGCAAAAGCGGACGTCGTGTCGTCTTGCCGAATTCTCTCATCGTCTGGCGGGAGTTCGACTCTCTCACGTTTCTGCGCGCCCCTGTGACGCAGGAACCGTACTGGGTGGAGTTGCGCCCGAACGAACCGGTGAGCATGGGCCGTTTCACGCTCCGGTTGGAGCGAGGGGTCTCCGCAGCGCCGCGCGGTCTTCCCGAAGGGACCTTCGCGCTTCTGGATGAAGCGCGCCTGCCGGAGCGTCTGGCCGTGCGTTCGCGCCGACCCGGTGATCGGTACACGCCCGTGGGACGCACGCGCCCGCTCAAACTCAAAACGCTTCTGTGGGCGCATCGCATCCCGATCACGGAGCGAGACTCCTGGCCGATCGTCGTCACCGCGGCCGAAGATCGCATCGTGTGCGCTCCCGCGCTTCCCGTGGCGGCCGACTTCGCCGCTCGGGAGGAGACATCGCGCTTCGCGATCGTATGGTTCGAGCGTGGATGAGAATGGGTCTCTGTGGTAAACTTGGGGTGTGACAGCCCTGAGCCTGCGGCGCGGGCGATCATAAGAGGAGGACGAGACGTTGGATTCGAGAGGACGACAGTTGCTCTTCTGGGTCCTGATGGTGGGCAGTGCCCTGCTCCTTTATAACTTCTTCCAAACTTCGACCACGCGAGCTGTGACCGAGCTGCCGTTCTCGGACCTGGTTCTGGCGATCCGCCAGAGGCAGGTCGTCGAAGCCACCATCGAGGACGATCGAGTGAGCGGCACCTTGCGCGACGGGCGGCGATTCCGAACGGAGCTGGCCAATCCGGAAGTCGCCGCGCGCGTGGCCGAGATGCTCACCGATGTCGGAGCGGATGCTGAGGGGCGTCCTCGCGTCGTCTTTCGCGGGGGAAGTAACACGTACTGGGTGATGTTCATGACGTGGGTTCTTCCTATTCTGCTCTTCGGCGCCTTCTGGGTCTTCATGCTCCGACAGATGCAGGCGGGCGGGAACAAGGCGCTCAGCTTCGGCAAAAGCCGCGCGCGCATGTTCTCCAGCCAACACAAGCGCGTCACGTTCAAAGACGTCGCCGGCGTGGACGAGGCCAAAGAGGAGTTGCGGGAGATCATTGATTTCCTCAGGGATCCGCAGAAGTTCCAGAAGCTCGGCGGGCGCATCCCCAAGGGCGTGCTGCTTATGGGGCCTCCGGGGACGGGCAAGACGCTCTTGGCGCGCGCGGTGGCCGGGGAGGCGGGCGTTCCGTTCTTCTCCATCTCGGGGTCGGAGTTCGTGGAGATGTTCGTGGGGGTGGGGGCGGCGCGCGTGCGCGATCTGTTCGAGCAGGCCAAAAAACATGCCCCGTGCGTCGTCTTCATTGACGAGATTGATGCCGTGGGCCGGCATCGGGGAGCAGGACTTGGGGGCGGACACGATGAGCGCGAGCAGACGCTCAATCAACTGCTGGTCGAAATGGACGGCTTCGAATCCAACGAGGGGATCATCCTCATGGCCGCGACGAACCGCCCCGATGTTCTGGATCCGGCGCTTTTGCGGCCCGGACGCTTCGATCGGCGTATCGTCGTGAATCGGCCCGATGTGCGCGGGCGCGAAGAGATCCTGCGCGTGCATACGCGAAAGGTGCAACTGGGCGAGGATGTGGATCTGTCGGTGATCGCGCGCGGGACGCCGGGATTCACCGGAGCCGATCTGGCCAACCTCGTCAACGAAGCGGCCTTGATCGCCGCGCGGCATAATCGGAAGGCCGTCACCATGCAGGATTTCGAGGCGGCCAAGGATAAGGTCCTCATGGGCACCGAACGCCGCTCCATCGTCCTCAGCGAGGCCGAGAAGCGGAATACGGCCTACCATGAGGCCGGCCATACGATCGTCGCGCTGAAGGTCCCTCATGCCGATCCCATTCACAAGGTGACGATCATCCCGCGGGGCGTGGCTCTGGGAGTGACGCAGCAGCTTCCCGAATCCGATCGGTACATGCACACGCGGGAATATCTGGAGAGCCAGATCGCCATCATGATGGGCGGACGCGTCGCCGAAGAGATCTTCTTGGGAAGCATGACCACAGGAGCCAGCAACGACCTGGAGCGCGCGACGGAGATCGCGCGCCGAATGGTTTGCGAATTCGGGATGTCGCGCTTGGGCCCGCTCACGTTCGGACGCAGCGATGAGGCGATCTTCCTCGGGAAAGAGCTTGTGCGCCATCAGAATTACAGCGAGGAGACGGCCATCAAGATCGATCAGGAGGTCAACCGCATCGTCATGGAACAGTACGAGCGCGCTCGGCAGATCATCCTGGAGAATCGCGAGGCCGTCGAGCGTCTGGTTCAGGCGCTTCTGGAGAAGGAGACGCTGGATGCTCAGGAGATTCGCCGGATCGTCGAAGGTCAGGTCGTGACATCCGGAGAAGCGGCGGCCCCGCCTTCGGCGGAACCGGAGAAAGAGAGAGAGCCTCGCGTGCTGCAGCCCCTTTTGTCCCCCCGGGATACTCCGGCAACCGCCTGAAGGCTTCCGTTGGGATTGTTCCCTCCGTTCACTCGCTGGCTGAAGCGAAACGATTGAGGAGCACTGCCTCGATCTGCGCTGCCCACTCTTCGGCTTCTTCGACCAGCGCGAGCACGCGGCCATGATACTCGTTGTTGAACGCGTGGTCGGTGATCGCCGCGAGATTGCTCAGGACGTTGTAGTATGCCCCTTTGATCGCCGCGAGCGCCAGTTGAGCGCCGACCGTGATATCGGCCAGAGCATTGGGATTCCCGATTTCGGCCAGCTCGGTGAGAATCCGAAGGACGGCATGGGCTGCCTCGGCGGTCTGCGCGGGGACACGCGTGGCCCCTTTGAGGGCGTGCTGAATCTCCTGATCTCGGAGGCGCCGCTGCTCTTCGGTCTCTTGAGGAAGCTGGAAGGCGACCATGACGCGGCGGAAGCTCTCGGCGTCAGCCTCGATTGCGGTCGTGAGCTGGCGGCGCAGCTCTTCCAAGCGGGTCTGAAGCTCCTGAACGCGCGCGTGAACGCTGGCGTATCGCTTCTTCCCGGAGGTCAGACGGCTCATCATCTCGCCCAGGGCAGCCGCCAGAGCGCCGGAGAGGGCGGCGACGCTTCCCCCACCAGGAGCGGGTGTTCCAGCGGCGACCGCATCCATGAAATGCCGCAGGTCAGATGACAGGGAGGGCGCTTCGCTTTCAGCCGGCACGGCCGCCAGCGCCGCCGCGAGCCGATTCTCCAGAATCTGTTCTCGGCTGAAGTTCTCCAACTGGAGATACCATTCGGCGCAGGCGTCCAGAGCGGCCTGGGGAACCAACCCGACGATCTCGCTGCTGAGCACGCGGACTCCATAACGCTCGGCTTCTCGTTTGACCATCTCGAAGGCGCGAAAGATCGGCGTCCGCTCATAATCGGTGAGATTCATCGAGACCTGGACGATCCCGCGATCCTTCAGCTCAAATCCCAGAGCTTTCACATACTGAAGTCCGCCGTCGCGTCCTCGAACGGCACGGGCGATCTTGCGGGCGATCTCGATGTCGGTCGTGTTGAGGTTCACGTTGTACGCAATCAGCGGAGGACGCGCTCCGACGATCGTCGCGCCGGCCGTCGGGTGAAGCTTCGGCTCACCGAAATCGGGAGCGCGATCGGGATCGGTGGCGATCGCTTCGCGCAAGCCCTCGAATTCTCCCTTGCGGATGTTCGCCAAATCCACCCGATCCGGGCGCGTGGCCGCGCGTTCGTAGAGATAGACGGGGATCTTCAACTCTTCAGCGATGCGACGGCCCGTCTCTCGCGCCAGGGCGATGCATTCCTCCATGGTGACGTTGCGGAGTGGGACGAAGGGAATGACGTCGGTCGCTCCGATGCGCGGATGCTCCCCCCGATGCTCGTTGAGATCAATGAGTTCGGCCGCTCGGCGCGTCGCGCGCACGGCGGCTTCCACAGCCGCCGCCGGCTCGGCCACAAACGTGATCACCGAGCGATTGTGGTCCCGGTCCATCTCCTGATCGAGCACAAGGACGCCCGGGACGGACTCGATGGCCTTGACAATCTCCTGCACGACGTCCAGACGCCGCCCCTCGCTGAAGTTCGGAACGCATTCGACGATTCTCTTCATCGGTGGCTTTCTCCCTCTCTGCGGAAATGAACATGCCCTTGGCTCTTATAGCACACCCGGTGAAGGGAGAACAAGCGGAGGACGCCGTGGCGCTCTCCGGTGGGGGCGCTCGCGGGTCTTTCGAGCGCGAAATTTTCGCTTGACAAAACAGGCCATTCCGGAGATACTATAGCGCCTGAAGTTGAAGTTGTGCCGTCGCTTGGCTGGGAGATCGGGAACAGAGGCCAGGCGCGTCATTCTCGCCTGCTGACTCGGCGGTCTCCCAGAGCGGGTAAAGGAGGATGGGGGTTGAGGCTGCTCCCTAAGAAGTTGACGACACGGGACAGATCGGTCATTCTATCCACATGAAGCTGAGCGAATTGCGCTCGCTCTGGCCGGGCAGGGGGCCGGCCAGCTACCGCCAGTTCGGCGGGAAGTGACGCCTGTGGAGATGGGAGGTTGCAGGCCGTAAGGCCAGTGCCCGTCGATGAAGCAGGAAGCAACCAAGACAAGTGTCATGGGACATTTGTCTATGAGTTGCAGAACGGCTCGTTAGGAGCCGTTGAGAGGACGAAAGTGGGAAAGAGCCTGTGGTTGTTCGAAGACCACAGGCTCTTTATTTTTAGGCCGCATGTCCCGCTCCGCGGGAGAGCGCATCCGGCTCTGGACGACGAGCACTTCCCAGTGCTAGGCTTGGGCGCGCAATGTTCATGTTGAAGTGGGTGTGAGGGAGCAGATGCTGGACGGATCGGGTCTTGTGACGTTCGCTCTCATCGGGTTCCTCGCGCAGATCGTGGATGGCGCTTTGGGCATGGGATACGGGGTCATCTCGACGAGCCTCCTTCTGGGTCTGGGCTTGCCGCCGGCTCTGGCCAGCGCCAGTGTGCACACGGCCGAAGTGTTTGTGACGGGCGCGTCGGGACTGGCGCATCTCCATAACGGGAATGTGGAGCGGCGGCTCGTACTGGGACTTCTGGTCCCCGGCATTCTGGGGGGCGTGTTGGGCGCCTATGTCCTGACTCAAGTGCCCGGAGAGAGGGTCAAACCGTTTGTGGCCGCCTATCTGCTCGGGATGGGGGGACTCATCCTCTATCGCGCCTTTCGGCGGCGCGCCTCGGCGTCGGTGACGGGACGACTGGTCCCCTTGGGTCTTGTCGGCGGATTTTTGGATTCGGTTGGAGGGGGAGGATGGGGACCGATTGTGACCTCCACGCTGGTTGCGCGGGGGCAGACCCCGCGAATGGCCATTGGGTCGGTGAGTTTGACGGAGTTTTTCGTGACGGTGGCTCAGGCGGCGACCTTCTTCTCCCTGCTTGAGAGGATTCCGTGGTCGGTCGTGGTCGGCCTTTTGAGTGGCGGGTTGGTGGCCGCCCCGTTGGCCGCCTATGTCTGCCGTCGCCTGCCGGCGCATGTCCTGATGTGGTTGGTCGGGTTGCTCGTCCTGGCGGTGAGCCTTCGTACGCTCTCTCAAGCCGTCTTCTAAAGGGGACGGCGAGGCCGCGGATCTTCAGGCGCCCGAAGGCGAGAGGAACTTTTTCTCCCGTTTTTTCGTTGTGCGGAGTGAGCGCGCGCGGAGATAATGGATAAGGAGAACGGCGTGGGAGCAAAGGCGGCCTTGGTGAACCACGATGTGCAACTGGTCCGTCGGTGCTTGGCCGGAGATGAGGCGGCCTGGGAGGAGATTGTGCGACAATATTCCCGCCGTGTGTATAACTTGGCCTATCGCTTCACGGGCAATCGCGCGGCCGCTGAGGATCTGACACAGGAGGTCTTTCTCCGCCTCTATCGCACGCTCGATCAGTATGACCCGCGCATGGGGGAACTCTCGCACTGGCTCATGCGCGTGGCGCGCAATCTCATCGTGGACGATTATCGTCGGCGGGGGCGCATGCCTACGGAAAACGGCGAGGATCTGGCCGAGCACGCCTATCATCTTCAGGCCGACCCGAGCGGAGATCCGCAGCGGTACGTGGAACAGCGCGAGCTGAGCCAGGTGATCCAGCAGGCGCTCGCCCGACTCTCGCCGGAGCTGCGCGCCTGCGTCGTTCTGCGCGACCTGGAAGGGCTCTCGTATCAGGAGATCGCCGAGCTGTTGCGCATCCCGGAGGGGACGGTGAAGTCGCGCATCAATCGTGGGCGTTTGGAGTTGGCCCGGATTCTGCGCCGCATGAAGGTGATGTGAACGTATGGAATGCCGAGCGTTTGAAGAGCTGATCAGCGACTATCTGGAGGGGACGCTCCCGGGCGATCGCGCCGGGGAATTCGTCGCTCATCTTCTGGGCTGCGCGGACTGTCGCGCGCTTCTGGAAGATGTGCAGACGGCGCGTCAGCTCTGTCAGCGCGTGGAGGAGGTTGAGCCTTCTCCCGAATTCACCGAACGCCTGCGCGAGGTCGTGCGCGGCGCTCTGATGAGCTGCGAGGCCTTCGGCGAGCTGGTCGCGCAGTATTTTGATGGGGTGCTCACGGCCGCCGAATACCATCTTTTTGAAGCGCATGCGCGCGCCTGCGGAGAGTGTTCTCGTATCCTGGAGGATGTGGCGGCTGTCGTACAGCTTCTCAGAGAGGTTGAGCCCGTCGTCGCTCCCGAGGGCTTAGAGGAACAAGTCCTGCGCGCGACGCGCTTGGCCCCTCCTGAGCCTCGCCTTCTCGGGTTGTGGCGTCGGCGGTGGCGAGCCTGGCGCCTGGGATGGGGCGTCGCCTGGCGGCCGCTTCCGATCCCGCAGTGGGCGATGGCTGCCCTCTTGTGCCTGGCGACGCTCGGATTTTTGTTCTTGAATCTCTCGGGGGAGGGAGCAGCGATCTCCGGGCGACCGCGATCTGCTCTGGCGCGCCTTCTGGATCGCGCAAGCCATGTGCGAACTGAAGGAGAACGCGTCGTGGAGCAACTGGAGCGCTGGGGAGTTCAGGTGAGCGACTTCCTCTTCCGCCCCGAGCCTGGGCCTCCGGAGGGCTCGGAGCGCGAGCGTCCGGGGAAGCCGCGCGCTTCCGAGAGAAACCCCTCGCCGTAGAAGGGGGAACGATCATGAAGTCGCGACTCATCTTCTGTGACTATCATCCGAATCACCGGGCGATGGTTCGCTGTTCGGCCTGTCACCGTCCGCTCTGCCCCTCCTGTGACCATCGGATTAAGGGATTCCCTTATTGTCAGGACTGCATTGTGCGCGGCGTTGAGCTTTTGCGCCGATGGGCGCCGGGGGCCTCCTCAGCGGGAGGAGCGCACCATCCGCCCCGACCCGGACTGGCCGCTCTCTGCGCCTTCATCCCCGGGCTTGGAGCCGTCTATAACCGTCAAAATGTCAAAGCCCTCGTGCATTTCTTTCTGATCGTCGGCCTGTTCGAATTGGCCGACCTGACGGATCTGACGATCTTCGCGCTCGGAGGTGCCGTCTTTTATCTCTTCTCGATTCTGGACGCTTATCGCACGGCAGAAGCGATTGCCCGCGGGCTCGATCCCGCCGAGGAGGATGCGCGCCTGCGGCACATGCTGCGCGAGCGTGCGGCATGGGTGGCCGTAGGGCTGATCCTCATGGGAGGAGTGATCCTGCTGTCGGATCTGGTGGAGGCGTTGCGTCTGTCGCTGCCGCTCAGACGCGTTGGGCCGCTTCTGTTGCTCGCGCTGGGGGGATATTTGCTCTACAGGTACTCTCGCGCTCGGAGTCGGCCGCCCGTCGAGGGAGGGTTCGATGTCTCTCGCACACCGCCTCCGCTTTTCTGGAAGACGGGGCCCTTGACCGGACCTCTCGTCGAGACCAAATCGAGCGACGCGCCCGAGCCTCCGGCCCGAGATCCGAGAGCATGAAAGGGCGGAGGACAGCGCGCGGTGATGGAGGGAGCTATGGGAATTCTGCGATTCCTGGTGGGCGTCATCGCGATCTTCATCGGATTTTGGCTCGCGGTGAAGCTGCTCGCCTTTCTCTTCGCTCTGCTGGGTATCGTCCTCAGTTTGGTGAAGCTCGCGATCCTGGTGGGATTGGCTGCGCTTCTGGGATACGGGTTGTACCGGTTGATCTTCCCCGCCGAGCGTCGCGCCTCATAGGCGTCACCCAAAGAGTGTGGGGAAGGACTCCCCCCGCCGGGGAATGGGGTGTCCCCTCAAGGAGCGCTCTCTCGCCAGAGGGGCGAAAAAGGGATAAAATTATCGGTGAGATGAGCTTCGGACGCGGAGGCCAAGTTATGACGGAGAAGATGATGAACCAAAGCCCATCACAGGTTCAGGGGCGCCTGACCTCTGCGGGGAAGCGCTTTGACGCCATCACTCATGCTGTGGCGGATCTCTGGATGGGGAATCTGCGCTGGGTCAAGCGAGGGGTACAGCGAGGCCTGTGGAAGGTCGAAGATTGGGCCGATGAAGCGGCGCTCTATATCCGGCGACATCCGTATCGCGTGCTCGGCCTGGCTTTGGGATCGGGATTGGCTGTCGGCGCCTTGCTGGGAGCGCGGCTGGGCCGTAAGTGACGTCGGGGTGAAACGCGCGACCCGATGAGGGCAGGCCTCGGATGGAGGACTCCGGGTGTCGCATGAGGACCCGGAGGGGTCACCGTGGAGGCTCCTCAGGAAGGAGAGGGTGTATGTCACTGAAACCCTGGACGCGGTTTCTTCTGTCCGGAGGACTCCTACTGGGGATCACAGGCGGGGGAATCCCTCAAGAGACAACGGTCCGATTAGAATCCCCTCTGGTTCTTGTAGACGCGCTCGTTCTGAGTAAGAAGACGCGGGCGGTCGTGGGAGATCTGCAGCGCGAGGACTTCATCCTGCGAGAGGACGGGAAAGTGCAGGAGATCACACACTTCAGCCGGGATGAGCTGCCGCTCTCGATCATCCTGCTTGTAGATGTGAGCGGCAGCGTGCAGCCCATCATTGATGAGATTCAGCGCGTGGCGCTTGAAGCTCTCTCGGCGTTGAAGCCTCAGGATAAGGTCGCGCTGATGCTCTTTGCCGCTCGACCCAAGCTCGTGGCCGAATTGACTTCGGATCGCCACGCAATTGCCGAGAAGCTGGAAAACATCTGGAGCGAAGCGGCGGATGTCGGATCGGCCACATTCATCAATCTGGGGATCTACGAAGCCGCCCGCTATCTTCGGAGGAAGACCGAGCCGACCGAGCGGCGCGCCATCGTGATGGTCACCGACGATATGGATACGAGCTGGTTTCGCGGGGGACCTCCGCGCGACGTCGTCCTGCGCGAGCTGTATGAAGGGGGGACGACGCTCTGCGGGATTCTCGTCGGATATGCGAAGACCGCGCTGAAAGCGGCGGACTATGGCACGACGGCGGCGATCACCGTCCTGAACCCGGGGGTGGGAGCCATCCTGATCGCCGGGAGAATCCTTCGGCGCGCCGCCGGGATCAGCGGGAGCGCTCAGTTCTACGCTGAGAAGACCGGGGGGATTGCTCTCAAGGCGAGTCCCGAAGAGGTCGGGACGGCGTTCACAGGGATGCTGGAGCTGCTGCGCGCGCGGTATACGCTCGGCTATAGCCCTCCGAACGCGACCTCGGATGGGCGCTTCCGTCGGATCGAGCTTTCGGTGAGCGAGCGGGTGAAGAAGGAGAAGGGAGATGTTGTCGTCCTGGCACGTCGGGGATATTTTCTGCGCCGTTCTGCTAGCCCGCGCCCGAGCGCGGAGTGAGGGAACGCTTCGGCACTCCGATGAGTCCACGGCGCGAGAGGTTCTCTGGCGGTGGTGATCTTTTTGCCGGATGTCTGAGGTCGCCGGGACGCTCAGGCTTCGATCACGTCCACATCGGGGGTGACTTCGGATTTGGGCAGCAGGGCGGGCCAGTAGGCGACGATCTCCTCGACGCGGGGACGACCCCCGGCAAATCCCGTCGCCGTCGGAGGGCCGTTGAGGATCAAGGGAGCGATCTCGCGCGTGAAGCGCTCGACCGCCTGTTCATCGTGGCTTCGGACCGAGACGCGAAGCTGTACTTCGGCCAGATCAGGCGAGGGATCGGGCGCCAGCGGCCCGTGGCAAGCATTGACGCCGAGGAATTCGGTGAGGATCTCCTCGAAGCGAAGGCCGAGCCGTTCCAGACGTTTCCGGAGGATGCGATCGGCCATTCGCGCCTTCTCGTAGGCGTCAGGCCAGCTATAGACGAGCGTGCCCACGGCCTTGTATCCGGCGAAGTAGCTGATGGAGACCTTGTAGAATTCGGTCGGCGGTCCGCCCTTGATCCCCCATACGCGCACGCGATCAGGGCCGACCTCTTCCAGGTGGATTGTTGTGAAGTCGGCGATGCACTCGGGAGTGATGTAGCGGCGCGGATCGCCGATCTCATAGACGAGCTGCTCGGCGATGATCGCCGGGGTGACGCGTCCTCCGGTCCCTTCGTGTTTGGTGATGATGAACGTTCCGTCTTCGTAGGCCTCGACGATGGGATACCCGATGCGGTCCAGATCGGGGATCGTCTTCCAGGCGACCTGAGAATTGCCCCCCGTGCATTGAGCGCCGCATTCGACGATGTGACCGGCCACGACACCGGCGGCCAGGCGGTCATAATCATCCTCGCGCCAGCCGAACTCGTAGATCATGGGGGCGAGCGTGATCCCCGTATCTGTGGTGCGCCCGGTGATGACGATCTGCGCGCCGCGCCGAAGGGCTTCGACGATAGGGAATGCGCCGAAGTACACATTGGCGCTGAGCACATGGGCGCGGATGTCGCTCACGGGGCGACCCGTATCGAGATTGCGCAGTTCGTGGCCTCGGGCCAGCAGTTCATCGAGCCGATCCAGAATGTCGTCTCCGGAGACGATCCCGATGCGCACGCCCCGCAGGCCGAGCTTTCGCGCGATGGCGATGACTTCCGAGGCGCAGGCTCGGGGATTGACTCCCCCGGCGTTGGCGATCACCTTGATGTTCTTCTGCATGCAGATGGGGAGAATGCGCTCCATGAGAGGGACGAAGTCACGCGCGTATCCCAGACGCGGGTCGCGCGCTCTTTGTTTCTGGAGGATGGACATGGTCACTTCGGCCAGATAATCGAGTGAGAGATAGTCCACAGGACCGAGCGTGACCTGCTCGACAGGAGCCTCCAGACTGTCGCCCCAGAAGCCTTGTCCGTTGGCGATGCGGATGCTCTTCATGCGCTCCCGTGTCAGAAGGGTACTCGGCTGGGGCTCGGGCCGTCAACAGGAACTGTGCCCTTTGCTCGGCGCGCGCGAGCGGGCTATGCTCTTGCGTATCTCGCGAGGAGGGAGAGTCTATGACGCTGCAGGAGTGGCAAGAGTATCGGCAGAAGATGAACGAGAAGATCCTGGGGAGCGGCCATTTGGGGATCAAGCGCTTTTTCGCGCTGGATCACCAGGCCTATGAAGCCGGGGCGCTCTCGTCCAAGGTGAAGGAACTTCTGGGACTGGTCGCTTCGCTGGTGCTCCGGTGCGACGATTGCATCACCTATCACATCATCCGGTGTCACGAAGAAGGGGTCACGCGGGAGGAGTTCCTGGACGCCTTCAATGTCGCTCTTGTTGTTGGCGGTTCGATCACCATCCCGCATCTGCGGCGCGCGATGGAGCGCCTGGAAGAGGTGGAGGCAGCGCGACGCGCTGCGGAGACCTCCTGAGAACAGGCGCATGAGGGAGACGGCCATTGCCTCCCCGGGGGGCCTGTGCTAAGGTTTTCCACGTATGCGCGCGCCGCGGTCGGTTCTCATCCTGGGGGGAGCGGGGCTTATCGGTTTTGAGATCGCCCGCGCGATCGCCCGCGAGATCGAGCCCCACCGGTTGGTCATCGGAGGGCTCTGGGAGCAGGAGGTCGAACAGGCGCGCGCGGCTTTGCAGGCGGAGTTCCCCCATCTTGTGATCGAAGGGGTGTGGGGAGATGTCTTCCTGCGCGCGGAGGACCGGCATCGGACGCGGCGGCAGCTCATGGAGGACCCTTCGCGGCGAGAAGCCCTCTTTCAGGATCTTTTCGGCGATCTGGAGCGCGCCTATGAGAAGTCGTGGCTGGTCACGATCATCCGCCGGGTGCGCCCGGAGATCATCGTGGATTCGATCAACACGGCCACGGCCATCGGGTACCAGGACGTCTACACGAATTCGATCGAGGCCCGAGATGTCCTTCTGCGGCTCGCGCGCGCGATCGAGCAGAGAGATGAGGCGACGCTGGCGGCGCTCACGGATGAAGCTCTGCAGAAGATCGAAGCGTTGATCGTCTCGCAAGGGATTCCGGAGCTGGTGCGACATACGCTTCTGCTGCATCGGGCGATGGTGGAGGTCGGAACGCGGCTCTATGTGAAGATCGGGACGACGGGCACCGGAGGGATGGGGCTCAACATCCCCTACACGCACAGCGAGGATCGTCCGAGCGCCCTGCTCATCTCGAAATCGGCGATCGCCTTCGCCCACACGGGGTTGCTCTTTCTGATGGCGCGCACAGCCGGAGGGCCGATCGTCAAGGAGATCAAGCCGGCGGCGCTGGTGAGCTATCGGCGCATCGCCTTTCAGACGGTGCGGCGCGGGGGTGAGCCCGTCTATGTCTATGCAAGTCGGGTGGAGCCTCTGGGAGAGGTACTCGATCTGTCCCGTCCTCCGGAAGAGTTCGAGAGGATCGAGGAGCTGAAGGTCGTCGGCGTGGATACAGGAGAGAACGGCTTCTTCGCTCGGGGAGAGTTCGAAACGATCACCAGTCTCCATCAGATGGAGGCCGTGACGCCGGAGGAGATCGCGCAAGCGGCGGTGCTGGAGATCAAAGGGAGCAACACGGGCGTGGATGTGATCGCCGCCATTGACGGAGCCGTCATGCCCCCAAGCTATCGCGCCGGATATTTGCGCGGCCTCGTCCTGGAGCGCTTGAAGCAATTGGAGAAGGAGACGGGGACCTACAGCATCGCCATCGGACAACTGGGTCCTCCGGAGCTGACCAAACTCCTCTATGAGGCGCATCTGCTGAAGATGCGCTACAAGACGCTCACAGCGGTGATCGAGGCCGATCCCGAGGAGATCGCCGAGAGCCTCTATCGCCTCATCTGCCACAATCGCATTCGGGACATCATCACCTCGATCGGCGTGCCGATTCTCTCGCCCGATGGGCGGAAGCTCTTTCGCGGGCCGTTCATTCGCATTCCCGAGGTGAAGGGGAGCCAGCGCGTGCGGGTCACACCGGATGATGTGAATCGGTGGGCGCGCAAAGGCTGGGTGGACCTGCGCCCGGAGAACATGCGGCTGTGGCAGCAGCGGTTTCGCCGTTTGGCGCAGAATATCGGGGCGATGGTGGATCAGGGATCGGCGGCCATCACGCGCGCCTCCTACACCTCGGAGAAGATCAACATTGGCGAAATCGTCGGCTGGATCTTCAACAATGAAGAGAAGGCCTATCGCATCAAGTCGTGATGTTGAAGGTCGCCCTCACCGGCAGTATCGCCGTCGGGAAAAGCACGGTCCTGAGCCTGTTCCGCGAGCTGGGGTGCCACACGCTGGAAGCCGATGAGATCGCCCGTGAGCTGATGCAGCCCTGTCGGCCCGCTTATCACGACCTCGTGCGCGCTCTGGGGCCGGAGATCCTCGCCGAGGATGGGACGATTCATCGAGGCCGGCTGGGGGAGCTGGTCTTCCATGATGCAGCGCGCCGCGAGCAGGTGAATCGGCTGGTCCATCCCCATGTGCTGGAGGAGATCGAGCGACGGATCGCGGAGCTGGAGCGTCAGGATCCGCAGGGGATTCTCATCGTGGCGGCCGCCTTGATCATCGAAGCCGGAGCGCAGAATCGGTTCGATCGGATCATCGTCGTCACCTGCTCGGAGCAAGAGCAGGTCGCGCGCCTGATGCGCCGCGACGGCGTGACCCGCGAGGAGGCCTGGGCGCGAATCCGCGCGCAGCTCCCTTCGGAGGAGAAGCGCCGGTATGCCGATTTCGAGATCGAGACCTCGGGATCTGTGGAGCAGACGCGCGCTCAGGTGAGGGAGGTCTATCGCCGCCTGCGCGCCGAAGCTTCCGCCCGTTCTTGAGCGCAAGGGGAGCTGAGCGCGCGCTGGCGCTTCTTTTTCGGAGCGAACCGCGTATGCGAATCGGCATTGATGCTCACGCCATCGGGAGTCAGACGGCGGGAAACGAGACCTACATCAAGAACCTCATCGAGGCGCTCGCCGCTCTGGATGCGGAGAACGAATACGTCCTCTTCTTCACCCATCCGGAAGCGGCGCGGTCCTGGCAGGGGCGGTTCCCGAACTTCCGCGTGTGTCTGGTGCGTCCGCACACACGATATGTGCGGATTCCCTTGAGCTTGCCGCTGGCCGCTTGGAGGATGGGCGTGGATCTCTTGCACGTGCAGTATGTGGCGCCACCGGTGTGTCCGGTGCCCTTCGTCGTGACGATTCACGATCTCTCCTTCGAGCATCTGCCGCAGTTTTATACGCCGCGCGAGCGATGGCTCTTCCAACGCGCCATTCGATATACGGCGCAGCGCGCAGCTAAGATCCTCACGGTCTCCGAGTACTCGGCGCGCGATATTCTCGCGATGTATCGCGTACCGTCGGATCGCGTCGTCGTGACTCCCGAGGGGGTGAGCCCGCACTTCGCTCCGGTTCGAGAGAGCGAGCGGCTTCAGGCTGTTCGCGCGCGCTATGGCATCGCGCGCGAGTACATCCTGAGTGTGGGCAGCTTACAGCCCCGGAAGAATCTCGTGCGGCTCATTCAGGCCTACATCCATTTGCGCCGTCGGGACGAGGAGGTCGAGCATCAACTCGTGATCGTCGGGAAAAAGGGGTGGCTGTATGGGGACATCTTCCGCGCGGCGCAACAGTCGCCTTTCAGCCGGGACATCCTCTTCACCGGATATGTTCCGGAGGAGGATCTGCCGGCGCTCTACAGCGGGGCGACCGTCTTCGTCTACCCCTCGATCTTCGAGGGCTTCGGTCTCCCTGTGCTGGAGGCGATGGCCTGTGGAGTTCCCGTGATCACGAGCCACAGCTCTTCCTTGCCGGAAGTCGTCGGCGAGGCCGCCCTCATGGTGAATCCTTACGACGAGCGCGCGATCGAAGGCGCGCTGGCGCAACTCCTATGGGATGAAGCGTTACGGCGCGAGCTCTCGGAGCGCGGACTCCGGCGCGCGCGGCAGTTCTCCTGGAGGCGCACGGCGGAGCTGACGCTTCGCGTCTATGAGGAGGTCGCGCGCGGGAGAGCGCGTCCGACGGCATCGGCGCGCGGAGGGAGCGCTTCGGGCTGAAGGAGGACGCGCGATGCGCATCGCCATCATGGGCATTCGAGGGATCCCCGCCAATTACGGGGGCTTCGAGACCTTCGCTGAGAACCTGGCGCCACGCCTTGTGGCGCGCGGCCATGAGGTGACCGTCTACGGGCGAAGCCACTACGTCACGATCCCGGAGCGCCGATACCGGGGAGTGGAGCTGGTCGTCCTCCCGACACTCCGCCATAAGTACTTCGACACGGTCGTGCATACGTTCCTCTCCGTGCTCCACGGATGGAGACGTCCCTATGAGGTGATCCTCTTCTGCAATGCGGCCAATGTCCTGGCGGCCGGATTGGCGCGCCTTCTGGGAAAGAAGGTGGTCCTCAACGTGGATGGACTCGAGTGGAAGCGGAAGAAGTGGAACTGGCTGGGGCGCACCTACTATCGTCTCTCGGAATGGCTCGCGACCAAGATCCCGCATGCCGTTGTCACCGATGCCGAGGTGATCCGCGCCTACTATTGGCGCCGGTACGGCGTGCACACGCACATGATCGCTTACGGAGCGGATGTCGAGAGACGTCCCGATCCGAGCGTGCGTGCCTTTGGCGTTGAGCCCGAGCGCTATGTCTTGTACGTGAGCCGACTCGAGCCGGAGAACAACGCGCATCTGGTGATCGAAGCCTTCGAGAAGGTGGAGACCGAGATGAAGTTGCTCATCGTAGGGGATGCGCCGTATGCCCGCGACTATGTGCGACGGCTCAAGCGAACGCGCGATCCGCGCATCCTCTTTGCCGGTTTCGTCTACGGGGAGGCGTATCGCCGCCTGCAGCAGAATGCCTACTGCTACGTGCATGCGACGGAGGTGGGGGGGACGCATCCGGCGCTTGTCGAAGCGATGGGGTTTGGCAACTGCGTGCTCGTGCTGGATACGCCGGAGAATCGGGAAGTCGCCGGGGACGTCGCCCTCTACTATCGCACAGCCGAGGAACTGCGCGAGCGGCTTCGCGAAGTCCTCGCCCATCCGGAGCGCGTCGCCCTCTTGCGCGCGCGCGCCATGGAGCGCGTGCAAGAGAGGTACAACTGGGACCGCATCACCGATCAGTACGAGGCGCTCTTCCGCGCGGTGCTCGGTCTCTCGGAGACGGGTTCGGAGATCCCGCCGACTCACGCCGAAAACGCTGAGCACGTCAGCCGGTGATCGAAAGCCGGTGATCCGTCTCCCCCGGCACGGCGAGATGACGCAGAAACGGCGATAGGTCAGGGGACCCCGGCGCCCGTCCGCGGAGATGCGATTCTGCGGAATCGGGGGCAGCACGGCAAGCTCCTTGTGTCCTTTCCCCCTCTGATAGCTGCGACCGACACCGGCAGCGCTGCTTCTTTCTCCGCCGGAGTTCTCTCACTCTGCGGCTCACAAGAAGAGGCCCGCTTCCGCAAGCCCTGTCCACACCGGCCTCAGTCTTGACGCGGGGATCGCTTCCTGTTGACGGCGAATTTTTCGCTTTCATAATCTTAAGAATCTGCAAACCACTACGTAGCCCTCATAGGTATGAGGGCGAGGTGAGTTAAGGGGCAGTGATGAGGATTCGCGAATTCAAAACGGAGATGTGGTTGCCCGTCCCCCCGGAGGAGCTATTTCCTTTCTTTGCCGATGCCGGCAATCTCAATCTCATCACGCCGCCCTGGTTGCACTTTCGCATTGTAACACCGCTGCCCATCCAGATGCGGGTGGGCACAATCATCGATTACAAGTTACGTCTGCATGGGGTCCCTCTGCGTTGGCGAACAGTCATCAAGGAGTGGCAGCCTCCGCATCGCTTCGTAGATGAGCAGGTGCATGGGCCATATCGGCAGTGGATTCACGAGCATGTGTTTGAGCCCTGCGACAGCGGGACGCTGGTCCGCGATGTGGTGCGATACGTGGTCCCTTTGGATTTTATCCTTCATCCGCTTTTTGTGCGTCGCGATATCGAAAAGATCTTTGCCTTCCGGCAGGGATCGTTACGCGCACGGTTTGGAGGCAAAAGATGAGCATGACGCAGAGTCAAGCCGTATCGCTGCAACTGCGGTGGCTAGCGCTGCTTGGTTGGGTGGCACTGAGCTTCAGTGCGGCCTTGACGGGGAATCTCTTTGGTCCCGGCGAATGGTATGAAGCATTGAACAAACCGTCGTGGACGCCACCCAATTGGGTGTTCGGGCCGGTCTGGACTACGCTCTACGTGATGATGGCCGTGTCCGCCTGGCTGGTATGGCAGCAGGGCGGCTTCGTGCGCCAACGGAGAGCGTTGGCCTGGTATTTTATCCAACTCGCTTTGAACGCTGCGTGGACACCCATCTTTTTCGGGATGAGACGTCCGGACATCGCCTTCGCGGAAATCGTGCTCCTCTGGATCGCTGTTTCGATGACCGTGTTGGTGTTTCGCCGGGTGAGTCGTGTGGCCGCGGGGTTGCTGGCACCTTATCTGGCGTGGGTTGGCTTTGCTGCGGTGCTGAACTTTTCCATTTGGCGGTTGAATTCTTGAGAAAAGCAGGCCACTGGGGCGATCGGTAGGCGAAATCCGTCACGCCCGGGGTCGGCCGATCCGGAAGTCGAAGGGCATGGACTTGGGATAGGCCGTTAGCTCGCGGACTTTCGGGCGGGGGACTAACCTGATGTCGAAATCGGGGAGGATTCTGATCACCGGGGCGACGGGTTATGTCGGCGGGCGGCTGTGGCGCCGGCTCGAAGCGGAAGGATATGCACTGCGCTGCCTCGTCCGACAGCCGGAGAAGCTGGGGACACGGCTTGGGGAAACGACTGAGATCGTCAAGGGGGATGTACTTGATGCCGAATCCCTCGAGTTTGCTCTGCAAGGGATCGAGTCAGCCTATTATCTCATCCACTCCATGGGCTCGGGAGGAGACTTCGAGGAACTGGATCGGATCGGCGCACGCCACTTCGCATATGCGGCACGTCGCGCGGGAGTGCGGCGCATTATCTACCTGGGCGGTCTGGGGCATGGGCAGGATCTCTCATCGCACTTGAGGAGCCGACACGAAGTTGGCCAGATACTCCGCGAATCCGGCGTGCTCGTTGTGGAACTGAGGGCGTCGATCGTGATCGGTTCGGGAAGTCTGTCATTCGAGTTGATCCGCGCGCTGGTTGAGCGCCTTCCGATCATGATCACGCCGCGCTGGGTGGAGGTTGAGGCGCAGCCCATCGCTGTGGACGACCTGATGGACTATCTCGTCGCGGCGCTTCATGTGCCCCTTACGGAGAGCCGAATATTCGAAATTGGTGGCGCTGATCGAGCGTCCTATGGGGATCTGATGCGCGAGTATGCCCGACAACGTGGTCTGCGAAGGGTTGGTCACTATCGCATTGGCAACGATGGGGCAGTCGCAGGCTCAGGAAGTCTCGCTGCAAAGGTTAATTGATCGTGGCGAAGTCACCGATTTGCTTCATGGCTTTTCCATCCGTCTGCCGAAGAATTGGGCGGTTAGTGTGCTCGGCAACGCAATCCGAATTAACGACGAGCGTGCCCTTTGCTTCGCTGTCTTGCGGGTGGCTCGCTACGACGGCAACTTGCACCAAGTCGCTCAATCTTGGTGGGCGGAACGGCAAGCGATGATGGGTGGCTTCACGCAATCCCGCTTCGCCTTCCGCCAACTTTCTCAAGGCATCCTCATCGTCGGTGAAGGGCTCGGCTATCCTTTCGTCCTGCACCCGATGATGTCGGTCAACTTCGGGCTATTGGGGCAGAGGCCACCCAGCAACTACCGGGAAGTCACCGCCATCCTGCCCGGCAAAGCGACAGCGCTGGTCGTCACCTTTCTTTTCCCCGCAGGCACGGAAAAGGCGAAATTGGACGAGATGATGAGCATCGTCAAAAGTTTCCGCTTCCTCCCGCCCGAAAAGATGGTCCGCTGGCGACAGGAAACCATCTACGACCCCGAAGTCGGCATGGAAGCGGGTTGGCTCCATGTGCCCGAAGGTTTTGAGTATCGGGGCGCCATCATCCGACAAGGCACAAAGCGTGTCCCCGCCTTTATCATTCGCAAGGGCGACTTGATGATGCGCCTTGACAACATTGACTTGCAAAGCGCCGCCCTTCAAACGGGCTTTGGTGGCAACGCCATGACTTTGCTGACCATCAACGGTCAAAGTTCGCAACAACCCCAACCCATTTTCCTTCAGTCTGCCAAAGATGTGGCTCGGCTTCTTCTGGGCATCTGGCAGGCGGAAACGGGAGAGCAGTGGGAACTCAAGGAAAGCCTTGAGTTGCCCAAATCGGAAATGGAGAGGTTGATGGAGCAGCAAATGCAGCAGCAATTGGCTCAAGGGGCATTAGTCTTTCGGCGAGCCGTTCAAGGCGGGCTTATCAAACTTGCTATCAGCGCGGAAAGTGGACGGTTAGTGCGCCAAGCCTTCATCACTGGTTCGTTGCTTGTCAGCCAACAACCTGATCCCATCGCTGCCTCCCAGGATTGCCAACTGGGCATCAGCGTGCGGATGGTTCAGTTTCCCAGAGACCGTGCCGAAGAAGCGAACGGCGTCTTTGCGGGCATCAGTAACAGCCTCCAATTCAGTCCCCGACACGCTCTTTCGGCTTTGGAACGGTTCACGCAAGAGAACCGAGAACTCAATCGCATGGTGCTGCAGATGTTGAACGAAGAGCGGGAATTCAACAGCCGAATGGCGAGGGCATGGACGAACGCTCTCAGCGATCAGACCTATGTCAAAGACCCCGAGACGGGCGAAATCTTTCGCGTGCATAAGCGGGTCTGGGAGACGGGCGAATTCTGGCGCGACCCCATTTGGGGCGACATCCTCGGTGGCGTGGAAAGGGGGAGCGAACTGGAAAGGTTGCTGAGGCAGAAGGGATGGCGTCTCCTACAACAGTCGCTGGAAGGCTTCCCTGAGCAGGGGCGATAGTAAGAGACACGGGACAAGGGAGCACGGGCAAGGAAACAAAGGAGAGTAGTGCTCAACTTGTGACCGAAAAGCTGCGGGCTGTAGACGACGGCGAACTATCGGGTGACGGCTTCATGGGCATGAGGAACCTCTCGCTTCAAAAATCGTTCCCTCTCCGGTCTACTCGCCTGCGGACTCATCCGCAACGTCTGAACCTCAGCTCGAAGCGGTTGACAGTCTCTCGAAGGCGCCCCTATACTTGATCTCCTTTTGAGGGGGTGAGACGGCACCAGGAGAGTTTGAGGGAGAAGAATGAGGATATGCCGCGCACGAAATCGGCCATCAAGCAATGGCGAAAGAGTCTGAAACGGCGAGAGATCAATCGGCGGAATCTCTCGCGCCTGCGCACCTCGATCAAGAAGCTGCGCCGGGCCATTCAGGCGGGCGATGCGTCGCTGGCCCAGCAGCTTTTGCCGCAGACGATCTCGATCATTGATAAGTCCATTCAGAAGGGGGTCATCCATCGAAACGCCGCAGCCCGATACAAATCGCGTCTGACGATTCTGGTCAATCAGCTTGTGGCTTCCTCTGGCGCGTGAGGGTGTCCTTCGGATTGGGAGAAGCGTCTATGGAGAAACTCACGATCCGTCAGCTTCGGGAGTCACTCTCGGGACGGCGCGTCTTCGTGCGCCTGGATGGAGATGTTCCCCGGAGGGGGGATGCGGGGGAGATCGCCGATGATTTCCTGTTGCAGCAGTCGGCGCCCACCCTTCGGTTTCTCGTCGAAGCGGGAGCGCGCGTGGTGATCGGCACGCACTGGGGGCAGCCGGAGGGGAAGATCGTGGACGCCTGGCGCGTGGATCCGCTCGCCGAGCGCCTGAGCCATTACGTGGGGCGACCCATCCGGAAGGTCAACGCGTGCGTGGGGCGTGACGTCGAGCGCGCGGTGGAACAGATGCAGCCGGGTGAGATCCTGATGCTGGAGAATCTCCGGTTTCATGCCGGGGAGGATCTGGACGACGCCGCCTTCGCGCGTCAGTTGGCCGATCTGGCCGACATCTATTGCAATGATGCCTTCGGCATAGCCCATCGGGGGCAGGCCTCGACAGTGGGAATCACCCGCTATGTGGCGCCGGCGGCAGCCGGGTTGCTGATGGAGCGCGAGCTGCTGATGCTGGAGGCTGTCCTGACGAATCCGCAGAAGCCTTTTCTGGCTGTCGTCGCGGGAGCCCGCTTGCCGGAGAAGCTGCCGGTGCTGGAGAATCTCCTGCCGCGCGTGGATCGCCTGTTCATCGGAGGGGCTCTCTGCTTTACCTTCCTCAAGGCGCAAGGGTACGAGGTTGGGCATTCTCCGGTGGATTCGGCTTTCCTTCGGCTCGCTGAAGATTTTCTCAAGCGGGCGGAGCAGGCGCTCGGGAGTCGAGGGGAAATTTATCCAACCGGACTCGTCTTCCCCTCCGATTTCGTCGTTGTGGAAGCCGAGGCTCTGGAACGCGCGCGCGGGGATGCGGAGCGAATCGCGGCTCTTCCGCGTCAGGTGGTCATCGCCTCGGAGATCCCTGCCAATGCGGTCGCCCTGGACATCGGGCCCATGACGATCAGCCATCTGGTCGAACTCTTCGATTGGGCGCGCACGATCTTCTGGAATGGGCCGCTCGGGAAGTGGGAATGGGCACCTTTCGCTGAGGGGACGCGCGCGCTGGCTCGCTATGTGGCCGAGCGGGTTCCCTCCGAGCGAAAGGACATCATCGTCTGCGGGGACAGTCTGACGCAGGCCGTGCGGGGGTTCGGGTTGCCGGTCGAGCGCATTCGGCATCTGAGCGCGGGGGGCGAGTCGGCATTGCGGTATCTGGCCGGACTGCCCCTGCCTGCGGTGGTGGCCTTGAGCGATCGCGAGCAGCCGGTGCGCTCGGCGCATCCGCGGCGCATCCTCATCCCGGTGGATGGCTCGCCCAACGCGCGCCTGGCCGTACAGCGCGTCGGCTCGCTGCTGGATGCGGCACAGGCGGAGATCACGCTGCTTTATGTCGCGCCGCTCTCTCGGATTGACCGGAGCAGCTACGTCAGTCCCGAGCGCGAGGCCGAGTGGCGAGCGGCCCATCAGTTGGAAGCCGAGCGCATCTTCGCAGAAGCCAATGCCGAACTGGCGCGCCAGGGGTTGATCTCTCATCGCCAGCTCATGGTCATGGGAGACCCGGCCGAGGAGATCCTGAAGCTCGCCGATCAGATCCGCGCCGATCTCATCGTCATGGGAGCGCGCGGGCGAAGCGGAATCTTCCGCTTCCTCCTGGGGGGTGTCAGCCGCAAGGTCCTCGATCACGCGAAGTGCCCTGTTTTGCTCGTGCGCGTGCCCGATGAGGAGCTGGTGAAGGCGGGGATGATGGAGACGTGAATTCAGCGGGCGGGGAGGACACGAATTCTCCCTTCGGCGCCTGCTGTGATCTCTCCGATGAGAGCGACGGCGAGCGCACCGTTCTCCCGAAGCGCCTCGGCGAGCGCGTCGGCTTTCTCCGGAGCGACAGCGATCAAAACGCCTCCCGAAGTCTGAGCATCGCAGAGAATGAGCTGAGCCTCTTCGGAGATCTCCGAATCCCACTGGACGAAAGCCTGAGCATACGCGTGATTGGCGAGCGTGCCTCCGGGCACGATGCGTTCGGCGACCAGCTCCCACGCCGCTTCGAGCACGGGAATGTGCGCGAGCCAGAGCGTCGCGCTCACGCCGCTGGCCTGAAGCAAGTTCCGGAGATGGCCGAGCAGCCCGTAGCCGGTGACGTCCGTAGCCGCGTGCACGCCGATCTGTCGCATGGCGCGCGCCGCCGGCCGGTTCAAGGTCGTCATGACGCGTGTGGCTTCCGCTTGGACTTCGGGGGAGACGCGCTCGCGCTTGATGCCTGTGGTGATGATCCCCAGGCCGAGCGGCTTGGTGAGAAACAGAAGATCGCCCGGACGAGCCCCCGAATTCGGGATGATCTCTTCCGGACGCGCGATGCCCAGAGCGGCCAGACCGTATTTCGGTTCGAGATCGTCCACCGTATGCCCGCCCAGAATCACGACACCGGCCTCGCGCGCTTTGTCGGCCCCCCCGCGCAGGATCTCCGCCAGAAGCTGAAGCGGGAGCTTCTTGGCGGGGAAGCCGACCAGATTCAAGGCCACCAGCGGCTCGACCCCCTTGGCGTAGAGATCGCTGAGCGCATTGGCCACGGCGATCTGTCCGAAGGCATACGGATCGTCCACGACGGGAGTGAAGAAGTCCGTCGTCAAAACCAGAGCCATCTCTTCAGTGAGCACGTAGACGCCCACATCATCGGAAGCCAGCGCTCCGATCATCACGCGCGGATCATCTACGGGGGCCAGGGTCGTGAGAACCTCGACGAGGTCCTTTTGACTCAGCTTGCACGCTCAACCGGCCCCGTGGCTCCATTGCGTCAGACGAATGCGTTCGGTCTCAGCCATATCACCTCCTGAAAGGGTTCATGCTACGGCATCTCAGAGGGAGCCGTCAATGCGCGGCACGGAGGAAGATCACTGAGGACATCGCTTCAGAGCGGAAGCGTAGCGTCCAAGCCATTCGTTCATGCGAATGCGGAGCAGGTCGAGCGCCATGCGCCCGGCATCGCGCCACAGGCGGACTTTCGTCCCTTCGGCGTGAGACCACAGGACGGGCGTCTCGCGGAGACGCAGGCCGCGCTTTCGCGCCAGGTAGAGGATCTCGACATCGAACCCGAAGCCGTGCAGGCGCTGACATTGAAAGATGGGGAGCAGAAGCGCGCGCCGATAGGCTTTGAAGCCACATTGCGTGTCGGCGAAAGGAAGGCCGAGGATCTTTCGGACCAGCAGGTTGAAGAGCCGCCCCGCCCACTGACGCGGTCGCGATTGCGGTCTTCGGATGAAGCGGCGGTCCAGAGCGCGCGAACCGAAAGCCACGTCCGCTCCCTCTTCTTCCAGCAGGCGAAGAAGGCGCGCCGCCTCCGTGATCGGAGCCGAGAGGTCGGCATCGGTGAACAGGACGATCTCCCCTCGGGCGGTGAGAAAGCCGCGCCGGACGCTGTAGCCCTTTCCGAAGTTGCGCTCGTTCTGCAGCAGGCGCATGCTCACGCGCGGGCTCTGCCAAAGCCGCATGAAATCCCGAACGATCTCTGCCGTCCTGTCGCGGGAGCCGTCGTCCACGACGATCACTTCGCTTCGGAAGGACTGCTCTTCCAGATACCGCACGACCTCTCGGAGCGAGCGCTCGATTCGCCCGGCTTCGTCGAAGGCCGGGATGATGACCGAGAGATAAAGCCCCTGCTCCATCCCCACGCAGACCGAGTATGACGCAGGCCCGCTTCCCGATCAAGCGAGCGAGGCCGGGGCAGAGAAGGGCACAGTCCTCCTGATGAGTTTGTGACTGCTCCTGTCGGGTCTGGCGGCGCGGAAGCAGCTGTCGCTGCCTCGGGCTTTTTGCCCCCCTCACCGCAGGCCTTGAGATCGCCAGAGCCATCCGGAGGCTTCGCCGTGAGTTCTGGAAAAATCCCCTCAAAGCTCGTACTCCCTGTGCCCGGGTTCCTGGCGCTGGAGCAAGAGGCGTCCCACCTAAATCTTTTGACCCGACAGCCGTTCGATGACAAATCGCGCGTTCTCAAAGCCCTCTTTGATCATCTGCACGCCCAGCCCCCCACGGTAGTATCCCAATATGTGGAGATTTTCATACGCGGTGTTGAATGCGGCCAGTACCTTCCCATCGCGAGCGGAGAATTTCTTCAACGCCTTTTGATATTCGGCCACGGAAGTGGGCAGCGCGTCCGGGCTGACGCCGTTTTCGATCAGAAAGCCATCTATAGCTTTCAGCATGGTGAGATAGGCCACTCCGGCGGATTCCTGGACATGTTTCGAATCCAGGTAGCGGTTGTGCTCTATTTTCGCTCGGCTCAAAATCGCCCGGGCGTTTTTGTAAAACCGCACCGCTTCCTTGAAGTAAGCGGCGGCGGAAGAAGCCCGGGGATGGGTCTTGTTTCTCCTCATAGATTCGGCCTCCGGAGAAGAACATGTTGGATCAGTTCCGGCCAGCGGTCAAGTAGCCTCATGGCAGCTCACCCGGGTGCGCATGGGGGCATGCGGCGATGTTTCGGTCGGTGGTCTCTCAAGGGGCGCTTTGACTCCCGGAGGTCTCGTTTGTTATAGTCTCGAAAACCAAAGCGGGAGAGGGCTATGGGGGACGGGACCATCTACATGGGCGTGGATGTGAGCGCGACGACTGTCAAAGCCGCGCTGGTGAGTGCGGGGGGGGAGATGTATGAGATCACGCAGGAAGCGATCGAGAATGAGCCTGAGAGTATCCTTCACGGGATACAGCGCTCGGTCGAGCGGTTGCGCGATCGCGCGGGAGAACGCCAGTGGGCGATCCGCAGCGTGGGGATTGGTGTTCCGGGATTGGTGAACGCCCGGACGCAGCGCGTGGAAGCCGCGCCGAATCTGCCAGCGCTTGTGAACCTGGATGTGCACCGTGTTGTGACCGAGATGACGGGATCCCCCGCGCTCATCGAGAACGATGCGAACATGGCAGCTTATGGGGAGTTCGTCTGCGGAGTGGCGCGCGGGCGGTCCAATGTGATCTACATCGCCGTGGGGACGGGGATCGGGGCGGGGCTCATCTGCGACGGACAGCTCTATCGCGGGGCGCTCGGATTCGCCGGGGAGTTCGGGCATATGACCGTGGATCCCGATGGATTGCCCTGTAGCTGTGGGAATCGGGGCTGTTTGGAGACGCTCGCCTCCGGACCCAATATCGTCCGACGCGCGCGCGAGCGGCTCTTTCGCGATCGCAGCTCCTCGCTCTCGCGTTTGGCCGCGCCGGGCCGGGGCGAGCTGACGCCCGAGCGCATCGCGGCCGAAGCTCTCAACGGAGACGACTTCTCCCTGATGATTCTGGAGCAGACGGGGCGGTGGATCGGCCTGGCCGTCGCCAATGCCATCAATCTCCTCAATCCCGATATGGTCGTCTTGGGCGGAAGCGTGATGGTCGCTGGCGAGTTGCTTCTCAATCCGATCCTCGCCGAGGTCAAGCGCCGCTCCTTCGCTGCGGTGTCGGCTCCCTGTGAGATCGTCGCTTCGCTCCTGGGCGCTCAGGCGGGAGTCATCGGCAGCGCCATGCTCGCGCGCGATACGTTTCGGTGAGTTCAAAAGCGCTATGATCCGACCGGAATTCATCCGAAACTTCTCGATCATCGCCCATATTGACCACGGGAAATCCACGCTCGCCGATCGCCTCCTGGAACGGACCGGCGCTCTCAGCGAACGGGAGATGACCGAACAGGTCCTGGACTCCATGGAGCTGGAGCGCGAGCGGGGGATCACGATCAAAGCGCACGCCGTGCGCCTCCACTACACCGCGCGCGACGGACAGCCGTACGTCCTGAACCTGATCGATACGCCCGGGCACGTGGATTTCTCCTATGAGGTCTCCCGCAGTCTGGCCGCCTGCGAAGGAGCGCTTCTGGTCGTGGACGCTTCGCAGGGCGTGGAGGCGCAGACGGTCGCCAACGCGTATCTCGCTCTGGAGAACAATCTCGAACTCATCCCTGTCATCAACAAGATTGACTTGCCGGGAGCCGATCCGGAGAAAACCCGGGAGCAGATTGAGACGATCATCGGCCTGGATGCGCGCCAGGCTATCCTGGCCAGCGCCAAGCTGGGGATCGGGACCGAGGAGATTCTGGAGGCGATCGTGCATCGCATTCCGCCTCCGCACGGGGATCCGGAGGCCCCTCTGAAGGCGCTCATCTTCGACTCCTGGTTCGATACGTATCGGGGCGTCGTCGTCATGGTGCGCGTCATCGAGGGGACGGTGCGTCCCGGGCAGCGCATCCGGCTCATGTCCACGGGGCGGGAATACGAGGTGGAGGAGCTGGGCGTGCTCACGCCCAAGCCGCGTCGCATCGAGCAGCTCTCGGTGGGGGAGGTCGGATTTGTCATCGCGGGCATCAAGACGATCTCGGATGTGAGAATCGGCGACACGATCACGGAAGCCGAGAGGCCGACGCCCCATCCCTTCCCCGGATTTCAGGAGATCAAGCCGATGGTCTTCGCCGGCCTCTATCCGGTCGAGAGCGGACAGTACGAGGAGTTGCGCGAGGCCTTGCAGAAGCTCCGGCTGAACGACGCCTCTTTCTTCTTCGAGCCGGAGACGTCGGCAGCTCTGGGCTTTGGCTTCCGCTGCGGCTTTCTCGGTCTGCTGCACATGGAGATCGTGCAGGAACGCCTGGAGCGGGAGTTCGGGCTGCAACTCATCACGACGGCGCCCAGCGTGCGCTATCGCGTGACGACGCGCTCGGGTGAGGTCCTGGAGATCGAGAATCCGGTCAAGATGCCCGATCCCGGACAGATCGCCCGGATCGAGGAGCCCGTCATCGAAGCGATGATCCTCACGAGCGCCGAATATATCGGGCCGATCCTGCAACTGCTGGAGGAGAAGCGAGGGGTGCAGAAGCGCTTCGAGTACGTCTCGCCCACGCGGGTGCTGCTGACCTATGAGCTGCCGCTCGCGGAGATCGTCCTGGACTTCTACGATCGTTTGAAATCGCTCTCGCGGGGCTATGCCTCGCTCGATTATCACTTCGCCGGCTATCGCGAGGCGGATCTGGTGAAGCTCGATATTCTTGTGGCCGGAGAGCCCGTGGATGCTCTCTCGGTGATCGTGCATCGGGATCAGGTGTACGCGCGGGGTCGAGCGATCGTGGAGAAACTGCGCGAGCTGATCCCGCGGCAACTTTTCGAAGTCCCCATTCAGGCGGCTATCGGGAGTCGCGTCATCGCCCGCGAGACGCTGCGCGCTCTGGGCAAGAATGTTCTGGCCAAGTGCTACGGCGGCGATGTCACGCGCAAGCGCAAGCTCCTGGAGAAGCAGAAGGAGGGCAAGAAACGGCTCAAGAAGATCGGGCGCGTCGAGATCCCTCAAGAAGCTTTCCTGGCCGTGCTCCGGGCCGGTCCTTCGGCGAAATCGGGATGAGCGGGGCCGCCCCGCACGTCCTCAGGCCGGTCCGCCCTGGGATTCGTGAATTCCCCCTGCGCTTGAGCCGAGCGCGCGCTTGAGCTCGTAGAGTGTCGTGAGGGCTTCGATCGGAGTGAGCGCATCCGGATCCAGGCGCCTGAGCCGCTCTTCGATCTCCCGGAGAGAGGGGGGGATGTACTCGGGCCGGGATTCGGCGACGCGGCGCCGTGATCCCTCGGCTTCGACCGAGCGCGGGGCGAGCGCTTCGTACTGAGCGAGCAATTCCTCGGCGCGATGAACGATCGGGCGAGGGAGTCCGGCCAGGCGCGCGACGTGCACGCCATAGCTTCGGGTCGCGCGTCCGGGGGCAACGCGGTAGAGAAATCGCAGCTCCCCCTCTTCTTCCCTCACCACCAGATGCGCGTTCCTGACCCGGGGGAGAATCTGCTCCAGCTCGGTCAGCTCGTGAAAATGCGTGGCGAAGAGCGTCTTGGCGCGCAGCCGAGGGTGATTGTGGAGGTATTCGATCACGGCGCGCGCGAGAGCCAATCCATCGTAGGTGCTCGTCCCGCGCCCGATCTCATCGAAGAGAATGAGCGAGCGCGACGTCGCCTGATTCACGATCGTCGCCGTCTCAGCCATCTCGACGAAAAAGCTCGATCGGCCTCGGCTGATGTCGTCCTCCGAACCGAAGCGGTAGAAGATGCGATCGGTCAGGCCGATCTCGGCCTCCTCGGCCGGGACGAAACTCCCTATGTGCGCGAGCAGTGTGATGAGAGCGACCTGACGGAGATACGTGGATTTGCCGGCCGCATTGGGTCCGGTGAGGATGAGGATTTGCGCGTCCTCGGCCGAGAGGAAGGTATCGTTGGGGACGAACTGCCCGCGGGGCAGGGCGCATTCGACGATCGGATGGCGGCCTCCGCGAATGCGGATTCGCGACTCTGTTGTGAGCTTGGGGCGAACGTATCCGTTTTGCGCCGCGACTTCGGCCAGAGTCGCCAGCACATCCATCTGGCCCAGCGCGCGCGCCGTTCGCAGGATGTCTTCGCGCCGCTGGGCGATGCGCTCGCAGAGCTGGCGAAAGAGACTGGCTTCCAGCTCCCGGATGCGTTCCTCGGCGTGCGCGACAATAGCTTCGTGCTCCTTCAGCTCGGGCGTCATGAAGCGTTCGGCGCCGACCAGCGTCTGCTTGCGAATATATTCGGGAGGAACCAGATGGAGATTGGGACGGGTGACCTCGATGTAGTATCCGAAGACCTTGTTGTATCCCACCTTGAGCGAGCGGATGCCCGTGCGCGCGCGCTCGCGCGCTTCCAGCTCGGCCAGATACGTCCTCCCGTCCTTCAGAAGCGCGCGGAGTTGGTCCAGTTCTTTGGAGAATCCCGCTCGGATGACGCCTCCCTGTTCGATCGAAGCGGGAGGATCCTCAACGAGGGCATCCGCGATGAGACGCGCGACGTCATCGAGCGGGCGCACATCCGCGAGCAGGGAGCGCAAGGGAGGCGGCTCTTCCGGAAAAAGTGCCCGCAGTGAGGGGATCGCGCTCAGGCTGCGCCCGAGCGCGACGACTTCGCGCGGCGTGGCCGATCCGCTTCGGACGCGCCCGATCAGGCGCTCCAGATCAGCCAGATGTTGCAGATGCGCTCGCAGGTCGCAGCGCAACGCCTCGTGATCGAGAAACCACTGGACGGCCTCCTGACGTTCCACCAGAGCCGAGAGATCTCGAAGGGGATATTTCAGCCATCGCTTCAGATGGCGACTTCCCATCGGCGTGACCGTGCGATCCAGCACGCCCAGAAGCGACCCTTCGATCGTCCCAGCGCGGCTGTGGAAGATCTCCAGATGGGTCATCGTCTGCGGATCGAGCATCAGGAACGCATCCAGCGCATAAGGGCTCAGACGGTCCAACTGCTCGACCAGCCGAGGCTGTGTTCGCCGGAGATACTGCAGGACGGCTCCGGCGGCGCGCATCGCCAGCGGTTGCGTCAGGTCGCCATAGGCGGCGAGCGAAGTCGCGCCGAAATGCTCCTGCAACACACGGCGACATGTCTCCGGAGCGAACGCCTCATCCTCCAGAGGCGTGATCGCCGTCACACGGCCGAGCGTGAAGGCGGGGATCTTCTCCCCTTCTGAGGAGAGGAGGCTTTGAGGGACGACGACTTCGGCGGGACTCACGCGCGTCAGCTCCTCCCAGACCTGCGCGCGCGCCGCTTCCGTCATCGTGAACTCTCCCGTCGTGATCTCGCAGAGCGCGAGACCGGCGCGCGGCCCTTCGATCAGGAAACCGGCCAGATAATTGCTCGTTCGCTCTTCCAGAAGCGCCGGTTCGGTGAGCGTCCCCGGCGTCACGATGCGCGTGACGTCTCGATGGATGAGCCGCCGTCCGGGCGGCGTCAGTTGTTCGCAGATGGCGACCTTATACCCTTTTCGAATGAGCTTGCTCAGATGATGCGTCAGCGAGACAACCGGGATCCCCGCCAGCGGGACGCGCAAGGTCTTCCCCATGTATTTTGTCGTCAGGACCAGCCCCAGCTCGCGCGAGAGCGTGAGGGCATCCTCGTCGAAGGCTTCGAAGAAGTCGCCCACCTGAAAGAGGACGAGCATGTCCGGGTATCGGCGCTTGATCTCCAGATACTGTCGGCGCAAAGGAGGCGTCAGGTGAGGATCCCGCATAGGACCTCTCGCACGGACGTGAGCGCGCGATGCACGCGCTCGACTTCGGAGACGCCGAGCACGACGGTGACCTCGCCGATCTCGTGGAAGGACCCCGAGAGATGCGGCTGCAGCCATTGTCGCGCGCGCCGTTCATCCCGCGCGTCGGAGATGACGAGCACGGGCTTGGAACGCTGCGTATCGTAGGCATGTTTGAGTTTGGCCAGAGCGCTCTCGAGCTTCCCGCGCACCTGGACCTCAAAGACATGGCTCAGGCGCGGCGACAGGGGACTGTCCTTCCACACGACATCGTAATGCTGGTGCTCTCGCTCGGCATGCTTGCCCAAAAGGCGTCCGATCTCCACGAGCATCATCTGGAGATCGGCATGAGAGAGCGAGCGCCGAGGGGCTTCTCCTGCGGAGAAGTCCGGCAGCATCCTCTCGGCCTCAGCGCGTTGGCGTCCCCGCTCGGTGAGGATCCAGCGCCCCGCCCGCCGCTGCAGCTCACCCCGTTTCACCAGGCGAGAGCCCGCGCGCTGAACCAGAGATCGCCAGGATGGGGGCTCTTCCTCCAGGTGGGGGAAGTAAGCGAGAAGTCGCCCGTAGAGGGCGCGCACGCGTTCCTCTCCTCCCAGGGCCAGAAGCTCTTGCAGGATCGGCCCTTCGAGTCGAGCGCTTTCCGGCAACGCCATACGCTTTCGCCTCAGGTGGGAATGACATGTACTTATAGCACAGCCGAAGGCGTGGCTCAATTTCGCGGCTCGGGAGAGTCCAGCGCTTTTGAACCTCACGGGGACTTCGCGCGATCACCGGATCGTGCGGGAAGCTTCTCCGGTGAGCGCGCCATCAGGCGGACGTAGAAAAGAAGCGAAGTCAGGATGAGCCCGAGCGCGAGAGCCTGCGAAGTGGAGAGCGGACCGATCCATCCCCGCCAGTCATCGCGCCAGAACTCGATCACAAAGCGCGCGATCCCGTAAAGGAGCATGTAGGTGAGAATCACCTGGCCGGGGAAGACGCGGCGCTTTCGAAGCCAGAGCAAGAAGAGGAAGAGCCCGAAGGCAGCCGCCGCCTCATAGAGTTGCGTCGGATGAAGGCGCACCCCCACGGGGGTGCCGACGAAGCGATGAGCGACTTCGGGGAACTCGACTCCCCACCAGGCCGAGGTCGGTTTTCCCCAGCAGCATCCGGCCGAGAAGCATCCGAGCCTCCCCAGTCCCAACCCCAGGGCCGCACTGGGCGCGAACGCATCGGCCGTCTTCCACCAGGGGAGGCGATACCGGCGGGCCAGAAAGAGCGCGACCGCGAGTCCCCCGAGGAATCCGCCCAGGTAGACGCCTCCCGATCTCAAGAGGTCCAGCGAGAGAAGCAGACGTCGTTTGTCCTCATAGAGGTTCCACTCGGTGATGACCATGAGCGCGCGCGCGCCGATAAGGCCCCCCAGCAGCGCGCCGACTCCAAAGTGGAAGAGATGCGCGCGGTCCAGCCCCTCCGCTTCTCCCAGCCGCAGAGCGATCCAGAGACCGAGCGCGAAAGCGAGCGCCTGAAAGACTCCATATGTGTAGATCGGCAGATCCAGATAGGGGAGGCGAAAGAGTTCCGGGTGCATTCAGGACCCTCCGCGAGTCTCCCGCTGCGGGCGCAACTCCGGCGAGGGGCGCAGCGCATCAGCCAGAAGGAGCAAAGCCCCCAGGGTGATGACCAGGTCGGCCAGGTTGAACGTCGGCCATCGGTAACGTCCGATGAAGAGATCCAGGAAGTCCACGACAGCTCCTCGGAAGAGCCGATCCGTGAGGTTCCCCAAAACCCCTCCGAGCACCAGGGCCATCCCCCACTGGGCCAGTCGCTCCTGAGGCGGCGTGTGCAGGGCGTAGAGCGCAATGCCCAAAGCCGCGATCGCGGAGATGAGCGCGAGCAGCCAACGTCCGTCCGCTCCCACGTCGGCCAGCAGTCCCCAGGCGATCCCCGTGTTCTCGACATACGTCAGATGGAGCAGTCCGGGGATCACCGGGAGGCTCGGCTCGTGCTTCAGACCGGTCGCCAGATGTTTGGTGTATTGATCCGCCAGGTAGAGGCCGCCGCTCAGAGCGAAATAATGATGTCGCTTCATCACGGGGACGTCCCCCTCCCTTCGGTTTCTATCTCCGCCAGGACGGCCACGCAGCGCGCGCAGAGAGTTGGATAGCGAGCCTCCTGTCCGACGCTTGGGGAATAGTTCCAGCACCGCTCGCATTTCTCTCCATCCGCGCGCGAGACCGCGATGTGGAAGCTCTCATTCTCGCTCCGGTGCAGCTCAACCTGGGAGACGATGAAGACAGCGCGAAGCTGCTCGCCGAAACTCGCCAGAAAGTCATACAGCTCGCCTCCTGCGGTGAGCGTCACCTTCGCTTCCAGGGAAGCCCCGATGAGCTTCTCAGCGCGCTTCTGCTCCAGAGCTTTCAGGACGGCATCGCGCACCTCAAACAGCCGGTGCCAGCGGGCGAGCCGTTCGGCGTCCTCGGGACGCTCCTTGACAGAGGGGAATTCGGCCAAATGGACCGAGGGAAGCTCGCGGCTCGCCGGGCCCGGGATCTTCTCCCAGATCTCATCGGCCGTGAAGACGAGGATCGGCGCGATCAGGCGCGTGAGAGCATCCAGGATCCGATAGAGGGCCGTTTGCGCGCTGCGTCGCCCGTGCGATTTCGGAGCGAAGGTGTAGAGCCGATCCTTCAGGATATCGAAGTAGAGAGCCGACAACTCCGACGTGCAGAAGTTGTAGAGCGCGTGATAGGCGATATGAAACTCATACGCCTCGTAGGCCGCGCGGACCTTTCGAATGAGCTGATTCAGCTCGGCCAGGATCCAACGATCCAGCTCCTCCATCTGCTCCTCGGGGACGGCATCGCGCTCGGGATCGAAGTCGTAGAGGTTGTTCACCAGATAGCAGGCCGTGTTGCGGATCTTCCGATAGGCTTCGATGAGGCGGTTCAGGATCTCTTCCGAGATGCGGACATCTTCGTGGTAATCGGACGAGGCGACCCACAGACGCAGGATCTCGGCTCCGCTGCGGGCGATGACCTCCTGTGGCTCGATCACGTTGCCTCGGGATTTGGACATCTTCTGCCCTTCGGCATCCACGGTCCATCCGGACGTGATGACCGTGCGGTAGGGAGGGGCTCCTTTCACTTCCAGAGCGACCAGAAGCGACGAATTGAACCAGCCGCGGAACTGATCTCCTCCTTCCAGGTAGACGTCCGCCGGCCAGGGCAGGCCGCGCCGCTCCAGAACAGCGAGGGAGCTGGTTCCCGAATCGAGCCAGACATCCAGAATATCGGTCTCCTTTCGAAATTGTGTCCCCCCGCAGTGCGGACAGCGCGTATTGGGGGGCAGGAAATATTCGGCCTCGCGCTCGTACCAGATGTCCGCCCCCTCGCGCTCGAAGATCTGGGCGACATGCTCGATGATCTGCGGATCAGCCAGAATAGCCTCGCAGCTCTGGCAGTAGAAGACGGTGATCGGGACGCCCCAGGCGCGCTGCCGCGAGATACACCAATCCGGGCGCGTGCGCAAGGCATTGCGCATCCGTTCGAGCCCCCAGCGAGGGATCCAGCGCACGTGCTCGATCGCCTCCAGGGCGCGTCGTCGCAGATCCGTCTTCTCCATGGAGATGAACCACTGAGGGGTCGCTCGAAAGATGACCGGATTATGGCAGCGCCAGCAGTGCGGATATGCGTGCACGATCTCTTCGGCAGCCAGGAGCATTCCGACGTCGCGCAGATGCTCGATGATCGGACCGTTGGCCTCGAAGACCTGCATTCCGGCGAATCGCGCGACATCCGGCGTGAATCGCCCCTGCGCGTCCACGGGCGAGTAGATCTCCAATCCGTAGCGCTGGCCCAGAACGTAGTCCTCGTATCCATGACCGGGAGCCGTGTGCACGCAGCCGGTTCCCGCCTCCAGCGTGACATGCCCGCCCAGCATCAAAAGCGATTTGCGATCAAGGAAGGGATGACGAGCCCAGAGCCGATCCAGCCGCCATCCCTTCACGACGGCCCGAACGCGCGGATCGCGCCAGCCGAGCTTCTCGGCGACGCGCGGCAGCAGGTCCGCCGCCACGATATAGACCTCGTCCTGGACCTGGACGGCGCTGTAGTCGAACGCCGGATTGAACGCGATCCCCAGATTCGCCGGAAGCGTCCAGGGCGTCGTCGTCCAGATGATGATGGAAACGCGCTGGCCGGCCAGCTCAGGGGCGATCTCGGCCGGATCCGAATCCAGGGGGAATTTCACGTAGATCGAAGGACTCGTATGCTCCTCGTATTCGATCTCGGCTTCGGCCAGGGCCGTCTGGCAATGGATGCACCAGTGGACCGAACGCAGGCCTTTGTAGACGCTCCCGCGCTCGATGAACTTCCCCAGAACGCGCACGATGTCCGCCTGATAGCGGGGATCCATCGTGTAGTAGGGATTCTCGAAATCGCCCAGGACGCCGAGCCGCTGGAACTCCTCCGATTGGGCGCGCATGTAGTACTCGGCGAGTCGGCGCGCCTCGCGCCGGATCTCGATCTGGGAGAGATCGGCTTTCCGGCGCCCGAGCTTCTCGTCCACCTGAATCTCAATGGGCAGACCGTGACAGTCCCAGCCCGGGATGAAGGGGCAGTAATACCCCATCATCGTGCGCGATCGGACGATCAGGTCCTTCAGGATCTTATTGAGCGCGTGCCCGATATGGATGTGCCCGTTCGCATACGGGGGGCCATCGTGCAAGATGAAAAGCGGCCTCCCAAGCCGCGCGTTCAGGATGCGCTCGTAGAGGCGCATCTCCTTCCAGCGGCGCAAACGCTCCGGCTCCGACTGGACGAGATTCGCCTTCATCGGCAGGATCTTCTTCGGGAGATTGATCGTCTGCTTCAGGTCAAGCGGTGCGCGCGTGGACATCAGATGAACAACTCCTCATCCTGATAGGCTCGATCTACAGACTTACGCCGTCCGGCGAAGAGCACACCGGCCGCTCGCCGCAGGGCTGTTGTCACATAGCGGATCTCTCGAACAGGCTCCAGGATCTGTCGCTGAATGGTCGCCGTCGTCTCATCCACCCGTTCCGCCGTGCGCGTGACCAGATCATCGAGCTGTTCGACCTTGTTGCACAGAACGAGGACCGTATCGCGCAGAAGCCCACGGACTTCCAGGGCCTGCACGTGAACCATATCGGTCACCTCGTTGGCCGTCGTCGCAATAGCGCGCACGACCGGGCGGATCTCTCCGACTAAGGCCGAGACCGCTCCTCGCGTCTCGGTGAGGAGGCTCTGGGCTTCCTGCAGGAGGGCATTCATGTGCGGGTTCATCTTTTGCACGTTGTCCGTCAGGAGCGCGAGCGCTCTGTCAATGCGCCGCAGAAGAAAGGTGTTGAAAGCCAGAACTGCAATCACCGCCAGGGCAATCGCCCACTCAAAGATGGCGTGGCTCACCGTCGGACTCTCCTTGACAGATGCTCATCCTTCCGCTTCGGCTTTTCGCTTCTCCTCGCGATAGGCCTGTCGTCCGGCCTCGATGGCTGCCGAGAGGCGCTCGCGACTCTCGGCCACCTTCTCCTTGGCCTCTTCCACAAGCGCGGCGGCTTTCTCGCGTCCGGTCTCGACCAGCTCCTTGGCCCGCTCGCGCGCGGTCTCATAGGTCTGGCTCGCCTTCTCCAAACCGCGCCGCGTCTTCTCGGCGATGTCCTCTCGCAGCTCCCGACCCGATTTCGGAGCGAAGAGAAGGGCGACGACCGCCCCCAGGCCGAATCCGATGAGGAAGTACGTCAGTCGGCTCGCTCCATTATTTTCGGCCATAATGCCCTCCTTCTGTGTTTTGTGTTTCCTCGTTCAGTTTACATGGGCGGGGGGAAATCCGTCAATGAGAGGAGGGTCACACCGCGTATGGCGAGGCCGCTTTGTGTTGCCCATGGAGCTCGCGTGGAGGCCAAGACGCTCGCACGTCTTGATCCGCTCCGAAAAAGCTCACTTCTTTTTCGGCTTCGCGAAGCGGGCTTCGCCCTCCCGAGCGTCGGCGTTCGCGAGTTCGGTGGCCTCCAGGGCGCGTTCCAGGACCTCTCGGGCTTCCGGGGTGGTGAGCTTCTCTCGGAGCGCCTGGAGACGCAGCAGATACTGATCCGTCGCTTCGCGGAAGGCCTTCAAGGCGGGATGCAGGAACTCGTTCTCCGGATCCTGGCTGTGCGCGTCCTCGATGTTGAGGATCGCTTCGTCCAGGGCCTTGATGTAGTGCTGGAGCAACTCCTCGGGCGTCCCTTTCGGGAGCGGTCCCCAGGCATCTTCCCCTTTCTTCGATTGCGGCGTTGGGGAAGCACTCGCTTCCAGGACCCGGAGGCGGCGCTCGGCGATCTTCATGAGCGTCTTCACGCGCAGATCTATTCGCTGCGCCTCTTTCATCTGCTCGATCTCGCGGCTCGTGAGGTAATCGCTGGATTCTTGCGCCGAGCGAGCCGGAGAAGCAGGGACCAGCGCTGCCAGAATCAGAAGCATCAAAATCCCTCTGAGCATGGTCTCCTCCTCATCCGAATCACCGGAACCGCACGAGGCGGATCCAGAAAGGGACGGCCATCTCTCCGGGAATCGTGCGCTCCCCATCGGAGATGAAGACGTATCCCTCAACGTCCGTGGTCCCTGGAGGAGGCAAGGACTCCAGAACGAGCCCAAGCGTCACCGTGCGACTCTCCCCGGGCAGAAGGCGGAGTTCCCTCGTGCTGAGCATCGCGCGCACTCCTTCGGTTCCTGAAGTCAGGACGGCGCGCAGGCGGTACTCTGCGGGGATGGACGATTTGTTGATCAGTCGGAAAGACCGCTCAAGAGTGGTCGGCCCGGAGACGATCGTTTGACCGAAGCTGAGGCTTGCGGGCAGGGCGAGCGTCTGAAGCCGCGCGGCCGCAAAAGCATCGAGCAAACCCGTTCCCCGATCCATCACTCCCAGGGTCGCGATCTGGTCGGGGCGCACCGCCGTCGTCATCATAGCAGACTTGATCTCCGCCGGTGTCCAATCCGGGTGAAGCTGGCGCAGCAGAGCAGCCACTCCCGCCGCTCGGGGAGCGGCGAAGCTCGTCCCCTGGGAGAAGGCGAATCCCGAAGGGTCGTAGAGCGCACTCTGCCCGATATCCGGAGGAGACGTGGGGAAGCGATTCTCCCCGCGCGGGTCGTCATCCTGAACGGCCGCGTAACTTCCGGTTCCCACGGTCACCAGATCCGGCTTGATCTGATAGTCATTGGTCGGTCCTCGCGAGCTGAAACTCGCCAGGAGATTGGGCGTATCGGCCCGTGTCATCGGCTCTTGCAGGCGCAGCAGAGCGTGAAGCGGATGTTCGGAGAGCGCAAGCAGGTTCTTCAGGCGCAATCCTTCAGAACGCGCGATGGCCACGGCGGGAAGCGGTGCCCCTTGCAGGTTCATCAGGAAGAGCTGGTCTCCGCCTTCCGGGGAGTTATACACCACGACGGCGATGGCCCCGGCCTGAGCGGCATGAGTGACCTTGGCCTGAAACGTGCAGATGCCGCGCTGCACCAGGGCGATCGCTCCCTTCAGGGATTCGGCCGGAAGAGGATCGCACAGGAGCCCGGATGCTTCGCCATCCAGCGCGTCTACATCCACAAGGGGACCGACAAGCTGCGGAGGGAAGGGGGCTGCACCGTTAGATCCGCGAACACCAGAGATCTCCACATTTCCTTCCGGCAGTTGCAGAAGGGCGCGCGGAATCCCATCGCTCACATGGAGATTGGTTGAAGCGCCGACGGTCAGGGCTTCGCCGGATTCCGCAGCTCCGCCGACGGTTCCTCCGGCCGAATTGAATGGGGCCGAAGTCCCTTGATTCCCCGCGGCGATGACCGAAAGCACACCGGCTTGCGCAGCGTTGTTCACGGCGATCACTTGAGCGTTGAGAGAAGGATCGCTTGTCGGAGGCGTGCGCGGGCCGAAGCTCATGTTGAGAATGTCCATCCCATCCTCTACGGCCTCTTCGATCGCTGCGACGATGTTATCGGTGAAGGCGCGCGGAGCGAAGATGCGATAGCTGCCGATGTAGGCCTTGGGAGCGACCCCACTCAGAGTGACCGGACGAGCTCCGGGGATGCCCTGGAGACTCACCGTCGCTCCCGCCGCGCAACTGGCCACATGCGACCCATGTCCGACCAGATCCTGAGCTGTGCGATGTCCCGGATCCAGTCGCGAATCGGTCTCGTCCAGAAGGGAACGGATGACTTTGGCCACGATAACTTTCGAGTTGGCCAGCGCGAGATCCCCTCGGGGGAATCCCTCAGGAGGAACGAGCGTGGGATCGTGAAACATGGGGTTGCTGAAGTCCACGCCCGTATCGAGGATGCCGATCTTCGCCCCGCGACCCGCGTTCTCGCGACCGCCCAGCATTTCCCAAACGGCAGGGACGCCCATGAGCTCGTTGCTGGTGTCCAGAATGGGCCGTGCGGCGGGCTCAGCCGTCACCTCATATTCGATCACCGGCAGCAGGGCTTTCACCTCGGGATGCCGGAGAAGCGCGGGGATGTCCGAAGACGGGACCAGCGCGGCAAATCCGTTGAGCACCGTGTGATAATGGCGAAAGACCCGAAGCTGCGGCAGACGCTGACGCCACTCGCGCAGAAGAGCCTCGTGTCTTTGCTCCAGATACTGGAGGTAGCGACGACTCGCCAGAGACGTCACATCGAGTTTCCCCTGGCGCTGGTTTCGGGCCGAGACGCGCAGGCTCGTCGCTTCCAGTCCCGGCACGTTTCCCTCGTACGTCGCAAGCGGTTCATCGCGAAGCAGGATGATGAAGGCTTTTCGCTCGCCGAGCGTAATCGTCTGCTCGGCCGCCTGCGCTGCCTGAAGGAGCTTGATCGCCAGCGCCGGATCGGGCAAACGGGTGGGCGCGACGGCCGCCGAAAGGGGCAGGGCGATTCGCAGAAACAGACCGAAAAGCTCACTGGCGCCTATCATGGCTCATTCAGCGAAGAAGGGGCTTCAGCCGGGATCGGCTCGCGTCGGCCCAGGCGCAGGAGGCTGAACCCTTTCAGGAGGAGGCCATGCGCAACGTAGCTGCTGGCCAGAAGGATCAGCGTCCAGCGAGAGTAAAAGTAGATGCTCGCGACAAGCAGAGACAGAAACAGAAGCGTCCACCGTGGGCTGAGGGCGCTCGCCCCAAGATCCTTGAAACTCCGGTAGCGAATCGTGCTGATCATCAGCAGGCTCAGCATGGCGACCAGAGCGAGCAGGAGGAATCCCAGCAAAGCATTATCCACTCGAAGGGGACCGAAGGGCAGTGCCAGCAAAACCGGAGGATGAGCGATGAGCGGCAGCGGGGAGAAGTGAACGAGCGCGGCGATCAATCCGGCGGCTGCCGGAATAGGCAATCCGACGAACTGACGGCGCTCTTTGGCCGAGACGGCGCGCCGGGAGTGCACGTTGAAGCGGGCCAGACGAAAGGCGCCGCAGGTGAGGTAGAGGAATGAGACGATCCAGGCCGCCTTTCCCATCTCCAGGCCGAAGAAGTCCGGAGTTGTCCCATAGCCCCAGGCATAAGCCAGAATCGCCGGAGCCAGGCCGAACGAGAGGATATCGGCCAGGCTATCCAGCTCCAGGCCGAAGTCGCTCGTGGTCCGAGTCATCCGTGCGATGCGTCCATCCAGGGCATCAAAGAGGACCGCAAAGCCAATGGCTTTGGCAGCATTGTCGAAATGTCGCGCGGCCTCGACCACATCGGTCGGCAGGACCTGATAGGCTTTCAGAGCGGCGATCACCGCATAAAGCCCACAGAAGATGTTGGCTGTCGTGAAGAGGCTCGGAATGACGTACGCCCTGCGACGACGCTTCCCCTCTTCCACGGTGACATAGCTCGGAATGGGATTCTCGCTCATTCGGGAATCCTCGCCAGGATCGTGCTTCCCCCCCGGACGCGATCGCCCACGCGGACAAGAACCTCGACCGAGGGCGGAAGAAGAAGATCTGTTCGGGATCCGAAGGCGATCAGGCCGATGCGCTCTCCCTGCTGCACGGGATCGCCCGCTCGTTTCCAGAGAACGATACGGCGCGCCAGGATTCCGGCGATCTGTTTGAGAACCAGTTCGATGCGCTCTCCGACAATTCGAATCTCCGTTTGTTCGTTCCTCACCGAGGCCTCATCCCGCATCGCCGGAAGGAAACAGCCCTTGTGATAGGTCACTTCGGCGATACGCCCCGTCATGGGGGCGCGGTTCACATGGACATCCAGAGGGGAGAGGAAGATCGAGATGCGCGTGGGCGAGCGCGGGTCGCTCGGGTCCAGTTTGGCCACAGCCACAATGCGTCCATCAGCCGGTGAGACGATCGCGCGTTCGTCTTCGGGGATCTCCCGTTCCGGATCGCGGAAGAAGTAGGCGAAAAAAAGCCCCAGGGTTATTCCCCCTAGGATCACGGGCCAGAGGCGAAGCCCCGCGCCCAGAAGGGCGATGCCCAAGGCGCTCAGAATATAAGGCCAGCCGTCTCGGACGATCATACGACTCTTTTCTGGAGAGAGGGGACCTCTCCGCGTCTCCTGTCCGCGTTCGCTCAGAGCCCAGCGGATCTTACTTCAACCCCATTTGCCGCTTGTAGCGATTGAGCATGGCTTCCATTTTGTCCTTGACCAGAAGCTTCTTCTTCTTCAGGATCGTCTCTTCCATCATCTCTTCGGGCGTCGGATAGGGCAGCGCCGTCAGTTCGCTCAATCGCGCTTCGTACTGTTGGTGCTCAAGGACAAGGGCTCGGAATTCCGGATCAATGGCCATCAGATGCTCCTTCAGAGACACAGAGCTGGTGTCCATTCCCCTCCCTCCTCGTGAAGTGAACTCCAGTCCGATGGCATGCTCTTTCCTCATCTGCCGGGCGAATCATATTACAAAACCCGGGTTCGGGCAAGGTGAGATCTAGAGAGCGCCGACATCTTCGGAGGCTTCGGGCAAAGGCGTCAGCAGATCGCAACGCATCAGAAGGGCATCTTCGAGGGGCTGGGTGTAGTAGTTCTTTCGGCGGTGGATGGGAGAGAAGCCGAGCTGGCGGTACAATCTCTGGGCCGGGAGATTAGAAGCTCGAACCTCCAAAAGGGCATATCGCGCGCCCTGTTCTTGAGCCCGGGCTCGTCCTTCCCGAAGCAAAGCGCGCGCAATGCCCTGGCGGCGGAAGTTCGGATGCGTCGCCAGATTATAGATGTGCCATTCGTCCAGAACGAGTGCGGAGCAGAGAAAGCCGAGGACGCGGCGCGGCGGGTGCGGACCCTGGGGTCGAGCGACCAGAAGGATCGAGCGTTCCGGCAGGGCGAGTTCTCGGGCATATCCCTCCCAGCCCCACCGACTGATGTGGGACAGCTCTTCGATCTCCACCACCTCGGGAAGATCGTCCTCGTGCATGCGATCAATCCAGAAGGCGACGCCATCGGATTTCAGCATCGGAAGGCCTCACATAGAGGGCGTCGAGCGTTGCGCCTTCGGGGACAGCACCCTGAGGGAATCGCTGGGCAGCCAGGGCGGCGACAGCGGGAGCCAGGAAAAGGGGACGCTCGAGCAGTCTCCATCCGCTGGCGTCTGACGGCGCATGCGTGAACGCCGGCAGCGCGCGGCCTCTGCGCGCGGCCGCTTCGCGAAGCGCAGCGATGAGCGCCTCCGGAGCATCGCAGAGGAAGGTGAGATCCTGCTCGTCAAGAGAGGCGATCAGCTGGTCCGGTCGCACAAGGCGCGGCTCGCTCAGTGCATGCAGCGTCCCTTCTGGCGTCAGGTGAAAGAGTTGAGCATACAGCTCACCGCGCAGCGCATCGCGACAGGCGCAGATCGTCCCGCTCACGCCCGCGCTGTAGGCCAGGGCTTCGAGCGTCCCGATGCCCAGAACGGGCTTAGACAGCGCGTGCGCCAGCCCCTTGACCGAGGCCAGTCCCACGCGCACGCCGGTGAATGAGCCCGGGCCGATCGCCACGGCCAGAAGCGAGATCTGTTCCACAGTCAGCCCGGTGCGGCGCAGCAGGAAGTCCACGTCCTCATGCAGCTTCTGCGAGTGCGCAGCCGGGCGCCAGCTTCCCAGAACAGCCAGAAGCTTCTCTCCGCACTGAAGCGCCAGGCTCCCGCGTTCGGAGGTCGTATCCACGGCCAGGATCACCAGGTGCCCCTCCTCGGGAGCTTTCTTTTCCCCCCTTGGCGGCTCGTTCATTTGACACATCTGACTGGACAATTATATATTTTGCTCACCTATGGGAACAATCCGGGGGCGGGTGCGAAGACACGCGGTTCCTTCCGATCGGTGCCTTCGATTCTCGCGCGCAGAAAGCGTTCGCCCGACAGAAGGGAGTGAGAGCGCATGAATTCCCATCGGCTCACACCCATGCTCAAGCAGTATCACGAGATCAAGCGGCGCTATCCGGGCACGCTGCTCTTTTTCCGATTGGGCGATTTCTATGAGCTGTTCTACGAAGATGCTCTCATTGGGGCGCGTGAGCTGGAGATCACGCTCACGGCGCGACACAAGGAGAGGGGAGCGCCTGTACCCATGTGTGGCGTCCCCTACCATGCCGTGATGGGGTATATCGCCAAGCTCGTGCGCAAGGGCTATCGCGTGGCTCTCTGCGATCAGGTCGAGGAGCCTCGGGGCTCGGGGAAGCTCGTGCGTCGAGAGGTCGTGCGGGTCATCACCCCCGGCACGATTCTGGAAGGTCAGCTTCTCGAAGCGAGCGAGAACAACTACCTGGCGGCGCTCTGTGGGACGGCCGAAGGGGTTGCCGTCAGTTTCCTGGATGTCTCGACCGGGGAATTTGTCGTCGCCGAACTGGTGGGGGAGCGCGCGTGGGAGCAGCTTCTGGAGCAGATGGAAGCGTTCGCGCCGCGCGAGGTGGTGTATCCGAAGTCCCTGGAGCCGCTTCTGAAAGCGTATGGGCGGAAGGAACCCTCCTCCCCTCTGGAGGAGGGGATGGATCGCGATCTGCCTCTGAAGAGCACCATCCTGGATCAGGCGGCGCGGACGCCGCTTGAGGATTGGATCTTCGACTTCGCCCACGCGCATGCGCTTTTATGCGAGCATTTCGGCGTGACGACGCTCGAGGGATTCGACCTGGAGGGACACGATCTGGCCGTGCAGGCGGCTGGAGCCGCGCTCTACTACGTGCGCGAGACGCAGCGGGCGCAGGCCGCGCACATCACCGAGATCTCCTTCCTCCGGCCCTCGGAGTACATGATCCTGGATCCGACGACGGTTCGGAATCTGGAGCTGGTCGAAGCACTCGATGGGTCGCGCGAGCATACGTTGTTTGCCGTTCTGGATGCGACCGAGACGGCCATGGGGGCGCGTCTTCTCCGGCAGTGGATCCTGCGCCCCTCGTGTCGGCTGGCGGAGATCACGGCGCGCCTGGATGCTGTGGAGGAGCTGGTGCGTCAGACCATGCTGCGGGATCGCGTGCGCGCGCTGCTCCGGAGGGTTCAGGATCTGGAGCGCCTGCTGGCGCGCGCGAACATGGGGACGGCGACACCGCGCGATCTAGTGGCTTTACGGAGCAGCCTGGCTGTCGTACCGGAAATCAAAGAGCTGCTCGCGGAGGTCGAAGCCTCGCTTCTGGAGATCCTGCGCGAGAGTCTTGACGAACTGCAGGATGTGCGCGCGCGGCTCGACGCGGCGCTGGTGGATAATCCTCCGGCCGTTCTGGGCGAGGGACAGACGATCCGCACCGGCTTCCATGCCGAGCTGGATGAGTTGCGCGCGCTGGCAGCCGATAGCAAGAGCTATATCGCCCGGATCGAGCAACGGGAACGCGCGCGCACGGGCATCGCGTCGCTGAAGGTGAAGTTCACTCAGGTCTTCGGATATTTCATCGAGGTGAGTCGGGCCAATCTCCATCTGGTCCCTCCCGATTATGAGCGAAAGCAGACGCTGGTCGGAGCCGAACGCTTCACGACGCCCGAGCTGAAGGAATACGAAGCGAAGATCCTCGGAGCGGAAGAGCGCATCCTGGAGCTGGAACGCGAGATCTTCCAGGCGCTTCGTCAGGAGGTCGCCGGCGCGACCCGACGCATCCAGGCGACGGCGCGCGCGCTGGCGCATCTGGATGTGCTGGCGGCTTTGGCCGAGACGGCTGTCCGTCGGAACTATCGGCGTCCCCTGCTCGTCGAAGGCGATGAGTTGTATATTCGCGCCGGACGCCATCCCGTCGTCGAAGTGCAACTGGGGAGGTTCATCCCCAATGACCTCTACATGAACAATACGACCGATCGGCTCCTCATCATCACGGGGCCGAACATGGGAGGTAAGAGCGTCTATTTGCGGCAGGCGGCTCTGATCTGTCTGATGGCCCAGATGGGATCGTTCGTTCCCGCCGAGGAGGCGCGGCTGAGCCTGGTGGATCGCATCTTCACGCGTGTGGGATCATCGGACAATGTCGCCGGAGGGCGCTCGACGTTCATGACGGAGATGATCGAGACGGCCAAGATCCTGAACACGGCCACCCCGCGCAGTCTCGTCCTGCTCGATGAAGTGGGGCGCGGGACGGCGACCTTCGATGGGCTCTCGATCGCCTGGGCTGTAGCCGAGTATTTGCATAATAATGCCAATCACGCGGCCAAGACGCTCTTTGCGACGCACTATCACGAGCTGACGGAGCTGGCGCGCGTTCTTCCCGGAGCGCGTAATTATCAGGTCCTGGTCAAGGAATCCCGGGGGGAGATCCTCTTCCTGCACAAGGTCGTCGAGGGGAGCGCCAATAAGTCCTACGGGATCGAGGTCGCGCGCCTGGCCGGCCTGCCGCGATCGGTCATCGCGCGCGCGCGGGAGATTTTGGAAAATCTGGAGGCGAACGAACTGGATCCTATGGGGCGACCGCGGTTGGCCGAACACCTGCCGGGCCGTCCGGGATGGAAAAGCCAGCCGACGCTCTTTGAGGCGCTTCACCGCTCGGTCCTGGATGAGTTGCGCGCCCTGGATGTGGAGCAGCTCTCCCCGGAGGAGGCGAAGCGATGGCTCCAGGAGGCCCAGAAGAAACTCCTCTGAGCGGGTACCTCCGGAACATGCGCATCGCCATCCCGACCCTGTGCCGCGCTGTAGTACAATCCGTGCGAGGGGAAAGCCGATGGGACAAGTGAAAAAGAAAGCGCGGCGCGCAGTCCCCGCTGAAGCGAAGGAAACCGTCCCGGAGGAGCGCCCCGAAAAGCACCTCTTCCACGAGTACCTGCGTCGAAAGGGGTTGAAGCGCACGGCGCAACGCGATCTCATCCTGGAGACGTTCCTGGAGAGCGGGAAGCACATCACGAGCGAAGACCTCTACCGCAAGGTCCGCGAGCGCGATCCGAAAGTCGGATTCACGACCGTCTACCGCACGCTCAAGCTTTTGACCGAATGCGGGATCGCGCGCTCCATGCAACTGGGGGATCGCTACACGCATTACGAGCGGGGGCTTGATGAGCAGCATCACGATCATCTGATTTGCCTCCAGTGTGGCGAGATCACGGAGTTCTTCAGTCAGCAACTGGAGAACATTCAAGCGGAGGTCGTGCGGCGGCACGGATTTCGGATGGTCGACCACAGCCTGCGCATCTGGGGGATTTGTCGGAAGTGTCAGCGGTGACGCCTTCCCGGAGCGCCAGAAAGGGGGCCGAGATGCAAAGCGAGCCTGAGATCGTTCTCGTTCTGGACTTCGGATCACAATACACGCAACTCATTGGACGGCGCATTCGGGAACTGGGCGTCTATTCCGAGATCGTGCCTTTTCACACTCCCGTGGAGGACTTGCGCGCGCGACGGCCGCGCGCGCTCATTCTCTCGGGAGGACCCCGATCCGTTTACGAGCAGGGGGCACCGCGATGCGATCCGGCGATCCTGGATCTGGGCATTCCCATTCTGGGCATCTGTTATGGGGTGCAGTTGATCGCTCATCTGGCGGGCGGGGGGGTCGTTCCTTCGGAGCGACGAGAGTACGGGGCCGCTCGCCTGGAGATCGTGCGGGAGAGCCCGCTCTTTGCCGGACTCCCTCGTGAGATGACCGTCTGGATGAGTCATGGGGATGAGGTGAGTCATCCTCCGGAGGGATTTGTCGTCGTGGCGCGCACGGAGCGGGCCATCGGAGCGATCGCGCATCCGGAGCGGCGGATCTACGGCGTGCAGTTTCATCCCGAGGTCGCGCACACCCCCTACGGGCGCGAGATCCTCCGTCGGTTTCTCTTCGACATCGCCGGATGTCGCGGGGAGTGGCGCTTGAGCGCCTTCATCGAATCGGCGATCGAACGGATTCGCGCCGAGGTCGGATCGGGGCGCGCGCTGTGCGCCCTCTCCGGAGGTGTGGACTCCTCGGTCGCTGCTGCCCTCTGCTCGCGCGCGATCGGCTCGCGCCTGATTTGCCTCTTTGTGGATAACGGCCTGCTGCGACGCCATGAGTTCGAAGAGGTGTTGCTCGCCTACCAGAAGATGGGCTTGCGCGTTCATGGCGTGCGCGCCGGGGACCGTTTCCTGCGTCGGCTGCGCGGCATCACCGATCCCGAGCAGAAACGCAAGATCATCGGTGCGGAGTTCATCGCCGTCTTCCGGGACGAAGCGGCGCGATTCGGTCCCATCGAGTTCCTCGTGCAGGGGACAACTTACCCCGACGTCATCGAGTCCACGTCGGTCAAGGGGCCGTCGGCTGTCATCAAGAGCCATCATAACGTGGGAGGATTGCCCGAGGAGTTGGGCTTTCGCCTGATCGAGCCTCTGCGCGAGCTGTTCAAAGATGAAGTGCGCGAGGTCGGACGTCAGCTCGGCGTTCCGCCCGAGATCCTGGAGCGGCATCCCTTCCCGGGGCCGGGATTGGCCGTGCGCGTGCTCGGCGAAGTCACGCCCGAGCGTCTGGAGATCGTGCGCGCGGCCGACGCTATTGTCCTAGAGGAGATTCGGCGCGCCGGGCTGTACGCCGAGGTATGGCAAGCGTTCGCTGTCTTGCTTCCCATCCGGAGTGTTGGCGTCATGGGCGACGAGCGGACTTACGAGCACACTATCGCCATCCGCGTTGTCAGCAGCACCGACGGGATGACGGCCGATTGGGTGCGCTTGCCTCATGAGGTGCTCGAGCGGATGGCCGCCCGCATCGTCTCCGAGGTGCGGGGGGTCAATCGCGTCGTCTACGACATCAGCTCCAAACCCCCGAGCACGATCGAATGGGAGTGAGCGAAGCGTCAGATCTTCTCCGACGTTCGGCCCCGTTCCCCGCGTCGTGAGCTCTCGGAAGATCTGCGCCGTGCCCGCTGCACGCGCCGGAGAGCCTTCACCGCTGGGTCATCCGGATAGAGCTTCGTCATAATCGTTGTGAACGCGCGCATGAGATCCTCCCGCATCTGGGGCGTGTAGGGGTTATAGTGTTGAAGGTCGTGGAAGAGTTGCCACGTGTCATGGGTGGTTTGCTCGATCACGCCGCGAATGGCCTCGAAGCCCCGGGTCGTGATCTCTCCTGATTCCAGAGGCAGTTCTCCGAGCACGCGCCCGACAAAGTGCGTGATGCCTTGCGAGTATGCGGCTCGGCGATCGTGCTCCTCGGGCGACATCTCGATCACGCGGACGCCGCGTCGCTCCCAGAAGGTGCGCCAGAAAGCCAAACGGGTCGGGCTCACCCGAAGGGGGCAGAAAACCATTCGAAGGCCCTGCAGTCCATCCTTGACGCTGTCGGGACCAAAGAGAGGATGCGTCCCCAGGGCTTCCACCGTGTCGGGAAGCTCGCGACGCATCACCTCAATCGGATAGATTTTGACCGAGCATGTGTCCATGACCAGCGCCCCGGGGCGCATATGGGCGCGCGCCTGGCGGAGAGCCGACTCGAACTCCGAGATGGGGACGGCGAAAAAGAGCGCGTCGGCCGCGCACGCTTCCTCCAGCGAGACGACTTCGACCTCCAGAGCGCGAGCGACCCGGATGTCGGGTTGCCGATCGCACACGCGCACGGGGAACTCCTCGCGGAGAATCCGCGCGAGCAATTGGCCGAAGCGGCCAAACCCGATGACAGCGCACAGCGGCTGCTCTCGACTCATCTCGACCAGCAGCGTAGCAAAAAGGTGCCCGATCGTCCAGCAGGCCGGTGCTCCCGGCCCGTGTCGAGGCGCCCGGCGGTTGTGATATAATCGCGAAGGCCTGGCCGGAAGTCGTCTCCCTTGCGCGATCGGAGAGAGCGCACGGGAGATCGCGAGGGACGCGTTGCCGAGGAGGTGTGGATCGGCAACCGGTGTGGCGCGCGACTCGGAAGGTCAGAAGAGAACGCGCAGCTTCTCGCCCTGCCGTAGACGACGCGCAACCGAGGAGCCTTCCGGAGCGTTCCTCATCTGGGGGAGCACAGAGACGGTGAATCGCGCATTCGAATGGCTCTTCAAATATCCGCCTGTTGTCTTCGAGCGAGGGGATTTCTCGTTCGCCGCGCTCTCTTCGGCGAGCGCCTGGATGGCCATCGTGGCGGCGACAGCAGGCGGCGCGTATCTCTTTGTCCTTGGCGGGCGAAGGCCTTTGCCGCGGCGAGCCAACGCTCTTCTGCTTGCCCTGCGCGCGAGCGCGCTCGCTCTAGTGATTTTTTGTCTGCTCCAGCCGGTTCTGACCGTACCGGCCGTCATCCCGCGAAGCGCCACGATCGCTCTTCTGGTGGATGACTCCCTCAGTATGACGATCCCCGATGTGCGGGGCCGACCCCGCGCCGAGATCGTGCGGGAGCTTCTCTCTTCGGAGAGTTCTTTCCGCCGCGCTCTGGAGTCGAAGTTTCAGGTGCGCCTTTTCTCCTTGAGTGGAGAAGAGCTTTCCCCTTCGGCGCGCGCGCCGCGAACCGATTTGGGAGCCGGATTGGAACGGATCCTGGCAGGCCTCCCGGGAGATTCCCTCTCGGCTGTCATCCTGCTGAGCGATGGAGCGCACAATGTGAAGCGCGATGTGACGCCTCTTCTGTCTCAGTTCGTCGCCCGGCGCATCCCGATTTATCCCCTTGGAATGGGAGAGGAGCGCATCCCGGGAGATGTGGAGCTGGTGCGCGTGAACGTTCCGCGGAGGATTCTGCTGGGCTCTTCGGTGAGAGCCGATCTGCTTCTGCGCTGCGGACGCGCGGCGCATCGGCGGATGACGGTGCGCGTGATCGAGCAGGGGCAAACGCTGCAGGCCCAGGAGGTAGAGTGCGCGACCGAGACGCACGCCATCTCTTTGGAGTTCACCCCGCGCGAGGCGGGAATTCACCGGTACACGTTCCTGGTCGAGCCTCAGGCGCCGGATGTGATCCCGCAGAATAATCGCCTGGAGTCTGTCGTGGAGGTGCGCGATGAGCCGGTGCGCGTGCTCTATATCGAGGGGGAGCCGCGATGGGAGTATGGAAAGCTGCGTGCCGCTGTGGCCGACGATGAGCGGCTGCATCTGGTCTCGGTCGTGCGTACGGCTCAGGGGAAGTTCTATCGGCAGGGAGTCGAAAGTGGCCAGGAGTTGATCCGGGGATTTCCGGAACGCCCTGAAGAGCTGTTCCGATTCCACGGACTCATTCTGGGGAGCGTGGAAGCCGGCTTCTTCACCCGCGAGCAACTGGAGCAGATGGAGGCCTTCGTCGGGCGGAGAGGAGGGGGATTGCTCATGCTCGGCGGTCGGCGGTCGTTCTCCGCCGGAGGATATGCCCTGACGCCTCTGGCCGATGTCCTTCCGGTGGAACTTCGGCGCCCTTCGGAGATCTCGCGCGAGCCGGAGACTGAGGTGGTGACCTATGTCCCCGCTCTGACGGAAGCCGGGCGCGAGCACCCCATCACGCGCTTGAAGGCCGATCGAGCCGCCAACGAACGCGCCTGGCGCGCGCTGCCGCCCGTGAGCGTGCCCGAAGTCTTCACGCGCGCGAAGCCGGGAGCCATAGTCTTGCTGGAGGGGGTGAGAAGATCTCGCGGAGGCCCTCGCCCCCTTCTGCTCGCAGTGCACCGCTACGGACGCGGTCTGAGCCTCGCGTTCACCCCTTCGGACTCCTGGCGCTGGCAGATGCAAATGCCTCTGGCTGATCTCTCGCATGAGGCGTTCTGGAAGCAGATGCTGCGTTATCTGGTCAGCCTCGCCGAAGATCCGGTGAACCTGCTCCCGGATGCTGATGCCTATGAGGTGGGAGATGAGCTTCCTTTTCGCGTCGAGGTTCGAGATGAGCTTTTCCGTCCCGTTCGTGAGGCGGCTGTGGAGGTCACCGTGCAGACGCCGCGTGGCGCGATCGAGCGCGTATCCCTGAGTCCGTCTCTTGAGAGCGAAGGGGAGTATGTGGGCGTGCTCGTCGTTGGCGAGCCAGGAATCTATCGGCTTCGGGCACAAGCGCAGCATCACGGTCGCCAGTTGGGCCAGGCCGAAGCCCATGTGATCGTGAGAGAGCCCGACCGAGAATATCGCGGAGCCGGCCAGAACGTCGAGTTCTTGAAGTGGCTCGCCCGCGAGACTGACGGGCGGTACCATCCGGTGGAGGATGCCGAGCGCCTGCCACCTGAGCTGGAGTACTCGGCCGGAGAACATTCGATCCTGGTGACGCGGGAGCTGTGGGATATGCCGATCACCTTCTTGCTTCTCATCAGCTTGCTCTCGCTCGAGTGGGCGCTGCGGAGGCGATACGGTGTGATATGATCGCGAGACGATGGAGCAGGCTGATGCGAATCGCCCTCTTGGGGCTGCTGCTCCTGGAAGGGGCGTTCGCGCAAGAGGAACGGCGCGATCCGCGCCTCGCCCTGATCGTGCAGGGGCTTGGCGGGGATCCGGCGCGAGCGCGCCAGTTTTCGGCCTGGACCGAGCGGTTGTATGGGATTCTCCGCGAGCACTTCCGGTTTCGCCCGGAGAATATCTGGGTCCTCACTCCCGAGGGAGGGGGGCGTTTCCCGCAGGCCGATCGGGCGACAGCCGAGGCCGTTCGCCGGGTCTTTGAGAGGATTCGTGCCGAGAGTACGGAGGAGCACCTGGTCCTCATCTTCCTCATCGGACATGGGAGCTTCGACGGGGAACGGGGATATTTCCATCTGGTCGGTCCGGATCTCTCCGCCGAAGAATTCGGCGCGCTCCTTAAGGGGGTGAAGGCGCGTCACCTGATCTTTGTGAACACAGCCAGTTCAAGCGGCGCCTTTCTTCCCGCCGTGAGTCGTCCGGGGACGATCGTCATCACGGCCACGCGCAGCGGACGCGAGCGGCAGGCGACGATCTTCGCCCAGTATTTCATCGAAGCGCTCGCCGATGCGCGGGCCGATACCGATAAAGATGGACGGATATCGCTCTGGGAGGCGTTCGCGTGGGCGGCTCGACTCACCGCCGAGCATTATGCCGAGCAAGGGCTCCTGGCGACGGAGCATCCGCTTCTGGACGATAACGGAGATGGCGTCGGACATAGCGAGGCTGTAGAGGGGGATGGTCTCTGGGCGCGCACGGTCTCTCTGGAGGCGCCGCTCGAAGCTGGCGAGGAGGATGAGGAGTTGCGCGCGCTGCGGCGCGAGCGCCAGGCCCTCTTGCAGAAGATCGAAGCTCTCAAGGCGCGCAAAGCGGAGATGTCTCCCGAGGAGTACGAACGGGAACTGGAGCGATATCTCATCGAGCTGGCGAAAATCACCGAGCGCATCACCGCGCGGGGGAAAAAGCCATGATGCCGAAGCGCCCGGCCCGGACTTCGCGTGTGCTCTCGGAGCGCGCGCGCCCGACTTCCGGATGGCGTCGCGCGCGATGGGGATTGCTGCTCGCGCTCGCCGTGCTGAGCGGCACGAGGGCTCAGGCGCAGTCTCTCCCTTCGGAAGCGTGGGAGAAGCTCCAGCGAGGGGAATACGCCGAAGCGATCGCCGCGTTTCGGACGGTGCTCGAACGAGAGCCCGAGAACGCCCGCGCGGTCGAGGGGATGGTCACCGCCTGCGTGGAGACGGGGCAGTATGAGGAAGCCGAGAGCGTGGCGCGCGCGTTTCTGGCTCGTGCATCTCAGGGGGGATCCTCTCTGTCGCTCGCGCGCGTGGAGATGCTGCTTGGGGAGGTGTATCTCGCGAGAGGCCGGTATGACGAAGCCCTCGCGCTCCTGGATCGTGCTCTGGCGCGCCCGATGTGGCCGGGCCGTATTCGGGCGAGCGTGCAGAAAGGGCACGCCCTCTGGCAGGTGGGACGCATCGAGCAGGCGCGCGCGCTTTTGCAACGGCTGTACGAAGAGGCGCGGGAGCCGGACCTCCGATCAGCGGAGGATCTGACCTGGATGGCGCGCGCGCTCGCTCTGCTGGATCGTCCGCATGAGGCCAACGATCTCTACGCCGAAGCCATCGCGCGCGAGCCCGCGTTTCGAGAAGCTTACCTGCAGGCGGGCGAGCTGTTTCTGGAGAAGTACAACTACGCCGATGCGGCGAGCTTCTTCCGCGACGCTCTGCGCCTGAATCCGCGCTGCGCGCGCGCGCATGTGGGGCTGGCGCGCAGCCGGCGAATCCAGAGCGGGGGAGAGGCGTGGGCTCTCGTGCAGAGAGCGCTCGAGCTGAATCCGCATCTGGTTGAGGCGCACGATCTGGCCGCCGCGCTCCTTCTGGAGACGGGGGAGATCGAAGCGGCCGAGCGCCATCTGCAGGAGGCCTTGCGCGTGAATCCGCACTCGCTCTCCACGCGCGCTCTTCGCGCCGTGGCCTTCTATATGCAGGATCGCTCGGCGGACTTGCGCGAGGAGATTCGAGAGGTGGAGAGCCGGAATCCTCGATATGGGGAGCTGTACGCTGTTTTGGCCGAATTCGCCGCGTTCAACCGCCGATATCCCGAAGCCGTGCAGTTCGCGCAGCAAGCCGTCGAGCGCTCGCCCTGGCTCTGGCGCGCCTGGGCGACTCTGGGGCTCAATCTCCTGCGCACGGGGCGCGAGCGGGAAGGACGCGATGTGCTGGAACGGGCTTTCGCCGGCGATCCGTTCAACGTCTGGGTCAAGAACACGCTCGATCTGCTCGATAGCCTCCGCTCCTATCAGGAGACCGTCACCGAACATTTCCTCATTCGGATGGCTCCGCGCGAGAGCCCCGTTTTAGCTCCGCTTGTCGGGGAGCTGCTTGAGCGGGCCTATGGGGAGCTGACGGAGCGATACGGCTTTCGGCCCGAGGGGCCGATCATCATCGAGCTGTTTCCCAATCACGAGGATTTCGCCGTGAAGACGATCGGGTTGCCGGGCCTGGGGGCGCTCGGCGCGTGCTTTGGGCGCGTGATCGCCATGGATTCGCCTTCGGCTCGCCCGCGCGGATCGTTCAATTGGGCGAGCACGGCTTGGCATGAATTCGTGCACGTCATCACGTTGCAGGCGACGGCCTATCGGATTCCGCGCTGGCTCTCCGAAGGTATCTCCGTCTACGAGGAGCGAAGGGCGCGACCGGGCTGGGGACACCGGTGGACGCTCGATTTCCTGCGCGCGTTCGGAGAAGGGCGGTTTGTCCCCCTGCGCGATCTGGAAGCCGCCTTCCTTCGCCCGCCGACTCCTCAGGCGCTCTCGCTCGCCTACTTTCAGGCATCGCTTGTTGTCGAGTTCCTCCTGGAGCGGTTCGGTTTCGAGCGCCTTCGGCTCATGCTCTCGCTCTATCGAGAAGGAGCGCGCACGGAGGAAGTTTTCGTGAAGGCTCTGGGTCCGACGACGGAGGAGCTGGATCAGCTCTTTCGAGCCGAACTGGCTCGACGGATGGGTCCGTATGTGGCGCGTCGAGATCTCTCGCTTCTGCGGCGGTCCGACGTCACAGAGGAGGAGCTTCGAGCCGCTTTGGCGCGCGATCCGGAGAATGTCGCGGCCCATCTTCGTTTGGGACAAATGCTTCGGGATCGCGGCCAGATCGAGTCGGCCATCGCTCATCTGCGAGAGGCGATACGTCTTCTCCCCTTCCACGTCGGGCCGGGAAGCGCCTATGAGGCCCTGGCGGCCATTTGGGAGGAACGGGGAGATCATGCGGAAGCCTTGTCCGTGCTCCAGCAATGGGCGGCCTACGAGGAGGCGGCTCCCGAGTTGCAGTGGCGCATCTTTCGGCTGGCCCTGAAGCTCGGGAAAAGAGCGGAGGCCGAAGCCGCGCTGGAAGCTCTTCTTTCGATCATCCCTTTGGATCGCGAGGTACAGGCGCAGGCCGGGGCGTTCTTCCTGGAGCAGAATCAGCCGGAGAGAGCCGTTCGGGCGTTCTCCGCCCTACTTCATCTGAATCCTCCAGATCGCGCCGAAGCGCATTATCAACTGGCGCGCGCGCTTTTGGCCCAGGGGGCGCGCGCGGAGGCGCGACGCGAGGTCTTGCGCGCTCTGGAGATCGCGCCCGGCTTTGAGAAAGCGCAGGCTCTGCTTTTGCAGATCGTAGGGAAGTGAGGTGGGATATGGGAGAGAGACGAACGGGCCGATATGCTCTCGGGGCGCGGATCGCTCTTCTGGGAGGTCTGGCCTTTGCCCTTCTGGGAGGAACGCCGCGCGACAGTCTCTCCTTGGCCGAGGATCTGGAAGCGTATTCGCATCGCTTCACGTTCGCCCGCATCCAGTACGGCGGGCGCTTCTCCACGCGAACGGTCTTCGGCGCTGTGCCCCCGTGGGCGCACGATTATCCGCGCGGCGGGCGTCATCTCATGAAAATCCTGAGCGAGATCACCCTTGTCGAGGCGAATCCCGACGAAGTCATCCTCCGCTTTGACGACCCCCGACTCTTCCAATATCCTTTCGCGTATCTCTGCGAAGTGGGATTCATGAGCTTGAGCGATCGAGAGATCGAAGGGTTACGGGAGTATCTGCTCCGCGGCGGATTCCTCATCGTGGACGATTTTCGCGAGGAGTGGGCGTTGGAGAACCTTCGCGCGCATCTGCGCCGCGCGTTCCCGGATCTGGAGCTGGAGGAATTGGACATCTCGCATCCCATCTTCAATTGCTTCTTCAGCATCCGGACGCTCGACGTGACGCCCCCTTATGGGGAGGGCGTTCCGAAGTTCTTCGGGCTCTCGGATAAAAAGGGGCGCTTGATGATGATCGTCAACTATAACAACGACGTGAGCGAATACTGGGAGTGGTCGGATGATCCCTTCGCGCCCATCGAGTATACGAATGAGGCCTTCAAATTCGGCGTCAATTACGCCATCTATGCCTTGACGCATTGAGCGGCATCCGAAGCCGCATGACTTTCACAGAGGGGGACCGGCGTGATGCTCAGCGATCGAATCGTTAATCACGCTCGGGATGAGGAGCTTCTGGAGCGACTCGTCCGAGCGAAGGACCACATTCTCCGGGAGATTCGGAAGGCGATCATCGGGCAGGAGGAGGTGATCGAGCAGGTCCTCATCTCGCTCTTTGTCGGAGGCCATTCGATCATCACGGGAGTGCCGGGTCTGGCCAAGACGCTCCTGATCAAGACGATCGCCAACGCTCTGGATCTCACGTTCAAGCGGATTCAATTCACCCCGGATCTCATGCCGAGCGACATCACGGGGACAGAAGTCATCGAGGAAGATCGGGCGACGGGGAAGCGGCATTTCCGTTTCGTCCCGGGGCCGATTTTCGCCAACATCGTCCTGGCCGATGAGATCAACCGGACGCCTCCGAAGACACAGGCGGCGCTGCTGGAGGCCATGCAGGAAGGGGCTGTGACGGTGCAGGGGGTGACCTACGAATTGCCCAAGCCGTTCTTCGTCCTGGCGACGCAGAATCCGATCGAGCTGGAAGGGACGTATCCGCTTCCGGAAGCGCAGTTGGATCGCTTCATGTTCAATATTCGCATCGGCTACCTGAGCGAAGAGGAAGAGGTGGAGGTCGTGCGCACGACGACGGCGCTGCAGGAGATCGTCTTCGAGCGGCAGATCACGGGGCGAGAGGTCCTGGAGTTTCAGCGTCTCATTCGACAGGTGCCCGCGGCCGAAAGCGTCATCCGCTACGCCGTGCGGTTGGTCGGAGCGAGCCGACCGGAGAACGGCGCGCTGGATTTCGTCCGCCGGTGGGTCACCTGGGGAGCGAGCCTGCGCGCCTCGCAATTCCTCATTCTGGGGGGTAAGGCGCGCGCTCTCCTGAAGGGACGGTATCACGTCTCCTGCGAAGATGTGCGCGCGCTCGCCTATCCCGTCCTGCGCCACCGCATCCTGGTGAACTTCCAGGCCGAATCCGAAGGCGTGACGTCGGAGGAGATCATCCGTCGCCTTCTGGACGCGGTGCCGGAACCGCCATCGGGGGTATCTCCATGAGGTCGCGCCCGATCTTTCGGTTCCTTGATCCCGAGGTGCTTCAGAAGATCTCCTCGCTGGAGCTTCTGGCCCGAACGGTCGTCGAAGGGTTTCTCGCCGGCTTGCACCGTTCGCCCTATGTGGGCTTCAGCGTGGATTTCGCGGAGTACCGTCCCTACATGCCGGGCGATGATCTTCGGTATCTTGATTGGAAGGTCCTGGCGCGAACGGATCGGGCCTATCTGAAGAAGTTTCAGGGGGACACCAACACGCGCGTGTACGTGCTTTTGGATGTGAGCGCTTCGATGTCCTATCGGTTTCCTCCGGCGATCCCCAAGCGCGAGTACGCGTGCTATCTGGCTGCGTCGCTCGCCTATTTGGCCTCGCGACAAAACGACGCCATCGGGTTGATCGCGTTCGATCGCGCGCTGGTGGAGTACATTCCGGCGCGGTGGCGTCCGGGCCAACTGCATCTGGTCCTGGGGGCGCTGGAGCGATTGAAGCCGGGAGGGACTTCCGCGATCTCCGAGGCGCTCGAACGCGTCGCCCAGCGGGTGCGACGGCGCAGCATCCTCATTCTTCTGTCGGACCTATATGAGCCGATCGAAAGGCTCGGGCCGGCGCTGCGGCTCCTGCGCGCTGGGGGGCAGGACCTCATCGTCTTCCAGATCCTCGATGAGTCGGAGGTGACATTTCCCTTCGCCGAGGCCGCGCGCTTTGTGGATATGGAGACCGAGGAGGAGATGCCTCTTGTGCCCGAGGGACTTCGAGCCCAGTATCAGGCGGCTCTGCGCCGACATCTGGAAGAGGTCGAGCGCACCTGTCGAGCCGAAGGCATCGCTTACGAGCTTATGCTCACGACGAAGCCCCTGGATCGCGCGCTGCTGGCCTATCTCGGGCGGCGGGCCCGTCAGCGATAGGACGAGGAGGTCGAGGAGATGTCGTTTCTGAGTCCCTGGTTCCTTCTGGGCGCGCTCTCGCTCATCGTCCCCGTGCTCGTGCACCTGATGCGACGGGAGCCGTCGGCGCGCATCCCGTTCGCCTCGCTTCTCTTCTTACGACATCTCCCGCAACCGGTTCATCGGCGGCGGCGCCTGAGGTATTGGCTCCTCTTCGCGCTGCGTTCGCTCTTGTTGCTTCTGCTGGTTCTCGCTTTCGCCCGTCCCTCCTGGCGCAGCCAGGGTGGGGAGGGACGTCCGGGCGCGGCCGTTGTCCTTCTGCTGGACTGCTCCTTCAGCATGCGTCCGGGGGCGCGCTTTGCTCGGGCTCAGGAGAAAGCTCTGGAGATCCTCGCGCAGGCGCCCGAAGGGGCCCGCGTCGGAGCGATCGGTTTCTCGACGACCGTGCGGGTGCTGTCTCCTCTCTCGCGCGATCGCGCGAACGTGCGCGCCGCCCTGCGCGATCTGCGCCCGACATGGCGCGCGACCGATTATGCGCAGGGTCTGCGCGCGGCGCGCTCTCTTCTGCAAGACGCTCCGGAGGGGGAGAAAACGATTTACCTCATCTCCGACTTCCAGCGTTCGGGATGGCGCGCGGCGGATTCGGAAGCCCTCCTCCCCCCCGATGTGAAACTCGTCCCCGTTGATGTGGCTTCTGAGGAGGAGGGGAATCGAGCGATCCTGGATGCGCACGCGCGCTCGGTCGTCTGGACGCCGCGCTACGAGGAGCAGCTCCTTGTGCGCGTGGGGAATTTCCATCGCGCCGCCGCGCGCACTGCCGTTCGCCTGTGGGTCAACGATCGGCTCGTCGGAGAGAAGACGCTCGCCCTTGGGCCTGAGGAGACGACCCGGGTCGCCTTCACCGACTTCCCGCTCGATCCGAGACTGAACCGCGTGCGCGTAGAGCTGGAACCGGATGGGCTCCCCGATGATGACCGCTTCTTCCTCATCATCGAACGCGGACGCCCGAAGAAGGTGCTCCTGCTGGAAGGTACTCCGGGAGCGAGCTTCTATCTGCGCCAGGCTCTCTGGGCTGATGAGGCTTTTGGTCCCGAGAGGGTTCTGGTGCGAACGCTCGCTCAAGGGGTTCCAGCAGATATGAGCGAGGCCGAGATCGTCGTGCTCGTCAACCCCGCTGAGCTCGATGTGCGCTCGGGCGAAGCTCTCCGGCGCTTCGTCCTCCAAGGGGGAGGGATGGTGATCGCGCTCGGGTCGCAAGCCGATGCCGAGGCCTTCCATCGCGCGCTCGGGCACTGGTTGGGCGTACGTCTGGAGAGGGAGCGCGCCCGAGGGCCCTCCCTTCTGACGGAGATTCAGACCGAGCATCCTCTCTTCCGTCCATTCGCCGATCCGCGGCGCGCCAATTTCTCCAGCGTGCGCTTTTATGGATATGCGAAGCTCTCTCCGGTCGCCCAGGGGACGGAGGCGAGCGCGCCGCTTGTGCTGGCACGATTCCATGCGGGAGATCCCGCTCTTGTGGAGATCGCGCGGGGCAAGGGAAAGGTTCTCCTTCTGGCTTTCGGTCTGGATGCGCATGAGAGCACTCTGCCGCTCACCCCTCTGTATGCTCCTCTGGTCCACCAGATGCTCGCTTGGGTGAGAACGGTTGCGCCTCGGACGTTCTTTCGCGTCGGGGAGAGTGTCTCGATTGAGGGAGCGAGCCGGGACGCTCCCGTCTCTGTCCAGGCTCCTTCGGGGGAGCGGATTCAGCCCGCCGGGGAGCTGTCTGCGGATTTCACCCGCCTGGTGCCGGAACAGATCGGCTTTTATCGCCTGCGCCACACGCGGGGGGAAGAATTCGTCGCGGTCAATGTCGAGGCCGGAGAGTCCGATCTTCGGAAGATGGGGGAGCCGGAGAAGCAGCGCTGGCTCGCCTCACTGAGGGGAGAAAAGTCGCCGTCGCAAGGATCCCGTGAAGATCAGGGCGAGGGGCGCGCCTCTGATGAAGCGGGATCGGAGAGGGCGTGGCGCTGGTTCTTGCTTGTGGCGATGGCTCTGTTGCTTTCGGAAGCGCTGCTGGCCGATCGGGCGGTCGGAAAGCTCGGGAGATCGCCCCGGGCGAACCCTTCGAGGAGGATGTGAGATGACGAGAACACCTTCATCGGAAAGACTCCTGGACTTCGTCCATCGCCTGCGTCGGCGATGGCTTTGGGGATACCTTCTTCGGCGGGCCGCCTATGGGGCGGTCGGAATCCTGGGGTGGATTCTTCTCACCGGGATCGTCGCCGCGCGCACGCCGTTGACGCCTGAAGTCCTGGTGGGGCTTCGCGCGAGCACGGCTTTGGTCGCGCTGCTTGTCGTGTACGCACTCCTGCTGCGACCGCTGCGCCGCCTCCCCGACACAGTGGCCTTTGCGCGCTTCATCGAGGAGAGAGAGCCGCGTTTGGAAGACCGCCTGGTGACGGCTGTTGAGATCCTGTGCCGCGCGCATCCGGTCCATGCGGCGGCGCCCGCGGGCCTTTCGGGAGAACGAGAGGTCGTTTCGGACCGATCCCCGGCATCGTCCTTCTCTCCGGCGCTCATCTCCCGCTTGATCGCCGACACGCTCGCGCACTGCGATGCCGTGAGCCAGGAGCAGATCCTCCCGGCGCGCCGCGTGCGCCTTCGCGCCTTGGGGGCCGTTCTTCCCTGGATCGCGTTCATCTTGTTGCTCTCCTTCGGTCCGGACTCGCTGCGCTCGGGTCTGCGCCGGCTCTACCTGCCCTGGACGATCGCGTCCCCTCCCGCCTTCGCGATCGATGTGAAGCCAGGCCATGTGCGCATTCCGCGCGGATTGGATCAGGCGGTGACAGCCACTTTGCATAACTTCGAGGCGGAGTCCGCGCGCATCCTCTTTCGTCACGAGGGGGAGACGGATTGGCGGGAACAGGCGATGGAATCCTCGGGGCCGCGGTCGTTCCGCTTCCTCTTCCTCAATGTCCAGCGCTCGCTTGAATACTCGGTCGTGGCCCGCTCCGTTCGCTCGCCCGTCTTTCGGATCGAGGTCGTGGAGTGGCCGCGCGTCAGTCGGCTGGAGATCCTCTACACCTATCCGGCCTATACGGGGCAACCTCCGCGGAGAGTGGAACAAGGGGGAGATATCGCCGCCGTGAAAGGAACGCGCGTCCGGGTGACCGCTCATCTCACCGCACAGGTGCGCGAAGCACATCTGGTCCTGCAGGATGGTTCCTCGCTCGCGATGACCCCGCAGGGGGACGTGAGCTTCACGGTGGATTTCCCCATCCTGAAAAATACCCGATACCACATTCGCGTCCGGCCGCTTGCGGGAGAGAGTTACGTCGCCTCGCCCGAGTATGAGATCGCGGCTCTGGAGGACGCCCCTCCGACGCTCACCGTGCAGAAACCCGGACGAGATCTGAAAGTGACGGCCATCGAGGAGGTTTTCACCGAAGCGCGCGCCGAGGACGACTATGGCGTCGCGCTCCTGGAACTCCACTATTCGATCAATGGAGGGCCTGAGCAGAAGAGAACGCTCGCGAGCGCACGAGGCGCTTTCCCGCGCGCTGTCACGGGATCGTACACGTTCTTCCTCGAAGAGCTGAATCTGCAGCCCGGCGATGTCATCAGCTACTACGTCCGGGCGCGCGATAACAATACGGTGACCGGTCCCGGGGAGACGACGAGCGACATCTACTTCCTCGAAGTCCGCCCCTTCGATCGGCGGTTCCGTCAGGCGCAGCAAGCTCCGACGGGCCAGGGGGCCGGAGAGAACGAGAGCGCCTTCGTCGAGCGGCAGAAGGAGATCATCGCGGCGACCTGGCGCGTCCTTCGAGAGAAGGAGCGCGTCTCGGATGAGGAGTTTCGGAAGAACGTCAATACGCTCGAGCTGGCTCAAGCGAAGTTGCGCGAGGATGTCCAAACAGTCGTGGATCGCATTCGGCGCCGATTGGGAGAGGACCTGGAAGAGATGGGGGACTTCGGGAAGCTCGCCGAAGCTCTGAGCGGGGCTGTTCGGGAGATGAACGAGGCGGTGCGCGAGCTGCGCGCGCGCCGTCTGAAGGAGGCGCTGCCGTTTGAACAGCGGGCTTATCAGCAGCTTCTGCGCGCCGATTCCCTGTTTCGGGAGGTTCAGGTCGCCTTCGCCGATCGCGCCGACGGCGGGGGGAATGCGCGCGCTCAGGATCTGGCCGATCTCTTCGAGCTGGAACTGGATAAGATGAAGAACCAGTACGAGACCATCCAACGCGATCGAGGCCAGAGGCGCGATCGGGATATGGAGGAGCTGGAGCGCAGGCTGCGCGAGCTGGCCCAGCGGCAGCAGCAGCTTCTGGAGCAAAGCCTGCGGCGCGAAGCCGCCAGGACCGGGAACCGATCAGCCGACGAGGGGCGTCTTGTCGAAGAAGCGCGCGAGCTGGCTCGACAACTCGAGCGCCTGACGCGAGAGCGACGAGAAGCCCGTCTGGATCAGGTCCGACAGCAGCTCGAGCGGGCTGCTCAGGAGATGCAACGCGCGCGCGGCGCTCAGAGCGAGAGCGAAGCCGCCGCTCATCGGCTCCAGGCCCTGGAGCATCTGCAGGCCGCACGACACCAGCTTCAGTCCGCGCAGCGCGGACGTCTGGCCGAAGAGATCCAGCAATTGCGCGATCGCGCTCAGCAAGCGCATCAGCGTCAAGAGCGTATCGCCCGCGATGTCGAGCGCCTCGCGCGCCAGGCCGGGCGAACTCCTTCCCCAGCGGAATCGGAAATGCTTCGCGAGCGAAAAACGGCTCTGGCTCAGGAGATCACCCGCCTGCAGCGGGGGATTGAAGAGGCCGCCCAACGAGCGCGTCAGGAGAACGACAGGACGACGACATCACGCCTTTCGGCCGCCGCCGACGCCCTCCGACGTCAGCGCCTGCCCGAGCAGATCCAGCAGGGGAATCGGTTGCTTGAAGAGCGCGCGCTCGAGCAAGCCGCTGCGCAAGAGCGCACCATCGAACGCGCCCTGGCCGATCTCGCTCGCCGTTTGAACGAAGCCGCCCAGAGCGCGGGATCGCGCTCTCCGAACGATCGCTTGGCCGAGGCTCTGGAGCGCGCGCGTCGGCTGGCTGAGAATCTCGAATCGCTCCGCGAGAGACTCTCCGCACAGAGAAGCCCAGCGCGCGCTTCCCGTGAGAGATCGCCGTCAGAAGGCTCTCAGCCGAGATCCGGACAAGAGCGCTCTCAAGCCGGGGAACGCGCGGCTCAGACTTCTCCATCGGGCCGCCCGCGCACGGATGAGGCCAGGACAAATCCTCTGGGAAGTCGCGGTCCGGCTCGCGATTCTACAGCCGACGCGACGGCCTTCGGACAGCCTGCGGGACGACCCGGTCGCGATCTCGGAGAAGCCCTGCGGCAACTCCGGCGTGAACTCCAGGAGCGCGTGCGGGAAGCCGAAGAATTGCGCCAGAGTCTGGCTCCTCTGCGCGATCTTGTGGACGATGCCAGCCGTCTGATCGCTGAGTTGCGCCGGCTGAGCGAAGCGCGCCTGTTCGACGATCCGGAGGAGATAGAGCGGCTGAAGCGCCAGGTGCTCGACCCCCTCCGACGATTGGAATGGGAGCTGGCTCGCCGACAGCAGGAGCAAATGAACGCCGATCGGTTGCGGCTGGCCGAGGAGACGGCCGTGCCTCCTCAATATCGGCGCCTGGTCGAGGAGTATTACCGGCGCCTGGCCCGCCGCCCTAATCCCTGAAACTTCAGCTTCGAGCGGTCGCCACGGGGAGATAAAAATCAGCTCAACTTGGCGGCACCTGCTGCCCTACGAGGTTCTTCAGCTCGTTGCGCAGCCGCTCGATCTCGCGAATCTTCTCCTCAATACGCTCGAACAAACCGGCTTGTGCCTTGATCCCCTCGCTGATCAAAAAGGCCGCGCTCTCGGAGCGGCTCTTGAAAATCCCCGCTTCAACCAGCTCGTCAATGCGCCGCAGCGACTCCCGATTGACCCGCACCATCAGCGGGAAATCTCGGCCCTGAAGCGCCTTCTCGATCGCCCGGGCAATGGAGTCGGGAATCCGCTGCGCGAACTCCTTCACCGAGGAGGCCAAATCCTCCAAAGGGTCGGGACGCTCGCGCCCTTCCTCGGCCTTTTTCTCAAGCGGTTTCTCAAGCTGCTTGCTCTCGACTGTAATTTCCGGCTCTCCGATCATATCTTCCTCTGAATCGCGTAATCTCATTGCGGTGTTTCAGTATATCATAGGGAGCGGGAGAAGAGCAATAGGGCGCGCGCGCATTAGTGAGAGTTGGCGTGTTGGGGTAAATCGAGGGCTTCAGGAGAAGGGGTACATGATCCAGCCCAGGGCCAAAGCGACGCCCAGGAAGGCGAGGAAGGCTTTCACAGCGTAGAGGAACTGTTCTCGTGGATCTTCTTTGGTCACGATGGCGAAGACTGTGGAGACGCAAAGAGCGAACAGAGTCATGGCGAGCAGGTGCATTTATTTCTTCCTCCCGGCGGCGATATCGAAGGCGTCCAGGATGACCAGGTAGTTCAGGAGGCCGGCCACGAGCAAGAAGGCGTTTCCGTATTCGTAGGTGGGCAGCTCGGGATTGGCTTCAAATCCGGCTCGCAGAAAAGCGCACAGAGCGTAGACGCCTCCCAGGCCGGCGTTCGCCACAAGGGGGAAGAGGGAGAGAGGCTCTTCGGGGTTGAAGGAGTAGAATCGTCCTCCGAAGAGGAAGAGGCCGGCGGCGAACATTCCCATGATGGCCAGAAAGAGGAGCAGGGCGCGAACCCAGCGGCCCATGACGGCATGTCCGGCTCCCGGGATGAGGAGCGCCGCCACACACGCCAGAAGGGTTCGGAGCCCAAGCGGTGCTGTCCATATCTTTGGCTCGACTTCGGAAAGAGGGAGAGCGGGAGGATCGCATTCCGTCATTTCGGAAGAGGGCATGGGGATGGTCATCCTCTCAGGATCTGAGCCGGAACGATATCGGCCCTCTGCGGGAGGAGTCTCAGGCGTTGGAATTTCTGTGGCTTCGGAATACAGAGAAGGTCTTGTCGGGTTTGAGGAGACATCCCGTTGTGAGGCGCCCCACAGAGACTCTGAATTTGTGGGGATTTCGTGTGGCGTTCTCGGTGCGTCTCCCATCTGATTGAGTTTCGCGCTCACCGGTCTCAGCTCCCTGACTCGAAGGAGGGATTTTACGCGTTCGTTTCCGAGCCTGTCAAGATGAGGCCCTTGGGGTGCCAGCAGATCATGACCGGGGAAGCTGATTCTTTGGAAGCCGAAAAACTGCTCTGGCTGCGCAAGGTCTTGTTTAGTCTCGTCTCATGTTTCTCTACGGGAGGTGGGGATGCGGATGAGCAATAGGAGATCGTCGAACCTCTTTCCTCTCTCGGCGCTGGGTGCCGCGCATCTTTTCGTATGTCTTCGCCGAGTGCGGGCAGGGACGGGCTGGCCGACGCGCGCGTACCATGCGCGTCCCATATATCTTGGCTGCCGCTTGGGTCTCGTGACGGGAGGCTCGTTGACAGGGGCGATGGCTATCTGATAGGCTGAATCCAGCCATGCTCTCCGATGAGAAATACAAGGCGGCCTTGAACGCGTTCACCGCACGATTGCTGGCAGGCCCCTTCCGTGATCGGATCATGAAGATCATCCTCTTTGGCAGTCATGCTAAGGGCGCGGCTCGCCCGGAGAGCGATCTCGATATTCTGATTGTGACCAACAACGGGGACGAGCTGTCCGACTTCATCGCCGATCTGGCCTTGGAGATCCAGATGGAATACCGGGTCGGTCTGGAACCGGTGACCGTCGGTCTGGATGAGCTGTTCCCCGTGTGCTCTTATTTTCTGGCCAACGTGATGCGCTATGGGCAGGAGGTCTATGCTGTGCCGCATGAAACGTTGAAGGAAGAGGAGCGGAAGAACCTGCTCAAGCTGGCTGAGGAATATCTCGCGGGTGCGGAGCAAGCGGCAGAGAATGGGTATTGGCGATTGGCTGTGGATGCTGCGTACAATGCCGCTGAGCTGGCGGTCAAGTCTCTCGTTCTCAAACTCGACGACGATCTTCCGGGCTCTCACGGGGGCTTGGTGGGCCGATTCGGCGAGCTGTACATCAAGACGGGAATCTATGAGAAGGCCCTGGGTCGCCAGCTCAATCACGCTTTGGAGAGGCGCAATCAAGCCAGATATCGGTATCAGGCTGTCATCAAGCGAGACGATGCCCAAGCCGTCATAGAGCTGGCCCGAACCCTCAAAGAGCTGGCGGAGCGGGAGCTTCTGACCCCGGGGAATCCCCGAAGGACACCGTGACGGACAGCCGCTCAGTCCGCTTCTGGCGCAGGGTATCGCGAATCTCCTCGTATGTCTTCCCCTGGCGCCGGGCGCGGGCGAGGGCGGGCCGGCCGACGCGCGCGTACGGTGCGCGCCCCATGCGCTTGAGTGTGAAGGCGGGCCGGGGGTGGGATAAAATAGCAGGGCGGTGCATCACAATAGGGAGCAAGAGGTTCGGGATATGGACTATAAGGAGAACATCCTGCAACTGATCGGGCGGACGCCTCTGGTGAAGCTCAATAAAGTGACCCGGGGGATCGAAGCGACCGTGCTGGCCAAGCTCGAATCCATGAATCCCGGCGGCAGCGTGAAGGATCGCATTGGGATCGCCATGATCGAGCGCGCGGAGCGAGAAGGCCGATTGAAGCCGGGCGGGATCATCGTCGAGCCGACAAGCGGGAACACGGGGATCGGATTGGCGTTGGCCTGCGCCGTGAAGGGATACAAGGCCATCTTCGTGATGACCGATAAGGCGAGCCAAGAGAAGGTGCGGTACCTGAAGGCTCTGGGCGCCGATGTCGTCATCGTGCCGGTCACAGCCAAGCCCGATTCGCCCGACCATTATGTGAATACGGCCAAGCGGATCGCGCGCGAGACTCCGGGCGCCATCATGCTCAATCAGTACGAGAACCCGGCGAATCCCGAAGCGCACTATCTCACGACGGGGCCGGAGATCTGGGAGCAGACCGAGGGGCGTATCACGCATTTTGTGGCAGGCATCGGGACTGGGGGAACCATCAGCGGTGTCGGACGCTACCTCAAGGAGCGGAACCCGAAGATCAAGGTCATCGGAGCGGATCCCTACGGATCGGTCTTCAAGGCATACAAGGAGACGGGCCAGCTCCTGGAGGCCACGCCTTATCTGGTCGAGGGGATCGGCCAGGAGACGATCCCGGCCAACGTGCATATGAAGTACATTGACGAGATCATCAACGTCACCGATCGCGATTCGTTCAACATGGCCCGCCGGCTGGCGCGCGAGGAGGGGATCTTCGCCGGAGGAAGCACGGGGACGATCGCCTATGCAGCCCTCAAAGTCGCCGAGACCTTGACGCGCGAGCATGTCGTCGTTTTCATCGTCTGCGATACGGGCGAGCGCTACCTCTCCAAGTTCTACTCGGATGAGTGGATGAAGGAGAAGCGATTGCTCGGTTTTGAGCGCTTGACGCTCGGCGCGCTGCTTCAGATGAAAGACACGAGCATGGTCCCGCCTCTGGTCTGGGTCGCTCCTGAGGATCGCGTGGCCGAAGCCTTGCACAAGATGAATCACTATGGGCTCTCCCAATTGCCCGTGCTCGAACAGGGGCGCTCGGTCGGAAGCGTGCGCGAAGGGCGGCTCATGGCTCGGCTCCTCAAGGCGCGCGATCTGCTTCAGGCGCCGGTGAGCGAGGTCATGGAAGCCCCTTTCCCAGTCGTCAACGAGAATGTCGAGGTCGAGACGGCGGTGAAGTACCTCAAGCAATCCCCGGCTATCCTGGTTGAGGAATACGGTCGGATCGTGGGCATTGTGACTCGCTACGATGTGCTGGACCTCCCCTCGTGAGATTCCTCGGGGAGTGGCGCGGCGTGCCTCTGAGGGTTCGCCCCTGGGATCAGCCTCTCCTTGACAAGGCGGGAGAGATCCCTGTACCCTTCTCTCCTTGGAACACGGAGTGAGGGGGGGAGAGATCGTGAAGAAAGGCATTCATCCCGAATACGGAGAGGCGATTGTCACGTGCGCCTGCGGTGAGACGTGGCGCACGCGCTCGACCAAGCGAGAGATTCATCTGGAGGTCTGCGCGGCGTGCCACCCCTTCTTCACGGGGAAGCAGAAGTACGTTGACAGCGCCGGTCGCGTCGAGCGTTTCCAGCGAAAGTACGGGCAGCGTTCGGCAGGAGAGAGCAAGGGGTAGCTGAGCCAGCCTGCGTCGAGGCCACAAGACCCGCCCCCTCCAGGGGGCGAGCGCTTGTGGCCTTCGATGTTTCTGTGCGCGGAGGTCCTTTCCGATGGAGATGCGAGAGAAGCTCAAGGAGATCATCGCGACGTACGAGGAGTTGAGCGCCCGGCTCCTGGAGCCGGAGGTCCTCGGCGATCCAGGGCAGTATGTGAAGCTCCTCAAGCAGCAGCGGGAACTGGAGCCGATCGTCCAGAAGTATCGGGAGTACGAGCGTCTGCACCGAGAGCTGGAGCAGGCGCGTTCTCTGCTTGAGGAGGAAGTCGAGGGGGAATTGCGCGAGCTGGCGCGCGCCGAAGTGCGCACTCTGGAGGAGAAGCGGCACCGATGCGAGCAGGAGTTGAAACTCCTGCTTCTGCCCAAGGACCCCAACGATGAGAGGAATGTCATCTTGGAGATCCGCGCCGGGACCGGAGGAGCCGAAGCCACGCTCTTTGCGGCGGATCTCCTCCGCATGTACACTCGCTATGCCGAGCGTCAGGGATGGCGCGTGCAGATGCTCGATCTCTCCGAGTCCGATATCGGAGGGATCAAAGAGGTGATCCTTCTGATTGAGGGGAGGGGGGCGTATTCCCGCTTGAAGTTCGAATCCGGCGTGCATCGCGTGCAGCGCGTTCCCATCACGGAAGCCAGCGGGCGCATCCACACGTCAGCAGCAACGGTGGCCGTGCTTCCCGAAGCCGAAGAAGTGGAGGTGCGGATTGATCCGAAGGATCTTCGGATTGATACGTTCTGCTCCTCCGGGCATGGCGGGCAGTCGGTGAACACGACGTATTCGGCCGTGCGCATCACGCATCTGCCGACGGGCCTGGTCGTGACGTGTCAGGACGAGCGCTCGCAGATCAAGAATCGCGAAAGGGCCCTGCGCGTGCTTCGCTCGCGACTGCTCGAACTGGAACGGCGGAAGCAGCATGAAGCCCTTTCGGCCGAGCGCCGCCAGCAGGTCAAAAGCGGCGATCGCAGCGAGAAGATCCGCACGTACAATTTCAAGGAGAACCGCGTGACGGACCATCGCATCGGTCTCACCCTCTATCAACTCGATCGCATCCTGGACGGGGAATTGGATGAGCTGCTCGAAGCCCTTCTGACGCACTATCAGGCGGAGCGATTGAAGGAACATTTTGCTCAGCCGCCGAACCGTCAGGATGGGGCGCTCCGTCCCGCGGCGGTGTGAGGGACTTTCAGACCCGCGCGAGAGCCCGAACTGTTCACGGCGAGGAACGAGCGAGAGCCCGACGATAGAGCGCGACGTTGCGCTGGTGCTCGGCGAAGGTGCGCGCGAAGCGATGCGCTCCGTCCGAACGCGCGCCATCCCGAACGAAGTAGAGGTAATCCGTCTGCGCCGGATAGAGGGCCGCGCGGAGAGAATCCCATCCGGGCGAAGCGATGGGGCCCGGAGGCAGACCCGGATAGAGGTAGGTGTTATACGGGGAGGGGCGCAGCAGATCCGAACGGTGGATCGTCTGATCGTTCTCGCCTTCCAGAAGAGCGGCATAGAGGACCGTTGGATCGCATTCGAGCCGCATCCCGCGTTTCAGCCGATTGTGAAAGACCGAGGAGATGAGGGGGCGTTCCTCGGGCAGTTTCGCCTCCTTCTCGATGAGAGAAGCCAGCGTGACGATCTCCCGGAGGGTGAAGCCCAACTGACGGGCGCGCGCGCGCTCCTGCTCGGTGAAGACTTCGCGGAATCTCCGGACCATGCGCGCGATCAGGTCGCGCGCCGACATGGATGGGGTATAACTGTAGGTGTCTGGGAAGAGGTAGCCTTCCAGAGAATCGGCCTGCGGATCGAGGTCGCGGATGAGACTCACGTCGTGCGTGAATTCCAGAGCGCGCTCGGCCTCGCGCAGGGGAAGCTGCGCCAGAAGCCGGGCGATCTCGAAGCGGTTGAGCCCCTCGGGGATAGTGATCCTCTCGGTGATGACATCGCCCCGGAGGAGTTTGCGAATGGCCTCAAGGGGAGAGATGGGGGAAGGGAAGCGATAGTCTCCGGCTTTCAGATGAGCGCTCTGGCGCGTGAGCAGAAGATAGGCGAGCACCGGGAGAGGGTGCGCGATGATCCCCTCCTCCTGAAGGCGTCGCAGAATGTGGCGCGCATCCGATCCCGGAGCAATGGTGATCGTGCGCGAGGCGGCCTTGTGTTCTCGCGGGCTCACGAGCGTGAAGACGGCCAGCCCCACGCTTCCTATCGCGAGCAGGAGGATCAGTCCCAGCCAGCGCCCTCGTCGGGAAGGGCGTCTGCTGCTCCGACGCGGGCCAGAGCGGGAAGGTCTTTGCGCCGAGAGATCGCGCGCCCCGAAGAGCCGTCGCAAAGGCGAGGGGGTAGGGACATGACGTCGGCGCCATCGGGAGAAGAGAAGGACGAGCTGTGTCTTCATCGTCCCGCTCCGGAAGGATCGCGCCCGAAAGGAGCCGTCTCTGGCTCCGGGGGGGGATCTTCAAGATGTGGACCGCTGACTGCCGCCCAGAAGCGGGCGCGATCCGGCGAAGCCCGAAGCTGCGTCAGGAAATCGTGCAGGATCACGCAGGCCGCCACAGCATCCACGCGCTCGGGAGTCGGGCGCTCGCCTCGCTCCCGAAGCAGCATCTCGGCTTCAGCCGAGGTCAAGCGTTCATCCCACAGCGCGACGGGCAAGCCCGTGAGCGCGCGCACGCGATGGGCCAACTTCTGCGCGCGCCGTGCCGAAGGCCCCGCCGTCCCATCCATATGAAGCGGCCATCCGATGACAATCCCCTCGGCGTGATGCGCCCGAGCGTACTGGGCGATGGCGCGCGCATCATGTTTCAGGCCTCGCGCTCGAAGGACAGCCAGAGGACGCGCGCTCAGCTCCAGCTCATCGCTGAGCGCCAGACCGATTCGCTTCGTCCCCGGGTCTACGGCTAAGATGCGCACCGCTTGTCCAGTATACGAAGAGGGGCCGCCGCGCGTCAAAGGACCCCCTTGAGGGCTTCCGTAAGGGAGACCGGAAAAGCCTTCCCGCGCCTTGACGCCTGGAAGTCCGGGATGTTACATTTAACACCGCCAGCGATGAAGTGAGCGCACCGTGATGGTATGAAACGGCAAGATCGGCCAGATCGGATTTTTCGCACGGTGAGGGGTCCATCTTTTGTCTCCCCCTCGATCTTTCCGCCATCGAGGAGGTAATCGTGGATTTCCGGATCGGGCAAAAGGTCGTCTATCCAAATCACGGGTTGGGCGTCATCGAGGCGATTTGTATTCGGGAAGTCTGCATGGGGCAGACGTCCGAATTTTATCAACTTCGGCTTCTGGCGACGAACTCCATCGTCATGATCCCGACGGCCAATGCGCGGGAGGTGGGATTGCGACCTCCGATCACGCCCGAGGGATGTCACCGCTTGTTCCAGATCCTGGCCGAGGATTTCGAGGACCCTCCGATGGATTGGAAGGGGCGATACAAAGAGTTCACCGAGCGCATGCGGACGGGGGATATTTTCGAAATCGCACATGTGCTGAAGACGCTCGCCTATCTGAATACGATCAAGCCGCTCTCCTTTCGCGAGAAGCGGCTTTTGGAGAAAGCGCGATATCTGGTCGTCTCGGAGGTGGCGGAAGCGCTGCGGCGCTCGGTCGGACAGATTGATCCGCTGATTGACCAGGCGTTGGAACAAGCGTGCATGAAACATCACAATGGGCGGACTCCACGCGCCTTTGCCGCGGGCAAGTGATTCTCGGTGAGGTCTCCTCTGCCGACGCGGAGCTTCGCGGGGAGGAGATTTCCGCCCGGAAGACTCCGGGAGGCTCGCACCACGGGGTCGGGTGATGCGGTGAGATGGACGATTCAAGTTTCATAGATGTCCTTTTCCGGCTGGGGCTCATCCTTCTTCTGGTTCTCGCCAATGGGTTCTTTGTCGCTTCGGAGTTCGCCCTGGTCGCGGTGCGGCGCTCCTGGGTGGAGACGCAAGCGGCCAAAGGCGACCGGCGCGCGCGCGCCCTGCTGCCTTTGCTCGACCGCCTGGATGATTACATCGCGGCCACGCAGTTGGGCATCACGATGGCGAGCCTGGGGCTCGGATGGCTGGGAGAACCAGTGCTCGCGCGCATGATCTTCTGGGCTCTGGAGCATTTGAGCTCCGGCTTCTCCTCGAATCTGCTGGCCCCGGTGGGGGCTCCCTCGATCTCCGTAGCTGTGCATTCGAGCGCCCTGGCGCTCGCTTTCTCCCTGATCACGTTTCTGCACGTCGTCGCGGGGGAACTGGCGCCGAAGACGTTGGCTCTGGAACGCGCGCCGCAGGTCGCGCTCCGAATCGCTTGGCCCATGACCGTCTTCTATCGCCTCTTCCTCCCCTTCATCCGCGTGCTCAATCGTTCGGGCCTGGCTCTTGTTCGCCTCTTGCGCATCCCCCCCTCGCGGGCTCACGGGGGACTGTACGCTGAGGAGATCCAGCATCTGATCAATCTCAGCCGCGAGCAGGGGCTTTTGGAAGCCGAGGCGCACCAGCTCATCAGCAACGTCTTCGCCTTCGCCACGACGACAGCGCGCGAGGCCATGCGTCCGCGTGCGGACATGGTCGCCATTGAGGCTTCGACGCCTTTCGAGGAGATTCTGCGCGTCTTCGAGAGGACGGGATATTCGCGCATCCCCGTTTATCGGCAGGATCTGGATAACATCATCGGCGTGCTGCATGGCAAGGACGTGATTCGGTATCTCCGTCATCCGGAGAGATTCCGTCTCGAGCAGGTGCTCCATCGTCCCCTCTTTGTCCCCGATACGGCCCCTTTGGATGAAGTCCTTCGCCAGATGCGACAGCGGAAGAACCATCTCGCTCTTGTGGTGGATGAATATGGAGCGATCGAGGGACTCCTCACGCTGGAGGATGTTTTGGAAGAGTTGGTCGGGGAGATCGCCGACGAGCATGACGCGGAGGAAGAACGCATTCTCGTGAAACCGGATGGGACGATTCTGCTCGATGGGGGAGTGACGGTTCGCGAAGTGAATCGGCGGCTGCATCTGGATGTGCCCGAATCGGACCAGTACACGACGATCGCCGGATTCATCATGTCCCAATTGGGGAAGGTGCCCTTGCCCGGAGATCGTGTCGTGCATAAAGGCGTCGTTTTCACCATCGAAAAGGTCGAGGGGCGGCGGCTCACGCAACTGCGTGTGGAGTCGGCGCCAGCAGGCCAGCAGCCCCAGCTCTCGCGCGACGCCCTCCCGGATCCGGCGCGCGCGAATCGGTCCTGACGGGTGCCTTTTCCCACACCGGCGGGAACTGATCTTCACGTGCCTCCTTGCCTCTTTTCAATCTCCTCGATCAGAGATCATTTCGCCCACGCCTCCAGGTGAGAAAAAGCGCGCGCCTCTCTGTCAGCGCGAAGCCCTGGCGCGTGGCCCTGGAGAATGGGTAAACTTGATCGCGCGAGGGACAGGGCTATGGGAGAGATCGCGAACGAGTTCGGATGGTCCATCTCCCGGCACCGGAGTTTTCAGGAGTGCCTTCGGCTTTATTACCTCGCCTACTACGCCTTTTGGGGAGGATGGGCCTGGGAGGCGAGCGAGCTGGCCAAGAAGTGTTATCGCTTCACGAAGATGAAGAACCTCGACATGTGGGCGGGGGAGGTCGTGCACGAGGCGATCCGGTGGGCCTTGCAGCGGCTGTGGGAGCACAAGGAGGTGACGCTCGACGCTCTGCAGAAGTACGCCCTGGCGCAGTTACGTCGGGGATGGGTGGAATCGAAAGAGCGCCGGTGGGAGCAGGATCCCAAGCGCTCGGTGAACCTCTTCGAGCATTACTACGGGATCGAGATTCCCCGGCAGCGGACTGAAGAGATCCGAGCGCGCGTTCTGCAGTGCGTGGAGAATTTCTGGCGCTCTGACGTCCTCGCCTTCATTCGGTCGGTCGAGCCGAGAGCCTGGAAGGCCATCGAGAAGACGGATACCTTCCCTCTGAACGGGGTGAAAATCTGGGTCAAGATTGATTTCGCCCTCGCGCACGAAGGGACCCTCTACATCTACGATTGGAAATCGGGACGCGAGGATGCCGAGGATCTCCGCCAGTTGGTCTGCTATGCCCTCTACGCCATGGAGAAATGGGCGTTCCCGTACGATCGCATTCGGATCATCCCCGTTTATTTGCGGGAGGGAGTTTTCCAGGAACATGGGCTGCAGCCCGAACAGATCATCGAGGCGAAGGAGGAGATCCTCCAGAGCATCGAGCGCATGCGCGCGCGGCTCGACGATCCCGAGCAGAATCTCGCCCGAATGGAGAACTTCCCCATGACGAGCGAGCGGGAACGCTGTCGCCGATGTTTCTTCCAGGAGATTTGTTACGGGGGGAGGTGGCATGGGACCTGAAGGGCGAAGCCCGCCCGTGTCTCCCCGGTCGGCCGAAGAGACCGTCGCTGTGGTACGGGCGATCCCACGTGAGGAGGAGCAGAGATGGCAGGAGGGAAAATGCATTACTTGCGAGGGAAGCCGATCACTCCGCGACCGATCACGCCTTCGACGACGCTCGTCGAGCTGGTGGAGGAACATTTTCTCGCCTATAACGCCGGGCGATTGCACGAGGCCTGTCGGCTCTTTGTGGAGAAGATGCTCGCCGAGCATGTGACTGTGGGGATGAGCCTGACCGGAGCGCTCACGCCGGCGGGGCTCGGCATGGCCGCGATCGTTCCTCTGATCGAGCACGGGTTCGTGGATTGGATCGTCTCCACAGGAGCCAATCTCTATCACGACACGCATTTCGCTCTGGGGCTGACGATGCATCGGGGGACGCCGCGAGCCGATGATGTCGCGTTACGGCGGCATGGCGTCGTGCGCATCTACGATATCTTCTTCGACTATGAGGTCCTTCTGGCGACCGATCGGTTCTACTACGAGATCATCTCGCAGCCTGAATTTCAGCGCGAGATGGGCACGGCCGAGTTCCATTATCTGGTGGGCAAGTATGTGTACGAGCGCGAGCAAGCCCTGGGAAGAGGGATCCGATCCATCCTCTCGGCGGCCTATCGCTATGGCGTGCCCATCTATACGCCTTCGCCCGGAGACAGTTCCATCGGCATGAACGTCGCCGCGAAGGCGCTTTTGGGAAATCGCTTGAAATTCGACGTCTTGCGCGATGTGAACGAGACGGCGGCTATCGTCCTCGGAGCGAAGCGCGATTATCCGGATGGGAAAAGCGCCGTGTTCATCCTCGGAGGGGGGTCGCCGAAGAATTTCCTCCTGCAGACAGAGCCACAGCTTCAGGAGGTGCTGGGGATTCAGGAGCGGGGACATGATTACTTCCTGCAGATCACCGATGCGCGACCCGATACGGGAGGCCTCTCGGGAGCTACACCTTCGGAAGCGGTGAGCTGGGGGAAGGTGGATCCCGATCGGCTCCCCGATGCCGTGACGGTCTATCTGGATACGACTGTCGCGCTCCCGATCCTCACGGCGTACGCTCTGGCTAAGCGCCCGCCGCGCGCTCACAAGCGCCTGTACGATCGCCGAGAGGAACTGCTCCGGCGACTTCTTGAGGAGTACAAGAAGGCGCAACAGCGCGGCGTGTTCTGAGTCAGTGGCCGGACGACTCCCAGAGATCCAGATACTTCAGTCCCGATCCCGTGTTGAAGAGGGCGATGCGCTCGTCCGGGCTGATAGTCCCTTGAGCGAGAAGCTTCTTCAGGGCCGCAAGACACGCCGCGCCTTCCGGGCAGGCGAAGATCCCCTCCAGACGGGCCAGCTCGCGCATGGCCTCCAGAATCTCCGGATCCTCGACAGCTATGGCTCCCCCGCGGCTGCGGCGGAGAATATCGAGGATGAGGAAATCCCCCAGCGCGCGCGGGACGCGAAGTCCGGAAGCGATCGTGTGCGCGAAGGGGACCTCTTCGGCTTCGCCCTTCCCTTCTTGAAAAGCTCGGACCAGGGGAGCGCACCCGGCGGCTTGAACGGCGAACAGACGAGGGCGCTTCGAGCCGATCCACCCCAGGGCTTCCATCTCCTCAAACGCTTTCCACATGCCGATCAGTCCGGTCCCCCCACCGGTCGGATAGAGGATGACGTCCGGCAGTTCCCAACTCATCTGTTCGGCCAGCTCGTACCCCATCGTCTTCTTCCCTTCGACGCGATAGGGTTCCCGAAGGGTCGAAACGTCGAAGTATCCTTTTTCGGCTTTCTCCTCAGCGAGCCGTCGGGCGCAGTCGGTGATGAGTCCGTCCACCAGAACCACATGAGCGCCATAGCCTTCGGCTTCGCGTCGGTTGGCCACCGGGGCATCCCGTGGCATAAAGACATGAGCCTCCAGTCCCGCCCGCGCCGCATATGCGGCCAGAGCGCCGGCGGCATTGCCCGCGCTCGGAACGGCCAATCGCGTCACGCCGAGCTGTCGCGCCATGGAGACGGCCACAGCCATGCCGCGCGCTTTGAATGTGCCCGTCGGGTTCGCCGATTCATCTTTGATGAAGAGCGCGCGGAGGCTCAGCCGTTCCGCCACACGAGGAGCCGCCAGAAGAGGAGTGAATCCTTCGCCTAGCGAGACGATGGCCCCGGCGTCATCCACCGGCAAGACTTCCCGATAGCGCCAGAGCGTCGGTTCCCGCCCTGCGAGCGCCGAACGCGTGAGCGTGCGCGCCGCCCGCTCCAGGTCATACCGTACAAGAAGCGGCTTTCCGCACGCGCACAGTTGATAGACCCGACCTGGTTCGTACGAACGCGCGCATCGCGAGCAGACAAGAGCTGTGACGTTCATAAGATCCTCGCCAGTCGGCTTCTGCGAAAGGGGAAATCATTCTCGCGATCGGACCCCTTGTGGGGCGCATCCGGGCCAGGACTGACACGGGCCGCGGCCTAGGAGGGGAGGGAACTCGTCTCGGCCGGCAGAGTCTCCCGCGCTCGCAGGACCAGGAAACGAGCGCTGTGAATGATGAAGCCCACGGCCAGGCCCAGCAGCAGGAAGGCCATGACGCCCAGCACATAGTCGTGAGCCTGAAGCCGCCGAAAGAGCATGAGAACCAGTGCCGTCAGAGTCGTGGCACTCATGAAGAGAGCGGGAACGATCGCGAACCAGTAGCTGCGGGCCTTCCGGGCCAGCCAGACGGTGACGACAATCAGCGTCAGCGCCACTAGCAGTTGGTTGGAAGCTCCAAAAAGAGGCCAAATACGTGCATATCCGCGAGAGAAAGCCAGAGCGGCTGTCACGGCGACCGGGATCAGGGAGTTCACAAACCGAAGCCGCAAGAGGCCGGGCACCTGATCGCCCCACAGAACCCGCCAGAACTCTTCGACAAGATATCGAGAAAGCCGCATGAGGGCATCAATCGTTGTGACAAGAAATCCCTCCAGGAGGATGATGCCAAAGAGCGTCCCGTAAATGAGCGGGATGTGAAGCCCGTGAAACAACGTATACCCCACCGCCAGGGCAAAGGCCAGAGGGGCGTTCCCCGAACCCTGGGCCGGCCAGGCGATCTGCAGGTACCGCTGGTATCCCAGACCCCCGACGATGGCGAAGATGACGCAGAGGGCCAGAACCGCCTCCAGGAGCATACATCCATAGCCGATGACGGGGACATGCTTTTCGTTGGCGACTTGCTTGCTCGTCGTGCCCGTGGCGATCAGCCCGTGCGCTCCCGAGGCGGCCCCGCAGGCGACGGTGATGAACAGGAAGGGCCACACCTCCCCGAGCCGGGCGATGGCGTCCGGCGTCAGGTGGAAGGCAGGGGCATTGATCCGGTATCCCGCCAGGCCCAAGCCAACAGCTCCAACGATCAGGCTCAGCAGTCCGAGATAGAGGATCTGGACGTTCACATAGTCGCGCGGCTGGATGATCAACCAGATGGGAACGTAAGCCGCCACCAGAATGTACAGCAGGATGATGGAGATCCACATTTTCGGGGCGAGTTGAATGGGCCAGTATAGACCAATGATCACAGAGACGATCGCTCCTGCGGCTGCCAGGACCGAAGCGAGCCAAGTCGGAGCGTGCCGACGGTACACGAGCCATCCGATGAAAGGTGCCAGCAGGGTCATCACCGCTGCCGACATGGATGCGATCCCGCCGATCATCACATGGGGCTCCCCCCCGATGGTCCGGGTCCGAAGGATCGTCTGTCCGACCTCAATCCCAAACTCCTTCGCCGGATAGTGCGACGTCAGGGCGACGGCCGTCAGATCCACAAAGGCCGCCGTGACGAGAATGCACAGAAGGAAGGTGAAGCACAGGGAGAAAATGTATCCGACCGGGCCCAGCGTCCGCCGAGCGATTTCGGCGATGGACCGCCCCCCCTCGCGGACGCTGACAAACAGGGCCGTCATGTCATGGACGGCTCCGATGAAGATAACTCCCAGCACGACCCACAGCCACACGGGCAGAAAACCATAGAGAATGGCCAAGGTCGGACCCACGATCGGTCCCGCCGCCGCGATGGCCGAGAAATGATGTCCAAAAAGCAGAAGGGGTCGCGCCGGGACATAATCCACTCCATCATAATGCGTGTGGGCCGGCGTCGGACGGTTTGGGTCCACACCCAGTCGCCGTCCAATCCAGCGTCCGTACACCCTGTACCCCAGGAATAAAATCCCGAGCGACATCAGCATGCTCACGCCAACGTTCATCCCTCGCCCTCCCGATTCGTTTCCATAGGGGGATAGGATCTTATCCCTGTGCTCCCTGCCCTGTCAATCTCCTTCTGGCCAAGGAGCGCTCCGCATGATGGAGGAAACACTGTGCCCGGGGAGCTGTGGGGGGACTCCTTGCGGCGTCAGAATCTACAGCTTCTCCTCATCCCAGGAGGCAGCGTCCTCGGCGGGCTCGACGTGGATCGTGATGCTGACGCCAGGAAGAACGGCTTCGATCTCGCGCTCAAGTTGCTTGCAGAGTTCGTGGGCGGCCTGAACCGCCTGCGCTCCGGGGACCAGCAGATGGAAATCCACGAAGCGTCGCGAGCCGGATCGGCGAGTCCGCACCCGATGGTAGGCGACAAAGCGATCGCGATGGCCATTGAGAACCTCTTCGAGCCGGGCCAGTTCGTCGGCGGGCAGAGTAGAGTCCATCAAGCCATCTATCGAGCGACGCACCAAACTGATCCCGGTCACTAGGATGTGCCCGGCCACAGCGAGCGCGATCAGGGGATCGAGCCAATGCCAGCCTGTCACCGCAAACGCGATCAGACCCGAGATGACGCCCATGCTCGTCCAGACATCGGTCATCAGATGCTTGGCATCGGCCTCTAGCGTGATCGAGTCGTAGCGACTCGAAGCGCTCAGGAGTGCGCGAGCGACGATAAAATTGAGCACCGAAGCACTGCCGGCGACGACCAGACCCCAGGAGAGCGCCGTCAGCGGGATTGGGCGAAGCAGGCGGCCGATAGCTGCATAGATGATACTCGCGGCAGCGACAAGAATGAGCACCCCTTCAGCGCCGCTTGAGAAATACTCGGCCTTATCGTGGCCGTAAGGATGGGTCTTGTCCGCAGGGCGCGAGGCGATCTTGAGCGCCGTCAGAGCGATGAGTGCTCCGGCTAGGTTCACAAGAGATTCGAGCGCATCGGAGAGGATGCCGACCGAGCCCGTGAACGCATAGGCTGTGAATTTGAGGGCCAGCGTTGTCACCGCGGCGCCCACAGAGAGCAGGGCGAAGCGGGTCTTCGCATCACCCATGACGGCTGCGATTTGTTAGCTTAATCGGAAAGCACTCATGAGGTCAAGATAACATCAGTCATACCAGTTGCTGTTGGACAGGGGCGCGCACTGTGGTTAACATAAGATGGTGCAGTATGGGGGTGCGAGCCCATTCAAGAGCATGGGGAGCTGGTTCTGAGGCCAGGATCGGCGAGAGATGAGCTTGTCAGAGAGCGGGTCTGCCCTGGACTGAACCGCTTGATTCGTTCTCCGGATCAGACATCAGTTTTCTCGGGGAGGCAGTGATGGTGAAGCTTGTGGCCATGGATATAGACGGGACGCTGCTGACGTCCTCGCGGACCATCTCGCCGGCGACGCGGATAGCTATCCGTCAGGTCCTCGATCGCGGAGTGCGCATCGTTCTGGTCACCGGGCGCAGTTTCTCTCACGCGCGTCCGTTTGCCGAGGAGCTTGGGTTGCCAACGCCCCTGATTCTGCATAACGGAGCGCTTGTGAAAGATCTCGCCGGGCGCGTTCTGCAGGCGCATCTGCTGGAGAGCGAGACGGCGCGCGAGATCATCCGTCGCGCTCGGAGGCATCAGGTGGATCTCATCTGCTTCGAGGATCCGGAAGGGGAAGGGCGCGCGGTGATCGAATCGGTGGCGCCGCAGAACGAGCCGCTCCTTCGGTACCTGAGCCGATGGCAAAGACCCCCGGAGCGCGTGCCCGATCTCTTTCGTTATGTGGATCATCCGGTCCTGGCGCTGACAACCGTGGATCGGTGGGCCAAGATCGAGCGCTTCGCCGATCAGCTCGAGCGGGAGTTCGGGGGGCGCGCGCGCGTGCTTCGAACGGGATATCGGCGGCGCGACGTGATGCTTCTGGATGTCATTGCGCCGCACAGCTCCAAGGCAAGAGCCCTGGACCGCCTCGCGCGCCAATGGGGGATCGCCCCTTCAGAGATCATGGTCATCGGGGATAATCGGAACGATCTGGAGATGCTCGCCTATGCCGGACTGGGAGTCGTCATGGGCAATGCGGACGAGGAGTTGAAAGCCCTCGGATACTACGTGACCGGGACCAATGATGAGGACGGGCTGGCTCAGGCGCTGCGCCGATTTCTCCTCGACGAAGAGGGAGCCTAAGACGTGGTGGACACCCCTTCCGGAAGCGGGGCGCAGAGGCGATAGATAAGCAGTTCCAGTTGCACGTCCGGAGGGCCAATCGAGCTTTTGAGCGCCTCATCCGCTCGCGCGATCTGCTGAAGGCCGGCGATGATCTCCTCCCGAGGGATGCGGCGGACCTGTTCATTGAACTTCCCGGCGGCCCACAGAGGGAGTCCGGCGGCGCGGGCGACTTCGGAGCTGGGCGCTCCGCGCGCCATCAATTCTTTCGCGAGCAACATGCGGCGATACAGGCTGGCCAGAGCGCCCAGGATCTTCACCGGCTCTTCGCCAGCCTCAAGCTGGCGCCGGAGAATGCGCCAGGCGGCAGCCGGTCGGCGCGCAAGAATCCAATCCGCCAGCTCGAAGTTCGAATGTTCGCGAAAGGGAACGACCAAAGCCTCCACATCCGCGCGCGAGATCAGGGCGCGCTCTCCGACAAAAGCGAGCAGTTTATGGATCTCGTTCGCAAGGAGCGTGAGATCCGGCCCAACTCGTCCCACGAGCGCAGCCGCGGCAGCCTCCTCGATGAAGCCCTGATGACGACGCACGTAGGCTTTCACCCACTCCAGCGCTTCCTTCTCGGTGAGCTTTCGAAACTCGACGATCGTTCCGGCCTTCAACAGGGCCGTGATGAGAGCGAGGCGACGATCCACCTGTTCCAGGATGAAGACGAGCGTCGTCGTGGGGACGGGATTCTTGAGGTACTCGATCAGCTCGGCGTATTCGCCCGAGGACGGAGACGCCTCCGAAGCGCCTTCTCGGGCTTTCAGTTTCTCATCGAGATCGCGCACGATGACCAGCCGTCGCGAGGCCAGCATGGGGAGTTCGCGCGCCGTGGCCAGGATGTCAGCCAGGGGCGTCTCCAGAGCGGAGAACCGCGAGAGGTTGAATTCGCAATAGGCCGGATCGAAAGCGCGCGCGATCAGGGCTTGCAGGGCTTCGCGCACCAGATATTCCTCCGGCGCGAAGGCCCCTTCTTCGCCCGAGCGCTTCGCTCCTTCGGGAAGCCACCCCGTGAAGACGTAGAGTGGCTCGAGGTCGCCTTGTGCGACGGCTTTTCGGAAGGCTTCGGGAGTGAGCCGCTTCATGCTCCGGAAAGGATGAGCGAGACGAGGCTGCGCGCGAATTCGCGCGCAATGCGGTCCAGAGCGGGCCCTTCTTCGAGGAAGAGGCTCTCGGGCCCTTCGGGGATCTCGTACTCCCCGCGAAAGACAAAGCGCGGCTGGTCGAAAAGGATCCTCTGACGAACGAGATCGCGCACGGTGACCCCTACGACGACCGTGATCTCATAGACGCGGACGCGCCCAGTCTCATCCAGAACGACACCCCGATAGGCGAGCGAACGAATGTCCCCAAGGAGCACGGCGTCGGCGTGCTGGGGGTCGGACGTAATGCGAACGTGCCGAGCACGCCGCAAGAACTCCTCCATGACGGCCTGGGTGAAACGTTGCTCCACACGGTAGTGCACGCTCGTGTTGCGAAAAGCCGGGATCGCGAGCGTGCGGATGTGATCGGGCAAAGACATCCGCGCGCGCCGATACCCGCACGGGCCGGTCAGGAGGCAAACCAGGAGAAGCCCTCCGGAGAGCACGCTCCATCGGATCGCCATGTCAGACTCCTTCTGGATATTCGGCGCGGAGCATCGGGATGACGCGCTCGGCGAACCGGCGAAGCGAGGCGTGATGGAAGGGAGGACTGGCGATGCCGATGAAATGCGTGACACCCACCCGGATGTATTCACGGAGGCGATCGGCGATCTCTTCGACCGAGCCGACGAGGACCGTCGGCTGAACGGATTCGACGGGACGCCCGTAAATCTTCGCGAGCGCTTCGAGGATGCGCTGCTTCTCGCTCGCCGAATCAGTCACCCGCAAAGTTCCCGCCCAGGAGACCTCGATCTCCTCTGTGTTGCGTCCGACGCGGCGACCATGTTCGCGCAGGATATCGAGCTTGCGTCGAAAATCCTCAGGCGAGCCAAACGTATTCCAGCCATCGGCATACTGGGCGACGACGCGGAGCGTGAGCTTCTCCCCTCCGCCGCCGATCATCAGGGGCGGATGGGGACGCTGCAGGGGCTTGGGCTCGCAATAGGCGTCCTTCACGTGATAGAATCGCCCTTCGAATGTCACCTGCGGCTCCGTCCAGAGGCGCTTGATGAGATGAGCGGCCTCTCCCAGACGCCGGATGCGTTCGGCCGTCGTGTAAAAGGGGATGCCGTAGGCCGTGTGCTCCAGCTCAAACCATGCGGCTCCCAGGCCCAGAATCAAGCGGCCTCCGCTGATCTGATCCAGCGTCGCGCCCATTTTGGCGAGCACGGCAGGATGCCGATACGTGTTCCCCGTGACGAGCACGCCCGCGCGCACGCGCGAGGTCTGCTGCATGAGAGCCGTCAGGGTGATCCATCCTTCCAGACACGGCCCGGAGGGATCACTGAAGATCGGGAAGAAATGATCGAATGTCCACGCCGTGTCATACCCCAGCTCATCCAGCAAGCGCCAGGTCCGACGCAACTCCTCCCAGCTCGTATGGTGCGTCTGCGTCAGGATGCCGAAGCGCAGGGCCTTTCCCATCTCGCTTCCCCCTCTCAAACGGCGCGCGTTTTCTCCTTACTGCACGACGACGTTCACCAGCCGATCCGGAACGACGATGATCCGGACGACCTTCCGCCCGTTGATGAAGGCCTGGACTTTCGGATCGGCCAGGGCTGCTCGTTCGTACTCCTCGCGGGGCGTTCCCGGAGGCAGGAAGATGCGACTGCGGAGCTTCCCGTTGACCTGCACCGGGATCTCCAGCGCTTCGGCCTGAGCCAGGCGCTCATCGTAACTGGGCCATTTCGCCCGGACCAGACTCTCGGAGTGGCCGAGGGCTTCCCACATCTCCTCGGCGAAATGCGGGGCAAAAGGCGCCAGCATCACGACCAGCGCCTGAAGAGCTTCGCCCAGGACGAAGAGATCGGCGTCGGAGGCGTCTTCCACCCGCGAGAAGCGCGCCTCGAAATCTCCGATCGCATTGAGCAGCTCCATGAGCTTGGCGATTGCCGTGTTGAACTGAAAGTGAGACTCGATATCTTCGGTCACGCCTCGGATCGTCTGATGGGTCTTTCGCAATAGGGCGCGCGGCTCCGGCGCGAGCTGTTCCAGATCGGGTCGAGGGAGGGTGGGGAAGCGACGAGCCAGCACTTCGTGCCATTTCCACACAAGCGCGTGGATGCGCCGGAGGAAGCGGAAAGCGCCTTCGACTCCTTCCTCCTTCCACTGCAGCTCGTTCTCCGGCGGTGCGGCAAAAAGGATGAAGATGCGGAGCGTATCGGCTCCGTATTTCTCGATCATCTCGTCCGGATCCACGCCGTTGCCGAGCGATTTCGACATCGCCATCCAGCGGCCGGCGTAGGGTCCTTCGGTGACGATGTTCAGCACCATGCCCTGAGTGAGGAGCCGCGTGACGGGTTCGGAGAACTCCACCAGCCCCAGATCGCGCATGACCTTGCACCAGAAGCGCGTGTAGAGCAGGTGCATGATGGCGTGTTCGATCCCCCCGATGTATTGATCCACGGGAAGCCAGTAGCGCACGACCTCGGGATCAAAGGGCATCCGATCGTTCTTCGGATCGCAGTAGCGGAAGTAGTACCAGGAGGAATCCACGAACGTGTCCATCGTGTCGGTGTCTCGACGAGCCGGTCCGTGACAGCGAGGACAGGTCGTCTGCACGAACTCCGGGACGTGGTCCAACGGGGAGCCGCGTTCGCCTGTGAACGGAGCGTCCGGGGGAAGGACGACGGGGAGCTGGTCTTCCGGCACGGGGACGATGCCGCATCGGTCGCAATGGATCATCGGCACGGGCGTGCCCCAGTAACGTTGGCGCGAGATGCCCCAGTCCCGCAGCCGGTAGTGCACGCTGGCGCGTCCGAAGCCGTGCTGCTCGGCATACTCGGTCATGCGGCGTCGCGCCTGCTCGGACGTGAGGCCATCGAACGGACCCGAGCGGATGAGCACGCCTTCGCCTTCGTAGGCTTCGGTCAGCTCGGCGAAGATCACCGGCTCTCCCTTCTCATTGAGCGGAGCGATGACTTGTCGTATGGGCAGACCGTACTTTCGCGAGAACTCGAAATCGCGCTGATCGTGCGCCGGCACGGACATGACGGCTCCCGTCCCGTACTCCATGAGGATGAAATTCGCGATCCAGATGGGGAGCAGCTCGCCGCTGAAAGGATTCCGGGCGAAGAAACCCGTCTCTTGACCCTCTTTCTCCGCCTCCTCGGCCGAGCGGACGCGCCGATCCATCTTCTCCAAGCGGGCGATGAACTCCAGCAGCCGCTTCGACTCCGGAGACGCCTCGGCCAGGCGCCGCGCCAGAGGATGTTCCGGAGCCAGAAGCACGGCATTGGCCCCGTAGATCGTATCAATGCGCGTCGTGAAGACCGAGATCGTCTCCTCCCGCCCCTGGATCGGGAAGTCTACGGTCGCTCCGACGCTCTTGCCGATCCAGTTCCGTTGCATGATGCGCACGCGTTCGGGCCATCCGTCGCCCAGTTCGTCCAGGCCTTGCAGCAATTCCTCGGCGTAGTCGGTGATTCGGAGGAACCACTGTTCCAGAGGCCGCTGCTCGACGGCTGAGCCGCAACGCCAGCATCCCCCTTGCGCCTGTTCGTTGGAGAGGACCGTCTGACACTGCGGGCACCAGTTCACCGGCGAGAGCTTTCGGTAGACAAGCCCCCGCTCGTACATTTTGAGGAAGAACCACTGGTTCCACCGATAGTACTCCGGCGTGTGGCTGGCGATCTCGCGCCGCCAGTCGTAGCTGATCCCGAGCCGGCGGAGCTGCTGTCGCATGTAGGCGATGTTCTCCTCGGTCCAGACGGCGGGATGAACGCCGCGCTTGATGGCCGCCTGCTCGGCCGGTTGCCCAAACGAATCCCATCCCATCGGATGCAGGACGTTGTACCCGCGCAGGCGCTTGTACCAGGAGAGCGCATCGCCAATGGTATAGTTTCGAACGTGGCCCATGTGGAGTCGGCCCGACGGATAGGGCAGCATCTCCAAACAGTAGAACTTCGGGCGCGTCGGATCGGCTTCGACCTCAAAGGCCCGCTCCCTCTCCCAGCGAGCCTGCCATTTCGCCTCAACTTCGTGCGGATAATACTTGGATTTCATCGCCCTTCACCTCGTTCTCGGGGTTGAAGGTTTCATTATAGGCCTCTCAGGGCGGCAGAGCAAAGAGCGTTCCCGCCGCGCACTCCGTCAGGGCGCGTCACCATTTCCCGAGCAGCATGAGAAGCCCGATCGCCATGAAGGCGATGGCGGCGATCTTGCGCACATACTCTTCGGGAACGTATCGGACCAGGAGCGTTCCTCCCAGCACTCCCAGCAGCGTCACGGCGCTCAGGGCCAGAGAAGCCCCCAGAAAGACGGCCAGGGGGGATCCCGTGCGCGAGACCATGCTGATGGCCGTCAGTTGCGTCTTATCGCCCATCTCGGCGAGGAAAATGAGGACGAAGGTTGTGAGAAAGGCGTGCCAGTTCATCCGGAACACCCTCCGTGTGAGCTTCCCGCTAACCCGGCAGAGCCCGATCGGAACCTGCTTGTGCGTCCCGTCCCAAGGGCATTTTCGACGCAAGCGCGCTCATCGCGATTCCCGCTGCATCTGGCGCGCGACTTCTTCCGCGCGAGCGAAGACGCGGAGAAAGTTCTCGCCCAGAATCTTTCGGATGTCCCGTTCGCTGTAGCCGCGCTTGAGCAGCTCATAGGTGATCAGCGGCAGTTTCGAGCAATCGTCCAGGCCCTCGGGCAAGCTGTCCACGCCATCGAAATCCGAGCCCAAACCGACATGATCTATTCCCGCCACCTTGGCGATGTGATCTATGTGATCGATCAGGCGGCTGAGCGGAGGTCGAGGAATGGGATGCTCGCGAAAGAGCCGCTCGGTCTCCTCGCGGAGTCGGCGAGGGTCATTCGCGTACCGGGCGCGGAGCGCGTCCAACTGATCGCGCAACTGCTCGCGCCGTCGGGCCATCGCGTCGGCATAGTTCTGATCCACAAACCAGGAGCCGAAGTTGACCATCACGACGCCTCCGTTCCGGGCCAGGGCGCGGAGCATATCATCGCTCATATTGCGCGGGATGTTGGTGAGCGCTCGCGCCGAGGAGTGCGAGGCGATCACCGGAGCGCGCGTCACCTCCAGGACGTCGTAGAAAGTCTTGTCCGAGACATGCGAGATGTCTACGAGCATGCCGAGCCGATTCATCTCGCGCACGACCTGGCGTCCGAACTCGGTCAGCCCATTATGCCGCGCGACATCGCCGGAGGAATCGGCCCAGTTGTTCGTGTTCGTATGTGTGAGGGTCATATAGCGGACGCCCAGCCGGTAGAACATGCGGAGCGCGCCCAGGCTGTCTTCGATAGCATGTCCTCCCTCGATGCCCATGAGGATGGCGATCTTTCCTGCTCGCGCGATGCGCCGAATGTCGTCCGAGGAGAGCGCCAGCTCCAGATCGTTCGGATATCGCTCCAGGGCGCGGTAGACGACGTCAATCATATCCAGAGCGCGACGGGCGGCCCCGCCTTCGCGGGCGTAGCGCGCGGCGACATAGATGGCGAAGAACTCGGCATCAATCCCCCCCTCTTTCATTCGGGGGATGTCCATGTGCCCATCGCTCGCTCGCCGCCCGATGTCGAATCCCTCATCGAGCATGCGCGAGGTCACGTCCGAATGCGTGTCCACGACGATGGCCTCCCGATGGATGCGCTGCGCCTCCGCCCAGAGCCGATCGTCCGAGCGCGGCTCCTGCTCTACGGGGGAAGGCGGGATCGAGCTTCCGATGAAGAAAAGCGCCAGAACGAACGCCCCGAGAATTTTGCTCATCATGATGACCTCCCTGTCGAAGGCATCGCGCCGCTCTACGAGCGGACGCGCAGGAATCGACGTTTCCCGACCTGCAGAAGAAATTCCGGCTTCATCACGATGTGTGCCCGGGGATCTGTCACCCGTTCCCCATTCACGTGCACGCCGCCCTGCTCGATGAGGCGTCGCGCTTCGCGCAGAGAAGGAGCCAATCCCGTATGCACCAGGAGGCGGGCCAGCTCGAGCCGCTCGCCCGGGGACACGCCTAACTGAAAGACCGGAATCTCGCTCGGGAGCCCCTTCTCTCGGAAGACGCGCGTGAACTCCTCTTCGGCGCGATGCGCCGCTTCCTCGGAATGGAACAGGGCGACCAGATGGCGCGCCAGGCGGGCTTTGAGGTCGCGCGGATTCACGCGCCCGGCTTCGGCTTCGGCGCGCCAGCGCGCGAGATCTTCTCTGGAGACATCGGTCAAAAGCTCATAATACGTCCACATGAGTTCGTCCGAGATGGACATGATCTTGCCATACATCTCCTCGGGGGGCTCGGTGATGCCGATGAAGTTCCCGTAGGATTTCGACATCTTCTGAACGCCGTCAGTTCCCACCAGCAGAGGGACCGTCATGACGACCTGCGGCTCCTGTCCGAACGCGCGCTGAAGGTCGCGTCCGACCAGGAGGTTGAACTTCTGATCCGTCCCCCCCAGCTCCACGTCCGCTTGCAGCATGACCGAATCGTAGGCTTGCGCGACAGGATAGAGCAGCTCGTGGAGGCTGATCGGCGAGCCCTCGCGCAGGCGCTTTTGAAAATCGTCCCGTTCGAGGATCTGGGCCACGGTGACCTTCGCCGTCAGACGGATCCACTCTTCGCTCCGCAGAGCGCCGAGCCATCGGGAGTTGAACTCGATGACCGTCCGTTCGGGATCGAGGATCTTGAAGACCTGCTGCTTATAGGTCTCGGCGTTGGCCTGGATCTCTTCGCGCGAGAGCGGAGGGCGCGTGACGGAGCGTCCGGTCGGATCCCCGATCATTCCGGTGAAATCGCCGATGAGGAAGATGACCGTGTGTCCCAGCTCCTGAAAGTGTCGCAGCTTGCGCAGGACGACCGCGTGCCCCAAATGCAGGTCGGGGGCCGTCGGATCCGCCCCGAGCTTCACGCGCAGCGGGCGTCGCGTCTGCCGGGAGCGCTCTAGCTTCTGTCGCAAATCCTCCTCGCGGATCAGGTCAACGACGCCGCGCTTGAGGTACTCCAGTTGCTCCTCCACGCTCATTTCCGCTCGCATTGTCCGATCCCCCCTTCGCGATGAGGAGCTAGTTTAGCACCGATCGCCGAATTTCTCCACCGAAGAGGTCGCGCCCTTCTTGGCTCAGCGTGAGCGGAGGAGATATAATATCCCCGACTCACGCGGAGAGAGAGCATGCGGTGGCGCGCGACATGGGGAAGTGTCCTGCTCCTTCTCACCCTGGGGGCCGGAGGGTATTTCGTGGTCTCGCGCGTCCTGTCCGAGCGCGCCGAAGTATGCCAGGTCTGTCGTCGCCCGATCCATTCCGAACAGGTGTTCGTGCTCCAGCTCGCCGGGGGAGGGACCCAGAGGACGTGCTGTCCGCGCTGCGGTCTTCATGCCAAGATTCGCGCTCGGGAGCCGGTGAGCGCCGCATGGGCGACCGACTTCTCTTCCGGTCGGAGGATCGCGGCCGAGAAGGCCTTCTACGTGGAGGGGAGCGACAGGATGACCTGCTGCCGCCCGGTCCCCTTGCGCGAGCCGGGTGTCCTGTATGAGCGGCACTGGGATCGGTGCCTTCCGAGTCTGATCGCGTTCGAGCGAGAGTCGGACGCGCGGGCCTTTCAAGCGCGATTTGGCGGGCGCGTGCTCACCTATGTCGAAGCACTTGCGAGCGTCCGCCAGAAATAGGGGAATTCGCGCGCAGGATCTCCGAGAGAGGAGGGTGACCCGATGCGTCTTTACCTGGTCCAACATGCCGAGGCGAAGCGCGAGGAGGAGGATCCCACTCGTCCCTTGACTGAGAAGGGATGGGCGGATATTCGAAAGGTCGCTGCCTTTTTCGAGGCGCATCCGCTTCCGCCTCTGGGCGCGATCTATCACAGCGGCAAGACGCGCGCCGCGCAGACGGCCGAGGTCTTAGCCGGCGTCCTCAAGCCCCGGCAGGGGTATCATGCGACCGAAGGACTGGATCCCCTCGCCGATCCGAGCATCTGGATCGAGTGGGTCCGCGAGATGTCCGAAGACCTCATGCTCGTCGGACACCTGCCGCATCTGGATCGGCTGAGCGCGCGGCTTCTGTCGGCCGGAGCGATCCCTGAAGGATTGATCGCTTTTCGCATGGGCGGGGTCGTTTGCTTGGGTCGAGAGGGGGAGAGCTGGCGCCTTCGATGGATGCTCATTCCGGAGATCTTATGAGGGGGAGAGAGATGTGGACGGTGCAGACCCGCATCCCCCGCGAGCTTCATGGAGACGGGCGCTTCCTCCTGCCGCGACGGGACTTTGTGCCCGCCTATCTTCGCACCTACGAGGAAGGGCGCCTTCGGGAGAAGGTCGAACAGGCGCGCGAGTTGCTCCGCTCGTGCACCGTATGCCCGCGAGACTGTCGCGTGAATCGCCTGGAGAATAAATTCGCCGTCTGTCGGAGCGGGCGCTGGGCGCGCGTCTCCAGCGCCTTCCCGCATTTCGGGGAGGAAGACTGCTTGCGCGGATGGAACGGATCGGGGACGATCTTCTTCGCCTATTGCAACCTTCGCTGCGTCTTCTGCCAGAATTGGGAGACGAGCCAGTTGGGGGAGGGGGAGGAGGTCACCCCCGAGGAATTGGCCGCTCTCATGCTGCGGCTTCAGGAGAAGGGTTGTCACAACATCAACTTCGTGACGCCCGAACATGTCGTGCCGCAGATCCTGGAGGCCTTGCCCCTGGCGATCGCGCGGGGACTGCGCGTGCCTCTGGTCTACAACACGAGCGGCTACGATAGTCTGGACAGCATCCGCTTGATGGACGGCGTTGTGGACATCTATATGCCCGACTTCAAGCTCTGGAATCCCGAGCACGCGCGCAAGTATCTGCTGGCGCGGGATTATCCGGAGGTCGCGCGTCGCGTCCTTCGCGCCATGCACAAGCAGGTCGGCGAGCTGCGCGTGGATGAAGACGGGCTGGCGCGTCGCGGCGTCCTGGTGCGACATCTGGTCATGCCGGGACTCCTTGAGGATACGCGCGAGATCTTGCGGTATCTGGCCGAGAACCTCTCCCGCGATACCTACGTCAACGTCATGGATCAATACCATCCGGCCTGGAAAGCCCGCACCGATTCCCGCTTCGTCCAGATCAATCGTCGCATCACCCGTTGGGAGTTCGAGCAGGCGCTCGCCTGGGCTCGCGACGTGGGACTCTGGCGCCTGGACGTGCGCTGGCGCTGGGTCACCGTCTGAGGGGATTCAACACCGGGTCCACGGGGTTATACGGCTCGCAGGGTGAGAGGGCGGAAGCGGTTTACCCTTCGATCTGGATGGTATCCACGATTCCGATGATGGCGGCATCCACGGGGCAGTCTTTGCATCCTTGAGCCATGCGGGCGGAGCTTCCGGAGACGACGACGACCGTCTCGCGGAAGCCCGCGCCCACAGTATCCACGGCGACCAGATAGCCGGATTCGTCTCGGCCTTCTGGGGTGACCGGGCGCACGATGAGCAACTTCTTCCCGTGCAGTCGCTCATCCTTGCGCGTGGCGACGACGGTCCCCAGAATGCGAGCGAGAATCATGGGCTATTTCGCTCCGCGAGAGTGGAGGCTGACCGGGAGCGCTTCATCCACCGATTGGTGCGGTCGGGGGATGACATGCACGCTGACCAGCTCGCCGACGCGTCGAGCGGCCGCGGCCCCCGCATCGGTCGCCGCCTTGACCGCGGCGACTTCCCCGCGCACGATAGCGGTGACGTATCCGCCCCCGATCTTCTCATATCCGACGAGCGTGACGTTGGCGGCTTTGACCATCGCGTCCGCCGCTTCGATCATGGCGACAAGCCCTCGGGTTTCGATCATCCCCAGCGCTTCCATAAGCTCCCCCTCTGAGACGCATATCTTGAACCGGTGTCATGTGCACTTTACACCGAACAGACGTCTTCTGACAAGGGCCCTGCGTCACTCTCTGGGGAAGAGTCCCTCATCGGGCGAGTTTCAGGAAGCGAAAGACAGCCTCAACCGTTTCGGCGATGAGCTGAACGAGTTGCTCGCGCGTGAGCGTGAGTGTCTCATCCCGCGAGTCGGAGGAAGAAGCTCCGGGGACGCCGCACAGGGTCGGACCGGGAACCGTCAGCCCGGCTCGCTCCCGAATCTGAAAGAGCTTCTGAACAGCTTCGGGAGGCAGAGGCCGTTCGCTCCCCAGAAGTCGCGCGACCAGGGTGATCCGAGCGAAGTGCTCCAGCGTCTCCATCCGAAAATAGGCCGTCTCCAGATCCGGTCCATAGGTGACGGCTCCGTGATTGGCCAAAAGCAGCGCATTGTAATGGGGCACGTACGGCGAGATCGCAGCCACCAGCTCCTCGGTCGAGGGAGTCCCGTAGCCGGCCAACGGGATGCATCCGAGCGTGAGGACGACTTCGGAGATAAGAGGTTTCTCCAGGCTCATTCCGGCAGCGGCGAATCCGGTCCCGCATGGCGGATGCGCGTGCACGACAGCTCGAACATCCGGGCGCTGCCGGTAAATCTCCAGGTGCATGGCCAGTTCGGAAGAGGGCGCCAGGGGACCCTCGAGCTTCCTCCCCTGCATATCCACGAGGACAAGCAGATCCGGAGTGAGGAATCCCTTGCACACTCCTGTGGGCGTCGTCACGATGCGATCGCTCTCGGGCAGGCGCGCGCTGATATTGCCATCGCTGGCGACGATATAGCCCCGTTCGTACAGGCGTCGTCCGATCTCGACGATCTTCTCGCGCAGGTGCCGCTCTTCCATGACAAGAGCAAAATACGCCCGATCGGTCGCTGCCGTCAAGATGAGGGGGTCTCCGGCCGTTGAGGGAAAACCGCGGGGCTCTCGGAAGCGGAACGGAGATTTGACGAGCCCGCGCGCCCGCCGGTATAGTAATTCCCGCACGTGAGGAAGACGCGAAGCTGAAGCGAACGAAAATGATCGCGCATTTGCGAGGCACGCTCGTTCAGAAGCAGCCGACATCCGTGATCATAGACGTGCACGGCGTGGGGTATGAGGTGATGATCCCCCTCTCGACCTATTACGAATTGGGAGAGGTGGGATCCACGGTCTCGCTTCTCATTCATACCCATGTGCGCGAAGATGCGCTTCAGCTCTACGGCTTCCGCACGCCGATCGAGAAGGAGCTTTTCTTGCGCCTGATCTCAGTCGCGGGCGTCGGGCCTCGGCTCGCTCTCACGATCCTCTCCGGGCTGAGTGTGGATCAATTGATCCCCGCCATCTGTCAGAATGATCTCACTCGCTTGACGGCGATCCCGGGCGTGGGGCGAAAGACGGCCGAGCGTCTGGTCCTGGAGTTGAAGGACAAGCTGGCGGCTCTGGTGACCGAAGAGGCGAAGCAGGCGTATACGGCCGCGCGGGAGGCCGAGGAAGCCGCGGAGGCCGTCAAACGCGATGTCGTCTCGGCTCTGGTCCATCTCGGCTATCCGCGACCGCTTGCCGAGAAAACAGTCGCGGCCGTTCTCCAAAGCGAAAGCGATCATTCGACGGAGTGGATTTTGAAGCAATCCCTGAAGCGGCTGTTTCGCTAAAACCCGCTCCCCGGCTGTAGGGGAAGCCTCAGGCGCTTTTGGAAGGAAGGGACCAAATCCCCGGAATGGGCGTCTGACAGCGCGGGCAGGCACCCTGGCGAAGGTTCATCTGAAGGACGCGGAATCCGTAGCGCTCAATGAGCAGCATCCGACACTGCGGGCAGTAGGTGTTCTCGAAAGGACCGACCATGCCCGGAATGTTCCCGGCATACACGTAGCGGAGTCCTTCGCCATATCCGATCTCGGCGGCGCGCCTGAGCGTCGCCGGAGGCGTGTTCTCCGGGTCGGTCATCTTGTAATCCTTGTGGAAGGCCGTCACGTGCCAGGGGATGTCCGGGGAGATCGAGGCGATGAACTGCGCGATATCACGAAGCTCCTCATCCGAATCGTTGAAGCCGGGAACAATGAGCGTGACGATCTCCATCCAGAATCCGCGCTCGTGGACCATTCGGCAGGTTTCCAGAACGCTCTTCAGCGTGCCGCCGAGCCGGCGATAGTTCCGATCGTTGAAGGTCTTCAGGTCAATCTTGTAGAGATCGGTCCACGGACGGATGTAATCCAGGACTTCGGGCGTCGCATTCCCGTTGGAGACGTATCCCGTCAGAAGGCCCACGCGCTTGGCCTCTCGAAAGACCATGACGGCCCATTCGCTCGTGATGAGAGGTTCGTTGTAGCTGCTGATGACCGAATCGGCGCGAGAGCGGAGGGCCAGCGTGACCATCTCGCGCGCCGTGAGGGCCTGAGGGGGAGCGCCGGCGAGGGGATCGCGCAGGGCCTGGCTCGTCAGCCAGTTCTGGCAGTAGGCGCAATGCAAATCGCATCCGAGCATGCCGAAGGTGAGCGCGCGCGAGCCCGGCAGCACATGGAAGAAGGGCTTCTTCTCAATCGGATCGCACTGCAAGGCGGCGACATAGTTGGCCGGGACGTAGAGCGTTCCCCCCTCGTTGTAGCGAACCTTGCAGATCCCCTCCAGGCCGGGCAGGATCACGCACCGATGTCCGCAGGCGACGCAGCGAACCTTCCCCTCGGGGAGAGATTCGTACAACTCCCCCGGGATGGCAAACTGCTTCAGAACCTCTTCCAGCGTGAGGACCGACGTCGGCTTCCCCCGCGCCATGAGACCCTCCTCTTCGGCCTCCTCAATTATGGCACAAAGACCGAAGAAGGGGCGAGGAGAATCCGGCAGGCGAACTCTAGAACTTCTCGGCGACGGACTTCGCCTGCAGAAAGAGCAGGAGATAGTCCCGACCGCCCGCCTTCGAGTCAGTTCCCGACATATTGAAGCCGCCGAAGGGATGAACGTCCACCAGTGCGCCCGTGATCTTGCGATTGATGTAGAGGTTGCCGACGTGGAACTCACGACGCGCGCGCTCGATGTGTTCGCGCGTGCGGCTGTACAGGCCCCCGGTCAGCCCGTAAACGGTCCCGTTCGCGATCTCCAGGGCATGATCGAAATCTCGGGCGCGCAGACACGCGAGCACAGGGCCGAAGATCTCCTCCTGAGCGATGCGCGCCGAAGGCGACACATCTCCGAAGACCGTCGGAGCGATGAACCATCCGTGGCCGACTTCTTCCAGAGCGTGTCCGCCCAGCAGGAGCTTCCCCTCGCTCTTTCCGATCTCGATGTACCCGAGGATGGATTGAAAGGCCGACTGACTGACGACCGGTCCCATCCAGTTGGCCGGGTCTTTCGTCGGTCCGACAGTGATCTTCTGCGCGCGTTCGAGGACCTTCTCGACACCGGCCTCGTAGACATCTTCCAGGAAGATGGCCCGCGAGCAGGCCGAGCATTTCTGTCCGGAGTATCCGTAGGCGGAGGTCACGATCCCTTCGGCCGCCGCATCCAAATCGGCCGAGCTATCCACGATGATGGCGTTTTTCCCTCCCATTTCGGCGATCACGCGCTTGATCCAGATCTGGCCGGGGGCCGTCTTGGCCGCCATCTCGTTGATGCGCAGGCCCACTTCCATGGAACCCGTGAAGGCGATGAATCGCGTGCGCGGATGGGCGACCAGATAATCGCCGACTGTCGCTCCGGCTCCCGGCAGGTAATTCACGACGCCTTCCGGGAAGGAGGCTTCCGCCAGGACCTCCATGAACTTCGCGGCGATGATGGGGCTCTCGCTCGAGGGTTTCACGACGACAGTATTGCCGGCCGCGACAGCGCCCATCGTCATGCCCACCAGAATGGCCAGAGGGAAATTCCACGGAGGGATGATGGCTCCCGCACCCAGGGGGATATAGAACCATTCGTTGTGCTCGAAGGGAAGGGGGGACGGCGTGACCGGACGAGGCCCGTCGTAATAGAGCGCCTGCCGTCCGTAGAACTCGCACATATCAATGGCCTCGGCCACATCGGCATCGGCTTCGGCCCAGCTCTTGCCGACTTCCAGGACGATCCAGGCGGCCAGCTCGAATTTCCGGCGCCGCATCACCTGCGCGGCCTGAAAGAGGTATCGCGCGCGCTCTTGGGCCGAGCGGCGACTCCAGGACGCGAAGGCCTTCCAGGCGATGTCCAGAGCCTGGTCCACATGCTCGGGACGGCCTCGATGAGCCCATCCCACGATCTGATCCGTTTGCGAGGGATTGACGGATTTCAGAAGATCTCCCGTCGTATAGGGCTTCCCCCCCAGGATCAGGGGATACTCTCGCCCGAATTCGGACTCCACTTTGGCGAGAGCTTCAAACATGGCGTGTCGGTTCTCCGGTTGGCTGAAGTCTGTAAACGGCTCGTTCCGAAAAGGCGAGATCATACACTCCTCCTCATCCAGCGTTTTTCGTGCAAGCACCACATTATGAGCGAAAGCGGGCGAAACGGCAAATGCCCGTGCGGGCGTGCTCCGGGCTCGGGGGGCGCCCCCTCGCTCTCCTGTTGCATTCGGTTGGAGGTTGCAATATAATCGGGCCAGCATGCATCATCGCGGGGAGTGAGTGGCCGCTATGGGAAAGATCAGAGTTTTGCTTGCGGACGATCACACGATTTTGAGACAGGGCTTGCGGAAGATCCTGGAGGCGGATCCCTCTTTTGAGGTCGTGGGCGAGGCGGGCGATGGGCGCGAGGCCATCAAGAAGGCCGAAGCGCTCAAGCCCGATGTCGTCGTCATGGACATCTCGATGCCCATCTTGAATGGGATCGAGGCGACGCGTCAGATCGCTCGCTCGCTCCCGAAGACCAAGATCCTCATCCTCACTGTCCATGAGAACGATCAACTCGCCATGGAGATCCTCAACGCCGGAGCGACCGGCTACGTGCTCAAGGATGCCGCCAGTGAGGAGCTGATCTCCGCGATCCGGGCTGTCCATCGGGGGGATTCTTACCTGAGCCCCTCGATCGCCAAGCGGGTGATCACGCAGTATCTGGACTTCGCGCGGGGAAAGGTCCCGCCGGAGGGGCAGTTCTCCGATCTGACGGCCCGCGAGCGGGAGATCCTTCAGCTCATCGCCGAGGGCTACTCCAACAAGGAGATCGCCCAGATGCTCTATATCAGCGAGAAGACAGTCAAGACGCACCGGGAGAACATCATGCGCAAGCTCGATCTGCATAGCGTCGCCGAGCTGGTGCGCTACGCGATTCGCCGAGGGATCATTCAAGGATAAATCCGGCCCTTCTCCCCCCCTCCGACCTGTGAAATACTCCCTCCGGAGGAAGAAAATCCGTTGTGAGCCGAATTGCCGACGCCCCCCTGCGCGCCGATCATAGAAGAGGTGTAAGGATGATCTTTCGGAGGGAGAGGTGCGCGCGCGGAAACGTCTGCTCATCGCGGATGCTCATCGGCTCTGGCGTCATGCCTTGAGGAGAATCATCGAAGGCTTTGGTTCTTACCTCGTTGTCGGTGAAGCCTCCGATAGGCGGGTTCTTCTGGAACAGGCGCAGGAAGCTCGCCCCGACCTCGTCCTCATGGATATTGCGCTTCCCCTGCCTGACGGAATCCGGGCATTGCGAGAGCTGGCGACTGTAACGCCTGCGCCTCGTGTGGTCATTCTCTCGGAGGTCGTGGAACCGGCGATCGTCCGCGAGGTGTTTGCCGCCGGCGCCCTGGGGTATCTCACAAAGTGCGAGCGACTGGAGACGCTCCGGAGGGCGCTTATTGCCGCCTCTCAGGGATTCTCGTTCTTCGGTCCGCGCGTTGCGCGCGCGCTGTTGGAGTTCCTGCGGGAGAGGACTTCCGGCCTCGGCGCGAGCCACAAGCGTCTCTCCCTTCGTGAGCTGAAGCTCATGGAGCTTTTGGCGAGAGGGCGTTCGGATCAAGCCATCACTTCCCGGCTTGGCATGAGCCTGGAAGCCATCAATTACTACCGCCTCCACGTGCTGCGACGCCTTCCCCTGGAATCGGTCTCAACCCTTGACATGCCACCTCCTCAGGAACGGGTGCGCCGGTCGGTCTGAGGTTGCTCGCCCCGCAGGCTTTGGGTATGATGGTGCCGATCTCAGGCGAAGGAGCGACCGATGGTGCGCCAGCGCAAGCTCGTTGGGGTGTTCATCCTCTTGGGCGCCGGAGCGCTCGCATGGGCCGCGATGCAGGCCCTGCGCTCGGGCTCGGAGCCGATCTCGGGGGAGACTGTACCCACAGCCGCGTCTCAGCATCCCCAGGATGTCTTTGAGTTCGAGCGGGAGAAGGCCCGGAGGACAGATCTGACCGCCCGGCTCGGAGAGGATGATGGACTGATCGCCGCTCTCTTTTTCGGAGGCGACATCATGGGGAATCTGGAGGTATGTGGCTGTCCGAAGAATCCTCTGGGAGGCGTGGCTCGCCGCCAGGGATATGTGCGCCTCTTCCAGAAGCGGTATCCGGATGTCCCTGTTCTCCGGGTGGATACCGGATACTTCTTCAGCGATCGAAGGCATCCGACAACGGGCGATCTGACTGAGGATGCGCTGTTGGGAAACGAATGGGTCGTTCGCGCCTATGATCACATGCGGCTTGATGTCCTGAATGTTTCCTTCCATGACCTCCCGCAGTTGGCGCGATGTCTCCAACCGGCGGAGTTCCGACGCCACCAGGCGGCGACGCCGGTCGTGGCGCGATGGATCTCGGCCAACGTCGTTCCGCGCGCGGGGCACCATGTGCGCCTTCGTCCCTATCTCATTCGCCAGGTGAGCGGAGGACGGCTCGGGAATCGCCCGCTCCGCATCGGATTCATCGGAGTGACCGAGCCCGGGAACTATCGCGGGCGCGATTTCCAGGTGCAAGATCCCTGGCTCGCCGTTCGCCGCCTTCTCCCCCGGGTGCGCGCACAAGCCGATCTTGTCGTCCTGCTGGCGTATCTCTCGCAAGAAGGAGTCGAGCGGCTGGCCCGCGAAAATCCGGATGTGGATGTGATCCTGGCCAGCGTGGGGCGACCCCTCTGGCTTGAGCCCAGAACGATCGGTCGAACTTACGTCGCTTACAGCGTCTATCAGACAAAGCTTCTCGGCGAGTTGCGCCTCTACAGGGAAGCCGAGAAGATACGCGTTCGGGCTCGCTACGTTGAGCTAGACGGCCTCATCCCCGATGATCCTTCAACGGAAGCGGTGCGCGCCCAGGCGCGACGCGAACTGGCCGCCGTGCAGAGACGCTTGGCCGAGCAGGCCATGGGAGTTGCAGCGCGAGCGCTACATTCCCCCTCGGGGGATGGGGCTTCATTTGTGGGATCGGGAGCGTGCCGTTCTTGTCATACGGTGGCGTACTATGTGTGGGCGGAATCCGGACATGCGCACGCTTTCGCCACGCTGCAAAAAGTGAAGCGGGAGAACGATCCCCAATGCGTCGGATGCCACGTGACCGGCTACGGGCAGAGAGGGGGATTCCTCACGATCTTCTCCACGCCCCGTCTGCAGGACGTTCAGTGCGAGGCCTGCCATGGACCGGCATCCAGACATCTGGAGAACCCCACGCGCCCCTACGGGAGAGTTGGTGTTCCCGAAGGATGCCTCCCCTGCCACACGCGGGAGAACAGCCCGGACTTCGAGCCGGTGAGGTACTGGGCGAAGATCAAGCATTGAGGACACCGCGGATATGGAAGAACTCATCTCCGTGCTCCCCCGTGTGCTGCACATTGTCGGATACGATGAGCAGGCGTGCGAGCGTGTCCTTCAGGCCGCGTGGAGGCATATTGTTGGCGAGTCCATTTCCGCCCACACCAGGCCGCTCCGGCTCCGCCGGAAACGCTTGCTCATTCAGGTGAGCGATCGGACATGGGGGGCACAGCTTCGAGAACTCTCCCCCACTCTCCTGGCGAAGATCAATCGCCTGTTCGGAACCGATCTTGTGGAGACCCTGGAATGCCGTGTGGAGCGCAAGAAAACCGCGCGCTCGCCGGAAGCTTCTTCGGCCACCGTGTCATCCCCCGCGCTGGAGCGCATCCGAAGCGAGCTGCTCCCTCTGGCCGAGAAAATTGGTGACCCCGATCTCCGCGAAGCCTTCCTGAGAGCCGCCAGCCGCTGTCTGCTGCGGCGCGAGGGAAGCTGACGCATCGGCTCGCCCGAGCCTTTGGCGCACGAGCTTCTTCCGGAGCTGGATCACGCTTCGACTTCGATTCCCGCTCGCTGCAGCGTCTGGTGAAGATCGCGCGTCGCAGCTTCGAGCCGGGCCTGGACGCTCTCCGGATCGCGACCCGCGAGCGAGAGCGTGATCCGGAATCGAACGTCCGGACCGAATTCCCGCGCGCGAGACTTGATGTACACGTCGGGATGACGGTGGGAGACCTCGCGGAGAAGAGGGGCCAGCACGCTCTCATCCCGACACAGGGCGATGACTTCGCGCTCGCGGAAGACACCCGCACCCAGAAGCTCCTGTAGCACGGGCTGAAGCGGACCCGTGACGATCGCCTTCAGCTCCGCGGGAACGCCAGGCAGGCTGACCAGCGTCGTCTGCGGCAGGCGCACGAGGACGCCGGGAGCCGCCCCGACCGGATTCTCCAGAGCTTCAGCTCCCTCGGGCAAGCGCGCCATCTTCAGACGGCTCTCGCTGAGATGCGCATCGGCGACGTAGCCCAGAGCCGCCCATCGCTGGTACTTCTCTCGCACCAGCGCCAGCGCGCGCTCGTTCATGACCAGGGGACGATCGAGCGCTTCGGCGACCGCTTCCAGCGTGCGGTCGTCCTCGGTCGGTCCGAGCCCACCCGATGTCAGCACAAGCCGCGCGCCCCGCTGCAGGGCTCCTCGGATTTCTCGAACGATCGCCGGACATTCATCGCGCACCAGGACGGCGCGTTCGACCCTCCCCCCCAGACCCGTGAGAGTTCGACAAAGCCAGTGCGTGTTCGTGTCCAGCGTGTCGCCTAGAAGCAGCTCGTTTCCGATCGCGATGATTTCAACCGTGACCATAGTTCTGGATCGAAAGAGAGATCGCGCAGGTGATGCCGGACATCCTGCGGCGAGAGAAAACCGCGCTCGGAGATGATCCCGGTGAAGGCCTCAAGAGGCGTCGTCTCGAAGTATTCGTTCCAAATCGTGAGCCCCTCCGGCGGGGCTTCCCAGATCTCGGTCGGCGCGTGCGGACGCGCGACGCTCAAGGCGAAGGGAAAGAACTTGCCGCTCTCGGCCAGGACATATGCCGGGATCCCCCGCTCGCGAGCGGCCAGCGCGAGCAAGCGCGTGCCGATCTTGTTGACGACCCCTTGAGGGGAGACGCAGTCAGCTCCGACAAGAGCGAGCGTGCAACGGCCCGCCCATTCTCCCAGAGCCGCATCCAGAATGAGCGTCACAGGCACGCCCAGCGTGAGAGCCTGTTCGGCCAGAGCCCGCCCCTCATAGAGAGGGCGCGACTCCGTGCAGACGAGCGCAAGCGTGCGCCCCCTCGCGCGCGCGGCCTGCAGAACCGAGAGGACGGTCGCGCTGAAAGAATGCGTGAGCACGCGCGCTCCTTCGGGAATCCATCGGCTCGCTTCGGCTTGGAGTCTGAGGGCATTCTCCTGCCGCTCACGTAAGAACTGATCCAGGGCCTGCTGAGCTGCCTGACGCGCCTCGGCAAGCGCCCGGGTCTCTCGGAGAGCGCACAACGCCGTGTTCACCAGATGAACAAGAGGGGCCATGTTCGGATGCGCGCGGATCAGCCGCTCTCCCACCTGCAGGATCTCCGCGCGCAGAGCCTCCGTGCGCGTCGCGCGAGAATGCGTGAGCACCTCGCGCAGCACATCCGCCGCGCGTCGGGTCAACTCCGTCGCTCCCGAGCGGCGATCCTCCAGAATCGCTCCAATCCGCTCCTCCGGGATCGTCAGGCCCTCCCCCATGTCAGTAGACCTGGAAGAAGTGCTCGTAGAACTGCAGCGCTTCATCCCGCTCCTTCTTATCCAGACTGAGCAGATCGCCGAGCGAGACTGTCCCGAGAACTCGCCCCTCGGGCGTGACGACGACCAGATGCTGGAAGTCGTTGGCGAGCATCGTCACCAGGCATTCGGCATAGGTTGCGTCCGGGGTGGCTGTCATCGGATCCGGCGTCATGATCTCTTCCACGCGCGTCGCATCCGGATCGCGACCTTCGGCGACGACTTTCGTCATGATGTCCCATTCCGAGAGGATCCCGACCAGCCGCTCGCCATCGAGAACCGAAATGGCGCGCACGTTCCGCCGGGTCATCTCTTGAGCAGCCCTTCGCACGGAGTCCGTCTTCTGGACGGTGTATACTTCGGTGCGGGAGCCCACAAGGTCGCGAATTCTCTTCATGGGTCCTCCTTGCCGTTCCAATCTCAAAAAGCGCTTCCGAGCCCTAGTATACTCCTTGTGCCCGAGATGCGCCACGGCGACTTCCTGGGGTGCTCTCTCGTCTGAATCCGCGCGTCGCGGAGCGCGCTCGCCCCTGCTTTGACGCTCGGAGAAGCTCATGATAGGATGAGCGGGGAAAGAGGATGAGATGGCCAGCCGTCATGAGGATTGGCTGCGACAGGCCGAGAGAGATCTGCAGCATGCGCGCCACGCTTGGCGAGATGGCGACTACGAATGGGCGTGCTTTGCCGCCCAGCAGGCCGCAGAAAAAGCAGTGAAGGCATTGTATCAGAAACTCGGGGCTGAGGCGCGAGGTCGCTCTGTCGCGCTCTTGCTGACTGCACTTGCCCCGAGCGTGTCGGTAGATCCGCAGCTCGTTGATAAGGCCAAGAGGTTGGATGAGCACTATATTCCGTCGCGCTATCCGAACGCGTATCCGAGCGGTGCGCCTCGGGATTTTTACACCGGAGAGGAAGCCCAACGAGCAGTCGAAGATGCCGGAGAGATCATCGCATTTTGTCGCGATCGAATATTTCCCCAGTCGCCGGGTTTGGGATGAGTTGAGAGCGCTGGTCCGCCTGCTGCGGCAGCAGCATCCAGAGATCGAGCGGGCGATCGTCTTCGGATCACTGGCGCGAGGCGATGCCGTGCCCGGCAGCGACGTGGATCTGCTTCTGGTGCTGCGGGATCTCACTTTTCTGGAGAGAATCCCTCACTATACCCCCTCGCACTTTCCCGTCGGAGTAGATGTTTTTCCTTACACGCGCCAGGAGGTGCAGCAGATGCTCGCCGAAGGGAATTCGTTCATCCGTTGCGCCCTTGCTGAGGGAAAGGAGGTCTAGAGGCGATTTCCGCCGGCGCGGGCTGAGTCCGTATGAAGGCATGGAGCACATGTGCAGAAGCGACGCGATGAGGACGTGGGGACAAAGAGCAGCACAGATGCGCGCCAGGGATCCGAAGAGAGTGCGATCCCTCTGCTGCCGGAGGTCATACGGGATGTCTTCGAGGAGGCGAAGATGAGACATGCACGCGGTATAGCGGGTTTCGTTTCTCTGCGCTGGGGCATATGCATGGCCTCCCTGCTTATCCTGATGGGATCGTGGGTCTCCCCCGGGATTCTTCACTCGCTGGGGAATTCGACGGCGGCCCAACGGGAGAATTGGGCGATCGTCCGAGAGAAGACTCTCATGCGGCTTCGGGAGATCGCCCAGAGGACGCGCGGAGCCCTGGGGATCGCCGTCGTGGATTTGACCAGCGGAGACCGATTCGCCATCAACGAGAATCTGCTCTTCCCGCAGGGGAGCGCCATCAAAATCCCTATCCTCATGGAAGTCTACAAGCAGGCGCACGAGGGACGCTTTCGGCTCACGGACCGGCTGCGCATTGAAAAGAGACACATGGTGGGCGGAAGCGGCATCCTCAAGGAGTTCGGCGAAGGGCTGTCCGAGCTGAGCATCTACGACCTCTGCGTGCTCATGATCGTCCTCAGCGATAATGCGGCAACCAATCGGCTCATCGAGCTGGTCGGGATGGAGAATGTGAATCGGACACTGGCCTCGCTGGGACTGGAGCGAACGCGTCTGCAGCGGAGGATGATTGATCCGGCCGCTTCCGCGCGCGGGGAGGAGAATCTCTCGACGCCTGCCGAAGCGGCGCGCCTGATGGAACTCCTCTATCGGGGCGAGTTTCTGAATCGCGAGGTGTCCGAAGCGATTCTGGCCATTCTGAAAAAGCCCAAACGCACGGCGGTGAGTTCCGCCATCCCTTCGGATGTGCCCGTCGCCTCAAAGCCCGGAGGAATCCCCGGCGTTTCGACCGAATGGGCCATTGTCTATCTCAAAGAGCGCCCCTATGTGCTCGTCCTCATGGAGAATTACGGTCTGGAGAATGAAGCATCGAACGCTTTTCAAGAGATCTCCCGGATCGTGTACGACTACTTCTGGCGGCTCGGTCGCGCGACGCGCTACGGAACGTATGTGGACCCCTCGCTCCTGAAGTGAGGACGCTCGACTCTCAAGAAGCCGGACGCCCCGCGGTCGCGATCTGAAAACGGTGCCGCCGCACGGGAGCCTTCCGTCTTCTAGACCTTGAGGAAAACGCGCTTGCGGTAAAGCAGGGCCATAGGCCCGATCCAGAAGGCCACGTACGCGAGGGCGAACAGGAGCGAGCCCCGCCACAGTCCGGCCCAGGAGGCGAAGAAGCGCTCGTACAGATAGGCCTTGAGCGAGAGAGTGCTTCCGTCATCGCGCGCGATCGAAACGAGGCTGAGCATTCGAGCCGTCAGACTGGAGAGCACAAAAACAGCGATCGGATTCGTTCCGAAGATGAGGAACGGGATGAAGGGCCTTCGCCACCTTTTCATCTCGACAGCCCAAAAGCAAAGGGCCAGAAAGAGCCAAGCCATCCCTGCCGTGAAGACGGCAAAGGAGCTGCTCCAGAGATTCTTGTTGATCGGGAAGACGCGATCCAGCATCTGACCGAGAAGCACGCCAGCGATCCCCAGACCCATAAGTCCCAGAACCTTCTCCCGCGCGGTTCGGGACGAAGTCACCCAGCGCGCCGTCAGAACTCCCAGCAGCGTCGTGCCGATTGCCGGGAGCGTGCTCAACACTCCCTCCGGATCCCAGGTCGGCCGATACAGATGTCCCCCCAGGAGCCAGCGATCCAGATAGGCGGCCAGGTTCCCCTCCTGGTCGAGCACTCCGGCTCCGTAGCCGGGAACGGGGACCCACTTCATGAGCATCCCATAGCCGGCCAGCAGAGCGATCGTCGCGCCGATTTGTCCTCTCACTCCGGTCTTCAAAAAGATGAGGGCGGCCGCCAGATAGCACAGGGCGATTCGCTGCAACACGCCGGGGAAGCGCATCCGGGAGAAATCGAAATGAGGAAAGCCGTTCAAAAACAAGCCCAGAGCCAGAAGAATGAGCGCGCGCCGAAGGATGCGCCATCGGAGCTGGGACCGACTCTCCCCGCGCTCCAGACGTCGGCCCAGAGCAAGCGGAATCGCCACGCCCACGATGAAGAGGAAGAAGGGGAAGATCAAATCCGTCGGGGTCCAGCCGTGCCATTCCGCGTGAGCCAGAGGGGGGTAGACATAGCGCCAACTGCCCGGATTGTTGACCAGGATCATGCCGGCGATGGTGAGACCTCGGAAAACGTCCAGTGAGACCATCCGCTCGTAGCGTGCGGGCGCGGCGGCTTCGGGCGAACTCTCCTTGTGATCCGCAGAGCGCGCCGTGAAGCTTCCCGCCGGAACGTTCGGGCTGTGATCCTCGTGTGGACTCATGAGTCGGTGTCTTCCAGAAAGATGCGTTCCCCCGTTTGAGCCGCTCGATAGCAAGCCTCGACCAGCTCGACAGCCTTGTATCCATCCCCAGCTGTCACGCGCGCCGGCCGTCCGGTACACACCGCTTCGATGAAGTCTCGATCTTCGGGCACATATCCCCAGCGCCAATCCTCCTCCAGGTGATCGAACGATTCGGTGACGGGCTTCGCCCGTGGGCCTGCTGTGAAGATCAAACGGTCCATCTCCTGCGTCTCGATCGTCGCGTGAGAGCCAAAGACCTCCACTCTCTCAAACGGGAAGTGCCGGCCCGCATCGGCAAGCGACCTCGCCAGCCGATTCTCCAACCCGATGAGGTTCTTGCAATCGGGCCACGCGGCTTCCGTATCCATCAGCACGACGGGAATTCCCGAAGCTTTGGCTTTCTCCAGAACGGGAACGATCTCCGAGGAGCCCGCAGGAGCGACGGCCAGAGCCGAGACTTTCTTCAGAATCTGATCCTCCAGGATCGCGACCTGCTGATCTATGTTGATCTCCCGTTCGGGAGCAAGTACGCTCAGGGCGATCTCGGGATGCTCGCGGGCGGCCGCTTCGCATCCGCGCTTGACGGACATCCACCATTCGCTATCCAGAGCCTTGGTCACAACGGTGATGCGGTAGGCGCGCGACATCCCCTCGCGAGCATCCGTCCTTTCCGGATCGCGCGAAGATCCCGAACGGTCCACGAAACCACAGGAAGGCCCGCCACTGCCGGCCAGAGCCAACACGATCGCTACTCCCCGAATTCTCGCCCATCGCTTCCGCATCCCTGCTGCCGCAGAGCATAGCGAAGGCGTCAGGGAAAAAGCAACCCACACGATGTCTCGCGAAGTCTTGGCTTTTGCAAGGACACAGGTTTTGCATCCGGGTGCCTCTTGCCAATGCCCGTTGCTTCTGGTATATCCCCCCTCTGCCGGAAGGCGTGCGAGGGGGTTTGGAATCCGCACAGGGAGAAAAGACGATGGGGAAAAGCATCGCAAAGGGCGTGGCCGTTTCAATGCTCCTTATCCTTTGTCTGGAAGGGGTGCGCTCCAATTCGACGGGGCCGATCCCCAGTGTCTCGGGCGTTCCCGCAGGAGGAGGATTCCCCGCGGAGAGAACGTGCATGCAACTGGGGTGTCACAGCTCGTTCTCTCTGAATCCGGACGCTCGGGGGAAAATCGAGCTTCTCGGCGTGCCCGATAACTATATTCCGGGGCAGAGGTACACGCTCACGTTTCGGATCACGCATCCGGATTCGGATCGGCGGCGGTGGGGGTTTCAGGTAACGGCCGTGGAGACGGCGACGTTCCTGCCGGCGGGCGAGCTGGAAGTCACCGACCAACGCAATACGCAAAAAATTGATGAACCCTCTCTGGGCGGACGACAGTACATCAGCCACACTTTTCTGGGCACGGGACAGGGGCGAACCGGAGGCTTCAGTTGGACATTCGGTTGGACCGCGCCAGCGCCTGGCCGCGGCGATGTGGCCTTTTATGGCAGTGGGAATGCAGCCAACGGAGATTCCACTCCTTTGGGGGATAAGATCTACAATCCGACGCCTCGGCCTCTGGCCGTCGCCAAGGGGCAGTTTCTCTTTGTCGAAAGGGCTGCGCAGGCGGGAGTGGCCTCCAGCCGGGGATCCGGAGTCGCCGTGGGCGATTTCGATGGGGATGGATTTCCGGATATTTACCTGGCGCGAGCGGGTCAGGACCTTCTCTTCCGCAATCGGGGAGATGGAAGTTTTGTGGAGGTCGCTCAAACGGCAGGGATTCGCGAGCAGGAGGAAGGACGCGCGGCCGCCTGGGGGGATTTCGATGGGGATGGCCGGCTGGATCTCTACGTGGTGAACGTCGGTTCGGACGTTTTGTATCGGAATAACGGCGATGGGACATTCACCGACGTCTCAGCCCAAGCGGGGATCGGAGATGCGACCTCCGGACGCGCCGTGGTCTGGGCCGATTTCGATGGAGACGGGTACAGGGATCTCTACGTCGTCAACGAAGGGCAGGACCTGCTCTACTGGAATAACGGCAACGGTACCTTCACTCGAGCTGATCCTGATCTCAATGGCCTGAAGGAGCAAGCGGCGGGTTGGGGAGTCGCCGTGGCCGACTACAACGGGGATGGGCGACTGGATCTGTTCGTGGCTAATGAGGGGCAGAGTTTTTTGTACCGAAATAATGGGGATCGGACGTTCAGCGAAGTCGCCGTCGTCGCGGGGATTCACACCGCAGGGGTTCAAGGGCGAGGGGCTGCCTGGGGAGATTTCGATAAAGACGAGCGTCCGGATCTGTTCCTGGTCGCTGTGGGCCAGGACTTTCTCTTTCGAAACAAGGGGGATGGGACATTCGAAGACGTGACCGCAAGGGCACGTGTGGCCGATACGGCGATTGGGGCCGTAGCCGTGTGGGCCGACTACGATCGCGATGGCGATCTGGATCTTTTCGTCGGCAATGACGGTCAGGACTTCCTTTACCGAAACAATGGGGATGGGACGTTCAATGAAGTCGCCCGCTTCTCCGGAATGACGGATGAGGCTGTCGCTCAGAGCGCAGCCTGGGCGGATTTCGACGGAGATGGGAATGTGGATCTTTTCGTCTCAAATGCCGATGGAAATTTCCTGTACCGAAATCCGGGGCGGTCGGGAACGACGTCAAGCAATGCCTGGGTCCCGATGTCGGAGCGCGGTCTGGGCTTGTGGCTCGTAGATTTGCTTCAGACGCTCAAAGTGCGCGTGAAGTCGGCATATGCGCGAATCGCGAGAGCCGTGGGACTGGCCGACTCCGGAGGATCCCGGTGACTTCGAGGAGATGCGACAAAGTCCCCCTCTCTTCAGAAGGTGACCCGCATCCCCCCGGTGAAAAGGTGCGCGCGGTATCCCAGGGCGGAGGGGGAGATTCCACGGCGGCATACGAGCGTGAGAGAGGGAGAAGCCAGGCATTCTCGTTCGCCATATCCGCTGTAGTCGTACTCCACGTGGGCCTGGATGCGCTTGTGCACAGGAACCTGTATTCGCGCATAGGGCCGGTGAAAGGACAGAGGAAGACTGCCGCGCAGGTGAACCAGGCGATAGCCGAGGCTGAGGTGCAGGTCCCGCAGAAGAAGGGCGGTCAGGCCGGAGTGGAGAACGTGGCTCTTTTCCAGATAGAGAAGAGGGGGAATGGGAGCATCCCGAACGCGCAGATCGAGCGTATGGATCTGCGCCGTAACGTGCCCGCGGGTGTAGTCCGCATCGAGAGTGAATCGCTCCTGAGGGGACCAGGAGAAGGAAACCCCTCCCTGACGATTTCGGTTCTGGTTGAGAAAGATGTGGTCCAGAGCGAGCGCGCGGCTCGGGCGCAGGGCGTCGGAGACCGCTGCCGAAAACGTGACGTGCCATTTCTCAGAAGGGGCAAGCTGCACGCGGAGTCGTCCGCGCTGATCGTCGCGAGGTCCGACGCCCGAGAACTCCGTCAAAGAACCTCCGTTCTCATAGTCGAGCGCGATGCGCAACGCGCGGGACCTTCGATAGGTGAAACCCGCCAGCAGCGTCTGTGCTGTCTGCCGCGTCTCTTCGCGCCGCGTGCGAAATAGGGAAGGAAAGTCGGGGCCCAAGATGGAATCCCGTCCTTCGTCCTGAGCCTGCACGCGAACGCGACGGTGTTCGACGCGATGCCCGGCGCGCACACTCATCCGGGACGTGAGGGCAAAATCCGCCTCCCATTGATTGGCCAGCGAGGTCACCGAGAGGTGACGAAACGAATGCTCCTGGCGCGTGACAGGGGTCTGAGGGTCATCCAGATTCGAGAAGCGCTCGACAAGATCCCGCGAGCCCGCGATCGTGAAGTGCGTTCCTCGAAACCTGGTGGTGAGATGAAGTCGGCGAGTGAGCGAAATCCGGACCGATCCGTCACCCACCGTGAAGGGCTTGCTCGGACCAGCTTGTGCCAGAGCTAACCCATTGGAGGCGAAGATCGCTGTCTCCCGATTGAGGACAACCCCCTGGAACTCCTGAGCGAGGATGTGAACGACGCTCGCTTTGCTGTAAGAGACCCGCGCCGTGAAGGCGATACGCGGCACGCGATAGGACGTCACTGCTAGGCGCGTTGCCGGGAGCGTGCTCCGAAGCCGGACGCTTCGTCCGAAGTCCGTCAGAAAAAGCTGCTGAAAGCCAAAGATCGGGTCCGGGTCATTCCCCACACTGAAGTTCCCGGGCAGAATATATCCCGGATCGTCCTTGAACGTCCGAAACGCCTGTTCCACGCTGATTCGGAGCCATCCCCAGCGCACGTCGGCTCCGATGACGTAATCGTTCGCGCTGTTTTTCACTTGCCGGGCCAGCAGGAATTCGTCTCCGCCTAAGTTCACCGTGGTGAAGGCCGGCCCCCACGCCGTATTGCGCGCGTACCCGAGATGAAGCTGAAAGCGCGGGGCATCGGGGAAAAGATCCAGGCGAGCTTGCGAGAAGCGGCGCGTCGTGTCGGAGCGGTGCTGGTCGCTCAAGAGACCTCGCGCGAGAAGCGGATTCGCGAAGTCGGGGATCGAGGTGAAATAGTCAATCTTCTGGTAGCGATAGCGGAAGACATAAAAGAGGTTCTTCTTGAGATACACGTCGGCCGTGTTGTACGGGTCTCCTCCCCAGTTGTTCAGATTCACCTGAAGGTGATCGAAGAGGCGGCCGCGACTCTCCGGAGCACTCAGATCGAAGGAAGAGTGGAAGAGCTTGAGACCTTCGCCGAGATTCAGATGGCTGCGGTACACGTCTTCATTCCCCTTCACCGTGCGCAGGCGCGCCCCCCACTGAAGGATCTGCCGGAGAATAAAGCCTCTCACGATGATGTTCTCTTGAGGCGCCGATCCGGCACTTTCCCCTTCGGAGCTGGTCCCCGCCGCCGACCAGGAGGGAGACATCTCGCGCAATCCCTCGGTCGCACGAGGATCCTGAGAAGCGCTCAGGGAGCGCTCACGCGTTGCTGCGCGCGATCCTCCCGGATCCTCCGAAGCGGCCTCGGCGCCTGGCGCTCGGGGCGTTTGCGGAACGAGGGCGGGATGGGCGAGCGAGCGACCAAGACAGAGGGAGAGAAGGAGAGCGCTCCTGGCGCATGAGCCGATCCGTAACATGATGCTGAGATCGCTCATGACCTGTCTCCTCTCATCGAAAAAAGAGACGGCTCGTGTTCGAGCCGTGGATCATCACATGGCAGCTCGTGCAATTCTGGTAGCGCGGATCGGTCAGGTCATGAAATCCCTGCGGGGAATCCCCCGACGCTCCCTGGCGATCCCCGTGACACTCCAGGCAGAGCGAGAGGATCGTACGACGAGTGAGAAGACGGGGATTCGCCGATCCGTGCGGGACATGGCAGGACAGACATCGGTCGGATTTCAACGAGATGTGCTCGAAGACGAATGGCCCTTCCTTGTCCGTGTGGCAGCGAAGGCACAGGGCATCGCGCCCTCCCAGGACGTTCGCGCTCTGTGTGGTGTTCCAGAGAGTATGCTGCTCGTGACACTGCCGGCAGCTCATCCCCCCTTCGGGAACTTTGTGGTGAAAGGGGCGAAGGAATTCCGCACGAATCTCTCGATGACACTGGTAGCAGAGGGACGGTTCCTCCTCTCGAAGAATATACTTGTGCGTGACCTCCTGATGCGGGTTGTGACAGTCGTTGCAGGAGACGGCCTCGACGCGATGCTGGTTCTCATGGAATCCGCAAGTGCCGAAGCGCTTCTCCTGATGGCAGGAGGTGCACATGGCGACAACCTCGCGAGCGGAAGCTTTTCGCGGGTTGAAGATGTGCCCCCGGCCTCCCGCGCGCACGTGCTCGCGCCCGGGGCCATGACACATTTCACATCCTTTCAGAGGAGGAGGGAAGCGAGGATCGCCGATCGTCGCGAAATGCGCCGTGCGGGAGAACCAGGTGTAGAAAGCGGGATGACAGGCCCGGCACGTGTTCGTTCCCACAAACGCCTCGGAGGCCGGCGTCTGGGAGGACGGATTCTGAGAAGCCGGTTCCGCCCTGAAAGAATCCAAACGCGCGTGGAGAAAAAGGGAAAGGAGGAGAACACCCGCGATAGGGAGGAAGCCATACTGTCGCACCATCCGCGCTCGCCTTGTCTTCCTGTTCCCCGTGCGTGGGCCTCGGCGACGATCCCCTGATCGCGCGGGAATTCCAGATGGAGCTTCACTCATTCTCCCCTCGCCCTGTGGAGGAAATCTCAAGCGAGATTGTCCGAGGCTTCCGGGGGATTTGTCAACGAGGGAATCGCCTTCTTGTGCGGCGCCCGGCGTCCGTGCCTCATCACAACACCATGTGGCAGGCCGTCGCTTTGATGAGCAGGTAGACGGGAACGCCCGGATGCAGATCCAGATCCTGAACGGCGCTCCGGGTCACGCGGACCGTAAATGCCAGATCGCCTCCGACGGCCAGCTCGACGGCTCCCGTATCCGGGGTGATGCGAGTGACGATCCCCTGCAGGATGTTGCGCGCGCTCGTTTCTCGTGTCGGTGTGCGCGAGACCAGAATGCCCTCCGAGCGGATGCCGAGGACGACGCGGCGACCCGGGGGGATGTCGGTGTAGGGAATCTCCAGAAAGCGATCCCGGAGGCTGACGACGGTCACACCCTCCTGGGGACGATGGCCGACGATCTCAGCGATGAAGAGGTTTTCTTCCGGAACGAGACGGCCTTCCGTCTCGCGCAGCCACTCTCGGAGGACTTCCGCAGGAGGCCCTTGTTTCTGAAGGCGTCCCTCGGAGAGCAGGAGCGCATCTTCTCCCACGCGGACGGCTTCTCCCACGTGGTGCGTCACGTAGAGGAAGGGGATGCGCGTGCGCTGCTGCAGCGCGAGAATCTCTTCCAGCAGGCGCGCTCGCGTCGGCACGTCCACGGCCGAAAGCGGTTCATCCAGAAGCAGAAGCTGCGGTTCTGAAGCCAGGGCTCGTGCCAGAGCAACCCGTTGCTGCTCCCCGCCGGAGAGGTTCGCCGGCCGGCGATCCCTCAGGTGCGCGATTCCCAAAAGCGCCAGCCACTCCCGCGCGCGCTCGCGTCGCTTCTGCCGATCTCCTGCGCGAATCCCATAGGCCACGTTCTCTTCTGCCGTCAGATGCGGGAAAAGAGACGGACTTTGAAACACCACGCCCACGCGCCGCTTCGAAATGGGCAGGTCCACACCTGCTTCCGAATCGAAGAAAACCTGATCCCCCAGCGCGATTCTCCCCCAGCCGGGGCGCACGATCCCTGCGATCATCTGCAGGAGTGTCGTCTTGCCCGCCCCTGAAGGGCCGAAAAGGACAGTGATGCCCGCAGCAGCGCGGAACGCCACTTCCAGATGAAAAGACTCGCGCCCTTCGGAAACGAAACGCTTTCTGACGCTGACCTCAAGCATATCGCCTTCGGCTCGCTTCATCGGCGCGCGCTCAGGAGAATGTCTGAGGGCCCCTGGTCAGTCGGTTCGCCAGAATGAGGATCACGAGTGAAATCCCCGTCAGAATCCCCACCAGAAGGCGAGCCTGTGCCTCCTCTCCTGCCAGAACGGCTTCATAAATGGCCAGGGGCATCGTCTGCGTCTTGCCCGGGATGTTGCCCGCAAGTAGCAGCGTTGCTCCGAACTCCCCGAGAGCCCGTGCCAGGCTCAAGACAAAACCGGCGCCAATCCCGCGCCAGGCCAGGGGCAAACTGACGCGAAAGAACGTCTCCCATTCGCCCTTGCCCAGCGTGCGCGAGATGATCTCATATTGCGGATCCACGCTCTCGAACGCCGCGCGCGCCGATCGAATCATGATCGGCAATGCCATGACCGCCGCCGCCAGAGCGGCTCCCGTCCAGTGAAAGGCCACCGTCTGACCGGTCAACTCATCCAGCAGTCGTCCGATCACGCCGCGCCGCCCGAAGACAAGAAGCAGATAATACCCGGTGACTGTCGGCGGCAGAACCATCGGGAGCATGCAGAGAGCTTCGATCCAGGCTTTTCCCGGAAACCGCCGCTTGGCCAGAAGATACCCCATCGCGATCCCCACCACGCTCACCCCTATCATGGCCACGCTCACTACCAGAAGCGAGAGCTTCACTGCCGATCCGATCATGGGACTTCCCCTCGATCTGCGGGCAGAAACCCGTGTTTTTGCAGGAGGCGTTGCCCCTGAGGGCTCACCACCTGTTCGATGAACTGACGGGCGGCTTCCGGGTGCGGACTTCGGGTTGTCACGGCGATCTCGTAGAGGATCGGATCATGGTCGCGTTCGGAGAAGCGCTCGACCAGGTGCAGGCGCGGGGATTCCCGGAGGATGTCCGACGCGAAGCAGAGGCCGGCTTCGACTTCTCCCCGCCGCACATAGTCGAGGATTTGTCGGGAGTTCTCGGCCAGAATCAGGCGCTCCTGGAGCGTTTGCCAGAGGCCGCGTCGCTCCAGCATCTGCCGGGCGTAGAATCCGGCCGGAACTGTCTTGGGGTTGCCGATGACTAAGCGCATCGAGCGGTGACGCGCCAGGTCGGCCAGAGAGCGGAGATCGGCCGAGGCGGTGATGAGCACCAGGAGGTTGCGCGCAAAGGGACGGCGAGTCGGAGGGCGGATCAGCTGGCGCGCCTGAAGCTGATCCATGATGAAGGGGGCGGCTGCAGCGAAGACGTCAAAGGGGGCTCCCTCTTCCAGTTGCCGTTGCAGCACGCCCGAAGCGCCAAAGGCGAACCGCACGGGGATCCCCGTGCGCTCCGTGTAGTGCCGCCCGATCTCCGTGAGCGCTTCCTTCAGGCTGATCGCCGCCGCCACGATAAGCTCCGATTCCCCCCTGCCGGTGGCTGTGTCGGTCCTTTCCGAACGGCACGAGGAGAGAGTCAAAGCAATCGGGATCAGGATCACGAAGATCCACCGCCAGTGCAGGACACTCCAGGAGGGAACCTCAGTCAAAAAAGCTCTCCGAATTCCCCTTCGCATACGCACGATAAATTATACCCCGCGCGATACGGAGCTCACATGGGGAGTACTGGCTCGGGCTCGCAAAAGTCGCGGATTTCGTCAAAGCATCACTCAGGCTCTGCTATGGCGCTACTGACTCGCCTCTTGAGTCTTGCACGGTTACAATAAGGCTGTCGCGATGTGGGCACCCGGCCGGGCTCCCACGAAATCTTTGATTTCGCGGGATGCCCGGTGTGGGGATCCCAGTGCGGAGGGAGCTGGATGGAACGTTCTGTTGCTGAAGGAATTCGATTCGAGCGGTACGAAGACTTCCGGCGATGGGTCGAAGACCAGCCCGGTTACTGGATTCTCGTGAGGGGAGTGCCTATGCTCAGTCCGTCGCCGTCCCGAAAGCATCAACGCGTCTCTCTGCGTTTCGAGCTTCTTCTGGTTGAGACGGTTCTTCGTCCCGGCCGGGGAGAAGTCTATGATGCCCCGTTAGACGTCAAGCTTCGAGAGGACACGGTCTATCAGCCCGACCTGCTGGTCGTCCTGCGAGAGCACACCGATCGCTTGCGGGAGACGCATATCGAGGGGGCTCCGGACCTGATCGTCGAGATCCTGTCGCCTTCGACAGCACACCTGGACCTTCTGGAGAAGCGATACGACTATGCCCAGGCCGGCGTTCGGGAATATTGGATCGTTGATCCGGATACGCGCCGGGTTGAGTTGTATGTCCTGGAGGGGGATCGCCTGACTCTGGTCGAGACAGCTCGGGACCAGGGGCGCATCCGCAGCCGTTTGATTCCGGATCTGGAGGTGGACCTGGAGGAGCTGTTCCGGGATCTATGAGTACCGCGTCCTCTGCGCCGCCCGCTCAGCGGCGAATCATAAAATCTTCCGGTTCGACGCCCAGCGCTTCGGCCAAACGGGTATAGTAGTTAAAGAGCGCAGCGACCTGAGCGACATTCAGGATGTCTTCATCGCTCAATCCGCGCGCGCGCAAGCTGTTGATCACAGCCTCATCAATGCGATGCATATCCCGGGTGATGAGGACGGCATAATCGAGCATCGCCCGCGTGCGCTCATCCAGCTCGGCCCGACGATAATCCGACTTGATCTGTTCGACGAGCCGCTCATCGCCTGTAATCTGACGGAGATCCTCCCCGTGCGCTTCGGTTCAGTAGAAGCAGTCGTTCGTCTTGGAGACGACGACAGCGATCATCTCGCGCTGAGCGCGACTCAAGCTCGACGGGCCGAACATGATCGCCTTGTAAAGCTCGGTCGAAGCCTTGAGCACATGCGGATTCAGGCTCTGAACGCGAACGATGTTAAAGACGCGACCCGCTCGCCGGATGGCCGCATCGTAGAGTTCCTTGAGTTGTCCGGTGGCTTCCTCCGGTGGAATCGTCTTGATCCAAGCCATAGACCAGCAATTATGACCCTCCAGCGGGCCTCTGTCAAGCAAGGACCGGGCAGGCGTTTCACAGCACCCTCTCCCGTAACACTGCCGGCGTTGCGCCCCTGGCAGGCTTGTCAGAAACGGTGAACTCCCGCAGGCTTTCGGTCGCGGGGACGGCACTATTGGGCGTTGAGTTCGTACCCGTGGGATTCATCCGCTTCAGTTGATCTAAGGCCTTCTGTATCAGGGGGATTACCGTAGGGTTCGTTCAAGTCACAGCGATTTGGTCACTTACATAAGACCTTGACTACAAACAAAAAATGTGCTATTTTGAACTCCGAATGAGGAATACGGTATATGATTAAAGAGTTGGTCAAGCAGGAGAGAGTGCGGATTTCGGATACGGAATATGCCTATGCCATTTTGCGCCAGGCTATTCTGGAGGGGTTGATTCGTCCAGGAGAACGGCTCGTTCTGGATCAGCTGGCGGAGCAATTGCAGCTGAGCCGGACCCCCATTCGGGAAGCTCTGCTTTTATTAGAAGCCGATGGGCTGGTACAACGACGTCCAAAGCGGGGCCTCATTGTACGCAGCTATACGGAGAAAGACATTGTAGAAGTCTATCGTCTGCGAGCCATCTTGGAGAGCGCTGCGGCTCGGGAAGCTCTCGCCCATATCGGGGAAGAGGAGCTTCAGCGAATGTGGAAGCTCTACCACGAGATGGAGGAGCTTATTGAGGAAGCTTCGGGATTAGATCCCGCGCACCGGTCCCGATGGGTGAAGGCGATGGTGACTCGAAATAATGAGTTCCATGGGACATTTGTCCGGGCGAGTCGGCTTTCGCTCTTGGAGAAGGTCCTCCGGGACGTCGTCGAAGTGCCGTTGATCTTTCGCGCCTTCTCCTGGTATACGCCTGAGCAGCTGCGGCGCTCTAATGCGCAGCATCGAGAGATTATCGAGGCGCTTTCGGAGCGAAATGTCGCGCGGGTGGAGCGGGTTGTCCACGAGCATCTGGCACTGGCGCAACAGGCTTTATTGGAGCGGATGAGGGAGCAGCCGCACGGGCTCTTTCCTGAAGCGACGGAGGGGACAGCGCCTTAAGCTCAGGTAAGCCTTCGGATGGGGATCGCACAGATCCTCGTGCCGGAGGTGAGTGAAAACGTCGTTGAGATGAGAAGAATCCAGCCCTTTTGGCTGAAGAGGCGGTAGCTTTGTGAAGCCCTTTGCGACAGTCCCCGAAGCGATTGAAGAATTGCGCCAGGGGAGAATGCTTATTCTCGTGGATGACGAAGATCGGGAGAATGAGGGAGACCTCTGCTGTGCGGCGGAGAAGGTAACGCCTCAGATCATCAACTTCATGGCCCAACAGGGGCGAGGACTCATTTGCCTCTCACTGACCGAGGAGCAATGTGAGCGGTTACAGCTTCCCCTGCAGGTTCACGAGAACGAGTCACCCTATGGGACGGCCTTCTGCGTCTCCATAGATGCGCGCGAAGGTATCACGACGGGTATCTCTGCTTATGACCGAGCCCGAACGATTCTGACGGCGATTGATCCGCAGGCGAGGCCTTCGGACCTGGTTCGTCCAGGGCATGTTTTTCCCCTCCGAGCGCGGCGAGGGGGGGTATTAGTTCGAGCCGGGCACACGGAAGCCTCTGTGGATCTGGCTCGCTTGGCGGGACTGACGCCGGCGGGAGTCATCTGTGAGATCATGAGAGAAGATGGGACGATGGCCCGATTGCCCGATCTTGTGGCCTTCGCCCAGCAGCACGGGATGAAAATCCTCACGATCGCCGAACTCATCCGATATCGGCTTCAGAAGGAGATGTTCGTTCAGAAGGTGGCCGAAGCCCCTCTCGCGACTCGCTACGGAGATTTTCGTGCCATCGCCTTTGCGTCCACGTTAGATCCTCAGGAAGTACATGTCGCTCTGGTTAAAGGGGAGGTTGCGGGGGAGAATCCCGTGCTCGTTCGGGTTCATGCCGGGCCGGCGTTGGATGATCTGCTTCCTTGCCGATGTCCTGAAGGAGGTCTTGTTCAGGCTGCTCTTCGGATGATTGCTTCTTGGGGACAAGGAGTTCTCGTCTACCTTATCCGGCGGCACTCGTTGAGTGAAACCCTGCTTCGTGATCTCCAGAGGCATCAGGGCTCAGATGGAGATAAACGGATCCAGGGTGCTCAAGAGCCTGAAAAAGGTCCGGGAGAGCCTGTCTCCTCTTGGGACATGCGCGAGTATGGGATAGGGGCACAAATTCTCTACTGCTTGGGCATTCGCCGAATGCGGCTTTTGACAAATCATCCTAAGAGGCTTGCCGCTTTGGCCGGATTTGGGTTAGAGATTGTCGAGCATATCCCCCTGGTTCCGGAGGAGTCTGTTCCCAGGGCATAATTTCGGAAGGAGGAGGGAAAACATGGCTTTTTCTCGGATAAGGCGGATAGGTGTGATCGTCCCTTCATCGAATACGACGATGGAGCGAGAGCTATGGGAGATGTTGCCGGAGGGGTACAGTTTGCATGTCGCGCGGATGAGGATGCAGCAGGTGACACCGGAGGAGTTGCGTCGGATGGATGAGGAATCGGAGCGGGCAGCTCGTGAGCTGGCTGATGCGCAGGTTGCGGCCGTCGCCTACGGGTGCACGATCGCTATCATGTGTCGAGAGCCGGGGTATGAACAGGAGGCGCAGAGGAGACTGGAAAAAGTGGCTCGAGCGCCCGTCGTCATCAGTGCGACGGCTGTGTTAGAAGCGCTTCGAGCGCTGGGAATTCGGCGCGTGGCCTTGGCAACGCCTTATCTGGATGCGGTGGCCGCGCATGAGATAGCTTTTTTGCAGGCCTATGGGGTGGAGGTGGTGGATAACCGGAACCTCAATATCGCCGAGAACGTGGAGGTGGGGGATCAACCCGAAGAGGTGACTTATGAATTGGTGCATCAGCTCGATCTGCGGCAGGCTGATGGGATTTTGATCAGCTGTGCCCAGTTGCCAAGTGCGGGAGTGATCGAGAAGCTCGAGCAGGAGCTCGATCGGCCCGTGCTGAGTACGAACACGGCCACCCTGTGGGCTCTTCTCCGACGCTTGGGACAATCTATCCCCCTCAGGGGATATGGACGGCTCTTGGCCTCTCCCTCTTGAGCCTCGAGGATAAAAATCATAAAAGGAGGTGTGCTATGGAATTCTGTTTGAACTTCTTCCCGGATGCTTGGCCCGATCGCAAGCCGGGAGATCAATATTTTCGCGAGGTTCTTGACCTGGTGGAGATCGGGGAGCAGCTCGGATATGATAGCGTCAAGACGGTAGAGCATTATTTTCGCCCATATGGGGGGTACTGCCCCGATCCTCTGATCTTTTTCGCGGCGGCTTCGCAGCGGACGCGTTACATGCGCTTTATCGTGGGGGCTGTCTTACCGGTCTTCAATCATCCGCTGAAGCTGGCCGGGGAGATCGGGATGATCGATTGTATTAGCGGGGGACGCTTTGAGTTGGGAATCGCCCGTGCCTTCCTCCCTCACGAATTCGATGCCTTCGGTATCCCCTTGGACGAAAGTCGCGCTCGCTTTGAAGAGGGAGTGGATGTCTTAATCCGGCTCCTGAGCGAAGAGAATGTCGTTCATGAAGGGCGGTTTCATCGGTGGTCGCGGCCGGTCACCTCTCTCCCGCGTCCTGTGCAAAAGCCGCATCCCCCGATTTGGATCGCCGCAGTGGCCACACGGGAATCCTTCGAGTGGATAGGGCGCCGTGGCTATCGGCTCATGGTCGTGCCGTATCTGGCTCCCTATAAGGAGCTGGCCGAGAGCATCCAGCTCTATCGGGAGACCTATCGAGCCGCCGGCCATCCTCCGGAAAACGAGCGTGTGCTCATGGTCCTTCATATGTACGCGGCCGAGTCATCGCGCGAAGCGCGCGAGGGAGCCCGTCCCTATATGGTGCAGTACATTCAGACCTTCTTACACGCCGTGAAAGAATGGGGCGATCGGCACTCGAGTTCCTATAGTCCGGCCTATGCCAAGATCCCACAAATCCTGGAGTCGATGACCTACGAGCGGGTTCTGGAAGAGCATCGGGCCTTAATTGGAAGGCCGGACGAGATCGTCGAACAGATGCGCTATCTGGAATCCATTTTCGGACGTATCGACGTGGTTTCCATGCAGGTCAACTATGGTATGATGCCCTTTGAGAAAGCGCGTCGTTCGATCGAACTTTTCGCCAAGTACGCTATGCCCAAACTGCGATAGTTCGATCGAGGCGTTTGCGCACATTCATTTCCATCTTGAAGGAGGTGGCGATGAAACCCTGGATCTTTTATCACAAGCATGGCTGAGCCGTATGCGAGAAAGCGAAAGCGTGGCTTTCGCACAAGAGAGTTCCGTATGAGGAGAGAGACATCTTAGCCCATCCCCCGTCCCTTGAGGAACTCAAGCGCATCGCGCAGCAGCTTCCAAACGGAGCGCGCGCTCTGATCAATCCGAACAAGATCGGAGAAGAAGCCTATCAGCGCTACCTGGCGGGGCGGGAACAGACGATCCCTGAAGAGGAGTTGCTCGAGGTCTTCTCCACGTATCCGGATCTTCTGCTCAAACCCATTGTGGTGGCCTCCTGTGGAGTGAGCGTGGGGTTCGATCCGGATCGGTTGGAAAGTCTGTGGCAGCAAGAACAGAGCACGAGGTGACGAGCCTCGTCGCTTGCAGGCCAAAATTCAGATATGGAGGTATGGGGCTATGAAGATGAAGATCTCGTTCATTCTCTCGATTCTTCTCGTTTCGATTCTTTTTGTCCTGGTCTCAGCCCAGGTCACGACGGCTCAATTGGCCGGCCAGGTGAAGGATCCGACTGGGGCTGTGATCGTGGGAGCTTCGGTGAGAATTCGAAATACGGCGACAGGGCTGGTTCGGGAAGCGAGGACTTCGGAAGACGGCACATATCTTCTGCCCAATCTGCCCCCAGGGATCTACGAGCTGGAGATCACTGCTCCGGGATTCCGCCCATATCGTCGGCAACAGATTGAGCTGACTATCGGTCAGAATGCGATGCTTGACGTTCGGCTCGATGTGGGAGAGGTGACCGAGGTGGTGGCTGTCACCGGACAGGCGATCCTCTTAGATACGAGCAAGACAGAGATCAGTCAGGTCATCTCCGAGCGGCAGATCTCCGATCTTCCTATCAGTGGACGCAATTTCGTGGACTTCGTCCTGCTGAGTGCAAAAGTCGCTGTCGGGCGCGCGAACCTCGGAGGGGGACCGCAGCAGGAACCGCCCGTCGGCGTGGGCGTGACGGCGGCGGCGCGGCTCTCCTTCGGCGGACAAACCGAATACAGCACTTTCATCGCCGTGGATGGGGTGGATACGACGCAGACTTTCAACGGATTGCAACGGAGCGCTCCTTCGCAAGAAGTGGCCAAAGAGTTCCGCGTCGTCAATACATCGTATTCGAGTGAGTTCGGGCGCGGCTTCGGCCTGGTCAACATCCTCACCCGCTCCGGGGGCAATGAGTATCACGGCAGTGCCTATGTTTACTTTCGTAATGAGGCGCTAGATGCCCGCAATATCCTTCAACTTCCCGGCCAAGAGCGCCTTCGGCAGGTGCAATATGGGACGGTGATCTCCGGACCGATTGTGAAGGACCGGACGTTCTTCATAGGCAACTATGAAGGGCAGCAGCGAGATCAGAATCCTCTTTTCGCCGAGGTCATCCTGAGAAATCTCGCTTCCATCAATCGCGCCAAGCGCGCCCTCGGGTTCAGCGAGGAGAATACGGGAATTCTTCAAACGAACGACTACAATGTGCTCTTTGGGAAAGTGGATCACTCTCTCACACCAGCGAATGCGCTCTCGGTACGATATAACCTCGTCAAAGGGGAGAGCCTCAATGTGCTCCCGATCTCCCGAGCGTCTATGGCGCCCTCGACGGCTCGCGATAACGATCTCTCCGATCAGAGTCTGGCCGTCAGCATGACCTCGCTGGGGGGAGGGCGAGTCGTCAACGAAGTCCGCTTCCAATATGCCCGTCGGAACTTCACCTTCGATCCCGTCAACTTCACCGAGCCGGCCCTGGAGATCCCCAATCTCATTCTCATGGGCCATTCGTATTCTGATTTCGAGCTCTATCGTGAGTCGCGGATCCAATTCTTGGATAACTTCACTTTCATTCGGGGAACTCACACGCTCAAGTTCGGGTTCGATTACAACCGGCTGTGGACGACCGAGCGGTGGACGGTCTTCTATCCTATGCGAGTGATCTTTCCCAGCCTGACGGCTTTCCTGAGTGATCCCCCCACTGTCGCGGCTTTGCAGTGGCTCCCTCCACGTTCTCGGCCCGACATCTCCATTGATCCCCAGACGCGAGCTGTCCCTGAGGAGTGGCGGCGTGCTGGGCGGGCCGCGATCGCGCATCACCTGGTCGGATTCTTCGCCCAGGACGAGTGGCGTCCTCGACCACAGGTCTCGTTCGTCTACGGATTCCGATGGGATGCGCATCTTGTCCCTACGGACCTTGTCGAGCGCGATTTGAATAATGTTCAACCGCGAGTGGGCTTCTCTTGGAGTCTGGGGAAGGGGCGGAAGACAGTAATTCGAAGCGGAGCGGGGATCTTTCATGACAAGTTCTTGCTGGGGGATCTGCTGGCAACGCGTCTGATCTCCGATCCTTTCTGGGGAGGAGTCTTCCCCTCCCACGCCAATCGCCCGGGATCACTCCTGTGGCGCACAATCGCTGGTCCTCCCGTCGCTACGCCAGCCTTCTTCACCTGGCTTCGGACGGGCGTCTATCCTTCACCGAGCGATCCGGCCATTCGGCTGATTGGGGCGACTAATTTCGATCGGAGTAATGCTCAACCCTATAGTTTCCAGACGAGTTTGGAAATCGAACAGGAAATCACACCGAGGCTCGTCTTCACGGCGAACTACTTGCGCGTCCGGGCTTTGAAACTGTCGGCCTTCCGCGGGAATTGGAATGCCCTTCCGACGGGGAGAGCACCTAATGGAAAGCCCTTCTATGGGGGACGAAGGATCCCGCAGTACGCCTTGGCCGCGTTCTATCAATACAACTCGCAATCCACGTACGATGGGGGGAGCTGGGGGATTCGCTTTCGCCCTTCCGAGGCCCTGGATGTGACGGCTCACTATACGTTCTCCAAGACCATAGACCTGCCGATTAATATTGCGCTGCAGAATATCCCGGAGGATCCCCTGAACTGGAATCTCGATCGCGGGCTGTCCAATCAACATGTCGCGCATCGGTTCGTCCTGAATTTCCTGATGACTGCCCCTCGTTCGTGGGGAATTCTGCGAGGATTCAAGCTGAGCGGGATCGTTCGGTTGGAGTCGCCGCGCTATTTCACGGTGTCCACCGGAGCCGATACCAATGGAGACGGGAATCCTCTGACGGATCGTCCCGGACTGCTGGGGCGCAATACGTATAAAGGCGATTCGTATTCCAATGTGGATCTCCGCCTGAGCCGAAACCTGCAGCTGAGTGAGCGCATCACGTTGGAACCTCTGGTGGAGTTCTTTAATCTCTTCAATACGGTGAATGTGATCGAGGTCAATACCGTATGGGGAGCGCCGACTTTGGATGTTCCTCCCAATCCCATCTTCGGGTTCGGGACACCTCGCGCGGTCGCGAATGCACGGCAGATTCAATTCGCTCTCAAGGTGAGATTTTGAGGAGGGGACGATGCGTTTGGTGACGTACTCGTTTCGAGGAATACAACGGTTAGGGGTTGTGTGTGATGGGCAAGTGGTGGATTTGACCCGTGCGTTGGCTCTCTGGTATGCCGAACGGGGGGAATCCAAGCCCGAGGAGCGAGCTCGGGTGATAGCTCCTCCGGGAGACATGGTGGGTTTTTTGGAGAGTGGACCGGAAGCGCTTGAAGAAGCGCAGCAGGCTGTGGCCGAAATCTCCCGCCGCGTGCCTGAGATGGGGGAGCGATGGCGGGAGCGAGGTCTTCTCTTCTCCCTTTCGGAGGTGAAGCTGAAGGCCCCCGTCACGAGGCCGGGGAAGCTTGTCTGCATGTGGGTCAATTACGTCGAGCATGGACAGGAGGCGGCTATTGTTCCCCCGACGAAAGAGCCGGTCTTTTTCTCCAAGTTCCCGGATGTGGTTATCGGGCCAGGAGAGCCCATCGAGCTCCCTCGGGTGAGTCGCGCGGTAGATTATGAGGCCGAGTTGGCTCTGGTCATCGGACGGGAAGGGAAGCACATTCCGGAAGAGCGGGTATACGACTACATCGCCGGCTATACGATCCTGAATGATGTGAGCGCGCGGGATTTCAACTTGAAGAGTCTGTTGGGAGTCGTGGGGCCGTACATCATCCAGAAGACGTTCGATACATTCGCCCCCATGGGACCGTATCTGGTCACACGGGATGAGGTACCGGATCCCCATGCCCTGCCGATCCGGCTATGGATCAATGAGGAGTTGATGCAGGACGGAAACTCCGGGGACATGATCTTCAAGATTCCGCAGATTGTCAGTTACCTGTCTCGGATCGTGACGTTGCGGCCAGGGGATGTGATTTCCACAGGAACGCCACCGGGAGTCGGACATTGGCGGAATCCACCTCGGTACTTGCGCGCGGGGGAGACGGTGCGAATCGAGATTGGGAATCTGGGGATTTTAGAGAATCCCGTGTGTCAAGAAGGAGAAGATGGAAGGTCAGTGGAGACGTGACGTGAGCTGGAGATAAGGAGAAGCCCGCATGCCTGTCGGAAAGGATGAATTTCGTCAAGCGTTGAGCCAGTTCGCCAGTGGGGTCACGGTGGTGACGACCCGAGATGCCCAGGGACAGCCCTTGGGATTGACGGTGAGCGCCTTTTGTTCGGTCTCACTGGAGCCCCCTCTGGTGCTCGTATGTGTGGATAAGACATCCGCGAGCTATCGCGGCTTCTGGGAGAGTCGCGCTTTCATCGTCAATATCCTCGCGGAAGAGCAGCAAGACCTCTCCCGGCGTTTTGCCACCAAGGAGCCGAAGAAGTTCGAAGGAGTGAGATATCGGGCAGGGATCGAAGGGATTCCTCGGCTGGAAGGAGCACTGGCTCACATCGAGTGCCGGATCGTGCACGCCTACGAGGGGGGAGATCACACGATCTTTGTGGGAGAGGTCGAAGGAACGGAAGTGCGGGAGGCGCGACCCCTTCTTTATTTCCGAGGCCGATATGCGCGACTCCTCACCGAGGAGTGAGGGCACGCGCGGCAAGGAGAATATTATGAAGTTCGGGGTACATGTGGGGCAGCAGGATTGCTCGTATGAGGAATTGCGACGGCTGTGGCGACGGGCAGAGGAAGGAGGGGTGGACTGGATCTCGATTTGGGACCACCATTATGAAACGCCGCCCAGGGATGGACGAGGAGTGACCTATGAGACCGTGGCGATGTGGACAGCACTGGCGTTAGAGACGCGGCGGGTGCGGATCGGATGTCTGGTCTTTTGTCCCCTCTATCGGAATCCGGCGCTTTTGGCGAAAGTGGCGGTGACAGTAGATCACTTGAGCGGAGGGCGAGCAGAGATTGGTTTGGGCGCCTGTTGGCATGAGGCGGAGTTTCGGGCCTTCGGCTATGAATTCCCTCCCCTAGGCGTGAGGGAGGACATGCTCGAAGAAGCGATTCAGATCGTGCGCGGGATGTTCGAGCAGGAGCAGGTGACGTTTCAGGGGCGATATTTTCGAGTCGAGGGCGCCTATTGTTTTCCGCGCCCAATTCGGGGACGCATTCCAATCTGGGTGGGGGGAGGAGGGGAGAGGAGGACGTTGCGGACGGCTGTGCGATATGCCGACGGGTGGAATGTGGGGTATGTGTCCCCGGATGTCTTTCGGCGGAAGGCAGAAGTCGTGATGCGCTGGTGCGAGCGAGAGGGGCGAGATCCGGCCCAGTTGAGGAACTCCGTGAACCTGGGGTTTTACATGGGGGCGGATGAGGTCGGAGCACGGCGGCAGGAGGACGCCGCGCGTCGGGATCTGGGGACCTTTTTCGAAGCGTTTCGAGAGGGATTGCTCTTGGGAACATCGGTACAGGTGGCCGAGAGAATTCGCGCTTATGCTGAGGCGGGAGTCGAACAGGTGAACGTCGTCCTGCGCGCGCCCTTCGAGTGGGAGACCTTTGACGCATTCTTGCGAGAGGTCATACCGATGTTTCATCACGCCGGGCTATAGGGAGCATGGATGGGATACACCCCCTTAACGGAAGAGATCCACATGGCGCAGGAGCTGAGCGCATGGGCACAGCAATATCTGAAATGGCTCGGTTTGGAACCGGAGCCGCCGAGTTGGGCTGCTTTGGTGCGCTTGACCGAGCGACATCTCCAGTGCGTGCCCTTTGAGAATGTGACGACGCTTTTGCGCTTTCGCACCTATGGGAGCAATCCGCCGGTTCCGGACCCATACCTTCTGTTAGAGAACTGGCAGAGAAGGCGAGGCGGCGGTCTGTGCTACGAGGTGTCGCGGACGCTTGCTCGACTGCTGCAGGAATTGGGATACCTGTGCTTCTCGATCTTTGGGACGATTACGTTTCCAGGATCTCATGAAGCCCTCGTTGTCGAGGTGGAAGGAAGGAGATATCTCGTGGATGTTGGAAACGGAGCGCCATTCTTTCACCCGATCCCGATCGGAGAGGAGGTTGAGGTCTGTCACGCGGGGTTGCGCTACCGATTTCGACCGGGAGCGGATGGGCGAACGCTCATTCAGGATCGGTGGATCGCCGAGGGGTGGACGCCTTTTTGCGTATACGACTTGGAGCCCAAAAGCGAAGAGGAGCTACATCCGGGATACGTTCGGCACCATACGCCGGGAGAGGGGAAGTTCCTGGGCGAGCTGATGCTGGTGCGATGCGATAAGGGGGGAGTGTACCGACTACGTAATCAAGAGCTCGTGCATTTCCGTGATGGCGAGGCCGACCGGCAGATGCTCACGACGCGCGAGGCCTATCTTCGGGTGGCTCATGAGGTTTTTCAGATGCCGGAACTTCCTATCCTTGACGCCCTGCGCGTGCTCGAGCGGTTAGGGATCATCCTCGTGGAGGAGGGGGCGAGATGAAAACGCACAGGATTCGCGCTCAGGGAGTGCCCGCGTACTGGGCACAACCGGATGGAGAGGGGCCATTCCCTGTCGTACTTGTCTTCTTTGAAGCTTTTGGATTAAATGGGCATATTCAGGACGTCGCGCGGCGGCTCGCTCGAGAAGGATATGTGGCTGTCGCGCCCGACTTTTATCATCGCCTCCCGGAGCCGAGGACAGCGGAATATGAGGATTTAGAGAGGGTCGCGCAATTGGCCAGCGCGACGCCTGACGAACATCTCCTTGAGGATATCCGGGCTGTCCTCGCGTATGTGATCTCATCACCGGTGGTGCGGAAGGATCGAATCGGAGTGATCGGATTCTGCATGGGAGGACGTACGGCTTTTCTGGCCGCGTGCGCCTTTCCGGAGGAGATCAAGGCCGCGGCTCCGTTCTATGGAGGCGGGATCGCTTCGCCGCGACGGTTCGGACCTGCGGGGACGCCTCCACTTCATATGGCTGATCGGTTACAAGCGCGGATGCGGCTTTTCTTTGGTGGGCGCGATCCGTTCATCCCTTTGGAGGAGGTGCGGACCATTGAAGCGCGCCTGCGGGAGTTGGGAAAAGCTGCGGAAGTCTTCATTTATCCAGAAGCCGGGCATGGGTTCTTCTGTGACGAGCGGGAGAGCTATCACGCGGAGGCGGCTCGTGATGCCTGGCAAAAGACGCTTGAACTTTTTCGGGAGGAACTCATGGGACTCGGGGCCTTCTGAGTCCCCTTGAGACTCTCAGGAGGAGAGAAATATGACGAGCACACGAGAAGAGCAATTTTATGCGAAGCTGCGGGAGAAGGATTTGGAAGCCCTGTGGCTGGTGATTCAACGCCTCGTCCCTCGGGAGAGCGGGACGACAGCCGTGCCGTATGTGTGGCGGTGGGCGGATGTGTACCCGTTAGTGATGGAGGCGGGGGAGGTGTGGCCGATCGAGCGGGGCGGAGAGCGGCGTGTGCTGATTTTGAGGAATCCGGGCCTGGGAGAGCGAAATGCGGCGACCAATACGATCTATGGTGGGATTCAGGTGGTGATGCCTGGAGAAGTAGCACCCTGTCACCGACATTGGGCCACAGCGATACGGTTCATCATTCAGGGGAATGGCGTGGGATATACAGCCGTGGAAGGGGAGAAGCTGGTCATGGAAGATTACGATTTGATCCTGACGCCCAGCATGGATTGGCACGATCATCGCAACGATGGGGAGACACCAGTGATCTGGCTGGATGTACTCGACGTGCCGTTGTTGAATCTGCTGGGGATCTCGTATTTTGAGCCGTATGAGGGAGGGATGCAGCATCCGCTGACAAAGCCCGAGGACTACAGTGAGCGAGTGTACGGAGATCATCTGATGCGACCTTTGAGCGTCAAGAAGTGGATTCGGCGGCGCCCGTACATGTACAAGTGGCGAGTGGTGAGACCCGAGGTGATGCGGGTGGAGGAGGGGGACCCCTATGACGGAGTCGTGCTCGAGTACATGGATCCGGTGACAGGAGGATCCACATTGCGGACATTCACCTGCTGGGTACAGCGATTGCGGCCGGGAGAGCATACGCGAGCGCATCGGCATACGGCGAGCGCGCTCTATCACGTCATCGAGGGAGCAGGATACAGCATCGTGAACGGACAGCGGCTGGAATGGCAAAAAGGAGACACTTTCGCGATCCCCCACTGGATGTGGCATGAGCACGGGAATGCCTCTTTGGCGGAGGACGTTCTTCTTTTCTGTGCGACCGACAAACCCATGCTCGAAAGCCTCGGGCTCTATTTCGAGGAACCCCTTCCCGAGGGGTATCAAAAGGTCGCCGGGTGAGCGACCTCAAACGCAGAGGAGGGCTTTATGAAATTCGGCTACTTCACCTTGACCGATAATCCCAAAGCATATGCAGAGCGCTACCGCGATCCGAATCAATTCCTTCTGGATATCCTTGAGGAAGCCCGTCTGGCCGAGGAGTTAGGCTTCCATTCGGTATGGGTTCCGGAGCATCATTTCGGACTCTTCGGGTGTTTGGGGACACCGACGGTCTTCCTCTCGTATTTGGCAGCGCAGACGCGACGGGTTCGCTTGGCGGCGGCGACTGTTCTCTTGCCCTGCAATCAACCCCTGCGCGTGGCTGAAGAATGGGCGACACTGGATCTGCTCAGTGGGGGGCGCGTGATCTTCTCGGCCGGTCGAGGGTACGATCAGCGGGAGTATGAAGCCTTCGGCATCCCCTTCGCCGAGAGTCGCGAGAGGTTCGATGAAGCCCTGCTGCTTGTTCGTACGGCTTTGGCGGAAGAGGAGTTCACCTTCGAAGGGAGGTTCTATCGTGTTCCGGAGCCGATCACCGTCCTGCCGCGTCCGGTGCAGCGACCTCATCCGCCGATTTATGTGGCCTGCTTCAGCGAGCCGACTCTGGATATGGCGGCGCGCAATGGTTTCGACATCATCTTCGCTCCGTTCGCCGCCGCGATGGTCTTCGGGAGTCTTGGCGAGGCCGTCGCGCAGTTCCGAGAGCGAGCGCGGCAAAGCGGCCGCTCGCAGGCTTCAGCCCGATGCTCCTACTTCTTCGCTCTGGCCGATACAAGAGAGGAAGCGCACGCGCATCGGGAGCGGTTGCTCTTCTACCTCCAGAAATGCGTCGTTCGGGCTCTACCAGGAGATCGGGCGACGGCCCCTCCCCACTATGCCTATTTCGAGGACATCGTGAAGCGACTCCTGAGCATGAAGCCGGAAGATCTGGGGGAGAAGAGCATTGTCACAGGCAGCCTCGAAGAGTGCGTAGCCACGCTTAAGAAGGCCGAGGAAGCTGGCATTGAGGAGGTCATCCTCTATTTCAACTTCGGCGGATATCCGCATCGAGAGACGATGCGGATGATGGAGCGATTTGCCAAAGAAGTGATGCCGTATTTCGCTTAGGGGCCGGAAGGCTCATACTCCAAAAAATTAAGGAGGGCGAGTATGCGTTTTGGAGTTTTCAGCTTGGGCGATAACGCCTACGGTGTGCGAAGCGATGAGGAGATGCTCCTTCAGTTCATGGAGGAGGCTGTGCTGGCCGATCGGCTGGGCTTTCACTCGGCCTGGATCGGGGAGCATCACTTCACGGAGATTCTGCTCTGCCCGATTCCCGAAGTTTTCCTCGCGAATCTGTTGGCTCGGACCGAACGGATCAAGGTCGGAGCTGCTATTCATGTTCTGCCGCTGAACCATCCCGTTCGCTTGGCCGAAGCATACGCCTTGCTCGATATCCTGGCGCCCGGGCGCGTCCTCTTCGGAGCGGGGAAAGGCTTCTTCGCCGAAGAATTCGAGGGGTTTGGCGTGCCTTTGGGGGAAGCTAACGAACGGTTCGAAGAGACGCTTGATATCATCATCAAGTGCTGGACCGAAGAGGAACTCCATTATGAGGGGAGGTTCTACACCTTCCGAGGTCTGCGCGTCCTTCCGAAGCCGGTGCAAAAACCCCATCCTCCCGTATATGTGGCCGTGATCAGTCCGCCGAGCTTCGAATATTGTGCTCAGCGCGGATACTCGATCATGGTCGCACCGTTCTCTTTGCTCCTTGTCGGACGAGAGGAGATGAAGAAGCGCGTCGAGAACTTCTACGCCATGGCTGCTCGTGCCGGACACCCGGAAGTCGAAGTGACATCTTCCTGGTTCATTCTCGTGACGGAAGATAAAGAAGAACAGCGTGTCGCCCGGATGTGCCTGGAACGATATTTGCGCACGGTGGCTCCGGCTTTAGCTTCGGATAAGGGGAGTCGAGGCCCGCGCTACGACCACCTGCGGAAGGTTCTCTCGGACATTCGTTATGAGACCGTGTATGAATCCGGATCTGGGTTCGTGGGAGGTGTCGAGGAATGCATCGAGCGGTTGAAGCAGTTCGAGGAGATGGGGATTCGGGAGGTCTTCTGCTATTTCTCCGTGGGGGCGATGCCGCAGGAGTTGGTCCTCAAATCCATGCGCTTGTTCGCTCAGGAAGTCATGCCGCATTTTCAGGAGGTTCCTGTGAAGAAGTGAAGAGATGAGGGGGAGATACGTATCCCGCTGAATCCCCCTGAGGGGATTGGTGAGACTTCTTTGAGGAGGTGAGAGTATGACTTTGTCAATTCAGTATCAGAAGGGAGTCGTTTCGCGGCAGGTGAATGCCGCTTGGCCTGAGGGAACGTATGAGGATCTGCTCGGACGGCAGGGATTTTTCGGAAGGTGGGTGGTGTTTTATCGGCGGCACATGCCAACGGGATGGACGCGCATCGAAGGAGCCGTGAAGCCGCGGCTGTTTCACAGCTATCGAGTGGAGACCGAAGATATGCGGGAAGCGCGAGCCTTGCCGACGGTTCTGTTCTTCAACGAGGATGTGCGGATTGCGATATCGCGGCGGCGGGAGCCGATGCCGTATTACTTTCGAAACGGAGATGGGGATGAGTTGCATTTCATCCACAAGGGGCGAGGGCGGTACGAGACGGATTTTGGGGTCTTGACCTATCGTGCCGGAGATTATGTGGTGATTCCGCGTGGGGTGACGTATCGGATCGTGCCGGAAGGGGAGGAGAATTTCTTCCTCGTGGTGGAGTCAGCCCGAGAGATTGCGATTCCGGATCGCGGGATTCTGGGAGATTGGTTGCCGTTCGATGTGGGAGTGTTGGAGACGCCCGAGCCGGGACCGATCGAAGGAGATGGGAAGGAATATGAGCTGGTGATCAAGCGTGGGGGAGAGCTGACGTCAGTCTTTTACGATTTCTGCCCGATCGATGTGGTGGGCTGGCGGGGAAGTTTAGTCGTTTTCAAGTTGAATATCGAAGATATTCGGCCGATCACGTCGGAGCATTTACATGTGCCGCCGCCAGGACACTGTACGTTTTTGAACGATGCGCTGATGGTCTGCACGTATTTGCCGCATCCCGCAGCGACGCGAGAGGATGCCGTGCGAGTGCCCATGTACCACCGGAACATCGATTACGATGAGTTCACGTTCATGCACGGGGGGAGCCATCTGTCGCGACATACGGTGACGGCGGGAATGATCACGCTGCATCCCGGGCCGATTCACCATGGGCCTTATAAGGAATCGATCGAGCGGAGCCGGCAGATCGAACGATTCGAGATGCAGGCCGTGGCCATAGATACAGTCAAGCCGCTCAAGGCGACGGCGGCGGCCGAACAAGCGGAGGAGAGAGAATACTACCTGAGCTGGCGCTCGGAGAGATGAGCGAGATCTCCGCGCTTTCGTGGAGGAGAAGGCATGATCGTACATCTGGTTTTGTTCAATCTGCGGGAAGAGTCGTTCTGGGATGAGGTCGCCCGGTGGATGGAGCAGTTGGGAACTCTCCCCATGGTACGATCGCTCGCTCTCGGAAGGAGTCTCGAGCTGGAAGAGATTTCGCCGGCTCTCCGAAATCAGGAGTATCGCTATGGAGCTGTCTTCACCTTTCAGAGCGAAGAGGACGTGCGCGCGTACCTTCGGCATTCTGAACATCAGCGGATTGCGACCGAACTGCGTCCTCTCTTTTCGGATGTGAGGATTTTGGATTTGAAAGTCTCCTCTGTACGGGAGAGACCTTGAGGAGGGGAAGAGCGATGGCAGGGGTCTTCGACAAACCGTTTCGTTTTTCGTGGGAGGCTCTGCCGTTGGAGATGCTCTCGGAATGGGTCTCGCGGCGGGGCGTTCATGGGCGCCATCTGACGCTGGCTCAGTTCCTCATGCGGAAAGGGTATATTGTAGACCGACACAGCCACCCGAATGAGCAGATCACACTCGTTCTGCGCGGGGCCCTACGCTTGGATTTTGAAACTGGAGAGTCTTATGTGCTGCGCGACGGCGAGTTCATCGTCGTCCCTCCGAACCTCGTCCACTGGGGAGAGGTGTTGGAAGAGACGATAGACTTCGATGCCTTCTCACCTCCCCGATCGGATTGGCTCATCGCCTCAGGGGAGACTTACTATACGACGGGAAATCGAGGAGGGCAGACAGCAATGCCTGTTCCGGAAAGCCCTGTTCGTTCCGCTCCTGAGTCTCTCCTGTGCGTCCACGTGTGGGATGAACTTCCAACCGAGCAGCTCTCTCCTGGTATTGAGCGGCGCTCCATAGAGGGGCAGAAGCAGGTCTTCAGTTGTCTCACTCTGGAGAAGGGGGCCACGTATGAGGGGATCGGCATATGGCCGGAGCGGGCCATTTGGGTGACCCGTGGGAGTGTGCGGGGAATGATTGAGGGAGAGGAGCCTTTGACTCTTCGTTCGGGGGAATGCCTCCTCGTCCCGGAGAATGTGCCCATTCGCCTCGAAGCTCTGGAAGAAGCGATGTGCTTAGAGGTGATGGCCGGAGTGCCTACCTGTGCGTCCTGCTGAGATGTGTTCGCCTGAAGGGAGGGAGGCATGCGAGCCATTGTCCTCTCTGAGCACGGGGGTCCGGAGAAGCTTGTCTTTTGCTCCGTTTCTGATCCCACGCCGGGGGAAGGGGAGATCCTTGTCCAACTGGAGGCTATCTCGGTCAACCATCTCGATCTTAAGATTCGGCGAGGAACGGCCGGATATGCCATCACCCTGCCACGCATCATAGGCGTGGAGGGGGCGGGACGCATCGTCGCTCGTGGCTCGGGCGTCTCCTCTTTCGAAGTCGGGCAGCGGGTGCTCGTCCTCCCTTGGCGACGGTGCGGAGAGTGTGTGTGGTGCCGCCAGGGGATGGAAAATCTCTGTGCCCACTCGCGCATCCTAGGCATACATGCCGACGGATGTTATGCGGAGCTTGTGCGTGTCCCTGTGGGACAGCTTCTCCCGCTTCCAGAGACCATCGCAACGGAGCAGGCGGCAACTGTTCCGACGGCCATGGGAACGGCCTGGCATGCGCTCCATTGTGTTGCTCGGGTGCGGCCTGAAGAGACCGTTCTCATCATGGCTGCAACAAGTGGGGTGGGTGTTGCACTTGTCCAAATGGCGCGCTTGAGCGGAGCGCGCGTGATCGCCGCCGGACGTGACCTTCAAAAGCTGCAGCGGTTGTCGGATCTGGGCGCCGAGGCCCTCATCAGCTACGAAGATCCGGGATGGGTCGAGAGAGTTCGGCAACTCACCGATGGGCAGGGTGTCGACGTTGTGCTCGAGCAGGTAGGGGGGGCGCTCTTTCATGCGGCTCTTCGCTGTCTGAAGAAAAGGGGGCGCTTGGTCAGTTACGGGGCCTCGGGGGACCTTCGCGTGACGATCGAAGATTGGCAGTTCGTCTACCGGAATGAATTTCACATCTTGGGGGCGACCTCCGCCTCCCGAGAAGATGTACGGCAGGTCTTGGCTCTCATGCGGGAGGGCCACCTTCGTGCCTTTATCCATGCGATTCTTCCTCTGGCGGAAGCCCCACGTGCTCATGAGATGCTGGAGACCCGAAGCCACTTTGGAAAGGTCCTTCTCACCCCCCAATAGGCGAGCTGGGGGTCATTCTTGGGGAGATTCGGTCTATGCGGCTCGTCTCTTTTGGAGAAGATTATCGGCTCGGGGTCGTTCAGGGGGATTCGCTGTATGATGTCACGGAGATCGTCAGTCCTGAGCCTTCGGAGATCTCGCCGATGCGGCGGGCGATCCAGTACTGGGAGGAGATCAGACCGGAATTAGAACGAGCACCTTCTGGCCTCCATCCCATCCCTCTTCACTCCGTAGTGCTTCGCACTCCTCTGCCTGACCCTCCGAAGATCATCGGGGCGGGGGCTAATTATCGGGAGCATACAGCGGAGATGGGCGAACTAGATGCTGTCTATGAGTATGGGATCTATGGTATTGGTGTCTACGTGTGCGCTCCCACAGCTTTGATCGGTCCTGGGGAGACGATCGTCATCCCCTCCGAATATCGGGAGCGGCGCGTGGATCATGAGATCGAACTGGCTGTCATTATTGGGAAGAGGGGGAAGAACATTCGCCGGGAAGAGGCCTACGAGTACATCTTCGGCTACACAGGACTTTTAGACATCACATTGCGGGGAAAGGAGCTGACCTCCTTTCGGAAATCCTTCGATACGTTCAAACCGGTGGGGCCGATGATCCTGACGCGGGAGGAGTTAGGCGATCCTTATTGCGTTCTCCTTCGCCTCTGGGTGAACGGAGAATTGAGGCAAGAGGAGACGACAGGGGCCATGGTCTACAAGATTCCGGAGTTGATCGAATTTGTCTCAGCGCGCATGACGCTCAGCCCGGGGGATATTCTGACGACGGGGACTCCGGCTGGTGTCGCTCCCCTCAAAAGCGGCGATGTGCTCCGTGCGGCATTCGGCTCGATTGGGGAGATGACTCTACAGGTCCGCTATAGCGATGAGATCCTGTGAGGAAATCACGAAGTTGCGGAGGGCCACTTCTGAAACTCTCCTGAAATCCCCACCCGTGTGGGAGCGTAAGCCTGTGTCTAGGGGCAGGGCGGGGCGAGTTTTCCCCGGATGGGGAGTAGTCGCTGCGGCCGCTCTCGGATTAATGGTGAGTTATGGACCCATTGTGCTGGCGACCTTCGGCCTCTTCTTCGAACCTCTTCAGCGGGAGTTTCACTGGAGTCGTGCCGAACTCTCAGCGGCCGTCTCTCTTTCGACGCTCCTTGTGGCCATCATTCAGCCCGTATGTGGGCGCTTGGCGGACCGATGGGGGGCGCGGCGGATCATTCTCGTGTCGCTTCTTCTATTTGGCAGCACGCTCTTGTCCTTGAGCGTCGTTCGGGGAAGTCGTCTTCACTTCTACCTTTGCTATGGATTCCTCGGGCTGTTTGGAGCGGGCACGACACCTGTTCCCTATTCCCGGGTGATCGCTCGATGGTTCCGGAAGAAGCGGGGGCTGGCTCTTGGACTCTCCATTATGGGATTCGGCATCGGTATGACACTTTGGCCTCTTCTGGCTCACGCGCTCATTCGACATATGGGGTGGAGGGGAACCTACCTTCTCTTTGGGTTACTGATCCTCGGAGGGGTCGCTCCCGTGATTGGACTTTTTCTTCGGGAAGATCCCGAGCGGATGGGGTGGCTTCCCGATGGGCGCAGGGGAGCGCTCAACCCGACGTCTAAGGAAAGGGAATACTTCTTGGAGAAGGGGTTCAGCTGGGCTCAAGCCCGACGCACGGCGACCTTCTGGAAAATCGCAGGGGCCTTTTTCCTCGTATCGGCCAGTGTGCATGCTTGTCTGATCCACCTGGTCCCTCTGCTCACCGATTGTGGTCTCTCTCCGGAGAGGGCAGCGCGGGTGGCCTCGCTCTTTGGGGTCGCTATTATTGTCGGACGCCTGATCGTAGGCTATCTTCTGGACCGCTTCTTCGCTCCGGGTGTTGTGGCCTCCTTATTTGGAGGTGTCGCTTTGGGACTCTTCTCCCTTTGGCTTAAGATCCCCGTCCTCTTCCCTTTCGGAGCTGTCTTCCTCCTGGGATTGGGGCTGGGTATGGACACCCTAGCGTATCTGATCACCCGGTACTTCGGCCTTCAAGCCCTGGGGGAGATCTTCGGATACGCTTTTTCTGGGGTGCTCCTCGGAGGGAGTATAGGACCCTTCTTGCTGGGGATGACTTTTCATCGCGCGGGGACTTATGTCCCTGGACTCTTGATCCTCATCCTCGCCGTGAGCATAGCCATCGGCTTTATCCTTTCGCTCAAGCCTTATGGAGCGAGCGAATAAGGGATAAATCCCACAAAGGAGGGGGAGTATGCGAAGAACAATCTTTTGCCTCCTGATCAACGCTACCCTGACCTTCGGAGGGATTCTCGTCCGAGGGCAGGTTGCGACGGCTCAGCTTTCGGGGCAGGTGAAGGATCCGGCCGGAGCGATTATTGTGGGAGCTGCGGTGCGCGCTCGACAGGTGGCGACGGGCCTTCTGCGCAGTGTGACGACCAATGAGGCCGGAATTTACATCCTGCCCAATCTCCCACCCGGGGAATACGAGGTCGAAGTCAGTGCGCAAGGGTTTCGGCCGTACCGACAGGCCATCACATTGAGCGTCGGGCAGACGGCGACACTCGATGTCGTTCTGGAGGTCGGTGGGGTGCTGGAGGCCGTGACTGTTGTAGGCCACCAGATCGCGCTGGACCCGAGTAAGACCGAAGTCAGTCAGGTCATCGAAGAGCGGCGCATCACTGACCTGCCGATCATCGGGAGGAATTTTGTGGACTTCGTGCTCCTGAGTCCTAAAGTGGCTGTCGGGCGCGCGAACCTCGGAGGGGGACCGCAGCAGGAACCTCCTGTGGGCGTCGGTGTCACGGGCGCAACGCGCCTCTCTTTCGGTGGACAGTTCGAGTACCATACGTTCATCGCCGTGGATGGGGTGGATGGAACGCAATCTTTCACCGGATTGCAGCGCAGCGCGCCTTCGCAGGAGGTCGCTAAGGAGTTCCGAGTCGTCAATACGAGCTATTCGGCGGAATTCGGACGCGGATTCGGGCTCGTGAATATCATCACCCGCTCGGGAGGGAATGAATGGCATGGAACCGGATATCTCTTTTTCCGCAACGAGGCCTTGGATGCCCGCAACGCCTTGCAGCGGCCGGAACTGGAGCGCCTGCGACAGGCCCAGTACGGAGGTGTCCTGAGCGGCCCTCTCAAGCGCGATCGCACGTTTTTCGTGGCTAACTACGAGGGGCAACAGCGAGATGAACGCCCCCTCTTCTCCGAGGTCGTCCTGGCCAATCTGGACGCCTTAAATGTCGTTCGCCGTCAGATGGGGTTCAGCGAAGAGAGGCTGGGGATTCTCACGACCAATGACTATAACGCCTTTTTTGTGAAGCTCGATCATCAGATCACCGGGCAAAATACGCTGAGCGGACGATACAACTTCGTGGATGGGGAGAGCCTGAACGTAATGCCTGTGTCACGGGCTTCGTTAACACCCTCGGCCCTGCGGGACAATACCCTGCGAGATCAGAGTCTCGCTGTGGCCCTGCTGTCGGTTCCTACGAGTCGCACGGCCAACGATCTGCGCTTCCAGTACGCGCGGCGTACGTTTCACTATGTCCCTGTTCGGTACAACGAACCAGCCCTGGAAGTCCCCGGCTTGATCCTCATGGGACATACATATCAGGATTTCGAATTCTACAAAGAATCCCGAGTGCAATTTCTGGACAACTTCAGTTATGTCCTAGGAGGGCATACGCTGAAGTTCGGAGCAGATGTCAACCATCTGCGGACGACGGAGTTTTGGGACATCTGGTTCCCAGTGCGTGTGATTTTCCCGAGCCTTGCCGCCTTCTTGGGGAGGCCTCCTTTCTCAGCACCAACCGTCGCGGCCTTTCAGTGGACGCCTCCGGAGCTGACGACGCGATTGGATCCGACAACGCGCGCTCTGCCTAAGGAATGGGAGGAAGGGAGCCGAGCCTCGCTCGCGCATCACTTTCTGGGCTTTTTCGCTCAAGATCAGTGGCGTCTGCACCCGAACTTCACTCTCAGCTATGGCGTGCGCTGGGATGCCCATTTGGTTCCCACGGATTTCGTCAGTCGAGATCTGAATAATTTCCAACCACGCGTAGGCTTTTCCTGGTCGCTCTCGCCGCAGACCGTGATCCGAGGTGGGGCCGGTCTTTTCCACGACAAATACATCTCCGGATCTGTGCTCATTTCGAGCATTCTTGGGGATCGAGATGGCTTCTTGCGTCGGAATATGCTCCCGAACGTCACTCGGCGGAATGCGACCCTGTGGCTTTTTTCTCTTGTGGGGCCTCCGGTGGCCACGCCCGCTTTTCAGCAATGGCTGCAAACGGGCATCTATCCCTCGGGACCGGCTGTTCGGAAGTCGAGTCTCACTCTGTTCGATCGGGGGAATCGGCAGCCGTACGCGATCCAATCAAGTTTGGAGATCGAGCGTCGGTTCGGACGGAGCGTCTTCTTCGGAGCGAGCTATCTCTTCGTACGCGGGCTCAAGATGATCACCTTCAGTGGGAACCTGAATGCCCTTCCGACAGGGACGCATCCGGTGACGGGAAAACCCGTCTATGGCGCGCGCCGATTTCCCGACTTCGATCTAGTCAACCCTTTCTTTTATGCTTCACAGTCCGTCTATCACGGAGGGACGGTGCAGGTTCGGTATCGCCGGAGTGAGAATCTCGATGTGAATGCTCACTATACATTCTCGAAGACCATTGACCTGCCCACGGGGATCGCCTTGCAGCAGATCCCGGAAGATCCCCTGAACTGGCGGCGAGACCGTGGACTCTCGAACCAACATGTGGCGCACCGGTTCGTGTTGAACCTCCTAGCGGCCACGCCCCGCTCGTGGGGAATCTTGCGGAATTTCAAGCTGGGAGGGATTGTAACTCTCAATTCCGCGCGGTACTTCAACGTGATCGTGGGCGCGGATGTGAATGGGGACGGGAATCCGTTGACAGATCGGCCCGGGGGATTGGGGCGGAATACGTTCAAGGGAGATACGTATGCGAGCGTGGATGTGCGCCTGAGCCGGGAGATCTGGCTGAGCGAGCGGATCACGCTGGAGCCCCTGGCCGAAGCATTCAATCTCTTCAATACGGTCAATGTGCTGGATTATAACTTGGCGTGGGGATCGCCGGATTTGAAGGCGACGCCTTCGCCGGCCTTCGGTTCGATTCGGAGTGTCGCACCGGCGCGTCAGGTGCAACTCGCTCTGCGGCTGCGGTTTTAAGTCACTCTCCGTCTCCGCTTATGAGGAGAGTCGGAGCGGAGGCTTGTCGTGTATGTTCACTTCCTTAGACCAGGAGGGTGGGATGGACGTGCGAGGAGAAGCCATGATTCCCGGTGAGATCTCCTTCAGCTACACACATGAAGCGGTTGGATTGACGACGGAGGACGTGCTCGCTTGTTATGAGAAGATGCTTTTAGCTCGTGCGCTTGATGAGCGTATACTCGCTCTCAATCGGCAAGGGAAAGCACCGATTGGGATCTCCCCTCAAGGACATGAAGCTGCGCAGGTCGGAAGTGGTTGGGCGGCACTCAAGGATGGACGATGCTTCTTCTTCCCTTATTATCGGGATCTCGCCCTGAAAGTCGCCGTGGGCGTGACGCCCCAAGAGGTGCTTCTTTCCTTTTTAGGGAAGCAGGGGGATCCGTTCAGCCATGGGCGGCAATTCCCCCTGCAGGGAGCTTATATGCAACGTCGGATTGTGCAGCTCTCCAACGTCGTGGCGGCTAATCTCCCGCAGGCTGTCGGCTATGCCTGGGCTTGCCGGTATCTGGGAGAGGAGACGGTCGTGCTCGCATATTTCGGAGATGGAGCATCAAGCGAGGGGGAATGTCATGAGGCGATGAACTTTGCGGGGATTCATCGAGTGCCTATCGTCTTCTTTTGCGAGAACAACGGGTATGCCATTTCAGTACCCCAGCACAAGCAGATGGCTATTGAGAACGTGGCGGACCGAGCCTCGAGCTATGGCTTTGAGGGGTGGGTAGTAGATGGCACAGACCTTTTCGAGGTCTACGCTGCGACGCGCCGGGCCATTGCCCAGGCGCGCTCACAGGGTCCTGTTCTCATCGAGGCGAAGGTCGAGCGGCTGGCTCCACACACGACGGATGACGACGATCGGCGCTATCGCTCGCCTCAGGAGATGGAGCGCGCACGGCGGCGCGATCCTCTTCGCCGGTTGGAACAGTATCTTCGACAGGAAGGGATTTTGAGCCGTGAGCGGGAGATTGAGATTCAGGAAAGAGTTCGTCGTCAGGTTGAGGAGGCGACCCGTTGGGCTGAAGCGGCTCCCTATCCTCCGGCTTCGACGCTTTGGGAACACGTGTATGCTTCGTGAAGGGGAAGAACTATGGCTGAGAGATCTGTTCTTGAAGCTATTCGGGAAGCCATGCGCGAAGAGATGCGGCGGGATGAGCGGGTGATCATCTTAGGGGAAGATGTGGGAGCTCGCGGAGGAGTTTTTCTTGCCACGCAGGGATTTCTGGAGGAGTTCGGTGAGAAGCGGGTGATCGATACGCCTTTGGCTGAGGCCTCCATCGCGGGGATTGCCGTAGGGGCCGCTCTGAAGGGGCTGCGCCCTATTGCGGAGATTCAGTTCGCTGATTTCGCATGGCCGGCTTTCAATCAGCTCTTGGGGGAAGCGGCGCGAGCATGCTATGGAAGTAATGGGGGGGTACGCGTCCCTCTTGTCGTGCGCATTCCTTATGGGGGGGGCATACGGGGGGGACTTTATCACTCGCAGAACATGGAAGCTTACTTCTTCCACACGCCGGGGGTGAAAGTCGTGGCTCCGGCGACTCCCTATGATGCTAAGGGGTTGCTCAAGGCGGCCATTCGAGATGAGAATCCGGTCATCTTCCTCGAGCATAAGAAGACATATCGGCTCGTGCGAGGGGAAGTTCCCGATGGGGAATATGTGATCCCTTTGGGAAAGGCAGATGTGAAACACGAAGGGTCGCAGGTGACGGTCATCTCTTATGGACTCGTGCTGCATTATTGTTTACAGGCAGCGCACGCGCTAGCGGCCGAAGGGATTAGCGTCGAGGTCGTTGATGTCCGCACGTTGCGACCTCTAGATCGAGAGACTTTGATCCGCTCGGTTCGGAAGACGGGGAAGGTACTCATTGTGCACGAAGATACTCTCACGGGAGGGGTGGGGGCGGAGATCGCCGCTCTTTTGGCCGAGGAAGCGTTTGAATACTTGGATGCGCCGATCCGTCGGTTATGCGGTCCGGATGTTCCTACGATGCCTTTTGCGCCCACATTGGAAGAAGCTTACATGCCAATGCCCGCGAAGATCCTGGCGGCCCTGCGTCAGCTCGTTGCTTACTGAAGGAGGAGAAGGATGAGGTTCACGGTCGAACTGCCCCAGGTAGGAGAATCGGTCGCTGAAGGGATCGTGGCTCGTTGGCTTGTGAAAGTGGGGCAGTCAGTGCAGCAATACGAACCGCTGGCTGAAATTGTCACCGATAAGGTGACACTGGAATTACCCTCGCCTGTTTCCGGAGTAGTGCGACAGTTCCTCGTCGAGGAGGGAGCGACAGTACCTGTGGGGACTCCTATCTTGGAGATAGAGCTTTCGGAAGAGGTCGAATCCATACCGATCAGTGCGCGTGTGGGGGAGCTTCGAGAGGAAGCTCGTGCGGTAGGTCCGACTGGAGGCGGAGCGTCCTCGGAGGTCTTCGATTTCAAAGGACCTTCTGAGGGAGGTCTTGCGGTCCCGGAAGCGAAGATGGGGGGGGAGCCTGGGACCCAGAGGGAGCCCCACCGCTATTCTCCGGCTGTTCGTCGTCTGGCCCGCGAATACGGAGTGGACTTGAACCAGATTCCCGGAACGGGACTCGGGGGACGCGTGACGAAAGAGGATGTGCTCGCCTTCGTCGCTCAGAAGGAGACGTCCCTTTCGGAAGAGGAACCGGTGCGTGTCTCCCCCATCCGACGCCTCATTGCCGAGAACCTGACACGAAGTGCGCGCGAGATCCCTCAGGCCTGGGCCATGGTTGAGGTGGATGTAACGGGACTAGTCCTCTATCGGAAGAAGATCAAGGAGGAATTTCAACGGCGCGAGGGGGTGAAGCTGAGCTATCTCCCCTTTGTGATCCAGGCTGTCGTCGAAGGACTCAAGCGGTATCCGATACTCAATGCGCGGTGGAGGGAGGGGGAAATTATTCTCCGGCGGCGTATCCATGTGGGAATCGCCGTGGCCACCGAGCGCGGATTAGTTGTTCCCGTGATTCGGGACGCCGATAGGTTGAATCTGGCCGGGCTGGCGCGCGCCGTACATGAGTTGACTGAGCGCGCTCGTCAGGATCGGCTCACGCTGGAAGATGTGCAAGGGGGGACATTCACCGTCAATAATACCGGAGCTTTGGGGGTCCTGCTCTCGCGCCCTATTGTTCCACCTGACCAGGCGGGAATTCTCACAATGGAAGCCATCACTCGACGGCTCACTGTTGTGTCGGAAGAAGAGGAACTGTCCGGGGGGTCTCCTGCGGCGTTCTCCATCCGCTTCCTCATGAATATGACTCTTGCGTTCGACCATCGGATTCTGGATGGAGCTGAAGCTGCGGCTTTCCTGCGGGATGTGAAGCAGCGACTGGAGCGATTCGCTCCAGAAACAGATCTTTCGGCAGGATGACGGAGGATACTTATGGAGAGGGAACAGCGGGAGAAACTCACCGCCCTGTTGCGCGATCAGCATGTGTTGGTTTTAAGCACCTCGGGACCGGAGTGGCCGACAACGACTCTGCAGGCTTTCGCGGAAACCGAAGACTTACGGATCATCCTTATTCTGCGCGAGGAAAGTGAGCGATACAGGAATATTCGAGAGAATCCACGTGTGACCGTCCACGTGGATACGCGGGATCGCGGGATCGAGGGATTTCGTGTGGCGCGCGCTTCGATCCGAGGCCTGGCGCGAGAAATCCCCCGCGGGAGCGAAGAGTGGGACCGATTCAAAGCGATCTTTCTGGCGAAGAATCCCTTTGAGGAACCGTTCTTCGCCCTCCCAACCTTGCGCATGATTTGTATTGAGCCGGTGAGTGTGAGCTATGCTTACGGTGCTGGTCCGGCTGCCGATCGCTTCGTCGTGACCTTTTGAGAAAGGCAAGGAAGAGGACGTATGGGAAGAATCTTCTACGGATGGTGGGTTGTATTGGCCTCTGGCATTGGGCTCTTGGCGAGCTTTGGTCCTGTTGTGAGCTTCACCTTTGGCGTATTCATCGCGCCCTTGAGTCGAGAGTTTCAGTGGAGCCGCGGAGAGATCTCGGTGGCCTTTTCGCTGGCGATGTTGATGCTGGGCCTCTTCTCTCCCGCCATTGGACGACTCGTGGATCGTCTCGGCGCCCGACGCGTCATCTTGCCGGCCACGGTACTTTTCGGAGCGAGCCTTATGGCGCTCTCTCGGGTCGAGGCCCTCTGGCATCTTTACATCATTTATCTTGTGATGGGTATGGTGGGGGGAGGGACAGCGCCTGTCCCGTACTCGACGGTTGTCTCGCGCTGGTTCGATCGAAGACGCGGCCTGGCTCTGGGTGTGATGATGGTGGGGACTGGATTGGGGATGTTTCTCATGCCCTCTCTGGCACATGGACTTATTGAGGCAATCGGCTGGCGTCAGGCTTATGTGGTTTTGGGTGGAACCGTCATCCTTCTCACGCTTCCCGTTGTTGGGATAGTGTTGAAAGAAACCCCCGAGAGTATGGGTCTGCATCCGGATGGGGTCGCGCGGGGGCCCGCCTTTGAGCAAAGGGAGATGATTGAGGCGGAGAGAGAGGGGGTGGGCTGGATCCATGCTCTGCGCACGCGGACATTTTGGCTCATGATTGCCGCTTTCTTCCTCATCTCGGCGACGGTGCACGGATGCTTGACACATCTGGCTCCTCTGCTCACCGATCGCGGCGTCTCGCCGCAGCAGGCCGCGCAAGCAACCTCGCTTCTGGGCGGTGCGGTGCTCGTGGGGCGTGTCGTCACGGGATACCTGCTGGATCGCTTCTTCGCTCCTCGCGTGGCTTTCGCCTTCTTCTCCGGTGCGCTGATTGGCGTCCTCTTGCTCTGGAGTGGGGCGACTCATGAGATGGCTTTTCTGAGCGCCTTTCTCATTGGGTTGGGAATGGGAGCCGAGGTGGACATCATCGCTTATCTGGTGAGCCGATATTTTGGCCTTCACGCTTTCGGGAGCATTTATGGGTACGCCTTCGCCGCCTATATCTTCGGAGGATTAGCGGGGCCCTTGGTGATGGGGATGGGAGTGGATTGGACAGGGACTTATCGCTGGCCGCTTGGAATTTTCATCGGGGTTATGCTTGTCGCGCTCTCCTTGATATTGCGACTGGGGCCGTATCAGAGTGAGGGGCCAGAAGAGTCGCCGCGCCGTCTTTGGGAAAGCGCGAGAGCCTCTTCAAACTCTCCCTAGGAGAAGCCTATGTTTCCCGTACGTGCTGTGATTGTCGAAGTAGGACCTCGGGATGGGTTGCAAAGTGAAGCTCGCCTATTGGAGACGGCGGAGAAAGTGGAGCTGATTCGGAGGCTGTACGAAGCGGGGGTGCGGGAATTCGAATTCAGTTCCTTTGTGCGGGGAGATCGGGTGCCCCAGCTTCAAGACGCGGAGGCGGTGTTCGAGGCGGTTCGGAGGTGGGAAGGCGCGCGCTGGATGGCCTTGATTGGGAATGAAAGAGGGTATGAGCGGGCTCTTCGAGCGGGAGTATCTGTGGTGCGGTGGACGGTCATTGCGAGCGAGACGTTCAATCGAAAAAACTTCAATCGCTCGATCGAGCAATCGCTCGAAGAACTGCGGCGGATCGGGCAGCGCGCAGCGACCGAAGGGATAGAGGTGGTGGGGACCATAGGGGCCTGCTTTGGGTGTCCATATGAAGGAGAGGTCCCTGTGGAACGGGTCTTGTGGCTGGGAGAGGAGGTGGCGGCCTGTGGGATGCGGGAGATCGTGCTGGCCGACACCGTCGGGTTGGCGACACCGCGGCAGGTACGCGAGGTGTTAGAGCAGGTGCGACGCCGTTTACCGGGGATCGAGCTGGGATGTCATTTCCATAACACGCGGAATATGGGGTTTGCCAACGTCCTGGCTGCGCTGGAAATGGGGGTGACGCGGTTCGATGCCGCCGTGGGAGGGATTGGGGGATGCCCGTTTGCGCCGCGAGCAGCAGGTAATATTGCGACCGAGGATCTGGTGCACATGTTCAACGGAATGGGGATCGAGACGGGAATCCGGCTTTCGGCGGTCATTGACGTCGCGACGTGGCTGGAAGGGAAGCTGGGCCATCCGCTGCCCGGGCAGGTGATGAAAGCCGGCCCTGGACTTTTCCCTCACGTGCGCAAGAGCCTTGCAGCCCAACTGTCCTGAAGAGAGGGGAAGGGAGATGTCGCAGGGGTCACGACAGCCTTTGGAGGGATTAAGAGTTCTGGAATTGGGGCAGCTTTTAGCGGGACCTTTCGCGGGGATGCTCCTGGCGAATTTCGGAGCCGAGGTGATCAAGGTGGAGCCTCCCAAAGTGGGGGATCCCTTACGACGCTGGCGGGGAATGTATCGGGGGACGTCGTTATGGTGGGCGGTGATGAGTCGAAACAAAAAATGCGTGACGCTCTCCTTGAAGTCGGAGCGGGGGCAGCAGTTGTGCCGGGAGCTGGCCGCGCGAATGGACGTTCTGATTGAGAATTTCCGGCCCGGGACATTGGAGCGCTGGGGATTGGGGCCGGAGTCCTTGTGGGCTGTGAATCCGCGCCTGATCATCGTGCGGATCTCGGGATGGGGACAGACTGGGCCCTATGCCTCACGGCCAGGATATGCCAGCGTGGCTGAGGCGATGGGGGGGATTCGATATGTGATGGGATATCCGGATCGGCCTCCGATTCGACCGAATCTGAGTCTGGGAGACACGATTGCAGGATTACATGCCGCTTTCGCTGCGCTTGTGGCCGTGTACGTGCGGGACATTGGAGGAACCGGGCGAGGTCAGGTGGTGGATGTCTCTTTGGCGGAAGCCGTTTTCAACATGACCGAGAGCATGCTGCCGGAATATGATAAGCTGGGCGTGGTGCGCGAGCGGCAGGGGAGTAAGCTCTCGGGGATCGCCCCAACGAATACCTATCGGTGTCGGGATGGACGATATGTAGTCATTGGGGGTAACGGGGATAGTATCTTCAAACGGTTGATGCGAGCCATTGGGCGTGAGGATTTGGCCGAAGACCCGCGCCTGGCCCATAATGATGGGCGCGTAAGGCATGAGGAGGAGATCGATCGGGCTATTGAGAGCTGGACCCAAGAGCGGTCCCTGGAGGAGGTGATGGCTGTGTTGACAGCCGCTGACGTCCCCTGCGGGCCGATTTACAGCATCGCCGATTTGGTTCGAGATCCTCACTTTCAGGCGCGGGGGATTTTTGAAGACGTGGAGCTCGCATCTGGGGATTGGGTGAAAATTCCGGCCATTGTGCCCTTTTTGAGTGAAACCCCGGGTCGCACGCGGTGGATCGGCCCTCCCCTGGGCGCTCATAACGAAGAAGTCTTCGGTGAACTTCTCGGGTTGTCCCCTCAAGAACTGGCAGCTCTTCGGGAAGAAGGCGTCATCTGAGCAAAAGCCCTATTTTTTCCGAGTTTCCCCTCAATCGTTCCCTGCGGGCCTTTGCCCGAGAATTCAGACAGCTCTCCGCATGGACTACGGGCGTGCCCGCCTGTGCACGCCCCTGAGGCATCTCCCTCCCTCGCATGAGCGGTGACACCTGCCGAGGGCTTCCTTAACAACAAGTACCCCTGAAACGAATCGTTCAACGGTGCCAGGTCCGGCTTCCTGGATCGCGGCCCAAGGGAGGACTCACCCTCGGAGCCGACCTGGTACCGGCGAGCCGGGAACGAGGAGAGTTGCTTCGAGGTTTTTCTGTTAAGCTGGGAATGTCGCTTTCTTGTCCGAGGTGCGCATTTCTCTCTCGCTCATTTGCGGAAGACGCACCGGAATGCGCGAATGGGGTGAGTCAGCACCTGGAGTCGGCGGGAGCGAATCAGGGCGGAAAGGCAGCCACGCCTAAGAGGAAACGTGCTATATTCCGAAAGCCGAAGGCGTGCATCGGAAGGAGGAGGGAAAATGGACGATCGGACGCTTTTTGTGAGATTCTGGCAGAGCGAAGTGCCTCGATTTCGACGTGTGCTGGAAGCGTTGCCGGCCGCGTCGTTGGACTTTCGGCCCCATGAGCGGTCTCGCTCGGCTCGGGAGTTAGCCTGGACTATCGTGGACGTAGCATCTCTGCTGGCCGAATTTCTCCGCATGGGTGAGGCCAGATGGGAACAGCGCACGCCGCCCGCTTCCCTGCAGGACATCTTGGCCGCTTATGATCGAGCGGTCCAGCTCGTCCACCAAGAGCTTGCGAAAGCTGACGACGGGCGCTGGGAAAGTGGGACAGGACGTTTGTTTTCTCAGGGACAGCTTGTTTGGGAAGCCCCCTTCTACGAGATGGCCTGGGGGTATCTCTTCGATATGGTTCACCATCGGGGTCAACTGAGCGTCTACATCCGCCCGATGGGAGGGCGCGTGCCTCCGATCTATGGCCCCTCAGGGGATGCTTCTGACGCCGGACAACCCTGAAGGAATATTTTTGAACCGAATCCATCTGCGGGGCAGAGCGAACGGCATATTCGGCTCACAGCGCGTGAGGTCTCGATAAAGCGCTTCTTTGAATCGGATCGCTGACCCAGCCGATCTGTGCCGTCCGGTGGACGCGTCCGAACGCGCTCGATGCTCCCTCGCGCGCCTGCGGCTGCGGACTCGATAGATCGGACCTCACGCTGTTTCGTTTCAAGGAGCGTGAGGCGCCTTCTCTTCGAGATCCTCGATTTCCAGTGAGGTCGTAATGGCCACGCAGTCGCCGATCGTCCGAGCGACCGGACAGGCCGCCATGTGTCGGCTGTGCGCCCGGATAGCCGCTTCGCGCTTCTCCGGAGCGACGCGCAGATGATACGTCACATGGATGCGGCGCACCACAAGGACTCCTTCCTCAGTTTCGACCTCCCCCACGGCTTCCGCGACAAGCTGCCCTTCTCCGGCCGGGATTCCGCGCGCTTCCAGCGCGCCGCCTAAGGTTCCCGTCAGTCAGCCCGCTGCCGCGGCGACCAGGTAATCCAGCGTTGTCGCATGCGGCTCGTGGACCTGAGGGTCCACCCCATAGTGCGCAGCGACCTCGGAATGTACGCCGAAGAAAACCGGCTCGGCCTCTACCGGCAGGTAGGCCCGTCGGAGCGGACCGGCAATCCGTTCAATCCGCACGCGAGAGCGATAGACAACAGCATCATTCATGAACCACCTCCTGACCGGATTGGGACACGTCCCAAGTGTACGTGCTCGTCCTCATCTCTTGTCAAGCTTCGCTGGCCTCTGTGGAGCGGGAATTCTCCTCGATCGCTCTTGAGATCATCGGGGAAAGAAGTGACGCCCCTGCCCAGAGTGTGTACAGGCACTCTAGCGAAGAGAGGAGGGTCGAGGGAAAATATGTCGGAGCCCGAGGGCCTGCGCTGGAAGCCCTCGCTGTGTGGAGATCACATGAGGAAGGTCGCCATGAAGGAGAGAGGACGACGCGGCAAAGGCGCGGCATCCCGCAAAAGCCGTGGGCGTATAGCTTCCGGGCTGGGAATTCTCCTGCTGGCGCTCTCTCTGCTCTGTAGGGGCGAGCGCCCGGTCCTGGGGCAGTGGCGGACAATCGGCTTGGCCCGGCAGATCACACGCGACGCTCGCGGGGTCACGCTCGACTGTCAGAACGCGCAGTTACAGGTGACAGTTCTGGCGGCAGATCTTGTCCGGATTCGGATGCAGCCGGGAAAGACCTTCGGTCCTGACCAGAGCTGGGCTGTCGTCAAAACCGAGTGGCCTGCCGTTCCCCTCGATATTCGCGAGAGCCGAACGGCCATTCACCTGAGGACGCCCGAACTGATCGTCGAGATCGGCACGCAGCCGTGTCGCGTGACGATTCGCGACAGCCACGGGGAGATCATCACTCAGGATGCTCCGGGAAAGGGGATGAGCTGGAATGGCCAGGAAGTCCGTGTCTGGAAGACGATGCCTCCTGATGAGTACTACTACGGCTTGGGGGAGAGGGCCGGACCGCTTGAGCATCGAGGACGAGTATACGTCAACTGGAATACAGATGCCTACGGGTATCAGCGGGGGACGGATCCTCTCTACCAGTCCATCCCGTTCCTTCTGGCCCTTCGCCGGGGCCGAAGCTATGGCGTCTTCTTCGATAACACCTATCGCTCGAGCTTCGATCTCGGCGCAACGCGGCGCGACGAGTATTCTTTCGGCGCTGAAGGTGGAGAGTTGAACTACTACTTCTTCTACGGACCCGATCCGAAGAAGGTCCTCCACCGCTATGCGGAACTTGTGGGGCGCATGCCGCTGCCCCCTCGATGGGCTCTCGGCTATCAGCAGTCCCGATGGAGTTATGAGCCGGAGAGTCGCGTGCGCGAGATCGCGCAGAACTTCCGGCGGCGCCAGATCCCGTGCGATGTGATCTATCTGGACATTGACTACATGGACGGATTTCGCAGCTTCACCGTTGACCGACAGAAGTTCCCGAACTTTCGCCAGATGATCGCCGATTTGGCGGCGATCGGCATCAAGGTCGTTGCGATCATCAATCCCGGAATCAAGGAGGAACCTGGCTACTGGGTCTATGATGAGGGCCTGAGAGGAAATCACTTCGTCCGGATGCCAGATGGGTCGCTCTACAGGGGAGCGGTCTGGCCGGGTCTCTGTGTCTTTCCCGATTTCACGCGGGAGAAGACGCGGCTCTGGTGGGGCGACCTCTATAAGGAACTCATCGAAGCGGGCGTTCGCGGATTTTGGAATGACATGAACGAACCGGCCGTTTTCGTCGAGACGGATCGGCCCACAGAGCGCACGATGGCCCTTGAGGCGATCCACGAAGATCGCGGCCTCCGGACGGATCATCGGAAGTCACACAATATCTACGGGATGTTGATGGCGCAAGCGACCTACGAAGGCCTGAAGCGACTTCGACCGAACACGCGCCCTTTTGTCCTGACGCGCGCCTCGTATGCCGGGGGACATCGCTATGCGGCGACCTGGACCGGAGATAATACGAGCAGTTGGGAGCATCTCTCCCTCTGGATTCCGATGGGGCTCAACCTGGGCCTGTCCGGACAACCCTTTGCCGGACCCGACATCGGGGGATTCACAGGGATCCCGACCGCCGAGCTGTACACGCGATTCTTGCAAGTGGGCGTCCTGAGCCCCTTCTGCCGAACCCATGCGCAAAAAGGAAAACCGGATCAAGAGCCGTGGTCTTTCGGCCCGGAATATGAGGCGATCAATCGCCGAGCGATCGAGCTGCGCTATCGGCTGCTGCCCTATCTGTACACCGTTTTCGAAGAGGCCGCGCGAACGGGCGTGCCGGTGATGCGCCCGCTGTTTCTGGAGTATCCGGAGGATCGGCGAACGTATCTGCTGGACAGAGAGTTCCTCCTGGGTCGGGATCTGCTTGTCGCTCCGGTGCTTGAGGAAGGAGCGCGGTCGGTCACCGTCTATTTTCCCGAAGGGGAATGGTTCGATTTCTGGACCGGCGAGAAGAGAGTGGGACCGGGAGAGTTTCGCGTCGAAGCCCCTCTGGACCGCGTGCCGCTTTTTGTACGCGGGGGAGCGATCCTTCCCATGCAGCCGGTCGTCCCGTATGTGGACGAAGTCCCGACCAATCCCCTTGTGCTTCGGGTTTTCCCCTCTCGCGAGTCGGTTGGGATGCTCTACGAAGACGATGGGGTGAGCGAAGCCTATCGGCAGGGCGCACATGCGCGCACCGTGTTTCGCGCGCGGTATTCGGCCGAAGAGATCCTCCTGGAGATCGGTCAGCGAGAGGGAAAATACGCGCCGCCACCCCGTGCGTATCTTCTGCAGTTCGTGGGCATCACGCGAGAACCCCTGCAGGTCTCTCGCTCGGGGAAGGAGCTGGCGGAGATCCCTAGCCTCGCTGAACTCAATCGGCGTTCCGAAGGATGGAGTTACGATCCTGCGAGCCAGACCGTCTGGGTGAAATTTCCCGACGCGGGAGTAGCCGAGGTCATCGCGATCCGATTCGGCAAGGCCCCACAGAATCAGCGGTGATGAAGAGCCGTTAGACTCTCTCGTTGACAGACCGCTCGGACGTTGATATACACTTTGGCCTCCAACCGGAAGAGGGGGGTAAAGATGGTGGGCCTTTTCGGAACCGTATTCCACAAAAGGAGGAGGGTATGTTCGGACGCCGCTATGGCCAACGCCTTCTTTTGGGTGTGAGCCTTTCGGCTCTGCTCGCGCTGGGTCTTCCTGCGAGAGCGCGGGATCAGGAGGATCGGCTCACGCCGATGGATCTTTTCGAGCTGGAGTACGCCGCCGATCCTCAGATCTCTCCGGACGGACAGACGATTGTCTACGTCCGCCGCTGGAGCGATATCATGTCCGATCGGCGGTATTCGAATCTCTGGAGCATTCGCTTCGATGGGACGGACCATCGTCCGCTGACGACAGGGCCGGCTCAAGACACATCGCCCCGCTGGTCTCCGGACGGGACGCGGCTGGCCTACATTTCGGATCGGGAAGGTTCGCCGCAGATTTATGTGCGATGGATGGACACGGGACAGACGGCGCGCATCACCAATGTGCCGTTTCCGCCGGAAGGGATCGCCTGGTCGCCCGATGGTCGGTACATCTCGTTCGCGATGTTCGTCCCGGAAGCGCCGCGGCGGATCGGGAGCTTTCCTTCTCCCCCTCAGGGAGCGAAGTGGGCCGATCCGGCCGTGGTCATTGATCAGCTCGTCTATCGGTTCAATGGGGCTGGGTATTTGAAGCCCGGCTATACGCATGTGTTCGTCGTGCCGGCTGAAGGGGGGACGCCCCGGCAGATCACAAGTGGGCCATTTCACCATGGGGGTGTCGGCTTCCGAGCCAGCGAAGCCGTATGGACGCCCGATGGGAGAGCGCTTCTCATCTCGGCCAATCGGCGGCCCGATTTCGAGAAGGAACCTCTGGACACGGAGATCTACGAATTCTCCCTCGCCGATGGATCGGTTCGCGCTTTGACCAATCGTCGAGGTCCGGACAATGCCCCGGCCGTCTCGCCCGATGGACACTACATCGCCTATGTCGGATTCGACGATGCCTACCAGGGCTATCAGGTGACGCGTCTGTCGGTCATGAACCGAGATGGGAGCGGCTCGCGCGTTCTCTCGGCCTCTCTGGATCGGGATGTGATGCGCCCGCAATGGACGCCCGATGGGCGCGGCATCCTCTTCCTCTATGACGATCAGGGGAACACGAAGCTCGGCCTCTATTTGCTGGATGGGACTTTTCGGCAACTGGCGGCCAGTATCGGCAGCGGCGGCACGGCCTATAGCGCCGGAGGAGCATTCAGCATCGCGCGCAACGGTGCCTTCGCCGTGACCTACACGCGCCCGGATGTGCCGGGAGACATCGCCGTGGGGACGCTCTCGAACCCGCAGCTTCGGGTGATCACGGCGCTCAACGCCGATCTCTTCGCGCGGAAGAAGCTCGGTCAGGTCGAGGAGATCTGGTACACCTCTTCCCTGGATGGACGGAGGATTCACGGGTGGATCATCAAGCCGCCCGACTTCGATCCCACCAAGAAGTACCCGCTCATTCTGGAGATTCACGGAGGACCGTTCGTCAACTATGGGGACCGATTCGATGTGGAGAAACAGATGTGGGCGGCGCGCGGATATGTCGTCCTCTACACGAACCCTCGCGGGAGTACAAGCTACGGGCAGGAGTTCGGCAATCTCATCCATCATGCCTATCCGGGCGATGATTTCTACGACCTCATGTCGGGCGTGGAGGCCGTTCTGGCGCGCGGCTATGTGGATCCGGAGAACCTCTTCGTCACCGGAGGCAGCGGAGGGGGGGTGCTGACCTGTTGGGTGATCGGGCGGACCACGCGGTTTCGCGCGGCCGCTGCTGCCTATCCCGTGATCAACTGGTACAGCTTCGTGCTCACGGCGGACATCTCGGCCTTCGTCATCAAGTACTGGTTCCCTGGCTTCCCTTGGGATCATGTGGAGCACTATGAGAAGCGATCTCTGCTGTCGGTCGTCAAGAACGTGCGCACGCCGACGCTCATCATCACCGGGGAAGAGGATTATCGCACCCCCATGTCCGAATCCGAGCAGTATTACACGGCCTTGAAGCTCCTGGGTGTCGAGACGGTGCTCGTGCGCGTGCCGGGAGAGCCGCATGGGATCACGCGGCGGCCCAGCCACCATATGGCCAAGATCCTCTACATCGTGAATTGGTTCGATGAGCATCGGAAGAAATCCTGACCCGGAGAGTCCCGGGCACTCGAGGCCCGGGACTTCTCGGGAGCGCGAAGAGGAGGGAAGAGTATGAGGAGGATGAAGCGTGGAATGATCATTTTCCTATGGCTGGTGATCCTGGGATCTCTCGCGCACCCTGCGTGGTCGGCTGCGGAAACCGCGCAGGAGAGAGCGCGTGCCGAGAGCGGACGCTCTCAAGCGCGGAGTGCGCCTCTTGAGGGGCTGAATGAGTACATCGCCCAGGCCCTGCGCGCGTGGGAAGTCCCGGGCTTGGCTCTGGCGGTTGTCAAAGACGATGAGATCGTATGGGCCAAAGGGTATGGGGTGAAACGGCTCGGCGATCCCGCCCCGGTGACCGAGCGCACGCTCTTTGCCATCGGGTCGGCCTCGAAAGCCTTCACGGCGGCGGCCCTGGCTATGCTCGTTGATGAAGGGCGCCTTCGCTGGGATGATCCGGTCCTGAAGTATCTGCCCGAATTCCAGCTCTGGGATCCCTATGTCACGCGCGAACTGACCATCCGCGACCTGCTGACACATCGCAGCGGGCTCGAACGCGCGGATCTGCTCTGGTACGGTTCGACTCTGGACCGCGCCGAGATCTTGCGCCGGATGCGGTTTCTTGTTCCCCAATGGAGTTTTCGCAGCCGCTTCGGCTACCAGAACATCATGTATCTGGCGGCGGGCCAGGTCGTTCAGGCCGTCACGGGAAAGACGTGGGATGAGTTCGTACGCGAGCGCATCTTCGAGCCCCTGGGCATGTCCTCCAGTACGACGAGCGTCAAAGCCTTGCGCGCGGCTTCCGATGTGGCGACGCCTCATGCTCGGATCGAAGACCGCGTTCAACCTATCCCCTGGCGCGACATCGATCACATCGCTCCGGCCGGGTCCATCAATTCCAACGTCCTGGAGATGGCCCAGTGGATTCGACTCCAGCTTCACGAAGGGACTTATCAGGGGCGGCGCTTCTGGAGCGTCGAGACGGCGCGCGAGATGCACACCCCACAGACGATCCTTCGCCACGAACCCCCATATGCCATTCTGTTTCCGGAAGCGCACTTTGTGACCTACGGGCTCGGCTGGTTCCTTCACGACTACCGGGGACGAAAGGTCGTCGAGCATGGAGGGAATATTGACGGCATGAGCGCGCTCGTCGCTCTGGTCCCGGAGGAGAAGCTCGGGTTTGTCATCCTCACGAACATGAACCAGACGCTTCTTGTGCATGCGCTGAAATACTGGATCCTGGATGCGTATCTCGGGGCTCCCCGACGAGACTGGAGCGCCGAGTTTTTGAAGAGAGCCCGGCAGCTTCAGGAGCAGCAGCAAGCCGGCTGGAAAAAGCTCGAAGAAGCGCGCGCGAAGGGGACGTCTCCGTCCCTCCCTCTCTCCTCCTATGCCGGAGCGTACGAGAACGAGGTATATGGAGAGGCGGACGTCACGGAGGAGAGCGGGAAGCTGGTTTTTCGCTTTGGGCCCGCGCGCGTGGGGGATCTGGAACACTGGCATTATGAGACGTTTCAGGTCCGATGGCGTGATCCCATGCTGCCTCGCGCTTTTGTGACCTTCCGTCTGAATGTCGAGGGGCGGGTCGAGGGGGCGGGCGTGCGCTTCCCTGGGATCACGGATGAGATCTTCTTCAAACGTCGGTCTCCGGAGGCGAACCAGTAGAAACGCTCCCTGCCTGGAGCGCACTCCCGGGAGCTTGCAAAATTTCGCAGAAGTCCTTAAAATTCCGAGCTGACATGGGCTCGGGAATTCAACTGAGGAGGAATCGTATGAGAAACCGCTGGCTCTCTCTTGTCTGTCTGGGACTGCTGCTTGGGGTGGGCGCCATCTCCGTCCGGGGGCAGACGGCGGCGACGGCCGCTGTGCAGGGGACGGTGATGGATCAAAAAGGAGCCGTCATTCCGGGAGCCGAGGTCACCCTCACGGATCTGGCGACAGCCGTGGCGCGCACGGTGAAGGCGAACGAGAGTGGGCAGTACATCTTCACCAGTGTGGCCCCTGGGATGTATAAGATCTCGGCTGCGGCGCCGGGTTTTCGGCAGGCCGTTGTGCCCAGCGTGAAGGTGGATGTGGCCAAAAGCTACACGGTCAATTTCACGCTCGAGGTGGGAGAGATCGCCGAGACGGTCGAAGTGACGGCCGGCGCGGGCGTGGAGCTGCAAACTCTCGACGCGACCGTAGGGAATGTCATCCGGGGAGAGACACTCATTCGTCTGCCGAACCCCAATCGCAGCGCTGTGACCTTCTTCACCTTGCAACCTCTGACGATGCCCTATCGTGGGGCGGGCGTCAACGATAACGTCGGCGGTCAGGTCGCCGGGGCGCGCAGCGACCAGTCCACGTTCAATCTGGACGGTGTGGATATCACCGACAATACAGTGGGGACGCATCCGGTGAAACCGCTGGGAGCGGGCGTCGAGCCGATCATCCCCGTCCCGGCCGAGAGCATCGAGGAATTCCGCGTGGGCACGACGAATCCGAATGCCACGTTCGGGCGCTCCTCAGGTGGGCAGGTCACTTTCGTGACCAAACGGGGGACGAACGAATTTCACGGATCGGCCTACTGGTATCACCAGAACGACAATTTGAACGCGAACACATGGACGCGAAATCGGACGGGCCAGAAGGATCCGGAGCTGAAGGACAACCGTTTCGGCTTCTCCGCCGGAGGACCGATCATTCGCAATCGGACGTTCATCTTCGGGCACTATGAGGGACGACGTTTCCCGCGCTTCGAAGACATTTCTCGAATCGTTCCGACCGATACCTTGCGCGCGGGGATCTTGCGCTTTCGCGATGCCAGCGGCAATATCGTGAGCTACGATCTGCGGACATCGCGGCTGTGCGGACCGGCGAACTCGGATCCCTGTGATCCGCGCGGTATTGGCTTGAATCCGGTGGTGAAGGCTCTCTGGGATCATCTTCCTCGCGGGAACGATCCTTCGCTCGGAGACGGCCTGAACACGATTGGTTTTCGCTCTATTGCGGATGCTTCGATCACGAACGATTTCGCCGTCGTTCGTCTGGACCATCACTTCACGGATAACTGGCGCTTCGATGGGAGCTTCCGCTATAGCCGCCAGATTGCAAGCTCGCCCACGCAACTGGACATCGGAGGGCTGCTCAAAGGGAACACGCTGGGCGTTCCCGCCTCCTTAGCCAAGGTTCCTGTGCAGCCGCGCTTTGTGGCGGCGGGCCTGACCGGGCAGATCACCCCTCGGGTGACGAACGAGTTTCGATTCTCCTGGCAGCGGAACTTCTGGTGGTTGCAACGCGTCTCGCCCTTTCCGCAAGTGCCGGGGACGAACGTCGCCCTTCAGGTCGCCGGACATCCCGCGTTCGGGGGGTTGATCTCCGAGCCCATTGACGTGCACACGCAGGTGGCGCGCACGCAAGGCGTCAACGACCGGGTGATTCAACTTGTGGATAACGCGACCTGGATCAAGGGGCGGCATACGCTTCAATTCGGCGGCTCCTGGCGGCATCTGATGCTCTTTCATCTGCGCAACGATAAGGTCGTGGGCTCGTTGGCGTCGCTTGTCGCGGAGCTGGACGTTGCGGGCGCCGTGACCATCCCTCCGACCAATCGTCCGCCAAGCTGTACCGATACCATGCGGACGAACTGCTTGCTGGCTGGTGACGTGACCCGGTGGAATCGCCTCTATGCCGGAGCCTTGGGTATTGTGGATAACGTGGGTGTGATGATCGTGCGCGATGGGAATTTGAATCCGCGTCCCATTGGAGCGCCTCTTGAGGTGGACGCGACGATTAATGCCTACGAGTTTTACTTCAACGACATATGGCGGATTCGGCCCTCGCTCACGCTGACGCTCGGAGCGAGTTACCAGTGGCAGACGCCTCCGGTGGAGAAAGATGGACGGCAGACGTTCATGATCGATCAAGCGACGGGGCAAGTCATCACCTCCAGTCAGTACTTCCGGGCGCGGCGGCAAGCGGCTCTGGCTGGGGAGATCTTCAACCCTGGGATCGCCTTTCAGCCGATTCGCCAGTCCATGCGGCGTCACATCTTCGATGTGGATCGGACGAACTTTGGGCCGCGTCTGGCCGTGGCCTGGAATCCGTCGTTTGCAAGCGGGATGGCCGGACGCCTCTTCGGAGAGCGCAAGACGGTCATTCGCGCCGGATATGGGATTTTGTATGATCGCTTGAACACGGTGCAGACGATCGTCATCCCGCTTCTGGGCGTGGGATTCGCACAGACGATCAACTGCCGGGGACCGCGCATCGGCGGCGCCTGCGCGGGGACGAGTGATCCCTCCAATGCCTTCCGCATCGGGGTTGATGGGCCGGCTCCGATCCCTTCGATCCCCGCTGTGAAGCCTCCCGTTGTGCCGAGCATCCCATTTGGGGAGATCCTCTCCTTCCAGGTCGATCCGGACATCAAGGTGGGGCGCTCGCACAGCTTCGATCTGACCATCCAGCGAGAGCTTCCCGGCAATCTCCTGGTGGAATTCGGATATGCGGGTCGGCTCGGGAGAAACCTCAATCAGAACGTGCAACTGAGTGCCGTTCCCTATTTCATGCGAGACAAGGCGACGCTTCAATCCTTCGCCCAGGCCTTCGATGCGGTGGCCGCGCAGTTGCGAGCCGGCGTGGCTCCGGATCGGGTGACTCCGCAGCCCTGGTTTGAGAACCTGCTGGGGGCGGGAGGAACCGTTCGGGTCGCGACGGCGCGCACGGCGGCTTTTCGCGATGGCCTGTTGAATGACCTCTGGACGTTCATCCAGACCTCTCTTCTTGTGGCCGGACAGCCGACGATCACCAACATGCAGGTGCTCGATCTGTGGATGCGCACCGATGGAGGGCGATCTAACTACCACTCCTTCTTCCTCACCGTGCGCAAGGCCTTCTCGCGCAATCTCACCTTCGATGTGAACTACACGCTCTCGAAGGCGCTCGATCAGGCAGGGCTCATTCAGAACTTCATCGGCACGTTCTCCTCTTCCTACGATCCGGACATTGATTACGGTCCGGCCTTCTTCGATCGTCGGCATGTGGTGAATGCTCTGGGCTTTTACGAGCTGCCTTTCGGGCGGGGGCAGCGCTGGAGCACGGGCACGGCCTTCGATAAGGTCATCGGAGGATGGTATCTGTCGGGGATTTTCACGGCTAACAGCGGTCTGCCGCTCACGTTCGTGCAGAGCAATCAGGTTTGGGGAGGCGATCCGCTTAACTTCTCCGTGGGCGCGGGAGCCATCCCCGTGCGGAAGCTCGACGTCCCCAACCGGGTGCATCGGAACGTCGCCGGTTCCGGAGGCATCGGCACAGCCGGCGATCCCAAGCGCGGCGGGACGGGCCTGAATCTCTTCTCCAATCCGGAAGCCGTCTTCAATAGCTTCCGAAAGATTCGCATCAGCGAGGATGGGCGTCAGGGGCGCGGCGTGCTCCGGGGACTGCCTCGATGGAATCTCGATCTCTCGCTGGGCAAGAAGACGGCCATCACCGAGAATGTGCGTGCGGTCTTCACCTTCGACTTCCTGAACGTCTTCAACCGCCTGGAGTTGGCCGATCCCACACTGAGCATGCTCGATCCGACCTCCTTCGGCGTGCTGACGACGCAGTTCAACACGCCTCGGTTCATTCAGTTCGGCTTCCGGATTGAGTGGTAACCCAAAGAGGGGCGACGTCTGCTGCACGTCGCCCCTTAAGGTCACGTGCTGGACTTCTGTTTAGGGACACCATTCCGTAGTTCATCGTTGTTTCTTTCACCGCACCGGGAACAACCAGCCACAGCTTGCGAAGCAACCTGCTTCCTCGACCCGTGACTCGTAGACCGACCTCAGTGACCGCTGCCGCCGCCAGGCAGCATCTCCACAGGCGTACGGGGTCCCCACGCGATTCGGGAGATCGCGTGGGATGCCCCTTCCCAGGGAACTCCCGGCGGACGTCGCGAAGCAACCGGCATCCCATTGCCTCCGAATCGAAAGGCCAAAAGGGCTGATAATAAAAACGGTAGCTGCTGTCAGCCCCCTCTGTTCGTCAAGCATGAGACCCTTGAGAAGATCCCACAGTCCTTCCTGAACTCGCTTTAGGGGCTTATGCCTCCAAGATCTTGACAATAAGGGGCAAAGTATGGTATATGTGGACCGCAATTCAACACAAGGAGTCATAATATGACGCAAGCTATAGAGAGAAAACTCTCATCTCCCTACCGGGTTCAGGTCTTGGATCGAGCGGTGGCCATTTTGGAGCTTTTGTGGCGGCAGGGACCTGAGCTGAGCGTTATGGAGATCAGCCACACTCTGGGAATCAACAAGAGTACTGTGCGGCGGATCCTGAAGGCGCTGGCCTCTCATCGTCTGGTGGAGGAGAATGAGAGCACGGGACGCTATCGTCTGGGAATACGATTATTCGAGCTGGGTAGCAGCGTGGTCGCTCGGCTCGACCCCCAAGAGAGAGCCCGACCCTATCTGGAACGACTTGTTTTAGAGACCGGAGAGACGGCGCACCTTTGCATCTTGGATCGCGGGGAAGTGCTCTATCTGGATAAGCATGAGCCCATGCGGACTATGCGCATTCCTTCCGAAGTGGGGCGGCGGAATCCAGCCCATTGCACGGCTGTAGGGAAAGCGCTCTTAGCTTATTTGCCCGAGGAAGAGCTGGAGGAACTGGTGCGGCAGCATGGACTGCGAGCCTATACGGCACGCACGATCACGACCTTGGCTGAGCTGAAGCGGGAGCTGGCGCGGGTGCGGGAGCAGGGGTATTCGGTGGACAACGAGGAGTTCGAGGAAGGGTTAAGGTGCATTGGAGCTCCGATACGAGACTATTCGGGGCGTGTGGTAGCCTCGATTAGCATCGCCGGACCAGCCTTTCGATTGACGGAGGAAAAGGTTCCTGTCCTGGCGCACTCCGTAGTGGAGGTAGCACGGGAGCTTTCAGAAGAGCTGGGGTATCGGCCTGAGAGAGAAGAATCCGGTGTGAGTCGCAATGAAATCAAAAGCGTCATATCGTGATCAAGGAGGAGGAGGATGCCGATCCCAGAGGCCGTGCGAAAGGAGTTAGCGGACGCCCTGTACTGGGCCGAGAAGAGGCGAGAGCCGATTGAGCCGCTGACGGAGCGCTATCCGGAGCTGACCGTAGCCGATGCCTATGCTATTCAGGCCGAGGTGATAGCGCGTAAGGTCCGTGAGGGAGCGCGCGTGGTGGGGAAGAAAATCGGGTTGACGAGCCCGGCCATGCAGCAGATGCTGGGTGTGGACCAGCCCGATTACGGGTATCTTTTGGACTGGATGGAGGTAGCCGATGGGGGGAGAATCGAGCTCGGACATCTGATCCAGCCACGGATTGAAGGTGAGATTGCTTTTGTGTTGCGGCGAGATCTGGTGGGGCCTGAGGTGGAAGTGGAGGAGGTGCTTGAAGCGACCGAGTATGTGGTTCCGGCCTTGGAGGTGATTGACAGTCGGATACGGGACTGGCGGATTCGGCTCGCCGATACGATCGCGGATAATGCTTCGTCGGGAGTCTTCGTGCTGGGAAAGCAAAGATGGGGCGTCAGCGGGTTGGATTTGGCGACCGTGCAGATGGTACTCCGATGTAATGGGAAGGACGTCTTGCAAGGAGTTGGATCGGCGGTTCTGGGCCACCCGGCGCGGGCTGTGGCATGGTTGGCACGTGCTCTTTCCGCGTTTGGGGAGAGATTGCGGGCGGGGGAGGTCATTCTCTCCGGATCATTAGGGGCAGCGCGACCGGTGACCTCGGGGGACCTCATTGAGGCTGATTTCCAGCAGTTGGGGACTGTCTCCGTACGCTTCGCATAAGAATACCGGCAGGGGGGATTCGCCTGCTGTAAAACAAGGGAGGAGGGACGATGACAGGGGTAAGTCCCATGCTGAGGACTTGCAATCCGGGACGGGAGTCGGAGGTGCGGGAGCCTGCGGGATGGGGGCCGGCCGAGGGCTATCCCCCGGGTCTTATGATCTTCCGTCAAGGAGAGTCGCCTCGATATGTGTACTTGATCGAGCAGGGGATGGTCAAGCTGGTGCGAGTGAATGAAGAGGGGCAAGCCTTGATTTTGGGCTTACGGACGCCGGGATGGATTTTGGGAGCGACCTCGGCTCTTTTGGAGAAGGCATATATAGTGACAGCGGAGACGGTGACGGCCTGTCGGCTGCGACGAATGTGGGTGGGGGAGTTTCGGGATCGAATCCGTACGGATGGGTCCCTGTTTTGGCGGGTGCTTCAGATGCAGGCGCATGAGGTCTATCAGCATCTGGCTCAAGCGGCCGGATTGAAGCATCGGGAAGCGCGGCGGAGGTTGGAGCAGGTGCTGTGGGAGTTGGCACAAGTTCAAGGGTGTACAGAAGGGGAGGTTCGGGTGCGATGTCCGCTGAGGTATTGGGAGCTGGCTCAAGTCGTGGCCGTGACGCCTTCGTATTTAAGCCAGTTGCTGGGGGAGTTAGAGAGAGAGGGAGTTGTGCGGCGGGAGCGGGGGTGGATTGTGATTCGGGATGTGCGGGGTTTGTGGCGGGAGGAAGTGTGGAGTGTATGCGGTTTTCAGCAGTGAAAGAAGGGCGTTTCAGTGGTGACATGACGTGGGTGAGTGGGGGGATGTATAGTGTGGTGGGATATGTTGAGGGGGAGGCCAGAAAGAGGGGGGGCTGGCCGAAAGGGCGGTAGCTTGTGTGAGTGAGAGGAGTGGCGATGGCGGCCAATCGCGTGCGGGTGGCGATTTTGGGATCGGGCAACATTGGGACCGATCTGATGTACAAGATCCGACGGAGTCCGCTTTTGGAGCTGACTTGGATGGTGGGAATTGTGCCGGAATCAGAAGGGCTCCGGTTAGCTCGGGAATTGGGGTATCGGACGACACATCGGGGAATAGAGGAGCTGCTGGAGCACGCCGATGAGTTTGAGATCGCTTTTGATGCCACCACGGCGCGGGCGCATTATCGGCATGCGGAGCTTTTGGAGGCGGCCGGCAAGATCGCCATCGATTTGACGCCGGCGGCCGTGGGACCGCATGTGGTTCCGTTGGTGAATCTGTCGGAGCATTTGGATAAGCGGAATGTGAATTTGGTGACCTGTGGGGGGCAGGCGACGGTTCCGATTGTGGCGGCGATTCGAGAGGTGGCGGAGGTGGAGTATGCGGAGATCGTCTCGACGGTGGCCAGTCGGAGTGCGGGGCCGGGGACGCGGCAGAACATTGATGAGTTCACGCAGACGACAGCGCGGGCACTGGAGACTATTGGGGGGGCGGGGCGAGGGAAGGCGATCATCATCTTGAATCCGGCGGAGCCTCCGATCCTGATGCGGAACACTGTGTATGCGGTGGTGCGGGATGGGGCGGATCGGGGGGCAATCGGGGAGGCGATCCAGAAGATGGTGCGGCAAGTGCAGGAGTATGTGCCGGGGTATCGGCTGAAGGCGGAGCCGCTTTTTGATGAGGAGAAGGTGACGGTGCTTTTGGAGGTGGAGGGGGCGGGGGATTATTTGCCTCCCTATG